>CAYZXL010000057.1:0-31568 GCA_964482435.1 uncultured Verrucomicrobiota bacterium
GTGTGGAGCCTTTACACGGCGAAGGATTACGAAAACGCCATTGTCGTTTACGGGCTGTGCGAGAAGTTCATTCCACAGGAATCGCGAGCGGAGGCTGCTTATATCCTGGCAAATTCTTACTACGAGGTGAATAAACCAGCAGAAGCCTTCCAAGCCTATCGAAGGGTGGCAAGGGAGTTTCAGACAAGTCCGTTTGTGGCGCGGGCGGAATACAAGGCGTGCTGGTGCCTCTTCCTGCAAAACAAGTTCGATGAGCTAATCGCCGCCGGAAGGGAGTTTGTCAAGAAATACTCGTCCTTCGCCGAAATCGGCAGCGTTCATTTTCTCGTAGGGGAATCGCTCTACGAAAAGAATCGCTCGGAGGAAGCGCTGACCGAATATCTGACCGTGGTGGAGCAGTTCCCGAAATGCCCGTTCCGTGAGAAGGCGAGCTTCAAACTCGGACTCTGCTATCTCAAGACCGAACAACACGAGAAGGGAAGGAAAACGTTTCGGGACTTCGCCACCGCTTACCCGGAGAGCGAACTGGCCGCAAAGGCCCTGGCGAGGGCTGCGGAGTGCGGACTTGCACTCGCTGGGACGAAAAACGCCAAACCGGAGTTCGTGCAGTTGCAGTACGAGGAAGTAGCGCGAGACCACCGCGCCCTCGCTGAAAAATATCCGAATGACGCCCTGGCGGGGGAGGCTCTCTACCAGCTTGGCGTCACCTGCTCAAGGCTCAACAAGAACTCCGAAATGGTGGCGGCTTTTGAGAAGCTCGTGAAATCCTACCCGAAAAACGAGGATTGCGCCGAAGCCTATTACTGGCTCGCCGCCGAAAACGAGAAGGCGGGAAAGGACGACCTGGCCGCCGATTACTTCGAGCGCTCCATCGCGCTAAAGCCCGGAGGGCGCTTTACAGGGCAGGCGAAATATCGGCTGGCGGAAATCTACTTCAAGAAAGAAGAATACGAAAAGGCGGCGAATTTGATCGTGCAGATGCTCAAAGAGAATCTCCAGAGCGAAATTCCGGCCAAGAGCCACCTGTGGGCAAGCGATTTCTTTCTTCAGAAGGAAAGGTACGCTCAGGCGATAGAGGTTTACGACATGTTCCTGAAGAAATTCGGGACGACTCCCACGCCACAACTGGAAGGAGCATACTACGGGCTGGGCTATTCTTACTTCAAGCAGGAGAAGTGGCAGAAGGCGATTGATAACTTTACCAAAGCAATCGCCATGAAGGGAGAGTGGGTTTCGCTGTCGAGGCTTTACAGCGGGATAGCCGACTTGAAGTTGGGGCAGACTGAAGCCGCGGAAAAACTGCTGCGAGAGGTGGCCAAATCGGGCGTGCTCGAGCTTGAGGCGAAAGCTACTTACTGGCTCGGGAACATGCACTTTGAGCTGGCAAAAGGGTTGAAAACCGACCGCGAAAGGATCGAGCGATATAAGCTGGCACGGGCGGAATACGTAAAGGTCGTGATCCTCTATATCAATTCCGAACACAGGCCGGAGTGCATGTACCGCGTCGCCGAGTGCCTGGAACAGGAGGGGTTGGCTCAAGACGCGAAAAAGCAACTTCAGGAACTAATCAAGGAATACCGGGACGATGAGTTTGCCAGGAAAGCTCGTGAGAAGTTGGGGGAAACGCCCGCGGACCCCGGAGCAAAGTAGTAATTGAAGGCGGCGCCGAGTTGTGGCTCGATGAGCAAAGTGAGCCGTCGGCAGTAAAAATGGATAGAGCCTCGGTTGATGCGACCTGGCAGTAGAGGAGGTTGAGGAGGCGAAAGATGAGTGCAAGAAGCCCAAATCCGTTTCTGGTGGTTGCGCTGCTTATCTCGGTTTTCGTACACCTGTTTGTCGTGGACCGGGCGATTGACCTGACGTTCAAGTGGCGGCTTTTCAGCACGGCGGCAGGAGACGAGTTTTTCCAGATAAAGGAACTCGACATACGCCGGATGCCGGAGATTCCAAAAGAAAGGCCCCAATGGCGGCCGCAGGACATTATAAGCCTCGGCCCGGCAAAGGAAGAGGTCATAGCCAAGCGGGAGACAGAGGACAAGGTTGTGCTGCTGGAATCGGAGAAATTCATCTCCTCCGACGCGACGGAGGAGACAATACTCCGGTCCATTGAGAAGGCCATCGAAACAGAACCGGAGCCAATCACCAAGCCCGGAGAAGTCGCGCCGGCGCCGGGGCCAGCCGTGGAGGCCACGGTTGCCCAGGAAGTCCTCGCCATGGATGAGGCCCTCCTGAAAAAGGAAATCCCTCCCTACCGTCCCAGAATAAGCGCCCAGGTGAAGCGAGGGACGGCACAATCGGACTTCGTGTTTTTCACTGAGGCTGGTCCGTCCGCGGGACCCTCCCCGAGAGCTATAGGAATGGGGCCGGCTGCCGAGCTGCCTGCCCCGGGGACACCCGGCGAGAAAAAGGGGATGGCAAAGCTTGCCATGGCGGATGAGACCGTGGGGATTCCGGGCGTCATCGCCCCTCCACCGCCCCCTGTCCTCAAGCAGGACATAGAAACCACCGACCTCGTTGACATCGTCCGCGAGAATTACGAGAAGATTCAGAAATACCCGCCATTGGATGACCTTCTGACCGTGCAATTGTTCACTTACCATCGGCCGGGCGAAACAAAGGGATATTTTAAGCTCGTTGTGGAGCCGAGGAAGGACAAAAAAGATTTCCGGGTCGTCCCCAAAGACATCATTTTTGTTGTTGACTCATCGAAAAGCATAACGCAGGCAAAACTTGATGCTTACAGCCAGGGTGTGAAGCTCTCCCTGCAAGCCGTCTCCCCACGGGACAGGTTCAACGTCGTGGAGTTCAAGGACTTCACTCGCAAGCTCGCGCAGGAAGACGTGGCAACCGCCACGCCGGAGATGATAGCCAAAGCGGATGCGTTTCTTTCGGAGCTTGTTTCGGAGGGCGGAACGAACGTTTACAGGTCTCTGACGGAGCTTGTAACCCCGAACCCCGCGCCGGGGCGACCGAGAATTGTCTTTCTGGTGAGCGATGGGCGCCCGACCGTCGGAATAAGGCAAGAAAGCGAGATTATCAACGAGGTCACCAGACTCAACAATTTGAGAGCGTCCGTCTTCACGTTCGCGGGCGGAGAGAAAATCAACGCGCCTCTTCTCGACCTGCTGTCGTACAGAAATCGCGGGGCGAGGACTTTCGAGAGGGATCAGAGGAAGATCCCCGAGTCTCTGCTGGCGTTCTACCAGGAGTTCAGTTCGCCAATCCTTTTGAACCCGCGGTTCAACTTTGGCAGCGTGGAAAGCTCGGAAGTCTATCCGAAAATCCTCCCCGACCTTTACCTCAAGGGCAAGTTGGAGATTTTCGGACGCTTCGGGGAAGAACCTGAATTCAGCATGCAACTGCTCGGAGAGGCAGACGGGCGCACGAAGGAATACGTTCTCCAACAACCCCTCTCCGGGCAGGACACCGGAGACGAGAGCGTGGCGCGGATGTGGGCTTTCCGAAAGATATACGACTTAGTCGGCAAGATGGTTCAAGAAGGTGGCTCGCAGGCAATCCTTTCGGAAATTCAAAAGCTCAGCGCTGACTACAAGGTGGAGACGCCCTACTCGGCTTATCGCCGCACTTCATCGTGAAGCGGAGGAGAGTTCACGAGGCAGAGAAAGCGTTAAAGAGACCAACTGACCGGAAAGGACAGGAGAGATGAGACCAGGAAAAAATGTTTGGGCTGCGTTGTTGATGTTCGCAGCTGCTACTTTTTCCATAGGACGTGTCCCGGCTGCCGCCTTTTTCAGTGAGGATTTCGAGACGGGCGGCGCGAGCTGGGTTCTGGAGTCACCGTGGGCGGTTACTAACGAGGCTGCTCACGGTGGTACCTATTCGCTGACCGACAATCCCGGGGCTCTCTATGGAAATAACGTTGACAAGAAGGCGACCGTTCCGATGAATCTGGTCGGCAGCAATCGTCCCCTACTGTCCTTCTGGCATCGGTACAATTTAGAGGATAAGAAGGATTTCGGGTACGTGGAGGTGTCGAAGGACAGCGGGGCAACCTGGTCCTGCCTGTTCTTCACAACGGGCGATTCCGCCAGCCAATGGTTCAAGGAAGAGATAGACCTCAGCCCATTTGCCAACAAACAGGTCCAGTTGCGATTCCGGATAAAGACGGACGGCGCCGGACAGCGCGAAGGGTGGTACGTTGATGACGTGGAGGTCTCGGAGAATAGTGCCACTTCGCCCTTCCCCTTCCTCGATGACGCCGAGACGGAATCCAGCGACACCAACTGGATAGCTTCCTCCTGGGAGAGAGTAGCCACCGAGGGGCGTAATAGCATCCACTGCTGGACAAGAACTGCAATGACCGCGCGCTCGGACTTCTCCACGGGACTTGTCCTGAGAGGGGCAACCACCCTCGCTGCCACCTTCAATCCGCATCTCTCTTTCTGGCATCACAAGAGCGGGTCGGGGGAGGTTTACGTCTCCAGCGACGGGGGGCAAACCTGGACCCGGATTTACAACGACGGGAATAACTGGACGGACTGGCGAAGATCACAGTTGGACCTGTCGGCTTACATGGGACTCCCCAACGTCGTCGTGAGATTCTCCATGGGGTCGGGACAGCTCTGGTCAGTGGACGATGTGCTGATTAGCGACGCCCCGCAGAACGTCTTTCTCCAGCCTCTCTCCGATGTGGCGGAGCATAGCCTGACCCTCACCTGGTCGCAGAATACCGACCCCGACTTTGCCAGCTACAGGATTTATCGGAGCCAGAATGCCAACATGAGCAGCGCCACGGAGATTGCGATGGTCACCACCCAGGCTACCACCACCTACACCGACACGGACCTGACATATGTTGCCACGTGGTATTACTATCGCGTTTACGTGGTGGACACCGAGGAGCTTTGGAATCAGGGAAGCAACGTCCAGGGGGCCAAGACGCTTCTCGGAGCCACGGTGCATACCTTCCCATTCACGGACGACATGGAGTCCGGAGACACCTGGGGAAACGACTGGCCCTGGGGTTTGACTGATACGGCCAGCCACAGCGGGACTTACTGCTGGACCGACAGTCCCGGGGCGTCCTACCAGAACAACATAGACAGGTCTCTGACGACGGTGATTGACCTCACCGGCAGCAATCGGCCTCTATTGTCCTTCTGGCATCGGTACAATTTAGATGAGAGGAAGGACTACGGATACGTGGAGGTGTCGAAAGACGCCGGGGCAACCTGGTCCTGCCTGTTTTTCGCAACGGGGAACTCGGCCAATCAATGGTTCAAGGAAGAGATAGACCTCAGTCCCTTTGCGAACACGCAGATTTATCTGGCGTTTCGGATAAAGACCGACGGCTCCGGACAGCAGGATGGCTGGTACGTTGATGACGTGGAGGTGTCGGAGAACAGTGCCACGACGGCATTCCCATTCTTCGATGACGCTGAGACGGCATCCAGCGACGCCAACTGGATAGCCTCCTCCTGGGAGAGGATACCCACCGACGGGCACAATAGCTCGCACTGCTGGACAAGGCCCAACACGACCGTTCGCTCGGACTTCTCGACGGGACTTGTGTTGAGAGGCGCGACCAACCTCGCCACCGCCATCAACCCGCATCTCTCCTTCTGGCATCACAAAAACGGGTCAGGGGAGGTTTACGTCTCCAGCAATGGAGGCCAAACCTGGACGCGGATTTACAACGACGGGAATACCTGGACCGACTGGCGAAGAACACAGTTGGACCTTTCGGCTTACATGGGATTGCCCAACATCGTCGTGAGATTCTCCATGGGGTACGGACAGCTCTGGTCAGTGGACGATGTGCTGATTAGCGATGCCCCGCAGAACGTCTTTATCCAGCCTCTCTCGGATGTGGCGGAGCACAGCCTGACCCTCACCTGGACTCAAAACACCGACACTGATTTTGCCAGCTACAGGATATACCGCAGCCCCAATGAGAACATGAGCAGTGCCACGGAAATTGCGACGATCACCACCCAGGCTACCACCACCTACACCGACACTGACCTGACATATGTGGCCACGTGGTATTACTATCGCATTTACGTGGTGGACACCGAGGAGCTTTGGAATCAGGGGAGCAACATCCGGGGGGCTAAGACGCTTCTCGGAGCCGCGGTGCACACGTTCCCATTCACGGACGACATGGAGTCCGGAGACACCTGGGGAAACGACTTGCCCTGGGGGCTGACTGATACGGCCAGCCACAGCGGGACTTATTGCTGGACCGACAGTCCCGGGATGTCCTACCAGAACAACATAGACAGGTCTCTGACGACGGTCATTGACCTCACCGGCAGCAATCGTCCTCTGCTGTCTTTCTGGCATCGGTACATTTTGGAGGACAAGAAGGACTGGGGGTACGTGGAGGTGTCGAAGGACGCCGGGGTAACCTGGTCCTGCCTGTTTTTCACAACGGGGAACTCGGCCAATCAGTGGTTCAAGGAAGAGATTGACCTCAGGTCCTTTGCGAACAAACAGATTTATCTGGCGTTCCGGATAAAGACTGACGGCGCCGGACAGCAGGATGGCTGGTACGTTGATGACGTGGAGGTCTCCGAGAACAATGCCACGACGCCGTTGCCCTTCTTCGATGACGCTGAGACGGAATCCAGCGACGCCGACTGGATAGCCTCCTCCTGGGAGAGAATAGCGACCGACGGGCACGATAGCGCCCACTGCTGGACACGACCCAGCATGTCCGCTCGCTCGGACCTCGCCACAGAACTTGTGCTAAGAGGACGGTTAGACCTCACGCATGTTTCCAACCCGAAGCTCTCTTTCTGGCATCACAAGAACGGGACGGGGCAGGTTTACGTCTCGAGCAATGGAGGACAGACCTGGACACGGATTTATAATGACGGGAGCACCTGGACGGACTGGCGCGAAAAGGAATTGGACTTGTCGGCTTACATCGGCTCGGCCGACGTCGTCGTGAAATTCTCCATGGGGTACGGACAGCTCTGGTCAGTGGACGATATTGAGATAACCGGCGAGGTCACGGCGCCTCCCACTCTTACTATCTTCGTCGAGGGCGGCGTTCTGAGACTCTTGTGGTCGCAGTTCGGCACCGGGCAGTACACGGTTGAACGCTCAGACGACTTGACGGTGTGGACGCCAGAGGCGGGAATGCCGATCACGGATACAGTCTTCTCCATTGGCGACCCGGCAAGTCTTCCGAGGTGGCGATTCTACCGGGTCTCGGCACCCTAACAGTGAGACACGCTTGCGGAAGTTCAGCAGAGGCGAACGCGGCCTCGGGGAAGCCAAAGTGTCGGGCGAAAAAGCTTGTCGCGTTTTTGTGTGTTCTGATACTGTTCTACTCGATTCCGATGGCGATGACTGTCGTCGGCACGCCCGTGAGATAGCGAAGAGGACTGAACATCGGACAATTGCTGGAAGGAGGAGAACCCAAGAAGAGCCTGCTTTCCCAGAAGCTGGGAAGGCTGGCGGCTTTCATTGCGCTATTTTACTTTTTCCTTGTAAGCGTCAAACTGATGGGGCTCTCGCTTGACCTGTTCGGGCGCGGGTTTACGGAGACTCTCCTGCGGATGGGCCGCAATCCAACCGTCTGCTTGTTTGTCGGGATTTTCGCGACGGGCGTCCTCCAGAGCTCGGGCGTGGTAACCTCGATGATTGTAGTCTGGGGGCAATCAGGGATGCTCCCTCTGGAGGGAGCGATCGCCATGGTCATGGGGGCTAACATCGGGACGACGATAACTAATCTCCTGGTTTCGCTTTCCATGATTACCCGTTCGGAGGAATTTCGAAGGGCGCTGGCGGGGGCAATCGTCCACGACTTTTTCAATGTGATGGCAGTGATTGTATTTTTCCCTCTGGAGCTGGCGACGGGTTTTCTCCAGAAGGCGGCGCTCGGGGCGGCCGGTTTCTTTCAACACGCGGGCGGCGCAGAATTGGTGAATGTGATGGATTTGATCGTCAAGCCCCCGGCTCGGGCCGTGTGCACCCTGTTCCTGGAGGGACTCGGACTCCCGAGGACGCCCGCAGGAATAATCCTTCTGGTCCTGGCAATCACGTTTCTGTTTGCGTCCCTTATCTACATCGCCAAGCTGATGAGAAAGACAGTCATGAAAGGACTGGAAGCGTTTTTCGACAGATACCTTTTCCGCAACACCGCCGCGGCTATGCTGTTCGGCGTTGTTGTGACAATCATCGTTCGGAGCAGCTCCGTGGCGACGTCGCTTGTGGTGCCTTTGGCTGGCGCGGGTGTCCTGACGGTGGAACAGATATTTCCCTACACTCTGGGGGCTAACGTCGGGACAACTTTTTCCGCGATGCTTGCAGCCTTAGTCCGGCCGGGGCAGAACGTACCCGGGACGACGATTCCACTGGGGCTGACTATTGCGTTCGCACACTTATTTTTTAACGCTTTCGGTATCATTCTGATTTACCCGTTCCGGTTCATCCCGATTACCCTTGCGAAGAAGTTCGGGGACATGGCGGCGCAAAAAAAGAGTCTGGCGTTCATTTATATCGGGGTGCTTTTCTTCGGCATTCCCGGGGCAGTGATTCTGCTGTCGGAACTGCTGAGATAGGGATGCAGAATAATTTGGCGGGGGGGCAGGGAACCGGGCCGGCGCCTGCCGGCTCGTTTCCGAGATGGAAGATGAAAGGAGGCGAAGCAACGTGATTCGCACATTACTCAATGCATTGCGAGCGGCCAGTTCTTTGAAGGAAGTGAAAGACATCTCTTCCTCAATGTTGAGCGATACCGAAAACATGTACCGCATGGTGGCGGACGTCCTTCTCAAGAAAGTCCCTCCGGAGAAGATACGGGATGAAATCTATGCGATGGACAAGCAGGTTAACCAGAAAGAGCGAGAGATACGCCGGAGGTTGGTCAGCCACCTTACTCTGAGCCTTGCGGATGCCCCGACTTGCCTGGTGATGATGAGCGTGGTCAAGGATGTGGAGCGAATCGGCGATTATTGCAAGAACATCTTCGAGGTCGCCAACCTCTACACCATCCCTGATTCTCAGGCGAGGTACGCCGGGCCGCTCCAGGAAATTGGCGAGGAAATCACGAGGCTGTTCGACAAGGGGCGAAAGGCCTTCGCCGAATCGGACGAGCCTCTTGCGATGGAAGTCATTGGCGAAGAGCAGGTCATAGCCAAGAAATGCGACATGCTCATCAAGCAAGTGATAAGCGACACATTGCCGACGACCGAGGCAGTCTCGACCGCTCTGCTCTCGAGGTACTTCAAGCGCGTCGTCCGGCACATGGGAAACGTTGTGTCGAGTGTCGTCGCCGCGGTCGAAGACATAGATTTCCACCCAAAGGCACGGTAGCTACGATGCTGAGAGTCTGCTCGGGGACCGCCAGAGGGATTCTCCTGAAATCGCCCCGGGGGACGGGGGTAAGACCCACTTCCGCCATGGTCCGGCAGGCTGTCTTTTCAGCGCTGGGGAGCAGAATCCCTGGAAGCTCTGTTCTCGACTTGTACGCGGGGACGGGCGCGATGGGGATTGAGGCACTCAGCCGGGGGGCGAAGGAAGCCTTCTTCGTCGAACTCTCGCCGACGTGTGCAAAGATCATCGAAGAGAATCTCGAGCGAACCCGCCTTTTTGAGAAAGGGTTAGTCATCAGAGGGGATGCTCTCAGAGTCCTTCGAGACATCGCCCGGCAGAGGCGTAAATTCGACATCATTATAGCCGACCCGCCGTACGAGAAGGAACGAGGCACGGCCGGACCACCTCTTGCCGAAAAGACCTTGATGGCCGTCGTGGACAGTGATATTCTCGCGCCGCATTCGCTGATTGTCCTGGAGCATTCGGGAATTGGCGTCGGTTCGGAAACGGTCTGCGGGCTGAGGCTTCTGTCGAAGAAGAAGTACGGCGACACGGTCGTTTCGACCTTCTGCCCGGTGAAGACCGAGTAGTCTCAAATCCGCGTGGCTGATTTTAAGCTCGGCTTTTCTCTCTCACCCGACACCCGAAAAGAGCCTGCGCCTGGAAAGGAGCTGAGATAGAAGTGGAAGTGGCGATATATCCGGGGAGTTTTGACCCGATAACGTACGGACACATTGACGTAATCCACCGTGCCAGGAAAATCGTCAAAAGGCTTGTGGTGGCCGTCGCCAAGAACCCGGCGAAGGAGACGACCTTCACAGCAGAGGAAAGACTATCCATGGTCAAAGACGCCACGGCCGGCCTGGCAAGGGTGGAGGTTACTTCGTTCGACGGACTTCTTGTGGAATACGCACTCAACGCCGGCGCCGAAGCGATAATCAGAGGACTGAGGGCTTTAAGCGATTTCGAGTACGAGTTTCAAATGGCTCTGACGAACAGAAAGCTGTGCGACAGGATCGAAACGGTGTTTCTGATGCCCAACGAAGCTTATTCGTACTTCAGCTCGAGCACGATCAAGGAGATTGCCAGGCTTGGCGGAGACCTGTCGCACTTTGTCCCGCCCGGGGTTTGCAGGAAGATGAAGGAGAAGTTCGGAACGTGAAAATCGAGGTGGCCAGTATCCCCAAATCCGGGATGACAATCGAAGAGGACGAACCACCCGAAATCATGGAAGGGGGCATGGATGGCGTCGTCCACAATGAACCCATTCATGTGAAGGTTTCGGTCAACCTTATAGGGCGAACCCTGGTGATTCGGGGGCGGTTGACGAGCACGGTCGTGGTTGAATGCAGCCGGTGTCTGAAGAGGTTTAATCACCCGGTACACGTGGCGGATTACACCTATGCCAGAGACGTGAAGCCGGACGAAACGGTTGACTTGACAGGGAGTATCCGGGAGGATATTATTATCGCTCTCCCGATGAAGAGGTTGTGCTCTCCGGACTGCAAAGGGCTGTGCCCCGTTTGCGGACAGGACCTCAATCTCTCGGTATGCGGTTGCCACAGGTCGTCGGGGTTAAGCCCATTTTCTTGCCTTGACAGGCTGAAGCCTTGACGAGTCAGATGGAGATGTTAGATGCCATTACCTAAAAGAAAGCATTCGAAGTCCCGAACACGAAAAAGAAGGTCCCACCAAGGGCTTGCAGCAATTGGCCTTGTCACCTGCTCGCATTGCGGAGCGTCTCATCTGCCGCACAGGGTCTGCCCGAGTTGCGGCTATTACGGAGACGAGCCAATCCTCAGCCCCGAAGGAGCGGAGTGATTTGACAAGAATAGCCGTTGATGCCATGGGAGGCGACCACGCCCCCCGAAATGTCGTTGAAGGCGCGGTCCAGGCGGCACGCCACAACCGCGACGACGTCGAGATTATTCTCGTTGGCCGGAAGGACGCGATTGACGCTGAGATGGCCAACTGGGACGTCAGCGGCCTGGCGATAAGAACCGTCCACGCCAGCGAAGTCGTGGAGATGGGTGACCCGCCGACTGCTTCGGTTCTCAAGAAGCCGGACTCGTCCATATCAAAAGCCATGGACCTCCTCCGAGACCGGGAGGTTGATGCCTTTTTCTCGGCGGGGAGCACCGGAGCGATCACCGCAGCAGCTTGCCTGAAACTCAAGCCTCTTCCGGGAATCGAGCGGCCGGCTTTGGCGACGACCCTCCCAAACCTCTTAGGAAAGGGCGTTCTCCTCGACGCCGGAGCCAACGCAGAGTGCCGACCGAGGCACTTAGTTCAATTCGCCGTCATGGGAATGGTCTTCGCCAGCCAAATCCTCGGCATAGAAAATCCGCGAGTGGGGCTGATGAACATCGGCGAGGAATCAACGAAAGGAAATGACCTCACGAGGGAGGTATTCAGACTGCTGGAAACGAAGAACCTCAACTTCATCGGGAACATCGAGGGAAGAAACGTCTTCGACGGCACTGTTGACGTCATTGTGTGCGACGGATTCGTCGGCAACGTGATTATCAAGGTGAGCGAAAGCCTCGCGTATGCTCTCGACAGGACGTTCCGGGACGAGATTATGAAGAGCCCCCTTCGGAGGTTGGGGGCTTTCTTGGTGAAACCAGCGTTCCGGAAGTTGAGAAGGAAAGTTGATTACGTCGAGTACGGCGGCGTGCCCCTCATCGGGGTGAGCGGTATCTGTGTCGTTGGGCATGGCAGGTCCTCGCCGAGAGCCGTCGCCAACGCCATCGCCGTCGCGGCGAAGTTTCACCGACAAAACGTCAACGAACATCTGGTTCGTGCCATTCATGACGCGGAGTATTCTCCGCCGCGAACCCAGCACGAGTTGGAGCGCCCCGGCATCCGACAGCGTGTTGCTGACCGGCTGTCCGCTCTGAAACGCACAGCCCGCGCCCGGCGACGACCGGGCAAGGCTCTTGGAGGACGTTAGTTGGCAACGCTGCAGAGGAGCGCGTCCATCATCGGAACAGGTTCGTACCTTCCCCCGAAGGTCCTGCGGAATTCCGACCTGGAGAAGATGGTTGATACCTCCGACGAATGGATCAGCACTCGCACAGGAATCAAGGAAAGACGCATCGCCTCACCTGAAGAGACAACTTCTCTTATGGCGACTCGCGCTGCCGGACAGGCGTTGGCTGACGCGGGTCTGGGTCCCGAGAAAATCCAGCTCATAATTCTCGCCACCTTCACCGGCGACATGCCGATGCCCGCCACGGCTTGCCTTGTGCAGAAAATGATCGGCGCCCCGCAGGCGGCGGCTTTCGACATTTCTGCGGCATGCACGGGCTTCGTGTGCGCTCTATCTGTAGCGCGAAGCCTTGTCGTCTCGGGCTCCTACGACTACATTCTCGCAATTGCCGCCGAGAAGCTATCGTCCGTTACGGACTGGACGGACAGGAACACTTGCGTTCTTTTTGGTGATGGCGCTGGAGCGGCAGTTGTCAGCTCCGAGAGGCGTGGGCCGAGGATTGTGGACGAATACCTCGCCGCCGACGGGTCCATATATGAGCTGCTATCCATGCCCGGGGGAGGATGTCTCCACCCGACGACCCACGAGACAGTTGACCAGAAACTGCATTACGTGAAGATGTCGGGAAGGGAGGTGTTCAAATACGCCGTCAACTCGATGGTGGAGGCTGCGAAGAAGCTGATCGAGCGGCACAACCTCTCGCCGTCAGACGTCCGAATGGTCATCCCCCACCAGGCAAACAAGAGAATCATTACGGAGGTCGGCAGACACTTAGGAATTCCCGCTGAAAAGGTTTACATGAACATCGAGAAGTACGGAAACATGTCTGCGGCCACCACTGCAGTTGGAATGGATGAGGCGTTTCGGAGCAATGAGTTCAAGCCAGGCGACAAGGTTTTGCTGGTGGCATTTGGAGGCGGGTTTACCTGGGGGTCCGTTTTGCTCGAATGGTAAACACAAAAGGCGGAGTGGCCGTTCTTTTCCCCGGGCAAGGGGCACAATACGTCGGCATGGGCAAAGAGCTTTACGAGAAATGCCCCGAGGCCCGGGAGATTTTCGATAGAGCTAATCGTATTCTCGGGTATGACATCGCGGGGCTAGTGTTCGGCGGCCCGGAGGAAACGCTCACAAGGACGGCGAACAGCCAGCCTGCGATCTTCGTGACGAGTTACGCGGCCTGGGAAGCGCTGAAGGCACGCGTCCCCTGGCTGAAGCCCCGGGCTTTCGCCGGGCTGAGTCTGGGCGAGTACACGGCTCTTGTGGCGGCGGGCGCGCTCTCTTTCGAGGACGGGTTGAGGATTGTCCGCAAAAGAGGGGAGTACATGGAGGAGGCCTGCCTTGCGCACCCCGGGACGATGGCCTCGGTGATTGGCCTGACGTTGGAAGAGGTTGCGGCAGTCTGCGAATCAGCGAAGGGTTTTGGAGTCGTCAATGTCGCCAATGCGAGTTCGCCTGGGCAGGTAGTCATTTCCGGAGAAAGGGAGGCAGTCGGCGCAGCCTCCAGACTGGCGAAGGAACGCGGCGCGAAGGCCGTCACGGAGCTGAAGGTGAGCGGGGCGTTTCACTCGCGGTTGATGGAGAGCGCTGAAAGACGCCTGTCGGAAGAGCTGAAAAAACTCAGCGTGTCGCGGGCCGCAGTCCCCGTGATGGCCAACTTCACGGGCGAGGAGGAGATGGCACCCGGCGCAATCGCGGAAAATCTCCGCCGACAGGTCACCGGCTCGGTGCTGTGGCAGAAGTCCATGGATCTTCTCTGGCGGCGGGGCGTCAACATCTTCGTGGAAGTCGGATGCGGAAAGGTTCTCCAGGGACTGGTGAAGAGAATCTGCCCCGAGGCGACCAGGATGGGCGTGGAGGACATAGCGAGTCTGGAGGCGGCTGTGAGGATTCTCGAGGAAAGAAAAGAGAGCCTGTGAAAGCGAAGCTTCTCGACGGAAAAGCCGCAGTTGTGACCGGAGCGGCCGCGGGAATTGGGCGAGCAGTCGCGCGGATACTCGCCGTGGAAGGCGCGCGGGTGGCCCTGTGTGACATAGATTACGAAAACGCCGAGAAGACCGCCGAAGAGATTCGCTCGGAGGGCGCGACGGCCGCCGCGTACGAGGCGAATGTGGCAGATTGGAATAGCGCTTCCGAAGTCGCCGAGAAAATCCTTGCGGAATTCGGCGCCGTGGATATTCTCGTCAACAATGCGGGCATTGCGAGAGATAACCTCATTATCCGGATGAGCGACAGCGAATGGAACGAAGTGCTCAACGTCAACCTGAAAGGCGTCTTCAATTTCACGAAGGCTTTTGTTCCGGGGATGCTGCGGAGAAGGTCCGGAAAAATCATCTCCATTTCGTCGGTCGTGGGGATCATTGGGAATGCCGGGCAGGCGAATTACGCGGCATCCAAGGCGGGGGTGATCGGATTCACCAAGGCCATGGCTAAGGAGCTTGCGCCGCGGGGGATAAACGTCAACGCCGTGGCGCCGGGCTTTATCAAGACGAAGATGACGGAGGGTTTGACAGAACAGCAGCGGTCGGCTCTCCTCGGACGCATTCCGTTTTCCCGATTTGGCGAGCCGGAAGATGTAGCCAGGAGCGTGCTTTTTCTGGCGTGCGAGCTATCCGATTACATAACCGGGCAGGTGCTTGTAGTTGATGGAGGAATGGTAATGTGAGATAGAAAAGCGGCCACACCAGGACGGCATCGAACAAGTTAACCGATTGCACAGGAGGGAAGCATGGACATAGCAGAAAAAGTCAAGGACATAATCGTCAAGCAACTTGCAGTCAATCCGGAGGAGGTTACGGACGAGGCTTCCTTTGTGGATGACCTGGGGGCGGACTCTCTGGATACCGTTACGTTTGTTATGGAGTTGGAGAAAGAGTTCGGGATCGAGATACCGGACGAGGATTCCAAGGACATTCGCACCGTGGGAGAAGCCATCCGGTACATCGAGGAAAAGAGCAAGCAGAAGGAAGGCCAGGCGTGACGAACGCCGGGGGCCCCTTGCTGAGACCCTCAGGGGCCGAAGAGGCAATAAACCCCACGCGAGAGAATGTGCACATGAGTCGCTGACTCAATCGGAGGAAGGCGTTGGCTAAGAACCGCACAAATGAACAGCGGGTTGTTGTTACCGGGATGAGCGTTCTCGCCCCGAATGGGTTGACCCTGGAGACCTTCTGGGACTCCCTCCTCAATGGCAGGAATACCATCGGGAGGGTGACGGTCTTCGACTGCTCCGATTTCACCTCCCAAATGGACGCGGAGATCAGGGATTTTGACCCGCTCAAAGAGCTTTCCCCGAAGGATGCCAGGCGAATGGACAGGTTCGCCCAGTTGGGAACGAGCTGCGCGCTGGTGGCTTTCCGGGACTCGGGGATTGTCCTGTCGCAGGAGGACCCGAATCGAATCGGAGTCCTCATCGGCTCGGGCATCGGCGGAATCAAGACGATTGCGGACCAGCATCAGTTGCTTTTGGAAAAGGGGCCGAGGTATCTGTCTCCTTTCCTGATACCGATGCTCATCATCAACATTGCCTCCGGGTACGTCTCGATGATTCTGAAGGTCCGGGGGCCAAACCTGAGTGTGGCTACGGCGTGCGCAACAGCCAACCACGCCATCGGCGAAGCCATGAACATCATTCGCGAGGGGATTGCCGACGTCATGATAGCCGGCGGAAGCGAGGCCCCGCTGACCCGCATAGGCTATGGTGGGTTCTGCGCAATGAAGGCGCTATCCACTCGCAATCATGAGCCGGAGAAGGCGAGCCGCCCCTTCGACAAGGAGAGAGACGGCTTTGTCATGGGCGAGGGGGCCGGGGTGGTCGTCCTGGAATCTGAAGAGCACGCTAAGAAGCGAGGCGCCAGAATCTACTGCGAGCTTGCGGGCTACGGCATGTCCGCGGACGCTTACCACATCACCGCTCCTGATCCCGAGGGAGAAGGAGCTGCTTTATGCATGCAGCTCACCCTGGAGGACGCGGGAATCAATCCAGAAGAGGTGGATTACATCAACGCCCATGGCACCTCCACGCCTCTCAACGACAAGGTCGAGACCGTGGCTATCAAGAGAGTCTTCGGAGACCACGCATACAAAATACCAATCAGCGCAACGAAATCCATGATTGGCCATCTCATGGGCGCCTCGGGGGCGGTGGAGCTGATTGCGGCAATTCTCTGTCTCCGGAACAACGTTGTCCATCCGACGATCAACTACGAGGTCCCCGACCCGGATTGCGACCTGGATTACGTCCCGAATGTTGCAAGGGAGAGAAAGATCAACGTTATTCTCTCCAACTCCTTCGGTTTCGGCGGGCACAACGCGACGCTCGTCGCGCGACGCATCTGATGCGGGTATGGGAATGGACTATTTTTTGACCGAGCAACAACTGATGATCCGCGACCTCTGCCGCAAAATTGCAGAGGAAAAAATCCGCCCCGTCGCAGCGAAATACGACGAGGAACAGACCTTTCCCTGGGACATCGTCAGGGTCATGGCGGACGCGGACCTGTTCGGCATATTTATCCCGGAGGAGTACGGCGGGCTGGGGGGCGGTGTTCTGGAGCTTTGCATTGCCGTGGAGGAACTGAGCAAGGCGTGCGGCGGAATTGCACTGGCGCTGGCGGCCAGCGCCCTCGGCGCCTTCCCGCTTATCCTTTTCGGAAACGACCAGCAGAAACGAAAATATCTCCCGGAAATAGCGGCGGGAAGGAAGCTGGCGGCCTTCGCCCTGACCGAGCCGAATGCCGGTAGCGACGCCGCGGCAATTCAGACCACTGCGGCCAAAGACGGCGATTCCTACGTTCTCAACGGGACGAAGCAGTGGATAACCAACGCAGGTGAAGCGGAAATCTACACGGTCGTCGCCATGACCGACAGGTCGAAAGGAAGCCGTGGGGCAACTGCCTTCCTCCTCGACAAGGGAATGCCGGGGCTGGATTTCGGGAAAAAGGAAAATAAGTTAGGAATCCGCGCGTCGGCAACGAGAGAAGTCGTCCTGCGAGATTGCCGCGTGCCGAAGGAAAGCGTCTTGGGAGCGGAGGGGCTTGGGTTCATGGTTGCCATGAAAACCTTCGACCAGTCCCGGCCGGGGGTGGCGGCTCAGGCTCTGGGAATCGCCCAGGGGGCTCTCGATGAGGCGATGGCCTATGCGCGCGAAAGAGTGCAGTTCGGCAAGCCGATTTCCTCCTTCCAGGGCTTGCAGTTCATGCTCGCCGACATGGCCACCGAGATCGAGGCCGCAAGGGCACTCGTTTACCAGACCGCCCGAATGGTTGACGCCGGAGAGAAAAACATCGCCAAGGAATCCGCTATGTGCAAGGTGTTCGCGTCAGACGTGGCGATGAAGGTCACGGTAAACGCCGTCCAGGTCTTCGGTGGATACGGGTACATGAAGGATTATCCCGTCGAGAAAATGATGCGCGACGCCAAAATCACACAGATTTACGAGGGAACCAACGAAATCCAGCGGGGAATCATCGCGTCGAACCTCATAAAGGAGTATGCCCGCAAGAAAAAGTGACAAGGCCCTAACCCGCGCCCGGCTTCGCCCACCGCCTTTGCCGCCAGCCCGTTTTTCACCGACCAGGAGCCCGTTGAGGCTTGGCATCTCGGGCGACGCGAGACATCGCCGGGCGGCGGGAAGAGCGGCCGTGGCAAAAGGAGCGCGGGGCTTCCTTTAAGCGGAGAAAAGGTGCGTGTTGCGGCGGGTTGACCGAGCAGCGAGACTCGCAGGCTTCTCGCAAAGAAACCTTATGCACATCATCGTTTGCATTAAACAAGTTCCCGACACGACGAACGTCAGGATAAACCCGGAGACGAACACCCTCATCCGCGAAGGAGTGGAGTGCATCGTCAACCCGTTCGATATGTATGCCATCGAGGAGGCTATTCGGCTGAAGGAACGGTGCGGGGGAAAGGTCACCGCGATAACTATGGGGCCCCCTCAAGCGGAGAGTGCCCTGAGGGAAGCGCTGTCCCTCGGCGTTGACGAGGCGGTGCTGATTAGCAATCGAGCGTTCGCCGGGTCGGACACCTGGGCGACGTCCCTGACCCTCGCCCGCGCGATAGACGAAATTGGCGATTACGACCTCGTCATTTGCGGAAAGCAGGCTATTGATGGCGACACCGCGCAGGTCGGTCCGGGGATTGCGGTTCATCTGCGAATTCCCCAGATAACGTTCGTCAAAAAGATTGAGGAGATTACCGATAGGACGATTCGCGCTGAGCGGATGATGGAGGAAGGGTATCAGATTGTCGAGTCGCCCCTGCCGGTTCTGCTGACCGTTGTCAAAGAGATCAACGAGCCGAGACTCCCCTCCCTTCGGGGGAAAATGAGAGCAAAGACGGCAAAGATTCCCGTTTGGGGACCGGAGGAGGTCGGGCTGGACCCCGAGCACATCGGGCTGAAGGGCTCGCCCACGTACGTTATGCGAATCTTCACTCCCGAGAGGAAATCGTCGGGAAAAATGTTCCGGGGGGATGCGGAAGAGGCCGTTGACCAACTGCTAAGAGAGCTCCGCAAGAGAAAGCTGGTCTGAGCACCGAACGGCGAGACTGTGCCGCGCGTAGGAATGCAGAAGGTTGCCCGAAATGAGCATACGCGTCATTGAGGAAAAGTGTAATGGATGCCGGTTGTGCGTGCGAGCATGCCCTTTCGGAGAGATTTCCGTCGAGGGTAAGCTCGTCATCATCGGGGAAGGGTGTAACCTCTGCGGGGCGTGCGTGCCGGTCTGCAAGTTCGGCGCCATCGAGATTGCCGTTGAGAGGAAAAGGGAGATAGACTTTTCGCAATATAGCGGCGTGTGGGTCGTCGCGGAGCAGAAAAAGGGGAAAGTCCAGAGCGTGACGTATGAGCTTCTTGGCGCCGGGAAGGAGCTTGCGCGGCAGAGGGAAACGGAGCTGTCCGCTGTCCTCATCGGGCACGGAATGGCCGACGGGGTGAGCGAGTTAATCGCCCGGGGAGCTGACAACGTTTACGTCGTTGATTCCCCCGAATTCAAGGATTACCAGGACGAGCCTTATTCGCGGATTCTCTCCCGCCTAATCAACAAATGGAAGCCGGAGATCGTTCTGACCGGCGCGACCGCGATAGGAAGGTCGTTGATTCCGCGGGTCGCGGTGATGGTAAGGACCGGGCTGACGGCGGATTGCACAGGTCTATCTGTTAACGAGGAAGGGCATCTTCTACAGACTCGCCCGGCTTTCGGCGGGAACATCATGGCGACGATTCTGACTCCGCGACATCGCCCGCAGATGGCAACTGTCCGGCACAAGGTGATGAAGCCGCTTCCTCGTGATACGGCGAGAAAGGGAAGGGTCATCCCTGTGGAAGTGAAGGAAAGCGACAGATATGCCCGGGCGAAGGCGGTCGGCTTCGTCGAGGAACAGGAGAAGACCGTGAACATCGCCGAGGCCGACGTGATAGTCTCTGGCGGGCGAGGAATGCAGGCGCCCGAAAACTTTGCCATGCTGGAGGAGCTCGCCCTTGCACTGGGCGGGGCGGTCGGTGCATCGAGAGCAGCAGTGGACGCCGGCTGGATGCCATACTCTCACCAGGTCGGCCAGACGGGGAAGACCGTCCAGCCGAGGTTGTACATCGCGTGCGGGATTTCGGGCGCGATTCAGCACTTAGTGGGGATGCAGTCGTCAGATATAATTGTCGCAATCAACAAAGACCCCTACGCCCCGATTTTTCAGGTGGCAACCTACGGGATCGTCGGCGACATTTTCCAGATAATCCCCCTGATGATCAAAAAGCTTCGCCAGAGGTAACCGAGGCGGAGCGCTCTTCTCGTGGGCCACCTCCCGCTGTCCATCGCACAGGTCAACGCCGCCCGAAGAAGGCCGGGCGTGCTCCCTGAAGGTCCCGCGAAGAAACCACGTAAACCATAGTTAAGGGCTTGAAACGACGCCTGAATAAGCCATACAATAGTATTGCTATTATTCCATAATCTGGTACACTTCGTCCATGGGGAAGACAAGCTTTCAGTGGGACGATGATAAGGACAGGGAAAACCAAGCCAAACACCACGTTTCATTTAGCGTGGCACAGCGCGCCTTCCTCGATCCCAACCATGTCATTCTCGAAGACGTTGGCGACAGTGGTGGCGAACGCCGCTCGTACTGCATCGGGCGCGTGGGGGGTGGAATCCTAACGGTCCGACTTACTTATCGGAAAGACGTAATCCGCATCTTCGGAGCAGGATACTGGAGGAGGGGCAAAAAGATTTATGACGAGCAGAATAAGATACACAGACGAACCAATGGGTGAGCTCAGGGTTGTTAAAGATTTTCTTCCGTCGCCAGGAGAGTTGGCGTTGAAGGAAGAGAGGGTTAAAGTGACCATCTCTTTGAGTCGGTCCAGTGTGGAATTCTTCAAGCGCACGGCAAGAGAAAACCACACGCAGTATCAGAAGATGATTCGTCGGGTGCTTGACTTCTATGCTTCCCAGTTTGACAGAAAACCCCTCACCGGGCGCTCCACCGGCCGCAGCCCGGCGCGCCGGTGAGCGCCATTTCGTTAGGGTAACCACGCGGCTTCATATCCACATGGACGACGCGGCCGTCCGGTGAGCCTTTTCGGGGAGTGAACGATAGGAGGCTGGAGGCAGGACGCACCAGACCGTAGGCAATTCGGATTTTCTGCCGTTTCTCGAGTGTTCAGTCTACGGAGCATGGGCTTGCACACGCTTCGCCAGCGGGTACGATCCGCCGCGAGACCCCGCTGCCGGCGAGCTGCCGGTGGCCCGTGGCTGCGAGCGACAGCCAGGCTCCCCGTTTTTCAGGTCCATCCCGCCCACAAGCACCGCCAGTTTCCAGGCGTAAGGCCTCGGTCTCGGGCGGAGGTGCGGGTGTCGTGCGCACAGGACAGAGCTACGAGTTTTGCAGTGGCATGGGCATCCTGCCCATGATCTTCCACGGGCGAGACGCCCGTGCCACGTTGCCGCGCACCTGTTGAGGCCTTTCAAAAGGACCCCACCCATGACTCGGGATTACCTTCCGGGCTGCCAGCCAGTACCGTCCGTGTTCCATGTCCCGTCGCTCCCCTTGTCGCTTCATGTTCGCCCTTCCCGGCTTCCCACGTCCCGACGCGGCAGGTATCCTCAACTTGCTCACGAGGATGACACGAGCTGCTGTGCTGAGGCGGTTGGGTTGACGACAGGGTCGCTAAGAAGAACCAAGACGCTGCGGCACTGCGTCTCGCTGAGAACCGACGACATTGGCGAAGGCATTTCTATGCCCGAGCGGACTTCGACGCCGGAGAGCGCGCCTCGAGAGGATGGACTTCGGGAGTTTGCTTTGTCTCGTGAGGCTGGGGCTCGCTGGGCATCTCTGTGGTGGAGACAGCCCTTCCTCTTTCTTTGAAGTAATGGCAGTCGGGGAAGAAATCGAACATCACCGCGCCGACATGCCCGGAGCGGTTTTTGGCGACGCGGACTTTCACCGCGAGGCCCTCATTTTCAAGGAATCTCTGTTTGCCGGCCTCCACGTCGTGCTCGAGGACGAGGAGGAGGTCCTCCCAGTACTGGACATCGCCCGGGCCGTTATGGCCCTGCGAAGCACTGCATGCCGAACGCGCAGCGGTGGACGAGACGACCATAACCGGAATCGCCAGCTCTCTCGACAGGAAATTCAGTTCCGCAGCACATGCTTCGATTTTCGCGCTTCCGCGGGTGTTCGGGTCAGGGAAGGGGATTGCCTCCAGATGGTCAACGACGAGAAGGACTCGAGTCTCCCCCGTGATGGACTTAACCCTCTCGCAGTAGTCTCGCAGGATCTCCACGGTGGTGCTCTTATTCCCTTCGACAAGGAAGAATCCTTTTCCCCATTTCGACATCTCCTCGACGGCAGAGGCGAGTCTGTCAGCCTGAATCTGACCGCGAAGGACGGAGCTTGCAGCCATTTTGCTGAGCTGGCAGAGAGTTTTGAGTCTGAGCACAAACCTCCCCTCGTTGTAGGACGCAAGGAGGACTGCCACCTCGTTGTTTTCGAGCACCTGCCAGGCAGTCTGGAGGCAGAACGTGGTCTTGCCAACGCCCGGCGGCCCTGTCACAACGCATAGCTGCCCGGAGCCGAGAGAATCCAGCCCCCCGCAAATCTGGGATAGAACCGGAAATCCCGTATCCAGCCCAAGGAACGAGCGCCCGGAGGCTTTTGTCCGCTTTTCGTGCTGACGCAAATCGTCGAGGAACTCGGCCATGGCAGCACGGCTTTCGGCGACGAGAACCGGCCTGGCGGTCTTGATCCTCGGAACAGTCTGAACGAGGTGCTCAAATTCGGGCTGTATTCCTCCCTCGCCGAAAAAGCTGTTGACGTCGTGGCCCCGCGGCAGCCTGATCGAACGGACCGAAAGGTCGGATTTCGCGAAAACGACGGCAATGGCGTGAGCGGCTCGCTCGGCGGCTTCCTCGCCACAGTGAACGAGGTAGGTCTCCAGGCGGCGGAAGTCCTTGACCCATTCCGGCTTGAACGCGCTCATGCTGGGAGCGCCGACGGCGCGATAGCCGCGTTCCTCGAGGGTCAGGCAATCTATGATTCCCTCGACGAGAAAAACGGAATCTCCATCGCCTAAGACACGCAGCACGTCAACGTTGTGAAGGAATGGAACTGCTTCTTTGGGGCGGAGGTAACGGGGTTTTCTGTTGGAGTCCATGCAATGCGCTTGAAGGAAGGCAACCTTCCCATCGCGGAAGTAAGGCAGGATCAAGGGATATTCCTCAAACCACAACTTGCCTGTTGCGTCGAAAAGCCCAGCCTGGCGCAACAGCTCCGGCGGATACTTCTCTTTCAAGAAAGTGGCTGTGCCGTGGTAGCCCTTTATGTCGGTGACGCCGTGCTTCTCCATTGTAGCGATAGAAATGCCACGACTCTGCATGTATGCGATGGTATCCGGAGAAGGCTCCCCTAAAAGCCGCAAAAAATCGGCGTAAACCTCGCTCAAAGTCGGTGGAGTAGGTTTAGGCTTCGTGGCCTCTTCGGGCTTCTCTTCACCGGGCGCCGACGGGAGCCGGCTCGCCCCGCCAGCCACGCCAGGAAGACAGAAGTTTTTGCCTATCCACTCGATTGCCTCCGAAGGACCCACGTGAGCGACCTGGCAAACCAGGTCGAAGGCTGTCCCGCTGTTGCCGCAGGCTGTGCACCGGAACATGTTGGAGGTCTTGTCAAAAACCAGGCTAAGTGGCTCGTGGATACCGTCGTTGGCAAACCGAAATGGGCATTCGCCGTGAATTTGCTCCCCGCGGAACCCCAGCTTCATGTCGAGCTTTTTGGCGACCGCTATGATTCGTACGTTGTTGATGTCCCGCAGGTCATAACTCATTTTCTCGTTTTTCCTCCGGTGCCAGGGGGGGGACGCGAGTTTCGGACCCGAACGCAGGCCAATCCCGCGGCCCGCGGGAGTCAAACACCCCGCGGCGGGAAGGCAGCGCAATGCTGTTTAAGCTCATGAGCTCTGGCCCAAAGATTTTGCCGGTCCGCGATTCCCACGCAACGTGAACATCCTTGTGCGCCCGCGACGAAGAATGTGCCATTTGGAAGGAGGGCTTGTGCTCTTCCGGCGCGTCCTGTTCGGGATGCAACTTCTATGCCACAGAGCGAGTCTCGGCGCTTAGCGCCCCGACCGCAAAAAACCTGACACACCGGGTGCGCGATAGGGGTCACACGAATAGATTTGGGAATGCCGAAGCAACGGTTCGCCTCCGGGGAATCGAAGTGCGGAAAAAACCGCAGGGCCGGGTGCGCAAAAATCCGCTTTGTGAGGAATCTTCCTTCCGCACGGTTGTCAGCGTCCCATCACCGATGCAGACACGCGCACAGGCAAGAGCAAACCGCGCATTTTCGCTTAGAGCCGGGTCTGGAACGGCAACCTCCTCAGGGCACAGGAACCGTACCCGAGGAGCGTTCTGCGCCAAAAAGCCCGGAGGTTGCGGGGTCCACCTGACCGCCGGGTCAGGCAGAAAAAACGATAACTGGCGTGCAGGAGGGGAACGTGGGATCGAGGAGCAGAAGCCTATCAAGAGGTCGCTTTTCGCCACTTTCCGCGGGTGAAATCGGGGATTTCGACCGGCTTCCCACCGCTGCGAATTGACTCGGCGGACAGCGGCATGATCGAACTCCACGTAACCGCGTCGTAAACGCCAACCGGAGAAACCCCGCCGGCGCGAACTGCTTCAATGAACTCCCGAACCACGAAGAAATCTGTTCCGCCGTGTCCGGTCTTTTCCGCGTCTTTCTGCCAGCTTCGCCACTTCGGATGCTCGTATTTCTCCGCATGTTTGGTGAGCGGCTCCCACGCGAGGGTGGGGCTGACACCTTCCATCCAGATTTGCTCGCCCCTCGAGTCGTACGAAGCTTTCAAACCCTGGAGGGCGTAATACGTCGTCGTGGGATAGGGCCGGGCGGAGGAGGTGTCGTAGCGGAGGTCTATGAGGGCGCCGTTTGCGGTTCGGATCAACGTGCTTGTCGAGTCGCCCACAGCGAATTTCACTCTCGCCGCGGGGCTGTTCTCGCCGAAGTGAAGCGCTGCATACCGCTCGATGCTTGCCTGGCGGGTGCTCATGGCGACCAGAGACACAAGGCGGTCTTTCCGGTTGATTCCCATCCACTGAGCAACCGGGCCGAGCGAGTGGGTCGGATAGAGGTTGCCGATGTTGTCGCGAGCCAGCTCGCCCCGCCACGTCAGCGACCCGTCGGAATTGAATTTGATCTGGCGGCAATCGTGGACGTACCCGCACTCAGCGTAGGTGATGTCCCCGAAGACGCCCTGCTGCGCCATGTTCAGTATCATCATGCAGGAGCGGAGGTAGCAGCAGTTTTCCGAGAGCATGTAGAGCCGTCCCGTTTCTTCGACGGCTTCGACCAGTGCCCAGCATTCGTCAAGGGTGCAAGCCGCGGCGACTTCGCTGAGGGTGGCTTTTCCGGCGCGAAGGGAATCAACCGCCATCTGCGCATGGAGCTGCATGGGCGTGGCAATGACAACCGCATCAACGTCCTCACGCGAGAGCAATCGCCGATAATCGGTCGGACCCGCAGAATAGCCAGAGGGCTTTGCGCCCCGAGCCTCCTGAACGATTTGAATCGCCCGGTTGAGGTTGGCTTCGTTTATGTCGCAGATAGCGCTGACTTCAACTTCCTGCATTCCGAGCGATAGCCTGAGCAGGTAAGTCCCTCTGCCGCCGACGCCGATGTAGCCGAGGCGTGTCGGGGCGGACCTACCTTGTTCTGCCGAGAGTTTTCCAAACCGTGCGGCGATTCCCGCCGCCATCCCCAACTGCAAAAAGCGCCGCCTGGTCAAAAGGTTTTGCATTCTTGGCCCTCCTCGATGACCTACTGGTACAACAGATACCGCTCCCTGTCTGTCAAAAAGCGCTGGAGGCGTGGGCGCCAGGACCTGATAATCGCGACAACGGAGACACCTGCCTTTATCTTCCCGGCTACGGTTGGGTCGCCAATCATCGGAGAAATCTCGTCTATCCCGAACGCATCCCCATGCAACCTGTAAATTGCCTCAACCAGAACCAGCCCCGCCCGAACGCAATCGAGCCTGTTCCTGTCGGTCAAAATAACTCGCACGCCGAAACATTTCTCGCTGGCGAACACGCTCCGGTCGGGGGTGAACTCCGCAGGAACGAACTGAAGCCCTAAGAGTCTCCGCCCGTTCATCTCCTCGGCGAGCCTTTTCCCATCCATCCAGGGGGCGCCGTAAAGCTCGAACGGCGCGGCTGTTCCCCTCCCGACTGACATGTTGGTTCGCTCAACGATTTCGAAACCCGGATAAAGCGTCGCGGCGACGAGGCTTCGGATGTTCGGAGAAGGGTTGACCCAGGGAAGACCGGTCTGGTCGAACCACATTCGCCGTCGCCAACCCCTCATCTTGACGACGGTGAGGTCGCACCGAATCCGGAACTTCACATTGAACATGCGTGCAAGCTCGCCAATCGTCATCCCGTGGGTCAATGGGAGAGGAAAGTAAGATATGAATTGCCCTTCGTAGCTCTTGTCGAGGACCGGGCCGGAGACTCTTGTCCCGGTGATGGGATTTGGTCTGTCGAGAACGACAAATTTGATTCTGTGCCGGGCGGCTTCTTCCATGCACATGGCCATCGTGGAGATGTACGTGTAGAAGCGAGCACCGACGTCCTGGGCGTCGAAGACGAGTGTGTCAATGCCCCGGAGGCTCTCAGCCGTGGGGCGGCGGGTCTCCCCATAGAGGCTGTGAACGGTCAAGCCCGTCTCAGGGTCAACTCCCGATGGAACGTTCCCCTCCAGGCCCCCCCGCAACCCGTGCTCGGGCGAAAACAGACAGACGAGTTGAAAGACGTCCTGGTTGCGAAACAGACGAATTATATGCTCGCCTCTTGAGTTGACCGCCGACTGGTTGCAAATCAATCCGACCCGCTTCCCCTTCAAAGCGTGGTATCGCTGCTCGACTAAGACATCGAGGCCAGTTTTGACGAAGGGACGCCCCGGGGGACCGGGATTTTCGCTGCACGCCTGTAGTAAAATCGCCGCGAGAAAACCGAATGCAACCAGGCACACGCTTGCCTTTCGCCAGGTCGGTCTCCCGGGACTCTCCGCCGCGTCGCGCGAGAAGAGGGGAGGCGTGCCGCGCATTCCGGGCTCTCCTCCGGGTGCACGTGACGAGGGAAACTGCATCTTCATATCGAAACGCAAACCTTTGCGAAAACGCTCCGAGGACAGAAGTCCAGGAATCGGAGACGGAGGCTTTTGTTTTGCTTCACTCGAGGATTCGCCGCAGATACTTCACGTCCTGAGCAACGTTCTTAAGGATGGCCTCGCGCTCCTCCGGCCCGGAGTACTCGCCGTGAAGACTGAACGGACCGGAGTAACCTCTGTTCCTGAGAAGCGAAATGGCGGCGGGCCAATCCACAAGCCCATCGCGGAGGAGGCACCACTTTCTCTCCCATTTGACGCCGCCGGCAGTCTCTTCTCGAACATAGGCGACGTTCTTGACGGCAACCATCGCAAGATGGTCTCCGACGATTTCTATGGCAAGAGGAAGAGGCTCGCCGGTGACGGCGAGGTGCGCCGGGTCAATGTAAGCGCCGACGAGAGAAGGCTCGAAATCCTGAAGGAGTGCCATCAACGTCGAAGCATTGCAGGCGAGATAAAACCCGGAATGGTTGTGGACGAGGGTGCGCACACCGTGCTTTTCGGAGAGCTTCGCGAAGCCCTCCAGGTCCCGCCGGGCTTTCTCGAAAAGCTTTCGGTAGCTCATCCCCTCTCTCCACGCCCAATAGCCAATCTTGACGTTCCTGATACCCATTTCCGCACAGGCAGTCCATATCGCTTCAGCGGTCGGGTGCCGCGGGTCAACGAGGCTGGTTTCGGTCGAAACCATGGGTACCGACAAACCCGCTTCTTTCCAAACCTTCATCGCCTTCGGCAGAGCCTCGCGAACGTTGTCGGGGTTGACGCATTGGCCATTCCGGACAGCAAGGTCAAGCCCGTCGAAGCCAAGCTCTTTGACGAGGCGGGCGATTTCCTCGGCTTGCAGACCCTGGAGGAACTTGGTGAAGTAGATGACCGAGCCGCGGCCCTTTGTTGACTCCTCCGATGAAATAGATGCGGGCGTGAAAGCGAGAACGCCGACGCCCGCCGCCAGCCCTTTCAGAAAATCTCTACGTCTCATACCACGAGGCAATGTATTTGTCCTCGACATGGCAAAAGCTCCATTTGTGGACTATTACCCAGCTTGCCGCTGCGATGGCGAGGCGCTGGAACTACCCAGGCGCCTGCCGCTCCATCTCCAACGCAAAAAGCGGCACAAGAAAGACACCCAACCCACTTTACCATTTCCCTGCGACCGCGGTCAGCAAAGAACAAACCGGGCGTGTAATGCCTCAGTCCTGGGATGGACTCACCGCAGAGGACGCAGAAACCGCAGTCTTCCATGAACTTCGCTCACCCGGAGACCATGAAAATCCAGTGTGGGCAGCGGTCACTTTGAGGCCAGAACCCGGATTCCGTTTTCTCTCGCCAAGACGCAAAGGCGCGGAGGGTTCAGAGGGCACCGCTCTTTGGGTCTTGGCGGCTTTGCGAGAGCCCTGCCTGCTCGCCGCGTAGCGGTTATTTTCAGCGCAGAGGGATGTCAGACGGGATTAACAGGATTCTCAGGATTATCCGGTCCATCCTGTTATGCTGTCAAAATTATTGTTCCTTTTCTGCCGCGCCTGCCGCCCGTAGGTGAGGGGATGCGGCACTCTGACTTTTCTCGTTGCATTTTCGTGTCCTGAAAAATATCCTTTTCGTAGGCTTGCGGGGAAAGGAAATCAAGACGCACCGGAATCCCGCCGAAGGCGGGACTCTTGTGTTACCTTGCGGCGTGGTCAGCCGAGTGAGCGCGCCAGACCGAGAGATTCTGTCAGAAGCCGACATAGCATTGTGTTCAAGCGATGAGCACCAATTTCACAGCACGAATTCGACCTCAACGAAATGGGACGCGGAAGCTCGTTTTGGAGGCGGGCAAGTTTGGCCTGATTGTGGGGCTGTATTTGTGGGTGGCGGGCGCCCCGTTCGGGTTTGTCCATCCGGATGAGGACAACTGGCTCTTCTTCTGGCGTCTGCTTCCAATTTCCAGACTGCCAATCCTTGTGGGACTTTCGGTTGTTGGTGCGTCGGCCATTTTTCTGGCGCTCCTTGCGCTGCGTCGGGAAACAGGGTCAGGTGCGGCAGAGGAAACCGCACGGGTGTGTGGGCGGGTCCTCTCCCCGTTGTATTTCCTCCTGATCGGCCTGATTCAATTGGTTCCGGGCGCTATGGCAGCGCTTCCGGTTCTTCCGTTCGTCAACAAATTCCTCCTCCCGACCGCGGTTTTCTCCTCGGTAGTCTTCCTCTTTTTCATCGAGGCAAAACTCATCCCTGCGGCGCTTTTTCGGAATCTCGACGCCTCACTCTCGTCGCACAAATGGCGGTGGAGCGTCGGTCTGTTCGTGGTGAGCCTGCTGGTCTATGGCGTCTTTATGAAACGACTTGACATGGCGTTCGGCTATACGGCAGGTGATGAAGCCCATTATTTGGTTCAAGCCCAGAGCCTGGCGGAAGACTTCGACCGGGACCTCGTCAATCAATTGCCCGACTACAGGTACTTGCAGGAGTACTACCTTGCGAAACACCTGTCTGCGAAATCGCCCCCAGGCAAAGCCTATTCCTATCACTCCATTGGTCTCCCCGTCCTTCTGGCTCCCGGCTGGGCAGTGGGCAAGGTGAAGGGGGCCATGGGCGTCCTGGTAGGGATTTCGTCGCTGTTTGCGGTGAGCTTTTTCTGGATAGCGTTCGGGCTTCGCCAGCGCTCGGAATTCGCCCTGGGGTGTTGGGCAGTCTTCTGTTTCACGACTCCAATCGTTTTCTATGCCTGCCGGGCCTATCCGGAGCTGCCTTCGGCACTGATAGTTCTGCTTGTCGTGTGGAGGATGATGAGACCGGAGGCGCTCAATCGTTGGGGATGGCTTGCTACGGGGTGCCTGATAGGTTTTCTTCCGTGGCTTCACATTCCGCGTCTTGCCATCCCGACCTCCCTCCTGTCGGTGTGGGGCATCGCGTGGCTGTTTTTCCGCAGGAAGAAGGAAAGCATGGCGCTCTTCGTTGCTCCGCTCTTCGTCAGCGCCGTGCTTCTTATTGTTCTCAACCAGGGCTGGTACGGCCACTGCTGGGATGAGCCGCCGGGTTTGACAGGTTTGGAGAAGCTCGACCCCCAGGCCTGGACAGGCGGATATCGCAGCCGGGGGACGGACCTTTTCTCGTGCATGACGGGCCTTCTCGGGGTTTTCATGGATCGTTACAAAGGGCTTCTGGTCTCCTCGCCCGGGTATTTCATTCCCTTGGTTTGCGTTCTCATCGGATTATTCTCAAGTAAGCTGAGGTTCTGGCGGGAATTGTGGTTCTGGGTTTTCCTGGTGGTGTATCTCCCCGCGTTGGGCCGGAGAGGTTGGTACGGCGGGGCATGCTTTCCCGGGCGGTTTCTGGTCTCGGTGCTGCCGTTGCTCCTGTTTCCGTTTGCGTCTTTTCTTTCGGTCCGCCGGGACAGGTTTTTCAGGGCGATGTTTGCCGTCCTTACGGCAATATCGGTATGGATGACTGTCCTAGTGCTAATGCATCCGGACCGCTTCTACCGCGGGGCGGAAAACGCCCGCTGGTTCTCTCCCGCGGCGCAGCTTATCGCGCTGTTCTATCCTTACGTGGGGACCTGGCGTGGGGTCAACCAGATTGAGGACCCGTTCGGGATTGTGCTTTTCGTGTTATGGGTTGGAGGGGCAATCGCGCTCCTCCAGTGGGCGAAGAAAAAAGAAATGCCGTGGCACCGCTGTTTCAATATGGTTATCGCAGCAATCCTCGCTTTACCCATTTTCAGCACTGCCGTTCGGCGCATCACCAACCAGCAACCCTATAAGTTCTCCTTCCTGGAGCCGAGCGAGCGTTATTCCACCCTGGCCGGCATAAATCGTCCGTCAAAAACGAGAATCCGCGTCGCCGCGTGGGGAGAAATCTCGCCCCAGACTTTGAGGAAACAATTAACTCTCGAGCTCCCTGCCGGGGACCAAATAATCGCCGCGGGCGAGATACAGACCGACGAATTGACTCAGCAAAAAGTCGTTGTGTACGACCCCGCGAAGCATAAGCCCGGTTACCTGTCCCGTACGGGGCGGCTCAAGTTTTTCGCGGGGGAGTACATCGCGCGTTTCTGGCTCAGTTTTGAGGCCCTGGGGCCGGAAGATTCCCTCATCATTGACGCCCAGGACATGAAAAGCCGACGGGTCGTTGCCTATCGGCGGCTGACCGCTGCCGACGTGCCCATGGGAAAGGAATTTGCCCCGGTGGACCTTCCGTTTTCCGTGAAGCGCTTCTCCAACCTGAGCCTTCGGGTCAGCGTTGACGCGAGAAACCCCGTTCGCTTCCTCAGATTCTGCGTCGAACCCTCGTGTCTCGAAGAGCTTCTCTCGGCAGCGGAGGGCCTTGTGCGGAGATAGATGTGCGATTGCAAGCGAAACGCGGGGTGGAACGACCTGTTCCGAGCAACGGCAGCGGCGGCAGGCAAACGCGAAGTGAGCGGGAGGCGAGCGGGTTTCGGGCGCCGCTGTATTTTGGTGGCATGGGCATCTTGCCCATGTCAATCCCGCCGAAGGCGGGACCCAACATCAATCCCGCCCCGCGTTCCGCGGGCGACCACGAGAAGAGCTCAGGTCGAGGCTCCAAATCTGCCACCGATTCGCAGCCACACCCCGGGTTTCAGCTCTGAGGAACAAGGGATTTTTCGCACCTTTTGAGGGGGATTTGGGTCGAA
>CAYZXL010000058.1:0-31365 GCA_964482435.1 uncultured Verrucomicrobiota bacterium
CTCAGGAGTGATTCACAGCCGCCAAACCGAGGGCACACAAAATGGCAGGATAAAAATGCGAAAAAATTAACTTGACGACCCGCTTTCATAGATGGAGTGCGGGAGCTTGCTCCCGCCTTACAAGGCTGAAGCATGGCTTCAGCACTCCCCACGACGGCGGTGTTCCCCACAGACGGTCCTTGGACTCACCCCCGTAAGCATCCGCATCGGCAACGCCACCACGTCGGCGCGGGAGCTTCGCTCGCCGCGATAAAAGCTGAAGCTCCGCTTCAGCACTCCAAACAATGTCCGCTACCCCGGCCCCTGTCCTTCAGTCTGCGCAGGAGAGACGAAACTCGGAACTTACTTTGCCACATGACGTCAGCATTGCCTCTGCCACGACATCCTGAGATCGGCACAGCGCGGGCTGCGAGACGCCGGAGCCGGTGGCTTGGGTTTAGCGCCTGCGGCTCGGTTCAGATTTCCGCCCACGCGCCGGGAACCGGAACCGGATACCGCCCCTGCGAATCCGCCTGGACCGGTGCCGGGCTGTCTTTGGTCAGGCTCTCCACGCTCGGGCAAAACTTGAAGTCGGAAGCCATTAGCTCGTCCCAGGTGACAATCCTCTGGCAGTGGACGGCGGCGCGCCCCATGATGGAGGCGAGATTTGAAAATGCCGCCCGCCGGACCTCGTTGTGCGGACGATTCTGGCGGATTGCGCTCAGCAACACGTCCCACTCGACCTGGTACGGGCTGACTTTCTCCTCCTCCGGCCGCCAGGCAATGTCGTCATCGGAAGTCCGCTGGTCCTTGTAGATGTGGACGGTCGGGGCGTGAATGTTGCCCGAGAACTGCGCCGCACATTTCGTCCCGTGGACGAACGTGGCAAAATCGTTATGGGACTTCGGGATGGCACGGCTGTTGACGAACGCCTTGGTGCCGTCGGCAAAGGTGTACTCGATGGCGTAGATGTGGAGGTTCTGGCTGCAATCGGGGCTGTCCGGCTCGCGTCCGCCTAAGCCGTGGGCGGCGACAGGCCAGGCGTCCTTTATCCAGCAGCACTCGTCAACCTGGTGAATCATCATCTCGATGAACCACCCAGACGACGCCCACATGAAGAAGTACGGACGCCGGAGTTGCCAGAGCACCTCGCTCTCGCCGCCCTTGAATGGCTCCATCCGCGCGCCGGGGTCCATTCGGTAGGCCCGAATGAGTTGAACGTTTCCGAGCGCGCCGTCGCGGATTTTCTGAATCAGCGCCTGCCGCGAAGACGAGTGCCGGCACATAAGCCCGCAGCCGATCTTCAGGTTCTTTTTCTCGGCCGCCTCACCCAAGCGGAGGATGCGCTTGATATTTCCCGGGTCCGGCGCAAACGATTTCTCCATGAAGACATTCACGCCCTTTCCGATGGCATACTCAAGATGCATGCCCCGGAAGGCCGAGTGCGTCGTCTGAATCATGACATCGCCCGGGCGCAGGCAATCAATGGCTTTGCGATAACCATCGAAGCCCACGAAGCGCCGTTCCGGCGGCACGTCAATCCGCTGGCCGAACTTGTCGCTGAGGGTTTTGTATGACCCTCTCAGCCTATCCTCGAAGATGTCTGCCATGGCGACAAGCTTTGTCGGTCCGGTTGAAGAAGAAAGAGCGTCGCCGACCGCCCCTGAGCCGCGCCCGCCGCACCCAACCAACGCCAGCCGGATGGTATTGTCTTCCGCGGCGTGAACCCAGGGCACAGCGACGCCGGCCAGGACGGAGCCTGCGACCACTCTTCCACTCTGTGCCAGGAACTCCCGACGAGAGGTTTTGTTTGGTTTTGTGAGCAATGACCTCGATGTGTGAAGCTTGGTTTCTCGTTTCATGATTGCTCCTATTATGGATGTCCACTCCTGAGAAAATCGCTTTTATTGTATCGCAGGGACGCCGCGGCGTGCCTGCCATACCGATGGCGCTCTCAACCGCCGCTCGCTCATTGTCCGCGAAGTCTCCGAATTCATCAAGATTCTTTTGAAAATCTTGAAGGAAGGCGGCCTGAACTACCACCTTCCCCCGGGCTGGCACAGCGTTCCGAGGGGCAAGTGGGCGGGGCGATGTGTTAAAATGCGCGGAGGAAGGTGAAAGCCTGCGAACGGAGGAGGCAAATGAATAGCACGAGTTTCGCATTACCGGAGGATGTGGACCTGTTCGCGGTCGTGGCTTGGCTGAGCCGACGGGTACCAGCTTTCACGCCGAACCGAAGGAGGATTGAATTATGAAATGCCTCTCCTATGCCACACGTGCCCTTGCAGTCCCGCTTTTTGTAACCGCTTTCGCCCCGCTTGTTCGCGCCGAATTCGACGAGTACGATTTCAGGACTCCGGAGAATGTCAGCTCCCTCGTCTTCAACTTCTTTCACCATTCTTGCGGCGGCAATCTCCTTGCCGACGGCCTCGAGGCAGGTCTGAGCTCACTCAGCTACACGCTCCATTCCCGGATCGCGGAGCAATACGTTTACGAAAACAACGATACGGACTATCGCCACTGGTACAAGCGCTTCCAGCGGGAACTCGGCGTCAAGGTCGGCGAGAAGTATTACCGTTACGAAGGCCCCGGGGTGACGCCGACCCAGGAGATTCCCGCCGATGAGTTCATGCTAACGTGGTACGAGTACCAGGCGGAGAAAATGGACATCATTATGTTCAAGCCATGCTATCCGGGTTCCAGCGTCTCCAGCTACGACACCTCTTACGATGGGGAGGGGCACATTGTTGCCGGAACACCGCACTCGGACAACGGCGTGAACAACTTCATCTACCTCAACTCGACGGATTCGGTATCCGACTCGTACTCAACAGTTCACTGGAGTCACGGGAGTTGGTCTGGCGCCGAGTCGTCGCTGGCTCAGTTGAAGGTGGCGTACCGGGGGATGCTGAATATTTTCGTCGGGCATCCCAACCTTCTGTTCATCGCCATGCAGGCTCCGCCGATGTGCGATCTGTCCGAGGCGGAGGCACGCAACTGCCGTGAATTCGCCCGGTGGCTGCGAGAAGACTGGCTCCACCAATACGACCCGACAGGCACCGAGGCGTTCCAGGATTATCCCCTCACGAACGTCTGCACGTTCGACTTCCACAATGCCGTCGCCTGGACGGGCGATGATCCAGTCCTCGACGGGGAGTACGCCTGGTTTCCCGTTGGAGGCTTTCCCGACGACGCGCTCGACACGACGGATGCAGAGGAACTCGGCGAAAACGCCGGCAGCGAAGACCATCCGGAACCATGGCTCAACCATCGCGCCACGGTAATCTTCTGCGGAGGGACCGACACATGGAGTCAGAGTCACACCGGCATGCCACAGCGGTCCTACTATTCCTGGGTCAATGCCATGGTCAACCGTTGGAAGAAAGGCCCTCTCCCGCCCAGGCCATCCATTGCGAATGAAGGGGACGTGGTTTCGTTGAGCTGGGAGAGGTTCGGGGCTGAACGATACACCGTCCAGTGGACGGATGACCTGTTCAGCAGCCTGTGGCAGAACGCCACCGGCACATGGCCCTCGACGGAGACCCATTGGCCCGGCGAAGACACGACTGGAATCAGCAGGCGCTATTATCGGGTTATGTCCCAGTGAAAAAGGTCGAGAGACGAGGCTGAGGGTTCGATGTCCTGTGTCTGGCACGCACGTTCAAATGAGGCCCAATTTGCCCGGGCGGGTCAAGCTGTCTATCTCGTGGCGCGCGATGGTCGTGGCGCCGTGAAGCGAATTCGTCCCTTCCGCCTCTCCCGTGTCATTTCCGGTTCCTGTATCGGTACAATTTTGGGTGGACTGGGTATTCCTACCGCTGCCACCTCTGGTTCCTGAGGTCGTGGGTTTAGCTGCTCGCCGGGGTCGGGTAACAGGTGTCCGTACGTCGCGGCCAGGCTGCACTTCGGCGTGCTGCCTACGGCGCCATAAGCGTAGTGCCCTCCGGCTGGACAATGAGGGGTCCCCGTCTTCAAGAGAGCGTTCACTTCATCCTCGTTGACCGGTTCTCCCTGCGTCTTACGGTCGGTCAGAGCCCATTCCTCTTTTGCCGCGTCGAGTACCCTGAGATTGTTGATGCACAGGTTCTTCTGGGTTTCCGTCCGAGCACGAAGGTAGTTCGGGATACCTATTGCCAGAAGCATTCCTAGGACAAAAACCACCATGATGATCTCAACCAGCGTAAAGCCTCGATGATTCATCGTCACTGAATCCTCTGGCGCCCCCGCCAAAGGCGGCGTCGTTTTCACGACCTTGGTGCTTCCGGATTCGCGCGAAAATCGTTCGTAGGGCATTCGGTCACCTCCCGGCAGTCTTGTTCAGCCTGTAGGTCAAAAAAACTGATCTTGCAGTGTTCGTCGCGATACACATTCAGAGCCCGCGCAAATACACGTGTGGTGCTCGCAGGTGCCAGTGCTGCCCTCAGTCGTACTGCCAATGGGCGACCTCCACAGTATAGACGCACGGCACGCCTGGAGGCGCCTTGCTGGGGTCGCTCAAATCGGTGTCGTAAGACCAGGCGCGGTTCGGAGCCGTGTAGTGGAAGCCTCCATAAATCCAGTTCCCCGTGGCAATCTCGCTGTTCCATGCCGCCACGAGGGACCCGCGATACCCAAGCGTGACTCCGTCCCAGTTTTCCAGAAACCTCAGCATGTTCTCGACGCCACCGTTGTACTGGCCTTGTACCGTGACGGTGTTGCCCGCGACGATTGCCACATTGACCTCAGTGTAAGATGCCAACCGTTGGTTTAGCCCTCCCGAACTGTGCTCATCCAGCCAGTTGTTGGAGAGGATGTTGACGGCGTCGCACATCACGCTGGCGGGTTTCTTGTTCACGGTGTTGAAGTCGCCCTTAATGTAGAGGGGGTTGTCGGTCACTACGGTCAAGCCCTGCGGAGGCAACTCCGTTCCATTGACGAGCCGGACAGCTTCCTGAGTGATGCCTCCCCATTGCGTCCTGGAGACGTAAAGGATACCGTTGGCAGGAAAATGCCCGCAGGCTCGCAACTTCGCAACGTCCACCTCGGTCACCCTGATGGTCTTTCCCTCGCGGTAATTGTAGAAGCTTTTCGTGGAGATAGGGCTGACGTACTCGGTTCCACCGCCCTCCAAAGTGACCGGGTAGGAGAGACTAATCAGAGCGCCCGATTTGTCATAGGCGACATCGTCAAGGATTGCCAGATCGGCTCTGTAGTAGTACCTCCCTTCCATTTCCGGTCCGTCCGATGGCTGACCGCGTTCGATCACTGCGCGAGGTTGCCCGGGGGTTGCGAGAGGAAAACCGAGGCTCGGTGTGTTATGGGCGGCGGAAGCGACATTGCCGTCCCACCGAGCAGTTGATTCTGCGGCCCAGTCCGGGTGGTTGCTGTCAAGCCATGTCCCGTCGGGATTCAACATGTCCCGATACACCCCGTCGGCATCCTTGATTCGGACCGCTCCGTTGGCCATCTCGGTGGCGTCTTTTCTGTAATGGTAAATGTTACCGACGCAGGTGAGGAGAGAATCGAAGTTGACGACCTCACCCGAGCCGATGTAGATGTCCTTATTACAATGAACCGGGCCGAGGACGGTCATGGGGGGGCCAGGGAGAATCTCCAGGTCCTCGGTGTAGAAGATGGCGAACTGAAATATCGGAATGAACTGAGCCTCCACGTTTTCTCTGATTCGAACTTTCACGTCAGGGAAGGGGAGCGACGAGTCCTTCGCTATAATGTTGATTTTCTGGACCATGCCCCGCAGTCCCTTGTAGGTTCCGCATTCGAGGGCGCCTCCGTAGGGTTCGCCATCCAGAGCAACTGAAAACTCGTTGAAAGTAAAGTCCTCGTAGTTAGGAGGGGTGATCTTGGCCAGGTCGCCCGCCGCCAGGCCCTTGCTCTTGGAGAAAAGAACCCTCAGCTCGGCTACAGCCTTTTCGACACTCCCCTGCGCAACGTAGAACGCTCGTGTCGTTTCCAGGTCGCGGCGAGTCATCTGTATCTCTGTGTTGGTGAGGCCCAGAAAGGACACTGCCCCGATTGCCAACACGAGCATGATGACCAACACCATGACGAGTGCGATGCCTTTCTGTCGGCGCCGCACAAAAAAACTCTCCATCTTCATGTACATATCCCCAATTCTCCCTTAGTTCCTCGGAGCGACTCTGGTGACGAGGGAGGCGCTCACCCAGCGGTCCCCCACTTTCTCTCTGCCCATTAACCGGACCTCCACGGAGCCGTCCGAGAGCTGCGTAAACTGCACGTCCGTGTCCGACGACGATGTCACCAGGGGCGATCCTGACCGCGAGGGGTCGTAGATCGTCTCGATGCTGCCGTTGGCGGGCCGATACGCCAGTTCGTTGCCGTTCAGATAGAACTCCCGTTTTGCCCCGTCCACGCCGCTTGTAAACTCGATGGTTCGCGGCGTGAGGACGTTGACGTTGCTGGCCTCTCTCAGGCCGTGCTGACGATTCTCGGCACAGCCGCGACCACCTTCCATAATCTCCCTCATCGCTATCGAAAGTTTGCGCTGAAGCGCGACCTGCGCGCATCCCTCGTGCCAGGTGCGAACGGACATCCGATAGACGCTGATCACGCCCAGGGACAGAATCATGAACACTGCCCCAGCGACGAGGACTTCTGTCAGCGTGAATCCACGCGATCCGCGCCACAATGGCTTTTGTTTCGCTGTCGAACAACTTTGATCCATAGTTACCCCTACTTGTCTGATATGAAGGTTTCCAGAGAAACCATCATCGGTGTGTCCCCCCCGTACGAAAGACATGTCCATGTCAGGCTGACACGGACAGGCTTGCACGGATCATTTATGCCATCGCCGTCCAGGTCAATCTCCTCCTCACCCGTGTCACCGTCTCCATCGAGGTCTCTGCTGTCGTTGACTTCGACCCAGAGAGTGCCTAACAAGTCGTCGGCGGTTCCCCACTCGAGGTCGGATCCCGCGTCAATAATAGCTGGCAAAGGTCCCTGGTCGTGCACATCCTCATATTTTCCCCCCGAAAGCTCCTCAACCTTTGCCTGGAGAAGGTTCATGGCCTGGACGTGATAGCGCGAGTGGTAGGACGAGATGCGCCCCATCAAAAAGGCCGAGAGTGTTCCACCCGCCGTAAGGCTCAGAAGCAGCAGGGCGATGATGACTTCCGCTAAAGTGAAGCCCCCGCGGCTTGCCGATGTCTTCTTCATGCTCTACCCCTGTCCCCCCGCATGGGTTCTGTTGTTATCGCCTTTCGTTCGCCTCCCGCTTGAGGACTGCTTGTTCAACCTGTAAAAGGCTGTCCCGTGACGTGTCTCCCTGGTGACCAGACCGCTTCCAACCAGGAAGAACAGGGCTCTCTCAACCACATCGAACTCCTCGCCAAGCCAACAGGAGGCGATGCCCCGGCAAGAGTCTTTCGCCGAGGGGTTTTCCCGAAGGTAGTCCATTATCTTGAAGGCGACCCGTTGTATCTGGCTTTGTGTATTCCGAGGACTCACCATTCCGACCATCTTTCCGTTTGACGTGAGGTGATGACTGAATGGCGAGGATGTCTCCAAGAAGTGTGCCGAAGTCCGGCCACTCAACGGCTTCGGATGTATCCTCTTAGTAACTCGCAGGTTGTGACGACGACTCTTCAGCCGCCTTTGGGCACAGGCAGGATGTTTTTATCCATGTCAGGACTTTGGAAAGTTCTTGTCAGGAGCCGGTCCTGGAAGTTGCAAGGCGGGACGTTAACCGGGTTGACACGCGCTTTTTCTACGGTGGATGGAAATTCGCGCCTTTGAGGAGCGGATGTGGCTTGAGAGCGTCTGAACGACCGGGGCAAATGGCTACCGCGAAGGCAGGGTATGACAAAAAGGTCAAAGTAGGACAAAATTGTCCGCTCGTCCCTCGCTCAACCCGGTGGGAAACCCGTCCTCTGGTCCGGGTGCGCAGCTTTGGGTTCCTCTGTCAGGAAATCCTCTGCCCGGATTCTGTGCTTTTTCATTATCTCCCAGAAGGCCCGTCTGTTCTTTCGGGCAGCTTTCGCCGCTCGAGAGATGTTCCCACCAAATGCGGCCAGCATTTGGGAGACATAGGTTCGCTCAAATTCGTCAACAATCTTCTTCTTGGCCTGCTTGAAAGACTGGGTCAGCCCCGTACGGGGCTGCTCGGGAGAGGTAATCTCAAGGTCGTCGGGCAGCATCTCGGACGCGGGAGAGGTGACGGCGCCGCGCAAAATTGTGTTCTCAAGCTCCCGAACGTTTCCTGGCCATTCATAGGACGTCAGCTTTTCCATCGTGGATGGATGGAAGCCCTTTGGGCCTTTTCCGAACTGCCTGCAAAACTTTGCGAGGAAATGCCGTGCAAGCAGCGGTATATCCTCCTTCCTCTCCCTCAGCGGAGGGATTGTCACGGAGAGGGCGTGTAACCTGTGAAAGAGGTCCGGGCGGAATCGCCGAGCGTTGGCTTCCGCGGCAAGCTCGAGATTAGTTGCGGCGATGATTCTCACGTCAGCCCTGCGGATTTGCGAATCGCCAAGTCGCCGAAACTCTTTCTCCTGTAGAAACCGCAGGAGCTTGCTTTGATTGCTCTGGCTCATGGAGCTGACCTCGTCTAAGAAAAGCGTTCCTTTGTCAGCCTCCTCGATCAAGCCTCTTCGCTCCTCCCTCGCGTCGGTGTAGGCGCCCCGAGCATGTCCGAAAACCTCGTTCGCAAACAAGTGCTCGGGAAGTGCCCCGCAATCTACGGGGATGAAAGGTTCGCTATACCTTCTCCCGGCGTAATGCACGAACCGGGCAAGTAATTCCTTGCCAGTGCCGGACTCTCCCATGACGAGCAAAGGCGCATCATTCTCGGCGCATTGGTAGGCCCTTTCCAGGGCCTCCAGCAAGATTTCGCTCTGCCCCACGATCTCCGGGACACCAGCGCCTTTTTCGTAAAGGCCTTTCCTGACGCATCGGATGCGGTCACGCAGCTTCTGTCTTGCAAGGATTCGCTCTATCCGGGAAATCGCAATGTGAAGCACCTCCTCTCGTCGCACGGAGTCGAGAAGCCCAACCGAACGACCCGTCACGTCGGTCCGGGAGGTCGCCTCGTCTCTTACGACAAGGAGGGGAGGACAGAATTCTGACAGCCCTATGGCAAGTTCCAGCTCTGCCGTTCTGGAGGGCGGAAGGTCAACAACAATCACATCCGGTCGGAAAGAACTAAGCACTCCTTCGTCTTGGAGGGCATCGTGAGGTTCCCCCCACCTGCACTCGTAGTTTCCGGACGCCAATCTCTGGAGGCCCTCAAGTTCCTCCGAATGCTCCCCAAGAAGGAGTATCTTTGGTCTTTCCACTTTTGTCCTCAGAGTGAGTTCAGATGAGTCTATCCACCGTCTCGGCAGAAGGCACGGTTCGGCTCGGGCCGAAGGCGACATCCTGAAGCGGATGGGCGACATGCTGAAGTACAATAACCGTGCCAAACCTCGGGGACCAGCGTGAAAGGATTCGGTAACGTGGCAAATACCATCAGACTTTTCGCGTTATTCCGGCGGAACGGGGCGGTTTGAGAGGAGTTTTTTGGCTCCTGGAATGACCGGCGGACTCGGACCTCGCACAGGCTCAATTGGACACATTGCGAAAGGCATTAGCGGGCGGCGTCGCGCCTCGACTACTTTTCGGGCTTTCCGTGCCCCGCCTTCGGCGGGGTTGCCCGAGTGGGTGGTTCTTTTCGGCGGGGGGACCTTCTCGATCCATGAAGGACACTTGAATACTGCCAAAGGACACAACTCAACGGCCCAGCGGTTCAGAAGGAACTCACAAGAGCGGAAAATCTCGTTTTTGCCAATTCTCGACGGGTTAAGCGCGCCAAGCCGACCTCTGCTTCGGGAGCGCTTGCGAAGACTCCGAAGAGACTCGGGCCGCTGCCGGAGAGGACGGCGCCAACGCTGCCAAGTTGCTCGAGCTTGATTTTCAAGTCAACCAGCTCAGGCACTTTTTGAAAAGCGACTCGCTGGAAGCTGTTGAAAAGCGCCGAGGAAATGCGGCTCAGGTCGCGGGCTTCGATCGCACGAAGCATCAGTTCGACGTCGGGACCATGGAAGTCTCCCGGTTTCAACGAGGCGTACATCTCGGTCGTTCTGAGAGACGTTTTTGGGACAAGCAAAATGCCGCTGAACTGCACCGCTGGACGAAGCGGCTGGACAATTTCACCTCTCCCCGTGCAGAGCGCCGTGCCACCCTCGATGAAAAACGGAGCATCGCTTCCGAGCTGTGCGGCGAGGGATTTTAACTCGACTTCGGAGACGCCGCCTCGAAAGAGCTCATTCAACGCGAGGAGGCAGCAGGCGGCATCGCTGCTCCCTCCGCCCAAACCAGCCGCGATGGGAATGTTCTTCTTAAGCTCGATGCGGACGCCGTCGCTGCCGTATCCTTTTTTCAGAAAGAGGTCTGCGGCTTTGAATGCCAGGTTGTTTTCGGGGCTTCCCTCGATGTCTTCCCCGGAGCAAGTCAGCGAGACCCCCGATCGCTGCCTGAGAATCTTCAGTTCATCAAAAAGCGTGACCGTCTGCATGACGGTCTGGATTTCGTGGTAGCCATCGCTTCTTTGCCCGAGCACCTTCAAAAAGAGGTTGAGCTTTGCCGGGCAGCGGATGAGGATTTCCCGCCGGGTCTTATGCGCGGTTAATCGCTCAACGAGTCTCATCGCCACCCTCCCCGGTCTGGTGGATCCCTGACTTATCACCGTCGCTGCAATGCGTTGCGGCTGGCGAAAGGGAATACCTCATCGAGGGAGCCTTTCCAGTCGCCTCCGGCAAAAGGACCTTGTCTTGTTGGCCGCGCGCCCCCCTGGCCGCACGTCGCAGTTTCAGAGCAGTCACGACGAGCAAAATGGCGCCGAAGAGAAGGACCTCGCCCACTATGACGCGCACCGTGCGAAAGGTAAACATTTCGGCATAGGTGTCCTTGCGCAAATCGGGGAAAATCTCGAGAGGAATCTTGAAGGTTCTTCGCACAAGAGGCCAGAGGAAAGGAATCCCGATGGGCTCGCGTGAGTCTTTGCCAAGCATGTCGAGCAAGATGTGAGATGAAGCGCAGCCGAATAGGAGGATCGAGTTTCGGACCGGCCTTTGCTTTCGGAGAACTCTCAGGACCACGTAGCCTGCCGCCGAAGCGAGGATTGCAAATAGAAGGGTGTGGATGAGGCGGCGATGAAACTGGTTGGCAAGGTCGAGTCTGCCGAATAGCCCCGGGAAGAAATCGAGGTCGGCTACTGCGCCAAAAAACATGCAGAGCAGCAGCCACCGCCACGACTTGAAGAGCTTGCTGCCCCTTGTCGAGAGGGCATAGACGACCGCCCCTGCCAGGCTATGGGCAACGGGAGTGGGCATTTGCTCGTGTCCTTTGGTGAGTTCGCGTCAGTTGGGTGCTGGTCCGAAGGGAGCGAGGGAAAAATCTTCCTTCACTCCGACGAGGGATTCAGCTTTGGGATTCAGTTTCGTAGCAGAGAGTAATTGAAGGAACCCCCCTTCCGCAAGTGGAGAATGCTTATACTGCAATTCTTTGCGTACGGAGCGGGCGGACCGGCTTTCGTCCTGCCCGAAAGCGTTGCTACTCCACGGAAACCCTGTAAAACCTCGACGAGAAGCCGAGGCCCTCGAGGTCGTTGAAGCCGATCAATGACCCATTTCCTCCATGGACGGGTCCGAGGGGAACCCACAGCGTTTCGGGTCGGTCCTGGCAGTAGAGCTGGTATCGTTTGCCCGAGACCGTCGTCCACAAAATCGTCACCCAGCGGTCGCTCCCTTCACCGTGCACCTCGACGTATGAGATGCGGAACGCCGAGGCAGGGTCGGTTGGGTCCGTGCCGGCGGTCACCTCGTCGTGGTCGTTCTGGCCATCGCCGTCGGTATCGGCAAGGTGGGGATTGGCCCCAACCTGGTACTCATCTATATTGAGAAGTGCGTCGCCATCGGGGTCGCCGGCTGCGCCATTATCCCCGGCGGCATCGTTCGGGTTGAGTGACATCTCAACCTCCCACCAATTGGGCAAACCATCGCCGTCCTTGTCAAACCTGACGTTCACGGGGAAATAGAAATCGGTATTGTTGTCTTCGTTGGCCTCCTGCACCTGCATTTGTGCATCGGCAATGGCGCGGACGTAATAGTCTCGCTCCGCTGCCACCAAGGGGACTTCTCCGGAAAGACTTACGTTGTACTCCTGGCCAGAGGACAAAATGGGAATGCCGGTTCCTCCGATGAGAATGTCTTGGTCGCTCCCGGTTGGGCTGAGCGACAGATAGAAGTCCATCCGGCATTTATTTGTGGCCTTTGCTCCCGTGTTCCGCACGGTTGCCGAGAGACCTACCTGTTCGTGCTCGAGCGCCGACGCCGGGCCCTCGACGGAGAGAACAATCAGGTCTGCCGCATTCGGATAGATGAAAGTAATTCCGGCAATATCTCCGTCGCTGAGCTGTCTTTTCATCTGCCCATTGCCGAGTGCGCCGTACATCACTTCGTCGGAGTCGGACCCATTGTACAGGTCATTGAGGGAAAGGGTGTGGCCCGCCTCGTGGAGGATGGCCGTGTGAAGGTCGTATGCGGAGGAAGGGGTTGGCGTGGCAGCCGAGAAGCGCGAGTCCACGTTCAGACCAATGTCCCATTCGAGAAGGTAGTCCCCCGGCACCGAGTACCAATATACGGTCTGCGCCAGCGCGTTTCCGAGGCCGCTCACCCAACCGATGACGTTTCGCCCGTCGGTGTCCTGCAGGTCAGGAGGATAAGCCCCTGTCTCTCCCCGGTAGAAGTAAGCCATATAGCTGCTTGGTACATCTTCCCATTTCTGAAACGCCGCTCGGACGGCGTCCACGTAGGTCCTCAGCGCTATCCCGGAGGGTGGAGTCCGACCAGTGTAAACGTAAAAATTAACCGGTATGTACTCGTCAGGCCATTTATGCCCGGAGTACTCGTATCCGACCGTAAAAGCGGACGCCGGCAAGACAGGTGTCGGGGATGCCAGCGTCCCGGGAGCTGGCACGTCCGACGTTACGGTGATTTCTCCTGCCGTCTCGGATTTCTTAATCTCGGCAACGATTTCAGCGAACTCCTCGATGCTGGGACTCTCCTGACCGGTGTCAGTTTTCAGGTCGCGAGGGCCAGGCCTGCGGTCGCGGTAGCTTGCGCATTTGCCGAACTTATCCACAACAACCTTTTTGCCGGTGGCTTTATCGGTGACGACGGGAAACTTCCCCTGCATCCATCCGACGACAGGACAGAGCAGATTCCCGTCCCGACTAAGAAAAACGATCGCCTCTTCTCCGGCTGCGAATTCAGGCACTCCGGGGACCATTTGCCCCAGACCGTCTTGCTCAAGGACGCCTCCGGGTAACCCGACGACGAGAGGCTCGCTGTCCGCGGACCCGCGAAGAATTCTTTCGACGCTCAGTATGACTCGCGTGCGAATCCCGGTGTGTGCTTCGTTCCACGAGCACTGGACGCCCAGGACATTTCCCAGGACGATGAGGTCGGAGGTTACCGCGAGCTCCTCCAGCTCGAGAGACCGAAAAAGACTCGCCTGGGAGATGGGGGGCATGATTCCGAGAAGCGCGACTGCCAGGAATTGAAACAACTTTCTCAACAACACGTACACCTTCATCCTTACTTGCGCGGAAGCCCTTTGCGATCGGGACCCTCCGATGTTTTCGCTTTGTTTTGCGCTGGACTCAGCTTTTTAAATGCTTAACGCGAATCCTCCTCCGATTGCTCCCTGAATTCTCAGGATTTCGTGCGAGCGATTCGCCGGCCACGCTCGCGGGGAGCGCTGCTCCCTCGAAAGCCCACGACGAGGCCACCGCCCGACGTGGCAGCACTATCGTCTCTCGCCGCCCGGCTGCGCGCTTCGGCAGTTTCTCATTTCCCCGACCGGATGCGCTCAAACAGCGTCCCGAAACACGCGGCGCTTCCCGATGCATTGTTCTCGGCCGCCTTCTCCCCTTTTTCCAGGGCGTTGTAGGAGGCGACGAAGGACCTGAAACCACACCAGGTCGTTTGCACCATCCCGAGCGCGCGGTCACCGACCGTCCCTTGCCCAACGTCCGCAGGAAGGCTCGTCGTGTCTGCGCGAACGTCGCGAACATGGGCAAGTTGAGTCAGCGCCACCGACGAGTTCCTCCACGGGCAAGCTACTACCTGAAACCCCTTCCCGGCGAAGAAGCGTGGTGTCTCGTGCGCCTTTTCGTAATGCCAGTCGCACATGATGATGTCCTTCGGCACCTTATCAATTGCCGGGTGCGTTCCGTTCTCGCTCGCCTCCCATTTCCCAATTCCGGTCGCTTTTCCGTCGAGGAAACGGTCGCTCCACATCCACATTCTGCATCCAATCTTCTTCAAATGCTCGTGGAGGACTTTGACCTCCCCGGCAAACAATTCCGCCGCGTCTTTTCCCCCACATCGCGGACAATCTTTGTCTCCGAGAATGAAAACTTCATCCATCCCCACGTGAAAGGACTTCGCCTCGCATGCTCCGGCGAGTTCATCAATCAAATCGAACAGAACCTTGTGGACTTCCGGATGAAGGGGGCAATAGCTTCGGCAATAAATTCCTTCGTTTCGCGGGTATTTTCCCGGGGTCTCGTCGAACTCGGGGTGTTTCGTGAGGAGCGCCCCGGTGTGTTCCCGCCATGATTGATGTCCGAGGCAGTTGATTTGAGGAATCAGCTCGATCCCGGCCTCGCGGCACGCCTGCGCTATTTGCCGCACCTCTTCTTTTCCCGGCGCGTTCGGGTTGCCAAACTCCGGCCTCGACTTGTAATCGTACTGGTAATTGAATTCCATTATCAGCGTGTTGACTCCCTCCTTCGGAAGAACTTCTTTGATGAACTGTACACATGCGGGGATGTCCCCCTTCGACGGGACGTTGACGTGCAGTCCTCGGACGGGGAGCGCCTTACTCGCGTCCTCGCTGCTGACCGTAATGCAGAGCACCTTTGCCGCCGCGGAGAACAACATGAAACTCACGAGCTTTGTCATATTCTTCCTCCGATCCCGGGCGCCTTGCCCGGGCATTCTCGACGAGTTCGATTCCCGGTCTATCTATAATTATAGCACAATTTTGCGCTGCTCGGCAAGCGGGGCGCGGGTCCGGGTGCCGCTGCGCAATCGTGGCGTCCCGCCTTTGGCGCGACCCGTGCTCATAGGCAAGATGCCCATGCCACCTCGGTCCCCGGTGGTCTCCCGCCCATCGCGGGAACAACCATCGCGGGCAACAAGCCAACTTACCCGCAGGCGACAGGGGGACGCTCGGTCCCGCAAGCGACGGAGGATGACACCCGGCAGAGGAAGTGCTCAGACCAGCACGCCCTCTTCCCAACCCATTTTCACCACCTGGATTTTGCTGAGGTCGGAGCAGCCGAGATGGTACTCCTTGTCGGCGGCTTCGACGCAAATGGGTGGCGGACTAATCGGCCACGGCTCGCCCTTGAACTGGTCTCTCTTTGCCTGGATGATTTTCAGGCAGACCGCTTCGACGGCAATCGGGTCCGTCCCGGCGATGATGCCGTTGTAGTGCCACAGATATTGAGGGTCAACCTGCGGTCCCTTGTCAAAAAGCGGTCGCAGCGCGTCCACGACGACGAGCTTAGTTTTTCCTTTGACCTCCGGGAGAGACCATATCCGCCCGAGGTCTTTGCTATTGGGATAGTGGTAAGCGGAGGCTCTGCCGCTGAATTGAATGTAGTTCTTGAGAACGGTTCCGATGCCGACTAACCAGTGGGCTTTGAGGTTCGGCAGGGGGATGAGTGCCGTGCACTCCTTATGAGTTCCTCCTCCGCCCTGGGCGTTAAGAATCTTTTTGGCGGGAATTCCGGCTTTGGTTAGCTTCTCTTTGACGAGCTGAACGACCTCGTTGTGGGTGGCGTTGAGGTGGCTGGTAGGCACGAGGCCAACCGTATCATCGGGTTTCACAAACGTGGTCCAAGCAGCGGACACGTCATTCTTGCCAGCGGCCGCGCAGATAATTTTGTCCAGCATCCCGGAGACAGCTTCTGAGTTTACCCTGTGCATATCGTCGAGAGCCTTCTGGTCTCGCACGATGAAAACCTTGCTGACGAATTGCTTTCCCTCGGTGCTGGGCGTCTCGCCCGCGACCTTCATTCCTATCGCGGAAGACAAAGCCGCAAGAGCCGTCCCGCGAAAGAAGTCTCTCCTCGTGATTCCTGGCTTATGATTCTTCATGGTCTTTCACCCTCCTTGGTTGAAACTCGATGTCGCTTCTCGCAACAATTTCTCAGACTCTTCCTGACTTTTTGCTTCAAATACAACGAGGAGCAGACTCCCGTGCATCGCACAGGATACCCACTGCCCTCCTTCGATTTTTTTCGACTGAACTGCACCTCCTTTCGCCAATTTTTCCTCAAGGTAAACTGCGTGGAACTTCTCCCATGCCCTTCTGCTCGACGGCTCGGAAGGATATTCCACGACGAGAAGCTTGCCGCGCCCCACAGGCGGCCCATAATCCGCCATTACAGCGTTTGTTTTCTCGCTCAGGCCCAGGATGTTCTCGTCGGCAAGAAAGTAGAAATAAGCGAGGCAGACATTAGTGTGAAAATAGTGGACGCTTTGTGGCAGAAGACCGGTTTTGGGGAGCTTTAGCACAAGTTTTGGCAGGTCCCCCCGCGTGCCCTTCCCCGCCAGGTCAGCCTGAACGTCTTTTCCCATTTTCATTACCGCTTCTCTGGTGGGAGGCGTCTCCGCTTCCGCCAGAACGCGAACGAAGTGCCTTCCCTCCCAGAACCGCAGAAGCCCTGCTCCATAGACCGACTTCTGCCCGATTCCCACTTCCTCCCCATTGAGATCGAACGAAAGGACACCGAACGCATCCGCGGGGTCTTTGATCTCATAGATTTCAAGGAGAATCTCCGGCGCGCCGGCTTTTTTGTAGGTCCATGCCTCCAGACGAACAAAAGAGTAGGCGAGGTAAAGCTCTCCCGCCCCGTCCATGTAGTCGAAGATGTTTTTGCGGTTGACTTTTCTGGGCCGCTCGGAGCGCACCCAGCCGTCAACCTTCTTGGGAGGCTCACTTCGGTTAGCCACAATGCAACCTCCTGTCGGAATCAGCGTCAAGCACCACAGCGTGACAAAAGTGCTCCGTATCTTCACCAATCCTCCTCCGGCCCCTATCTCGCATTGGTCGTCTCGGGATTAGCCGCCCCCTCGGAGGGACCAACCTACTTCGCCCCGGCGATGATTTCCCTCAATAATTGAACGTCGTCCTGGAGGACTTTTTTCTGCCCGGCAGCATCGAATTTTCCGAGGCTGTCGTTCTCCAGCGTCAGGTCGCCGCGATAGCCCGCTTTTCTCAGCATCGCAACGATTTTCCTGAAATCAATGTTGCCTTCTCTGACGGGCGCGGCATACTTACCATATTCCCAGCCTTCGGGCCGCCGCACCTCCTTTTTCTCGTCGGGGTACTGGACGTTCTTGACGTGGACGTACCGGACGTACGGGGCAAAATTCTCCGCCAGTTCGTAAATTTCGCTCAGCGGATGACCGAACCAGTACATGTTCGTTATATCGAGAGCAAGCCCAACGCGGTTCGTCGGAACAGCCTTGAGGACTGGCTCGAGGATTTCCTTCCGATTCCAGTAATGTCCGAGGTTCTCCAACGCGATTTGCACGTCGTAGCGTTCCGCGACGGCGGCCAGCTTCTTTGCCAGGTCGCCGCCGCGCTTCACAAACTCCTCGTCCGAAAAGCCTCTTCCCACGACGGGCACCATGATGACCCCGCCGAAGGCGGGGCCGAGCTCGAGGGCGGCTTGGGCTATCTTTCCAATCCACGCTACGGCCTCCTCGTCGGACTTATCCTTCCCGAGGCTGACGACCGCACAAAAGGCAGCTATTGATTTTTTCTTTTCGTCGAGCTTCTTACGGAGCTTTCGTCGGGCTTCCGGCGTGTCAATTCTATACGGAGCCGTCCCGTTCTCAAAAAGGCCCGGGCACGTGAGGTCCTCTTCCACGGCAACCTCGACGCGCGAGATTCCTATCGCGTCCATCGCGGCCCACACGTCTTTGAAGCCTATCCCCCGCAGGTATCCGCCGTCCCTGCATCCGACGTTCAATTCTTTCACGATTTCACCGGCGCTCGCCGCGTTGAACGCCACGCAAAACGCAGACGTTATGATAATGAGTCCTAACATCGTCTTTCCTCCATTTTTTATTAGACGAAACCCATCGCACAAAGGTTGAATTCTACCATGACCTGGCACGAACCGTTAAGCAGCGCGCTCGACGACATCGGCCGGCGGACGCGTTCCCCCTGGGCCGCACGCTTTCCAAGAACTCAGGCTCCCGGTCTCACCGAGCGAAACGACGGCCGATTTGATAAACGCCAAGAGTCAGAACGTAAGCCAGCGCTGTCAACCCGAAGAACTGAAAAACAGCCCACCTCCACAGCCCCGTTTCTCGTCGTGTGACGGCGATGGTTGCCACGCAGGGTGTTGCAATCAGCGAGAACAGCATGATGCAGAACGCCGTGAGGGGGCTATAGTTCTCTCGGAGTCTCTGGCGGAGCTTCTGCCGTTCCTTCTCCACCTCGCCAACCGAGAAGACAATCCCCATCTGCGCGACAAAAACCTCTTTTGCCGCAAAAGCGCCCAGAAACGCTGTCCCAATTCTCCAGTCGAACCCGAGGGGTTTCAAGGCGGGCTCGAGAAATCGCCCAACTCTTCCCGCAGCCGAGCGAGCGAGCATCTCTGCGCGCTTCTCTCGCTTCAGTTCGGCAAGGACTTGGTGGAGGGGCCGCTCGGTCAGCTTATCGCCGCTGCTGGAGTAGCTCTGCTGAAGCTCCGCGATTTTCGTCGCATGCTTCTGTTCGATGCTGGCGCTTTTCGGATAGGTGGTGAGCGCCCAGAGCACAACGGAGACGCTCAGGATAATCGTCGCAGCCTTTCGGACGTACATGGAGGCGCGTTCCCACATGTGAATCGCCACGCCTCTTATCGTCGGCATCCGGTAAGGAGGAAGCTCCATGACAAACGGGGTCGCTTCTCCCTTCAGCAGAGTGGATCGGATGAGGCGGGCGCCGAGCATGGCGAGAACAATGCCAATCAGGTAGATCGTCCAGAGAACCGGCGCTCGCGACGACGGAGAGAAAAACGCGGGAATGATGAGTGCGTAAATCGTCAAGCGCGCCCCGCAGCTTATCAGGGGAAGCACGAGAATCGTCGTTAAGCGGTCGGTGCGGTTCTCGAGCGTCCGCGTCGCCATTATCCCCGGAACGGAACAGCCGAACCCGATCAACATCGGAATGAAGCTTTTCCCGTGGAGACCCGCCGTGTGCATGATGCGGTCCATGATGAAAGCTGCCCTCGACATGTAACCCGAGTCCTCTAAGACAGCGATGGCGAGGAACAGCAGCATGATGTTCGGAATGAACGAGAGCACCGAGCCGACCCCTCCGATGACCCCGTCAACGAGGAGCGACTTCAAATCGCTTTGCGAATCAGTCGGCCACAGCGCGGAAATCCCCCCACCGACCCATGAAAAAAACTGCTCCAGGAGTTTCGTCAGAGGTTCACCTAACGCGAACGTGAGCTGAAAGACAATGTACATCAGCCCGAAAAAGAGAGGTAGCCCGATGATGCGGTTCGTGAGAATGGAGTCAATTCTCTCCGACGTGTCGTAGCGCGATTGAACGGTCGTGCGGACGCTTTCCCTGCACGCCCCCGAAATGAAGCCATATCTGCGGTCCGCGATGATGATTTCAGGGACGTCCCCCAGAACTCCCTCTATGTGCCGACTGCTCCGCTCGGCTGCGGCGAGAACCTCGTCGGGCCTCGTGCACTCCCGTTGAATCTTCTCCCCGACCGCCTCGTCGTTCTCCAAAAGCTTCAGTGCCAGCCAGCGAGCGCCGTAGTCTTTGCTGAGGTCCGAGCACTCGTCGAGCAGTCGGGCGAGCCTCGCAATTTCTTCCTCGACCTCCGCGCCGTAGTTCACGCTGACGGGCGGGCGGACGGACTTTCCGGACGCCGCCCTGACCACTGCGTCGAGGAGCTCGCTCATCCCCTCTCCTTTCGTAGCGATCGTCGGGACAATCTCGCATCCGAGGAGAACGGACAACCTGCCATAGTCAATTTCACATCCCCGTGCTTTCGCCATGTCGCTCATGTTCATGGCCAGGACGAGCGGCGTCCCCATTTCCAGAAACTGCACTGCCAGGTACAGGTTCCTCTCCAGGTTCGTCGCGTCAATGATGTCCACCACGACGTCCGGCTTTTCCTCGACGACGAACCTGCGGGCGATCAGCTCCTCAATCGAGTGCGCGGTCAAGCTATAGGTCCCCGGCAGGTCAACAACGTTTATCCGGCGGCCTTTGTGGAGGCGGTATCCCTCCTTTTTCTCGACCGTCACACCGGGATAGTTCCCGACGTGCTGGCGCGACCCCGTCAGGCAGTTGAACACCGTCGTCTTGCCGGAGTTCGGATTCCCGGCAAGGGCGATTGTGATAACGTCAGAGTTCGTTCTTCCGTGCATAGCTCGTTTCGTTCGCCTTCCACAAGAAAGTATGGCTCGGCTAACTCCTTCGCAAAAAAGAGAGTCAATCCACCCAGATTTTCTGAGCCACTCCCCGTCCGAGCACCAGCCGGCTCCCTTTGACAAGGACAAGTACCGGGCCGAACGTGTCATTGCTCAGCACGCGAACGTCCACACCAGGAACAAGCCCCATTTCAGCGAGCCGCTGTGCAAGACCCCGGCCAGCTCGAACCTCGACAAGCCGGACGTCGCGTCCAGTTTCTACCGCGCTCAAGGGCACCGTCGGCCGCTTGACCGATCCTGGCTTACTCGGGTTCACTCTTTCTTGCCTCCCTGGACATTCAGCTTTTTCTCGCACTCGACGAGAATCCCTGCGGCCTCTTCCTTCCTCAAGGAGAGATGATAGCCCTTCAACTTGACGTCAATGGGGTCCCCGAGGGGCGCAAGCCTCTCGACCTCCACGACCGTTCCCGGCACAACCCCCATCTCAACGAGCCTCTTGCGAATTGCTCCGACTCCACCGACTTTCAACACGCGCCCTTTCCCGCCCGGCGATAAATCGCTCAACCGAATTTTCCCCGATGGGTTGCCCGCTTTGAGCTTGTCTCTTTTCCGGGACCGGCGGACCGCCCGGAGGCACGCGTCCAGGCACCGCTCGCACTGTCTGGTGAGGGCGCCTTTTTCGCAGAGAGTGCGGAACCGCTCGATCCACTCGCGCCCGCCCCGAGGACATTGTTCCACGAACTCCGCAAACCGCACGAGACGTTCCAGAGTCTCGGAATCCACCGCATGCTCCATCCGGTCCGCGTTGACCTCCGCTACAGCCGGGTCAAGGGACAGCACGTTGAGGAGAAAGTTCCTCAGGATGGTGTGCCGGCGAGCCTGTTCCTTCGCGCGAGCCAACCCTGCCTCGGTGAGCGTGATGACCTCGTACGGCTCGTAGTGCACGAGATTGTGCGATGAAAGCTGTTTCAGCGCGCCGGTCACCGAAGACATGTTCACACCCATTCTCGCCGAGATGTCCCGCACCCGCGCGACGCGGTTCTCGTTGACCAGATAGTAAATCGCCTCCAGGTAATCCTCGAGGCTGGCAGACAGGGCAAGGCTTTCAGACATGACTGTTCTCCTGACGCAATGACCCGCAAAAGTTTGCTGCCTCTAACTTTATCAGCCGCGCCGAACTTTGTCAATGCCAAATTTCGCGCGGGCGTAATGCCTTACTCATGGGCGGGAGTCAGAGGCGGCGTTGGACGCGTCGGCGGAAACAATGGAGCCGCGGACGGACGCGGATGAGAGCACGGGGGTTTTGCGGCAGCTTGGGGAGAGTCACGCTGTTATCGGCTTGAGGCAGTCGAAGGCACCCCACGGGGAGAGAGGGGAGCGATTCAACCGGGGATTCCACCTGTGGCGCTTCTACTCCGATGAGACGCGGAGGACGTGCTTATCCTTTCCCTCGAGGGTGACCGTTTCGTCGCCCACGCGGGACACGGTGAACTTCCGTTTGCCCCCCTCTCTCTCCCGGACTACGCACCCGTCGAAGACCTCGAAGAAGTTCTCGTCAAGGTTCAAGCGCCAATCACGGTGCAGGACGAGCCATTCTCCCTCCCTGGCTTCTACAGTCGCAACCCGTTCGGTGATTTTGGCGGTTTTCCCATGCTCCAGGACGATGGGATTCTCTCCTTCCTTCTTGAGCGTGACGAAGTAGCGGTTTTTCTTGGCAGGCGGTTGCCCCGGCTCTCTGACCTCCTCGAAGCGCGTTTCAAGGGGATAGACTTTGTAGCCGTGATACGTCTCGCCCACCCCAACGTAGCTCGACCGCACGTCGCGGCCCCAGAAAAGCCTAACGTCGGCCGTTCTAGTGAACGGATTTCTGATGACTCCATGGAAAAGGACGTCAACGGTCCGGGCTTCTATATGCAGGAGTCTGAATGGAGCAATCTCGGCAGGAACCTCCTCCTTCGGCTCCTCGAGAGCGGCGGCTTTGTCTTTCACCGGGGGAGCGACCTCCTCCCCGCTCGCGGTGCGAACGTGGATTCCAAGCGCCAAAACGAGAGCCACAATCAGAGACAAGATGAGGCGGGTCCCAGAAAGCACTCTGCGCACTCCAGACTCGAGCGATTTGTCGAAACGATCACCCATGGTTAATCCTCCTCTCCGTGAACACTCACCGCACATTAAATGATACCACGACTCCCGCGGTCAGGCAAGGGAGCGCGCACATTTGCGCGTGGCTGCGTAATCGTGGAATCCGGCCTCTGGCGGGACCCGTAATCATGGGCAGGATGTCATGCCACCTCGGCACGGTTGTGTCAAGCGCATCGCCCGGTACCCTCAATGGGACGCGGATACGGTTGAACTGGCGTGGTCTTCGGTGTACCCTAAACGCTGAGCACAGGATGCGCAGAGCTATGGGACAATCAGGCGATTCGGTGTGTCCGTCCGCGTGGATAGCGACGGGATGATTGGCTGACGCCACGAGCACGACATCCCGTCCATGCGGTTTACCGTGTCAAGGGAAGTAAGATGCGCTGGTCGAAGATGTTCATACCGACGCTGCGGGAGAGCCCCGCGAAAGAAGCCGGGCGAGCTTTGTCGCTCATGGCGAGGGCAGGATATGCCTTCGTGGAGAGAGGCTCGGTCGCTGCCTATCTGCCGCTCGGTTCGCGAACCGTCCGACGGATCAGAGAGCTTGTGCGAAAGCGGCTGACGGAGGCAGGCGCACAGGAATTCTGTTTTCGCGTGCCGGAGAATCGCGAGGACTCTTTGGCCGCTGCTGCGAGGGCGGGCTCGGCGCCTGCACAGCGCGCCGCAGGCGAGGCGAGGTCAGAGGCTGAAGGGCTCTTCTGGCAGATTGCGTCAAGTCATCTCAGGTCTTACAGGGAGCTGCCGCAGGTATGGTTTCACTTCGCTGGCGACCCCGACGCGACGCAGGGTCGTGCCGGGAGGTGCGCGGCTTATCATTTGTCTCTGAGCGGCGGCGCCGAGGGCAGCAGCGCGATCGAAGACTCAGCACGCTCCGCTCTCTCGTCCGCCATTGAAGAGTGCGGGCTGAAGACCATGACTGCCCACAGCCCGACTGTTCCCGGACGGGAGGACGGGGCTACTGAGCTTGTATATCTCTCCCAGGACGGCGAGGTGGCGCTGGCGCACTGTCCCTGTGGCTACGGGGCGAACATCGTTTGTGCTGTCTCAAAAGCGCCCGCCAGCCCTCAAGCGGAACCCCCGGCGACTCAGCCGCGGCTCGTCGAGACGCCCGACAAAAGGACCATCGCGGACGTGTGCGAGTTCTTAAGCGTCCCCGCCGCGTCTCTCATCAAATCCCTGCTCTACATTGTGGCGGGCAAGCCCCTCCTTGCTCTCGTGCGTGGCGACGACCAGCTCAACGAATGCCTCCTGTGTCGCGCAGCGGGTTCCAGCGACGCTCGTCCGGCAAACGCCGACGAGGTGAAAGCTCTGTTCGGTGCGGAGCCCGGGAGCATCGGTCCCGTGGGCACAACTGGCGTCCGCGTCCTGGCAGACCATTTGATTCGGGATGGCCGCCAAATGGTTTGCGGGGCAAACAAGGACGATTACCACCTGACCGGCGTCGAGCCGGAGAGAGATTTCCGTGCGGAGTACGTTCACCTCCGCCAGGTTCGGGAGGGCGACCCGTGTCCCGAATGCGGACAGCCGCTCTCTGTCGCGCGAGCCCACTCCCTCCTGCGCTCGGCAACGTTGCTTCGCCCACCGGAAGACCACACTCCCCTCCACGTCCTCGGACCGGATAACAAGCATCAAGCGGTCTCCGTCAGCTCGCACAGACTCGACCTTGATGCCCTTCTCATTTCGCTTATCGAGCAGTTCTCCGACGATGATGGAATCGTTCTGCCCCGAGGAATCGCGCCTTTCGACGTGGTGATAACGCCAATCAGCTATGCCGATTCTGCTCAGAAGGAGGTCTCAGATCGGCTTCACGACTATTTGACCGACCAGGGAATGGACGCGCTTCTCGACGACAGGGATTGCAGCCCCGGCGTCAAGTTCAAGGATGCCGACCTGGTTGGAATCCCACTGAGAATCACCGTCGGGCCAAAAAAACTCAAGGAGGGGAAACTCGAACTTCGGTCGAGGAGAACGCGAGAATCCTGCGACTGTAAGGTTGAGGAGGTAACTCAGCCCATCCTCAGGCGGATCATTGCGTGAATGAGAGAAGCGGCCATTCGCGATCTGGTCCCCCGCGGAACGCGGGGCGGGATTTCGGCAGCCTTTTCACACCCCTCATCCCGACGGCACGTAGCAAGCACGAAAGCCGCAATTCAGCCCTTTGACTTCCGGGATGCCCCATGGACGGATATAGGAGCGTACCCGCACGTCTCCCTCAAAGTACGACCCGCCGCGCATCACGTACCCGGCTTCTTTTGGACTGCTCGTCCACTCCCAGACGTTTCCCGCCATGTCCACGCAGCCGTAGGGCGAAGCGCCGTTCGGGAATTTGTCCACGGGAGTTGGCTTTTCTATCCGCGTCAGAAAGCAGTTGCATTTTTTCTCGTCGAACTCGTCTCCCCAGGGATAGAGTCGTCCATCGGTTCCCCGGGCGGCTTTCTCCCACTGCTCCTCCGTGGGGAGACTCTTTCCCGCCCATTCGCAAAACGCCATTGCGTTGTTCCAGTCAACCAGGACGACGGGGTATTCGCCTTTTCCCCTCGGATACCCGGTCCTCTTGAAGACGAAAAGCCTCCTCTTCCAGTTGTAAGGCTTTGCCCATTCTTTGTCGAGATATGGCGCCCTGTGCCCGGTCGCCTTGACGAACTTCTGGTATCGCTCGTTGGTCACCGGATACTTGTCCATGTAGAAGGCGTCGAGGGTCTTCGTCTCCTTGTTCTCCCCGTACAGGAAGTCGCCGCCGGACACTAAAACCATCTCCGTTCCGTCCTTCAGCCAGACGATTTCCCGCGGCATGTCCCCGACGTATTCGGTTCCTCTTTTCGGCCTCCACAGCCTGTCTGGCCCGGTCTCATCAGTCTCACGACGGCAATGCGAGGACAGTGCCATCAGGAGAAGCAAAACGAAGGTGCGGAGGAGGCTGCGTCTCATGGTTGCTCCGGCTCGCGGATGGTGATAAGCTGGTCAACCGGCTCGACGTTTTCGATTCGCTGCTTTGTCCCCGAAGGCCAGATAATTTCAATGCTGTCCACTTTAGTCGCTTCTCCGAGACCGAGATGGATTCGGCGGTCATTCACGGAGAGATAGCTCCCGCCCCCTCTGAGGTAGTGGTATTGAACCTTCCCGCCAGCGCGGGCGGTCACGCGAGAGCCAATGGCGTCCCTGTTGCTTTTCGTGCCAACCAGCTTCAGAGTGAGCCAGTGCCCGCCCTTGCCCAGCTCGTTTGTATTGTTTCGGAGGAGGACGGGGCGACCTTCGGAGATGTTCACGACCAGGTCAATGTCCCCGTCGTTGTCGAGGTCGCCGGCGGCGCTCCCGCGTGCGACGGTGCGCCTCTGGAAGTATGCCCCCGCTTTCTCCGGAGCCACACGCCGAAAGTACCCGCGCCCATCGTTTTCGATGAGAAAGTCAGCTTGGGCGTAGCGGTCGTTGAAATACTCCGGCTTCGTCAAGCCCTTCTTCACAGCCGCTTCCAGCGTTACGACCTCGCCGGTGCTCACGTAGAGGTCCATATCTCCGTCGTTGTCGAAGTCGAGGAAGTTGGGGCTGAAGCCGGTGTAGCCGAGGGTTACGTCATCAAGCCCTCGCTTGGCGGACTGGTCGGAGAAAAGCGGCCATTCGTTGTGGTAGAGCGTATGCGATTCCCTGTGCCGACACGGCACCATGATGTCGAATAGCCCGTCGCTGTCCACGTCGGCGATGTCAACCCCCATCGAGGACTCGAGGTTGCCATCGCCGCTGTATGCGACGCCCGCTTCCACTCCTCGCTCGACAAACTTCCCCCCGCGATTCTCAAATAAGAAGTTCACCATCATATCGTTGGCAACAAATATGTCCGGGTCGCCGTCGTTATCGAAGTCGCACACGCCCAGACCCATTCCTTTGCCGTCTGGCCGGTATAGGCCAACCTCTTTTGTAACGTCGGTGAAAACCTCCTTTCCGTCGTTGCGATACAGGACGTCGGCGCTTCCGTCGTAATTCTGCGGTCCCACGTAGTCGTGAATCAGCTTTCCGGCGACCATCTCAATTCCGAGGTCCTCCTTGTCGGGGTCGTAGGTCAGATAGTTCACGAGGTAGAGGTCCAGGTCGCCGTCATTGTCGTAGTCCAGCGCGGCGGCGCACTGCCCCCATCCCTCATGCGCCATGAGGGACGTGCGGGTGAATTTCCCGTTTCCTTCGTTGCGGTAGTAAACGTTCGGTCCGAGGTTGGTGACGTACAAGTCCTGGTCTCCGTCGTTATCGAAGTCGGCAGCTTCGCCCCCTTGCCCGTACGCGCTTTCTTTGAGGCCCGCTTCCTCCGTCACGTCCGTGAAATGCCACTTGCCGCCGGGCTGCGTGTCGTTCCGGTACAAAACGTCGCTGATCTTCGGGTCGGGTTTCTCGCCCCTGATGTAGTTACCATTCACGAAATATATGTCGAGGTCGCCGTCGTTGTCGTAGTCGAACAGGACCATCCCCGCGCCCATGATTTCCGGATAGAGCATCCGGTGAGTCTTCTGCCCGGTCGTGTGCGTGAAAGTGATTCCCGCCTCCTTCGTCACGTCCGTGAAGATGCCGCCGGCTCGTCCAACGACCTCCCCTGATGTCGCAGCTCGCCCGGCGGCCTTGTGAGGCCTCGTCAGTCGCCAGACGGCAAAAACAATCACCACAGCCACAACCACGCCCACCGCAACCAACGGGACCCAGTTCGGCACGCCGCCTTCCCTTTTCGCGGGAGTGGCAGCCTCCCCTCTCCCTTGAGGCGCCGGAGGTGTTGTCGCAGGTGCCGGTCGCCGTGGCGGAGGCCCCGACCCCACCCCGCCTGCGGCGGGGGGCGAGGGCAGCCGCCTCTTTCCTGCCTTTTTCCGACGTCGCTTCCGACTCATTTCCGACCTTTTTCGTGAGTATGTGTATGACAGTGTTACCAGCTCAAGCGCCGCAATGGTATCGCATGCTCTTATCCGATGCAACAGCCGCAAGTTTCGGCTCCGCGAGGCCTCTCAAACATCCATGGTTTTGTGCTTTAGCTTCCTGCTCAGTCGGCTGTATCTGAAGGGCACTGCTTTTGCCGTATCCTCCCGGAGCATCGGCTCATCGAATCGGCGCTCATAGTCGAGCATCCTCCAAATGGCGACGGGTCCGCCGCCTCCCTGCCCCAGCATCGCCCGCGCTGAGGATGTGCCCGATGCGCGCCATCTCCCAGGGGCCGTCAGCACGAATGATGGCCGTGGCACGACCGAGACCCGGGTGGCATGGGCATCTTGCCCATGAACGTAGTCACGGGCGGGACGCCCGTGCCACGATTATATGCCACGTTTACGCAGTCACACCCTCTTAGGCACAGCGCTTGACCCTGCTGCTGGCCTGTGGTAGGTTTCTGGTTCAAAAGGTTGAGAAGCCCGAAAACTAAACTCTCATAACGGAGGTTGTACTATGGACAGAAGGACATTTCTCAGGACGGCAGGAGGCGCCGCCGCGGTTTCCGCCGTTGGTGCGCTGCGGTCACCGAGCGCTTTCGGGGAGGTCGAGAAAATCGGTGCAGGAATGCGAAACACCATCGCTGTCTCGCCGGGCTGGTTTCCCGGCTCGCACGTCGAGAAAATCGAGCAGATAGCGGCTTACGGCTTCCGGGCATTCGAGGACCTCGGCGCCGGCGGCTGGAACGACAAGGAGGCGGTCAAGGCGAAGTGCCAGGAGCTTGGAATGCAAATCAGCGCCATCGGCGCCGGCGGAACAATCGGCGGCTGGGGACCAAATGACCCGGCGCAGCACCAGAGGTTTGCCGATAGCGTCAAGGGCGCCATCGAAAACGCTAAGAAACTCGGCACCAAGATTCTTCTCACCCTGAGCGGCCGCAACCGCGATGGCGTCTCGAAGGAAGAGCAGATGGACTCGCTCGTAAAGGCGGGTCAGCTCGTCGCCCCGATGGTCGAAGATGCCGGCATGACCCTCGTCTGGGAAATCCTGAATGTGCTGGTGGACCACCCGGGCTATTTCCTCGTTTACTCGAAGGACGCGTCAGAGCTGGTCAAGCGGACTGAGCGCCCGTGCATCAAGTGCCTGTTTGACATTTACCATCAGCAAATCAGCGAGGGAAACCTCATCAACAACATCCGCCGATACATCAAGGAAATCGGACACTTCCACTTCGCGGACGTCCCCGGTCGCCACGAGCCGGGAACGGGCGAAATCAACTACAAGAACGTTTTCAAGGCAATCTACGAAAGCGGCTATCGCGGGATAGTGTCGTGCGAGTTCGGGCCGACAAAGCCGCCCGTCGAGATTCTCAAAATCCTCGTCGACTGCGACAAGTGGTAACCGGTTGGCCTCGGTGAGCTCAGGGACTTTGCCCGGACCTGACGGCAGGGAAGGCCGAGCCGGCGGAGGGAGCAAATAGGAAGGGCAAGCCCTGTCAGGATGCCTTCTTGATTTCCTCTCGGACAACCCGCCGGAGCAATTGTTCCAGAGAATGATCCTGATGCTCAATGAACGCGCGCAGAGCATCATTGATCATGGTCTGGTAGTTCCCTCCGCCTTCATCTTCGACTTTCGACCTGAACCAGTCGAGAATGTCACGGTCAAGACGGATAGTGATCCTCGCCTTGTTTCCGGAGGCCGGCACGACGGCTCCGCGTCGCGCCTTGCTGAAATCATATTTCGCTTTCATATTGTCGAACCTCTGAGCGCGTCGCTTTACGTGCCGAGATGATGCGGATATTGTCGCCGCGCCACGTGTACACGACAACCAAGATGCGACCAAAGCCGTCCATCCCTATCGTCACGCATCTCTCTTCTCCTCGGACATGCTGCTCCAATGTCATCGCGTTGGGGTCCTCAAACACACCGAACGTGTCGGCGAAACAGATGCCGTGCTTCGCTTCGTTCTGTTTGGCTTTCGACTTGTCCCACTCAAACATAGCAGGATTGTATGGACATCCGTATGTACATGTCAATCCTCTTCTGACGAACGACGGAGGTCAGGCGCACCCTGGCGTGGCCCGTGGAAAGCCCTGAAGCGCCATCCCCAGACCACGGCAGAGAGCGTACTCAACGGGCTCATCCTTAAGTCGCCTAAACAGCTCCGTGAGTTCCTCCGACAGGTCCACGCAAGGCCTGAAATAACGTCGCCGATGAACCCCGCCTTTGGGCGGGGGCGCCAGTCGTCCGCCGCAGCCATCTATCACCTGAGGAGTTTGTCATAGTCAGTATGGGTTCCGATCCAGAACCACACCAATCCGTCAGGAATCTCAATTGCGAGCGCACGATGGCGAAGACCAACTCGCACTGAAAGATATTTCCCGGCTCTTTTGAAGTGGAGCGATGGATGTCGGGGGTTTTCCTTCAGGAGCTCGAAACAGCGGTCCGCTTGTTCCCGGACACTCGCCGGAAGCCCTTCGTAACATCCCCAGAACGCGGGCGAGGCGAAATGCTTCAAAGCTCGTTCGTCCTTCCGGCTTTGTGAGCTGCCAGGGCATCTTCCGCCAACCTGTCGAGTCTCCCGCTTCGGACGTCTTCTTCAATCTGCCGATCCCACTCGTCAGAGTCATACTTACGAAACCAATCCCGAAGAGCAGCAAGCTCCCCAGGACCAAGCTTCTGGATCTCACGTTCCAGCTTCTCCACTCTTGTCACGACTCTCAACCTCCACAAACACTATACCATTTTTCCCTCAGTTATTGACAAGGGCTAACGCTGCGCAAGCCCCGGGGCCGAGAGGTCAGTGTCTCGGGTGTCTCAATCCAGCCCCGCGATTGGGGGCGACGCAGGCCGGGGCCCCGACCCCTGACGACTCCCGCGGTTCCAGTCCACGCCCCCTGCCTCGCTTCCCTTGACTTCCTCTACAACAAAAAGCGAAAGGGGCTTATTTTCCCTCAGGGTATGCCGAGCGACAGAGCTTCAGCCGCGCCCAGCACCTGAGCTGCGACCGCGTGTGAGGCGCCAACGACCCGCTATAGGGAGTACACCGGCACCAGCACTTCGCGCTGCGCCTTTCGGCGTCCCCGAATGCTCTCCTCGACGGTCTTCAGGACGTTAGCGCTATAGTAGCGGGCTCCACATCGCTTGCATACGCCAGCGGGGACATCTTCGATAAGAACATAGCGACTCCTCACCTTGCGATGTAAGGTTACGCGCTTTTCTACAATCTCCCCACCACAACACTCACACGTTTCGCCTTCCCAGAAGTCCATCCAGTTTCTCTTGCGTTCAGAGCTTGGGTTTGTCTTCGTAAACCGTGATAACCCGGACTTTGTTTGTTGCGGTGATACGACATACGGCTCCGAATCCTGGCTCGCCCGGCCCCTCGAGGCCCCACGTCTCCGAGAGGCCTGGCATCCCTGCCGTGGCCTTACGACCCTCACACGTTCTCTGGAATGACGAACGGAGGGCGATAATCGCGCTTCAAGAGCTTGTTCGCTTCCGCGTCTCCGGGGAAAGTCTCGGTCTTCGGGTCGAATGTCAAAGTTCGTCCCAGCCGATAGGAGATGTTGCCGAGGTGGCAGAGGGCGGCTGAGAGGTGTCCTTCCAGAACGTCGGCGTTGAGGTCCTCGACCTTCCGGGTCCGGACGGCATTAATCCAGTTCTTGAAATGGTTTCCTTCGCCGCTTCCCCCGACGGGGCCAAGCTGGATTTGCTCCTTTGGCCGGCCGCGGTAAGCCTTGCCATCGAAGCCAAGCTTCGTCTGCGTCCCAGCCATGTAGCCTTCAGAACCGTACCACAGGTTGCCGGTTTTCTGTCCGTCTTCATCGTTGGTGAATCGCCCGCGGGTCTCGAAGACCAGGAGCGCTCCATCGTCGTAGGTGAAGGC
>CAYZXL010000059.1:0-30978 GCA_964482435.1 uncultured Verrucomicrobiota bacterium
TTCGACCCAAATCCCCCTCAAAAGGTGCGAAAAATCCCTTGTTCCTCAGAGCTGCCCAAGCCGGGTGCGGCTGTATTTCGGTGTCATGGGCATCTTGCCCATGTCAGCCTTATGGGACGTCAACCACGGGCCAGACGCCCGTGCCACATGGCCCCCGACCTCCCTGTCAGGCGTTAACCCCCCTCTCCCCCCCACAACCGAGGGATTACGGTTTGTTTGAATTTGGATTGTAGTTTCGAGGGCTTTGTGATATAATAGTAGTTAATCAAAATGGGTGGAGCGATTTCCCGCCATTGGGGTCGAGTCTTTCCGGACACTACGCTGACTTCCAAGGAGGTGTCTCCAATGAAGGGTCCCAATCACCAAACTTTCGCAGCGGCTCTGTGTGTTGCGGTCATTGCTCTCGCGGGAGCGACGTTAGCAGTTCTCCCTCTTCCCGGCCAAGCCGAGGCCACACATGGTCTGAAAAAACTCCAACTATCGTCGTACTACGACGGGGAGCCGGTGTCCGTCGTCGCTGGCGCCCCCTCGTATTCGCTTCCGATTGACATTCTTGACATATCGAACGCCTGGTGCATCTCGGAGCTTGAACTCGACGATAACGCCAAAGAGGCCATCGAGCGCAACGGGTTCGTGGTCACCAGGTCGCGCAATCCGCATGGCCTGGGCGGGCTTCCTTACGACGACATGGTTGACCCGTATCTCGATTTGAAGGACGCGGGCGTCCCGATTTTCGTCACCCCCGACTCCCTTCTTCATCTCTACCACGTTCAGTTCGACGAGATTTTGAAATGCGTCGAGGAGAAGGAATTCTTCCCTAAGCTGATGCTGATGTCGGACGCACTGTTCGACGAATCGGTCAGGCAGTACGATTCTTTCTCAGGTGAGCTCAAGGAAGCCGCCAGGAGAAACGTTGGCTTCTTTGCCGTGGCGATAAAGCTCCTCGGTCAGGAAATCGGCGTTCCCGATTACGTTTCCGCGGAAGTGAACGGCGAACTCGAGAAGATCGAGACGCACGGCGGGTTCGGGCCGAGCGACATTTTCATCTACAGGGAGGACTACTCTCAATACGTCCCCAGAGGCCATTACACGCGCAGCGAGACGCTGAAGAAGTACTTCAAGGCGATGATGTGGTACGGGAGAATGGCTTTCCTCCTCAAGGGGAGTGCGTCCTGGGGGCCGGACGGCGAAGCCCTGATTTCCATCGAGGACGCCAGGATTCAGACCATCCAGGCCTCGCTCATCGCTCTCGCCCTCGACAGCCTCCAGGCCGAAGGCAATCCCATCGCCGACACGTGGAATCGGATTTATGCAGTTACGGCTTTCTTCGTCGGCCTCGCCGACGACCTGACGCCTTACGAGTACAAGGAATCCGTCCTGAAGGTGTTTGTCTCGCCGGTGAACGTCGAGCACTTCAACGACCCGGAAAAGATGTTCCAACTGAAGGTCGAACTGGCTTTGCTCCGGAACCCGAAGATTTTCGGCGGGACAGGCAATTGCATGATTGTTCCGCCGGTAACGCCTGAAAAGCTCGACGAGGTTTTGAGCAAGACCAAAGGAATGCGGCTCATGGGCCAGCGGTTTATCCCCGATTCATACATGTTCCAGAATCTGGTTCTGCCGGTAGTCACTCTTTTCACCGGCACGGGCAAGCCCTTCACGATGGAGTTTACGATACTCGGTCCGATGAGGTGTTTCCCGAGGGGATTGGACGTAATGACCGTCCTCGGGTCCGACGAGGCGCTGGCAATTCTCGAGCGCGACGGAGACACCGACTACGTTGGCTACGACGAGTCGCTCAGTGAGCTGATGCTCCTGTTCGATTCGCTCAGCGACGAGGAGTGGAACAAGAACCTCTACTGGAGCTGGCTCTATACGCTCAAGTCGCTGCTCGGCAATTACGGGCAGGGCTATCCCGCCTTCATGCGGGGAACCCCCTGGCACCATAAAGAGCTGAATACCGCGCTCGCCTCCTGGACGGAACTCAGGCACGACACCATCCTCTACGCAAAGCAGAGCTATACTCCTCCGGTAACGTCCGTCCCGCCGGATGACCCTGGCTGCGTGGAACCGCTTCCTGAGTTCTACAGCCGGCTTTCGGCTTTGACCCGGATGACCAGGGTTGGCCTCGATGATATGGCCGTCCTCGACTCGACGCAGAGAGACAGGCTCCAGGCATTGGAGGACATTCTGAACCGCCTCGTCGAATTCTCCATCGCCGAGCTGGAAGGGAGAGAGCTCAGCAAAGCCGACTATTTCTACATAAAGAACTTTGGCGAGGTTTTGAAACCGCTCGTGGAAGGGATTTCCGACGAGAAAGGAGTCAAGACCACCCTCATCGCGGACGTCCACACCGACGGCAACACCAATCAGGTTCTCGAAGAAGGCGTCGGGTACGTCAAGTTGATGGCTGTAGCTTACATGGTTCCGGACGGGAGAATCCTTTTAGGCGCCGGGCCAGTTTTCTCCTACTACGAGTTCAAGTGGCCCATGAGCGACAGGCTCACCGATGAGAAGTGGACCGAAATGCTCGAGAGCAAAACTAACCCGGCTCAGCCGGATTGGACGAAGAGCTTCGTGCATCCCGTCACTTTCCTGCCTCCAAACCCCGACGACACGGACGATGACCACCTTTCCGATGCCTGGGAGAAAAGAATCTGGCACAGCATCGAGGCGGTCAACAATCCCGAAGCCGATTACGACAACGATGGCTTCACGAACGCCCAGGAATTTCGTGCCGGAACCGACCCCGCGGACGACGGCTCATTCCTGCGGGTTGTGGAGATAGTCCCACAGGAGGGAGGCGCAAAGCTCCGCTGGTCAAGCTCCACTGGAAAGCGATACCAGGTCTTCTTCTCAGACGACCTGGACACGTGGTATCGGTTGGGCGAGGCGGTTGTTGCCGATGGTGAGACCGCCGAGATGATTGACACTACGACCGGCCTATTCGGGCTTCGTTTTTACCGGGTGAGTGTCCTTCCGTAGGCGGGGCGTTGTGGCCTGAGGTGCGTCTCGACGACTCTGACCGTAGAAACCCCCGGCGCTCAAATGCTTCCGTGGCATTTCACCGATAGCGGAAGAGCGCGACGCAGACGAGGCAGGCGAATCATCGGCAGACCATCGTCCGGAGGGCCTTGCGCGCGAGTGCGCTGGCGTCTATGCCGGCTCCATTGCTGGCAACGGACCAGCTCGGTGCTCCCACTGATAAATTGGATTGAGTGTTTTGGTGGACAGGATAGACAGGATTCAGTGAATCGTGTTTCTCTCGTTTTCGGTCTCCTGAGTTTCGGTCACGCCAGTGCAGTGCGCGGGCGAAGCGACTAACCGCCCGGAACTTCCTGTGCTCCCTCTGAAATCCCGGTCATCCTGTCAATCCTGTCGAAAACATCCTCGCCTTTGGCCCCGCCTTCGGCAGGTGTCGTCGTATTTGCCAATCCATGGACTTGCGCGCAAGCACTCGGCGCTACTGCTCCTTGGGCGCCGGTTGCTCCTTCAGTTTCTTGAGTTCCTCGCCCACCTTCATCAGTTCGGGGGAGAGCTCCAGCTCCTTGGGGAGGTCCGCCAACCACTCGCCTTTAATCTTGTGTAGAGTGAGTTTGTCTGTGTGCTTTTTCCCGTCAACGGTCAAGGAATACTCAACATCCGCCCAGTCGCCCTTGACGTCTGCCTTCAGCACTTTGTAGCTCTCGACCTTGCCGGCGCCCGTCATTTGCTTTGCGGCCTTGTCCTTACCCCCTTCCTTGATTGCTTCCTCCATAATCCGCCGCAGGTCCGGGGCACAACAATCGAGCATGGCGTCCATGTCCGATTTTTTCATCGCTTTGAGGTACGCCTCGGCGGCTTTTTCGGGGGTGCTTCTCTTGGCACCGCAGCCGGGAATGACGACCAGGCTGACTGCCACCGCGGCAATCGAGAGTATGCCCAACCATGACCGTGACGCAGACCGCGCAAATCCAGATTTCATTTCTTCCTCCATTTCTTTCATCCGTTCTTTCTGCACAGAGCCTGCCAATGTTTGCGGCAGAGGCTATCGGAACCGCAGGGGCGAACGCAAGAAAAAAACGCCAACGATGGTGCTTTTTCGGTGGATTTGCGCGATGGTGAGGAGTAGGATTCCGAGGGTCGCACAAGGGGATATACAAGACGCGGACATGAAAGGAAAAGGGTTGGCTGATACATCGCTGGAAAGGTCGGAGCATGGCAAAGCAACGGGAAGCAGGGAAGGGCAAGGTGGGGATTGGCTGGACGAGGCGCTCGTTTCTGAGGCAAGGGCTTGCAGCCGCAAGCGCGTTTGCCATTCGGCGGTGTGCCCGTTCTGAGAGCCCGGAAGGCCCGCCTGGAAACCGCGATTTGCCCAGAGTCAAGAACGCCATCGTCATTATCTCCGACACGCTCCGGCGTGACGCCGTGAAATGCTACGAGAACTGCTGGGTCAACAGCGACAACCTGGGAGAGTTCGCGAAACGCTGCTCGATATTTGACAACGGGTACATCGCGTCTTTCCCGACGGTTCCGATGCGGAACGACGTCTTGACCGGGACCTACACTTTCACGTACAAGCCGTGGTCGCCGATTGACCGCGACGCTGTGACGATTCAGGAGGTTCTAAGAAAAGCCGGCGTCCTCACGGCTCTCGTCGTGGACACGCCGCACCCCTTCGCCCCGGGCTTCAACTATCAGCGCGGATTCAACTCCTGGGAGCTCATCCGCGGGCAGGAGCACGACCCCTGGCGGACCTCCCCGGAAAAGGTTTCCTTGCCCTGTGATCCGAAAAAGCTTCGCCGCCCAGAGACTGTCGTGCAATATCTCCGCAACGTCTCCGAAAGGCGCTCGGAGCAGGATTATTTCGTCGCCCAAACCATGAGGACCGCCGCATTATGGCTCGAACGAAATCGCGGCAACCCCGCCAGGGCTGGGTTCTTCCTCTACGTGGACACGTTTGACCCGCACGAACCTTGGGACCCGCCCGAATGGTACGTCGAACAATACCAGAAAGGCTACAGGGGCGAGGACGTGATTTATCCGCGATACGACCGCTGGCGGGATTTCTTGACGGAAGAGGAGCTCCACAGATGCCGCTGCTTATACGCGGGGGAGGCGACGATGGTTGATGCGTGGATTGGCTTTCTTCTTCGGAAAATCGAGGAGCTTGGACTCCTCGGCGATACCATGATAATAATCACTTCCGACCACGGCTTCTGCCTGGGCGAGCACGGGTACATCGGAAAGTCCCTTATTCGGGGAAACACGTATCAGGACATTCCGCTTTATCCGGTGATCAGCCGCATCCCATTTCTGCTTTACCATCCGGCGCTGAAAGGCGGCGATCGCGTAAAGGCTTTCGTCCAGCCTGTTGACATCATGCCAACAATCCTGGATTGCATGAGCGTCGAAGCTCCGGATACAGTCAGGGGATGTTCGCTCGCTCCTGTGTTGGCCGCAAAGCGAGAGAAGGTCCGCGATTTCGTCATTTCGTCGCCGACAATCTCATACCCGGAGATGGAGGTTCCGGAAGCATGCACCCGCAGCAGCATCACAGACGGCGAATGGTTTCTCGTCTGTGGAGCGCAAGTCCGCAAGGCAGCAGAACCCGGCCAGACCGAAGCTGTGGACAGCGTGAAGAGAAAACAAGTCGCCATCGAAAAAGAGGAGTTTTCATCGGAGCTTTACCGTCTTTCCGCGGACCCGAATTGCGAAAGGAATATCATCGGCGAAAACCCTGGCGCCGCCAGAGAACTCCATAGCCGCTACTACGACTTCCTCGTCAAAGCTGGCGTCCCCGAGCGGCACCTGAAGTACTTCCGCACAATTTGAGAAAAGCCGCTGTGCTGCGAGCAGAGCACAGGGAAACGAAGCCCTTGTTGTCCAGCGAGGCTCCGCGCGCCTCACCGAGCACAACGCGAACGGACACCGACGGCAGGTTCTGCCTCCCCTCATTCTGCCCTGACGCGGAAGAAGCCGAGCCTTGAGATAGAATCCTCGGTCTGCCAGGTGGTGAAAGGCGTCGTGGCTACGGGCGTCCACACAATCAAATCTCCGGACTGCTCAACAATGTACGGCCCCTGGGAAAACGGCTGCCAGGCGAGGGTGACATTTGTTCCATCGGCCGAAATGCTGGCGACTTGCGGATACTCAGAGAAGCCCGAAACTTCCAGCCGCACGTCCGATGTAGTGCTCGCCACAGACAATCGTAACGGCTCCGTCCACCGGCATTCTGCTGAACCGCCGGTGGCTGCATAGGCCATCTGGCTGAGACGGGCACACAGCGTGATGGGTTGACCGATCTTGCCGGGGAAGGCAATAACTTCGCTCCACCGGTTAAGAACGGCCTCCTTCCGAGTCTTTTCGTCAGACAGACTGAAAGCATTCGCCGAGAAATCACCGCCTATCTCTATTCCTCTGGATGAAAGAGAAACCGCTCCGTCAAAGAGACGGCGACTCTCAATACTCCTCGCCCATACTTCCACACGGCAGTCGGCGTACAGACTCGGAAGCTTCCCCTCGACGGTGAACTCTCCGCTTCCCTGAACCATCAGCTCCACAGAGACCTCTTGTCCATCCGGGAGAGAACTGGAGCGGGGAACAAACGTCTCAAACGACCTGGAATGACAGACTGCTTCGTGCGGCCTACCAGCCCACGCCCCGGCAACCGCCTGGAGGACGAGGTTCTCGGCGTGGCATTCAGCAACGGCGCCGTCCGGCAGCAAGCCCTCGCTCGCAGAAATCAGCGCCCGGTGCTCGCCGGCATCGGATTGAGCCGTTCCATCCACTTCAGCATACGTCGTGGCTCCGAAAGGCAGCGCCGAAGACGCCTCCCAGGCAGCCAGCTTCATCCCCGCGACGGCAACCCCCTTTGCCACGGAAAGCCCAAATGGCAGGTCAACGTTCGGCTGGGTGATGAGGTCATTAGTAGTATGATAGACCGTAGTGGAACCGCCCCAGATCTCGTCGGGAGTGTTCTCTGTGACCGCCACGGCCCTGGCGCCAATGTCCCAGAACGGTGCGTGGTCGCTCCCTGCGACCGGGTTGACGGTGACCTGCGCATCGAGGCCGGTGTAGCGTTCGATTGAGGCTCGAACGGAATCCGCGAGTTTCCCCGAAGCACTGTTGGTTATGATGTCAACGTCGAGGGGAAGGCGTGGCTGCGTGTCGTTCCTCGGATGAATAATCATATCCATGTTGACGACGTCCACGACGTTCTTGCCGGAGGACTGACATTCCTGCGCATACATTATGCTGCCGAGCATGCCAAGCTCCTCGGCTGTGAAAAGGCAGAATTCGACCGTGCGCTGGAAGCGGAAGTTTCTCAGGATGCTGGCGGCGGTCAACACTGCGGCAGCGCCGCTGGCGTTGTCGTCGGCGCCCGGGGCTCTGCCCATGGGGTTCTCGCTGATCGAGTCGTAGTGGGCACAGACGATGACTACCTGGTCGGGCTTGGTTGTCCCCGGCAGGCGAGCGATAAGGTTGTCGCTCGCCTCAGGATACCCGGGCTGTCTGTCCACCAGAAAGCCCATCCTGTGGAACTGCTCCCGGAGGTATTCCTCCGCCGTCACGGACCCTTCCGCACTAACGTAACGACTCACGATGAGCTGCGGCCTCCCGCGAATGGAAGCCTCGGTCTCCCCGCTCAGGTCAGAGATCCACCTTGAGAATTGGTCAAGAGAGGAGCACGCCTCAAGAGCACTGGCAACCTCGGGATCAGGCTCAATGGCGAGCAAAGGGGGCGGCCAGGGCGCGCAGATCAGGGCGAAAAGACAGAGCAGCCCAACTTTTCTCGATGTGTTCATGAACCGCAACCTCCCGTTCAAGTGATTTGGTTTTTTGTACTTCCGCCGTCAAAGGCAAATGTGAGTTTTGAGAAAAACGATTCGGAAGGTTGACAGAAGTCTGTCGCTATCGCTGCGGTTCATGAATGTTGACGGATTATGATGTTAGTTATTCAGGCTCCGACCGTATGGTGTACTCTCTTATCTCCCTTTTGAACGGCAGACCGGGAAGGTCAGCCGTTACCGTGAAAGGCCCTTTTCTGTTTTTTGGCACTCGCCACGCGAGTGTGCAGGCGGTGCCTCGTCACCCGGACTCGAACGTAAAGGTTCGGTCGTAGGAGTTGTCGGCATTCCAGATATGAACCTGTGCGGGCGGCGGGGTCAGACCGTTTTGAGTTAATCGAATCCACTCGCCGGACCTCCCCCGCCATGAGTGTCGGATCGTGCACGCGGCATCGCTCCTTTGTGCTTCAATGGTGGAGACGATCGGTTCGCCCACCTCAAGGTTCATTTGCTCGCCCTCGCGTATCTCGAAGACGTTCGGATTGCCGAAGCTCGTGGCATTCGCAGCCCAGAGGTTTTCGTCCGCCTCCTTTCGCTGGAGTACCCACCCGTAAACGCGGTATCTCCCAACTGGCAGCTTCCCGAGTCCCTTCTCTAACTTGGCGGTGAGCATCCCGTTTTCGCCGCCGCCGACGAGCTCGGTCATCTCCGGCTGCTGTTTGACCGTCCCGAATTTGACGTCTGTGGCTTCCGTTAGCCTTATCCAGGCGCCGTTCGGAGCGACTTCCAGACGATGCAACTTCTCGTCCACCTGAATGAATTTGCCCACAAGCGAAACGTCGGGCTCACCTTGCTTGCCAATCTGGATGAGGTCGCAGTCCTTCAGGTCAATCGCCTTATCATTGAACAGACCGTTGGCGTTCTGGTCTAACAGCACGCAACGCTTCTGCTTCTCTCCGACGGTGACGTCGCCCTCATACCACCCGCCGGAGCGCACGTTCAGACGGGGGCCGTCTGCCTGAAGAACGAACTCAAAGTTCAGATGATGTGTGACGGGCCCCTCCCTGCCCTTGAGGGCAACTTCGATTGGTCCAAACTGTGCCCGCGACCCGTTCGAGAAGTGCGCAGCCACCGCAGTTTCATCCCTGAGAACGCCGTCTCCGTTTGAGTCAATGAACAGCTTGTCGGGGACACCCTGTTTGCTCGTGCGGCCCAGAGCCACCCATAGAAACCCGTTGGGCGCGACTGGACTATGCCATCTCGCAAAAAGCGGGTTCTCAAGCTTGAAATCCGTCAGTTCAATGCCTTCGGGCCGCTCCGAAGTCACCTCAAGAGCCTTCGGCGAAAGCATGCCTACGAGGGCGTGCGGCTGGCTCGAGGTCTGATAATTCAACGATTGCTTTTCTTGAGCCTCAACGGAGCACCCGATGAGAATGAGTGTAATGCACAAAAACACCGTTAACGCCGGCCTGTGCCTCATGTTCCTCTCCTCCTTTGGGGGGAAATTTCCCTGTGGCCCGTGTCTTTGGCGCTTGCTGGACCACGAGACTCATATGCAGTATACCTGCACTTCTCTCTTCTGTCAAGAATGAATCTGCAATTTTTCTGCATCTTCTTAGCGTGGAGTCGCCCTCCGTCGGCGGTAGTTCATCCGTATTCCTGCCCGGCATGGTATCTTTTGAACTTCACGGTTCTCGGCTTTCGCTCCTTCTTTGGTCCCCCATTGTCTCGGCCTTGTTTTCGCTCCCACGCAAACTGACGGATGGTTCCCGCGGCACTCCGGGAACCCGAAGCGCTTCGAAGGCCCCGTGGCCCCCGGTTGCATCGGTTTACCCATGAGCCAGGGCACCGGGCCCGCCAGGGGCGGGATGCCACGAGAAGAGCTCAAGCCGAGGCTCCAGTTCTGCCACCGATTCGCAGCCACACCTCGGTTCAACGGAAGCTTGCTTTAACCAGTACCGATGGCTAAAATCACCGCCAAATCAGGATTCAGTGTTCGCACCGCTTTTGGCGACGGTCGGGCTCTGGTTGGCGGTTCTGTACTTTGTCATAAGGACAAGTCGGCGCGCGAGTGCTTGCGACCAGAACGGCGTGACCCGTGGAGAAGAAAGGTCAGGTTCCGAATGCCCAGGCGCAACGACATGCGGAAGGTCATGATTATTGGGTCGGGGCCGATTGTCATCGGTCAAGCCTGCGAGTTCGACTATTCCGGGACGCAGGCGTGCAAAGCTCTCCGCAAGCTCGGGTACGAGATTGTGCTCGCCAACTCCAACCCTGCGACAATCATGACCGATCCGGGGATGGCTGACGTTACTTACATCGAGCCGCTGACCGTCGAGGCAATGGGAAAAATCATTGAGAAGGAGCGGCCGGACGCGCTGCTCCCCAACTTAGGAGGGCAGACGGGACTTAACCTCACTTCGGAGCTTGCCCGCGCGGGTGTGCTTACTAAGTACGGCGTGAAGGTCATCGGTGTGCAGGTGGATGCCATCACACGCGGCGAGGACCGAATCGCCTTCAAGGAAACGATGAACCGCCTCGGGATTGATATGCCCCGAAGCGACCCTGCTTACAGCGTCGAAGACGCCGAGAAAATCGCCTCGCGGCTCGGGTATCCCGTAGTCATCCGCCCCGCTTATTGTCTCGGTGGAACCGGTGGCGGGCTCGTGTACAACGTGGAGGAGCTGCGAGTCGTCGCCGCCCGTGGCATCGCGGCAAGCATCGTGGGGCAAGTCCTCATCGAGGAATCGGTTGCTGGCTGGGAGGAGCTGGAGCTGGAGGTTGTCCGGGATGCCAAGAACCAGATGATCACCGTCTGTTTCATCGAGAACGTGGACCCCATGGGCGTCCATACTGGCGATTCCTTCTGCGTCGCTCCGATGCTCACAATTTCTGCCGAGCTTCAGCAAAAGCTCCAGGCTTATTCCTATTCAATTGTAGAAGCGATTGAAGTGATTGGCGGGACGAACATTCAATTCGCCCACGATCCGGAGACAGGGCGAGTCGTTGTCATAGAGATTAATCCGAGGACCTCTCGCTCGTCGGCTCTTGCTTCGAAAGCGACGGGATTCCCGATTGCGTTAGTCTCTTCCATGCTGGCGGCCGGCGTTACCCTCGACGAGATTCCGTACTGGCGAGAGGGGACGCTGGAGAAGTACACGCCCTCCGGAGACTACGTGGTGGTCAAATTTGCCCGATGGGCCTTTGAGAAATTCAAGGACGCCGAGGACAAGCTCGGCACTCAGATGCGCGCTGTGGGCGAGGTTATGAGCATCGGAAAGACTTACAAAGAAGCACTCCAGAAGTCCATCCGCTCCCTCGAAAACGGCCGGTACGGGCTGGGATTTGCAAAGGATTTTCACCGCCGTCCTCTTCCCGAGCTATTGACTATGCTCAACCAGCCAACCAGCGAGCGGCAGTTCGTCATGTACGAGGCCCTGCGGAAAGGGGCGTCCGTTGACGACCTTTACAACCGCACGAGACTCAAGCACTGGTTTATCCAGCAGATGAAGGAACTCGTCGAGCTGGAGGAGAAGATTCTTCCCTATCGGGGCAAGCATCTGCCAGACGAGCTTTTGGTCCGGGCGAAGAAGGACGGCTTTGCCGACAGGTATCTCGCTCAGATTCTCGGAATCCCGGAGAAGACGATTCGGGAACGGCGGACCTCTGTCGGCGTCGTGGAAGGCTGGGAGCCCGTTCCGGTCAGCGGCGTGGAGAATGCCGCATATTACTTTTCCACCTACAACGGGCCGGACAAGACGACCGCGTCATCCCGGCGAAAGGTGATGATTCTGGGCGGCGGCCCGAACCGAATTGGGCAGGGCATCGAATTCGACTACTGTTGCGTCCACGCGGCTTTCGCGCTGCGGGACGAGGGCTTCGAGACCATCATGGTCAACTGCAACCCGGAGACGGTCTCGACGGATTATGATACGTCCGACAAACTCTATTTCGAGCCCCTGACGGTGGAAGATGTCCTGAGCATTTACCAGAAGGAAAAACCGGAGGGCATCATCGCTCAGTTTGGAGGGCAAACGCCCCTTAACATCGCCAGGGAACTCTACGAGGCGGGCGTCCGAATCCTCGGCAATTCCCCCGACACAATAGACCTCGCCGAAGACCGCGACCAGTTCCGCCAGATGATGGCAAAGCTCAATATCCCGATGCCCGAATCCGGCATGGCCAGCACACTGGGTGAGGCCTTGCAGGTCGCCGAGCGCATCGGTTACCCGCTGATGGTGCGCCCTTCATACGTTCTCGGCGGGCGGGGGATGGAAGTGGTTTACGACGAGGAAATGCTGGAAAAGTACGTGGCAGCGGCCGTGGACGTCACGCCGGAGCGACCAATTCTGATTGACAAGTTCTTAGAGAATGCCACCGAGACGGAGGCGGACGCTCTCGCCGATGGGACTGAGGTCTTCGTCCCGGCGGTCATGGAACACATCGAGCTGGCGGGGATTCATTCGGGTGATTCGGCCTGTGTGATTCCGCCGAGCAGCCTTCCAGCTCGACACATCAACACCATCTGCGAATACACGCGCACGATCGCAAGGGAACTCAACGTCGTGGGCTTGATGAACATCCAGTACGCCATCTGCAACGACGTGCTGTACGTCCTTGAGGCGAACCCCCGCGCCTCGCGCACTGTCCCGCTGGTGTCGAAGGTGTGCGGCCTTTCCATGGCGCGTGTCGCCACGCAGCTAATGCTCGGGAAGAAGCTTTCCGAGCTGAACCTTCGTCAGCGGCGCATCCCCTACTTCGGCGTGAAAGAAGCGGTCTTCCCGTTTTCGATGTTCCCGGAGGTGGATCCCGTCCTCGGCCCGGAGATGCGCTCCACCGGCGAAGTGCTCGGCCTTGCCGAATCGTTTGGACTGGCGTTTTTCAAGGCGGAAGAGGCAGCATCGCCCCGGCTGCCCTCGGAGGGTACTGTGCTCATAACGGTCGCGGAGCGCGACCGCCCGGCGGTTCTCAGCGTGGCGAAGGAGTTCCGTGCTCTGGGCTTCCGAATCAGGGCGACGCGGGGGACGCACAAATTTCTGACGGAGAACGGCGCGGAAGGAGAGCTTATCCTCAAGCTTCACGAAGGGCGGCCGAATATCCTCGACGCCATCGCCAACCGCGAAATCCAGTTGCTCATCAATACCCCCGCCGGGAAACTGAGCCAGTACGACGACTCATACATTCGAAAAGCCGCTATCAAGTACAAGATCCCGTACATCACCACCCTCACCGCCGCCTCGGCCGCCGCCAAGGGAATCGCAGCCCGACGCAAAGGCGCCCCCAACGTTAGGTCCCTCCAGGAATACCACGCTGCCATCCGCGATTGATGCCACCCCCGGAGGGAGCGAGGCGTTATTCTAAGGCGAGTTTTACGACGACCATCCGATGGTCGGAGGCGCGCGATCGAAGAACCTTTCCGCCGGGTAATGCCTCAGTCTCGCGTGGGGGATGAGATATTTTCGATTTTCTTTCCTAACTTTTTTCGAAGCACGATATGCTGCTTCGTGTGAAGAGCAAACCGTCCTATGCTGAGTTGGTGAGGGAACGCCAGACGCTGCTCGAGCGACTCAGGCACTGGCCTCCTATTTTGCGGGGGGACTATCCACGCGGAACGCGTGGCAACCAGTGTGGTCGTCCCCGCCAGTGGCGGGGTGCAAGGACCCGAAGAACTCGATTCTACATGGTCCGGGCCATTGTCTGTCGCGCCGCTTTGAGGACAGGACGCAGACCATCTTCCTGAACGAGGTGAAGATGAAGTACGCCTCAGAGTGGATCGCCAACCACAAGAGGCTAATCGAAACGATCTACCGGCTTTCGGAGATCAACTTTCGGCTTTTGCGGTATCACTACGACATACTGGAGCGCGAGGGGTGAGGAGAGAAGAGAGGGTGGTGTACTGCAAAGGATGCCTTGAGAAGCAGCGAGAGATTGACCGGCTGAAGGAGAAGGTGCGGCAGTTGAAGGCGCGATTGCGTTACCAGCAGCGCAAGACCACGGACGGGCCATTTGGGTCCTCGACCCCGTTAGCGTGGATGGAACAGCTCTCCACCAGGACATTGCTGGCTCCGGATGCACAGAACAGCCCGTTCCCGCAATCCCTCAGGATGCAGTTTCTTATTGTGATATTCTCTCCTTTCTCAACGTAGACGGCGGCGGCATTCATACTGTAATCCGCTCGCCCGCTGCGACCTGTGAAGGAATACGGCGCCCCACCGCTCTTGACATCCAGATTTTCGATGAGAATGTTCCGCGGCATACAATCCGGCGGGCTGTTGGCACCCCCAATCTTTATGATGCCCCGTGCCTCATCACTGAAGTTCAAAGCCGAGCGGGTTGTGGCGTCAATCCCTCCGATCACAGGTAGATGCTCGTTTTCGTCAGGCATACCTCTAACCACGATTTTCTCGGTTTCTGTCCCCTGTCGGCATATCACCCATTTTTCCCTGTATGGCTCTTCGCGATAGTAGATCAGGATCAGGTCACCGGCCGTCAAGGTTTCCCATGGAACGTCACCGATGGATTCGCATCCTTTCCCGGGTCCCACCTCGTAAGCAACCGGCAGAACGGGAGCAATCATCCGGGGAAAAAAGGCCCAGACTATTGCCATCGCGCATCTCTTCATCGAATACCTCCGTTGGTCAAGCCAAGTGGGCCTATGCACCTAACCGCATGTTTTGCATCCGCCGAGCTTCCTGGTGCTCGGTCAACGCTGTGCCCCCAACACGGAAATCAGTTGGTGCGGCGAAGCCACCCACACGAGAGGGATTGTCCACCATAACAGGTCGTGTCAGCGCAGATATGGGATTTCTCCGATGCTTTGCCGAGAGTCAGGCGACGTCCGAGCACCTTCATGATCTTCACTATGTGCCAGCTCAGCGGATGACGGTTTCCCAATGCTCCATCAGAATGTCCGGTGCGTCCCATTTTTTCTGCCTCGACAGTTCCTTGAATGCCCGCCGAAAAATCAGTTTCGCCGCGATTGTAATGGGCCCTGAGTCATTGGGGGCGTCGAATTCGTAGTGTGTCACGTCCGTTGCCAGGGCAGGGATGCGTGTGTCTTCTCTCAGGACGATTTGTCGCCAATAGGCTGCCGTGGGTGAAATCTCCGTCCACAGCTCTTCCAGAATCTTTGCATATCCTTTTCCAGGGCGACCGGCGTAGTCGTCGGGGGCGTTACCTTTCCCTCCCCAGTCCGGAATGAATTGATTGCTGAGACATTTCAGTTTTTCGCCCCGGGCATCGGTAGCCGATACTACCAGTAAGATGTTACGGGCAGGATGGTCAGTGGGTATATGATGCCCCGCCCTTTCATTAGTCACCAAGACGTCAACTTTGATTCGGTCGCCGACTCGCTGTGCAGTCATGTCGAGGCTCGCGGTATCCTGCAGAAGATCCACATCATCAGCCCCCGGCATCCGATGACTCAATATGCAACCTACACGACGACTCACTCCGCCCTTCTCTGGCAGCGCAAAGGTTGCATTCTCGGTTTTCGGCATATGGCAATCCTGGCAGGTTTTTCCCTTTTCGGGATCGGAATACGGGCTTGCAAGCCACTCGCCATAGGAGTTGTAAACCTGTACTCCCCAAAACCGTCCGAAGTGACATGGCGCGCAGAAGGCACTTTTCTTCTGGAGCGGCAGGTAACTCACCCGGCGGGTGACGTCATCAAAGGGCCCGAAGAAAAGCTCCTGACCCCTTTCCGGGCGATAGAGACGCATCGAAAGCACACCGGGCATGTTGTTGTATGGAACGTGGGTCTCAGGGTCCAGCGTCACACCTCCAATCTTATGGCAGAGCTCGCAGAATACACCCTCGGTCGCCATCCCCGATACCTTATCGGCGCGCACGGCGTACGCCTGTCTAGGTTTCGCAGCAGCAGCCGGTGCATGACATGCGGCACAGTTGCCGGCAGTGTTGGGAAAATCAAGGAGATAACCTGGGCCATGGTAGTGCTCGTCGGGGTTAGGACGCAGGGGAAACCGACCGTAGTCACGGCTGGAACCGTAGCGGGTGAGCGGACTCCGGTTGCCGTCCATGTCGGCGCCAGTGTACATCGTCAAGAAACGCGGATTCACGGCGGATTTGGAGTGGGCATCAGCCTTCCATTCGGCGTAAACGCCGGGCATGCAGTGCCCACAACTCTTCGAACCCTCAGTACCTTCTGTCGAAACCCAGTCGTAATCCAGATTATCGCCGGTGTAATATCGTTTGAGGGTGATAAGGGCATCGCTCGCGCCCGGATGGGCTTTTGTCCAACCAATGAAGTAGCCATCTGCCCTGGCGGTGACTGTCAGCTCAGCTTGTGTTGCGAGGCCGCGGAGAACGAAAGACCCATCGTGGGAAGTGGTGATGCAGTTGTCCATAGCCTGCACACGTACGATAGCCCCGCCCACTGGGCCGTCCTCATCTTGCACAATGCCAGCGATGCTCCTTGCCTCGCGCTCTTGAAAAGACAACAGGACTTGCATGACGCCAGCCGATCCTGCCAGGGCCAGAATCACAAGCGATGTCTTCTCGAGCATGCGTGGCATAAGTTGATCGTTCCAAACGCGGCAATGTGCTGAGGCTCATTTCTCAATATCAAGGCGGAAGACTCCTTCACCTTCTGTGGCAGCATAGAGTGTCCGACCATCGGAGGAAATGGCCAGCGCGTTGACGGCCCGGGTGCACAGCCCCTCGTTGATGCGACCCCACAATTGACCTCTGTTCTGGGAGCGATAGACGCCGGTGCGCACGTCGGCAGCGTAAACGATCTGGGAGTTTGTCGGGTCGAGAACAATATCCGTTACTGACGCCTCGGGGTCCATTCCGGTGCTGCTGTGCTGCCAGCTTTCTCCGCCGTTCAGCGACTTCCAGACGCCGCCGTCCCGGAGACCAGCGTAGAAGACATGCGAGTCTCTCGAATCAATTGCCAAAGCCCTTACATCGCGGACACTTTGACCGATTCTGATCGTTTGCCACTGCTGCCCTCCATCGGTGCTCCTGAGCAGCCCCCGATTGCACGTGGCTGCGTGAACGACCTTCGAGTCCTCGGGATCAACCGCAAGCGCGGCAACGTTGGCGTCCCTCGAATTAGCGTCATTCGCCTGCCTCCACGTGCTACCTCCATCCTCAGAGACGTAAACACCGCGGGCGGCCATCTCGTCGTTAAAAGTACCGGCTGAATAGAAAGCAGAAGTACCCGCATAAACGACTGTCGGATCCGATGGTGCAAAAGCAATAGCCCGCCAGCTCATTCTCGGGCCAGGCCGCGTGCTCACTTCACGCCACCGCTCGCCGTGTCTTTGAACAATCACTCCCATCGCGTTGCTGGCAGCCAGGACGTTCTGCGAATCGCTCGGATCAATAGCCACGACGTACCATTCGATGCCCGCGGCTGGCGGGTAGGACAACCCGTGCCATTCTGCACCTTTGTCTCTACTCCGATAGAGTCCGCTGCGGGCCGCGGCGAATACCTGGCCGGTGCGTCGGTCCGCTGCAATGTCTCGCACCTGAGCTCCGGTGTACCCTCGGCTGGCGGCCATCCACGTACGTCCACCATCTTGGCTCAAGAAGTTGCCACCGCCGTAGTTGTTGGCGAAGAGACGATCCGCATCCCGTGGGTCCGCTTGGAGGTCTATCGGGAAACCGGCTTGAATACCGGGTGGTCCCCACGAGTCCCTCTGTGTGACCCGTCTCCATGTGCTTCCGCCATCCTCGCTGCGATAGACTGCCTCTATGTTTGCGGCATAAGCAACGAGCGGATCGGAAGTGGCAAACTCAACAGAATGAATGTTAACCCCGCGAAGGGTGTTCTTCCAGGTCTCGCCGCCATCGGTCGAAAGAAACACACCGGCGTCTTCGCGGTAGGCGTTGTTCCCGGCTCCCGCCAACAGAACATCGGGATCCTTCGGATACATGAACAGCGTCCCGATGTACAGATTGGTCAGCCCGTTTGCCCGTCCCAGTGTCTGCCACGTGTGTCCCCCGTCGGTGCTCTTTACAACGCCCACCCCGCCGGGCAGGTTGCGTCTCGCATCGGAATTGGCAGCTTCCCGGTCGAAGATGCCAGTCGAAACGTAAATCACATCAGGGTCTCGCGGGTTGATCCAGATGTACCGGGCCAGGTTGTCCCCGCGCCATATCGCTGCCCAATTCTCGCCGCCATCGGTTGTTCCATATACCACGCCTTTGGTCAGATCGAACTCCCGGCCCCGGACCTCTCTCCCGGCCCAGGCGAAGCTGGAAATCTCTGCGGCGGCGTAAACGATACTCGAGTCGCGTGGATCAACGGTGAAGCCGCGAAAGCTTATTCCCTCACGCTCAACGACGCCGCTATCCTTCTCCACCCACGTTTTGCCCCCGTCCGTGGACTTGAATATGCCTCGCCTGTTCTGCGTGCCTATCCAGATGACCTCAGGGTTGTGCGGATCGATCGTCAACGAGAAAACGGGGATGGCATCACCCGAGTGGCCGGCGCGGGTGATGATGCCCTTGTTGGAGGGTTGCCACGTCCGACCCCCATCCACACTGATATTGACGCCGCTCCAGGCATCAGTTGCATAAATGATGTCCGGATTGTGCGGGCGCATCCGTACGTCGTAGCCGAGTCCTCCCAGCGGCCCACCGGTCCTAACCCACCGCAGCCCTGGCATTTCTAAGCGCTGGCTAACTACTGTAACACTGTCCGCGAAGCCCCCGAAACTCTCGAGTGCCCTGAAGCCAGCCTTTCCTTCGAGCGGCGGCTTAGGATCACCGTAACTGATCTTCGACTGGCCGTTGAGGAGGATAGCCAATGGGTTGCCGCTGCCATCAATGTCAATTCTGTGCCGGCGCAGTCGTGGGTTAGGTTGGGGAAGCGAGCATGCCTGTGGCTTGCTCGCATCAATCAGAAGCGGAACAAGGAACAACACGAGTGTGAGGAGAAGAACAGCCCTCAGAATCATTGCCTCCCCTCCGTTTGTCATGGGCGTAGCCGATCTCTTCTTCTCAATGCGCGCCGCCAATCATCCTGTTGTCAGACCCGACAAGACAAAAGGACGACATCGTCCATTCGAATCACTGCGACGATAACACGCTCCCAATCCCCACGCAACCGCAGAACCCGAGAAAGCAGAGAGAGGTAACGCTGGCGACGACAGCAACTTCTTGAGCACGAGCGAGAAGCAGATGAATTGCAGCAGTGAATGCTCGCGATGCCGTGTATTGTAAAAGCAATCCCGGCGGGCGGGGGGTTACGTAGCCCGGAACATGTTGCCGGGCCAATTTGAGGATGTAGCACAGCCGTCTGAGGTAGGCGGTGGTATCAGAATCACGCTCACGGTCGGCTCTCGCAGGGTAAAAATGCGGTCACGTCGCATAACGGAGGAGCGGACACGTTGTCGGCGCGGTTGTGAACTGAGCTAATGGATAATAGAAACACACGTCAGCCAGTCATGAGCCTCGGGAAAAATGTTGGAAAGGAAACAAGGTCAGCGTAAGATAATGAGTTGCCGTCAGTGAATTTCAGTGAGCCCCGGGACATGCATCCGCACGCTTTCTGGTGATTCAACAAGGCAAGGGTTTTCTTACCTCGGAGGTCTGTGAAACATGGGAACTCGGGAGGGAATTCAGAACAAGCGGGCGAGAAAAATCAGTCGCCGCGAAGTGTTCAAGTTTGCCGCAGGGGCAGGAGGAACGCTTGTCCTGGGCGGCGGAGTGTTCGCCGGCTGCGGGCGCCGGAGCCAGCGAATGACGATTGGTGTGGCATTCGAGACTTTGCAGACCGAGTACTGGGTGGCGAGCATTGAAACCATACGTACGGAACTGCAAAAGCGCAAAATCGCAATGCTGGAGGCAATCGCGAATGGCGATGCGAACCGGCAGTTCGAGCAGACCAAGAATTTCATCGCCCGCAGAGTTGACGGGATCATCATCGCCCCGAAAGACAAGCAGACTGTCATACCTATGATACGAGCGGCCAACCGAGCCAATATCCCGATTGTGCTCTATAATCGCCCGCCGGCCAAGAGTGATGCGAGGTGCGTTACGGTAGTTGCCGATAATCACGCGATTACAAAGGCCACGGTCGAATACATGGCTCAGCAGGCAAGGGAATCGGGCAAACAATATAAGGCTATGATTCTCATCGGCGATCTGGGCGATATCAATGCGATCGGGCGCAGGGATGGATTTGATGATGTTGTCAAGAATCACAGAGACATCATCGAAGTCGTGGCTCGCATTCCAACAGAGTGGAACCAGGAAAAGGCTCTGGCTGGCGTCAGAAACGCGCTGCAGGCAAACTCGGGCATCAACTTCATCTTCACATCGTCGGACTTTCTGTTTCCTTCCATCGTCTCGGCGTTGACAAACGCAGGCAAGTACAAAAAGATCGGCGAGGAAGGGCACGTTCTCATGGGAGGTTTTGACGGCGATGCCACAGCATATCGGATGTTAGTGGATCGTTATCTCGACGCCGACGGTGTTCAGGATATGTACTTCGAATGCTCTGCTGCCGTTCAGGCGATCCTGGATCTCAAGGCTAATAAGATAGTCCAGGAAACCATCCCGGATAAGGGATTTGTGATTCACCAGGGCAACCTGAACGAGGCAGCGTCCCGAATGTGGGGTGCCAACGTCGGAAAATCGGGTCGCGTTTAGGAACCAAATTCACAACCAGTCTGGCCTGCTCGCAAAATCCCGGAGGGCCTCATGCAAAAGGGGGATTGGACTGCCGGTGAAGGAAGCCGTGGGCGCAGCGGATGATCCGAAAGCGAACAAAGCGAAAGCCCCCCGCTCTATTCAAAAACAAGGCCTCGCGAAGCGAGTGCTGTCTTCCCAGTACCTGGTGCTCTATCTCACCATCATTTACTTTCTCAGTGTTTGGCCTTTTAGGCCAGGACTGGCCTCATGGGTGAACATCCAGAATATCTTCTCGAACATGTTGCCCCTTCTGGCTGTCGCCATCGGGCAGACGTTCGTTCTAATCACGGCCGGGATTGATTTGTCTGCCACTTCGACTGTCGCTCTGTCGAGTGTCCTTGGCGCGATGATTATGACCGCCGACAACGGATTGCTTGGGGGAAGTGTCCTGGCTGCCCCGATCGGCATCCTCGCGATGTTAATCACCGGAGTATTGGCAGGCCTGTTCAACGGCACTGCGATCGCGCGGTTCCACATGCCGCCGTTCATGGTGACACTTACCACGATGATGTTCCTCAGCGGATTTTCGATCTGGCTGACGCAATCCGAGAAGATCTCCAATCTCCCGAGCGCGTTTACTGTCCTGGGCGAGGGAACGATAGGGTTCGTCCCCTACGCCCTGATCATCACCGCGGCCCTGGCCGCCATTGCCCATATCACCTTGCGTCACACAGTTACTGGCCGCCGGATGTACGCAATCGGACACAACGTGAAAGCCGCCGTTGTCTCGGGGATTCCCGTGGCTACAACCATAACCTTCACATACGCGGTGAGTGGCGTTTGCGCGGCTGTAGCCTCGATTCTCTATACAGCTCGTCTTGAAACAGGCGACCCCGTTCTGGGACAGACAATCCTCCTCGACATCATCGGCGCCACTGTCATCGGCGGGACAAGTCTGTTCGGCGGGAAGGGAAAGGTTCTCTGGACTGTGTTTGGCGTCCTGTTCATCACGGTCATAGATAACAGCCTGAACATGGTCGGGCTGTCGCACTTTGTCATCATGATTGTCAAGGGCACCGTCATCTTGCTCGCGGCTCTGATTGACGCCCTGCGCGCCCGTTTGCTCGCGAGCCAGTGATTCGGCGATTGCATTATGAGCAAATACATGCTCGAGTACGAGAACGTGGGGAAAAGTTTCTTCGGCGTGCCCGTTCTCCGTAACGTCAATGTCCGTCTGGAGCAGGGACATGTTTTGGGGCTTGTGGGTGAGAACGGAGCCGGAAAGTCCACCCTCGTGAACATCCTTGGCGGAGTAGTAGCCGCCGATTCGGGCACGATCAGGCTGTCAGGCGAGGATTACGTTCCGGAGAGCCCGGCGGAGGCATTCCGACACGGGATCGCCTTTATTCACCAGGACCTTAACCTCTTCACAAACCTGAGTATCGCCGAAAACATGTTCATCGCCGCGTTTCCAAAACGACGCATTGGAGGCGTTCCGCTGATCAACCGGAAGGCCATACGGTCGAAGACAAGGGAGCTGCTTCAATGGGTGGATTTGCGACTGCCTCCCGACACCGTCGTCGAAGAGCTGTCTCCGGGCGAGCGACAACTGGTCGAGATTGCGAAGGCGTTGGGCGCGGATGCCAGACTCATCATATTCGACGAGCCGACTACCTCTCTTACCTCGCGGGAAACGGAGCGTCTTTTCGCGATCATCGGGCGGTTGCGCGCACAGGGATTGTCAATGATTTATATCTCCCATATCCTCGGGGATGTCCTGGAACTGTCCGACGACATCGTAATCCTGCGGGACGGTGAGGTCGTGGGCACGGGCGCCAGAAACGAGTTCACATTGGAGAGAATGATCACGCTCATGGTGGGGCGCCAGATTGACCGACTCTATCCGCCCCGAGACACGGCACCACCCACGGAAGCAATCCTGGAAGTCAAAGGCCTTTCGCAGCCGGGCATTGTGGAGAACATCAATTTCGTTCTCCAAAAAGGCGAGATACTGGGAATCTCGGGATTGATGGGTTCTGGCCGCACCGAACTCGCTCGCATTTTGTTCGGCCTGGACCCATTCGAGCGGGGCGAGATTCTTCTGAAGGGAGTCCCACTCGGCCGGTGTTCACCCCGCGAACGGATCCGCCGTGGCATGGCGTTTCTCACGGAGGACCGTCGGGAAGAAGGGCTTCTGATGAACGCCAGCATCGCCGATAATATCGCGCTTGTGTCGCTCCCCTCGTTTGGACGAGCGCTTCCAAAGTTGCTCAAGGAGTCGGAAATGTACAGCGCCGTAAATGAAGTGGCGGTTTCCGTGCAGCTTCCATGCACCGGCCTGGACCGGCGCGAGGCAAAGACCCTCAGTGGCGGAAACCAGCAAAAGCTTGTTCTCGCAAAATGGCTTCTGGAAAAGCCGCTCGTTTTCATACTTGATGAGCCGACCCGCGGGATTGATGTGGGCGCCAAATACGAAGTTTACAGGATAATGAATGACCTGGCGGCGAAAGGAACAGGGCTGCTCTTCATCTCCTCAGAGATCGAAGAGTTGATCGGAATGTGTGACCGCATCCTGATAATGAGCAACGGCGAAATTCAGACTTGTATCGAGCGACCTGATTTCGACAAGGAGAAAATCCTCCGCGCTGCCCTTCGGGGGGACATCATTCCATGACTGCCAGCAGAACCAACACTCTCATGTTCGCGCTGAGAAACGCTCCGGTGATATTATTCGTGCTGGTGTTTGGCGCATTCGCCGTTCTCTCACCCCAATTCCGTACGTTGGATAACCTCGTGAATATCCTAATTCAATCATCGTCCATCGGCATCGTGGCCATCGGCATGACGTTCGTTCTATTGACGGCGGGGATTGACCTGTCCGTCGGCGCAGTTATGTTCTTGTCGGCTGCGATCGCTGGAAAGCTGATTTCAGCCGGACAGCCAGTCGCACTTGCGTTTGCCATCATCCTTCTTGTCGGAGCTCTGTACGGGACTCTGAACGCCTTCTTCATTACCCGGTTCAAAATCCTGCCCTTCGTAGTGACCTTGTCAACACTCTATGCGGGACGGGGCTTGAGCCTGCTGATCACGCAGACCCGCGCGATAAATCTCCCTGACATGGTTCAAATTGGGTCCGCAGGCATACTATGGGTTCCTGTTCCGGTGTTGGTATTCGGTGGTGTGCTGGTCGTTGCCCATGGTGTGCTGACGAGAACGGCCCTGGGACGTCACGTTTACGCGATCGGAAACGACCTGGAAGCCGCGAAAAAGGCCGGGATCAACACGACCCGCGTGCTTTTTCTCGTATACGTCGTCAGCGGCCTCCACGCGGCGGTCGGCGGCCTCGTCCTGCTTTCGCAGCTCGGTGCCGTATCCCCAACATTTGGCTACCAACGTGAGTTCGCCGCCATTGCGGCAGCTGTCCTCGGCGGAACAAGCCTCTTTGGAGGAAAAGGCAAGGTCTTTCCCGGCACTGTTCTCGGTGCGATTCTGATCCAGACAGTCGAAAATGGCCTGGTCATCGTGAACGCGGACCCATACATCTATCCGCTCATCACAAGCTCCATCATCTTCCTCGCCGTCTTCATAGACAGCGTCCGGCACACTCAACTCCAGCAACTCAAACGGCGCAAGATTCGCGCGGGTGCGTGCGGCTGACATACGGGAAGCCGTGCCACGTTCCGCCGAGTCGTGGTAGCGATCCGGTGCCAGCCGGTCGGCTGACTCACAATTGCCGGAGAAGGGGGATAATCGTTGGATAGATTTGCCGATAGAGTTGATACCGGCCCTCGTAGGCCGAACAGCCCGCGGGCTGAGGCTCAACGCGCCTTTGCAAGTTCACTGTTTCGGCCACGGCGCGTTCCAGACCAGGATATATGCCGGCCCCCGCGCCAGCGAGCAGAGCAGCTCCCAGGCAGGCGGCCTCGGTAACCTGCGGGACGCTCAAGGGGATTCTGCAAATGTCTGCCTTCAACTGCAACCAGAGAGGGCTGCGAGAGCCCCCGCCCACAGCGCGCAGTTCATGAATTCCCACGCCAGCCTCCCTCAAAAGGTCAAGATTGATGCGGAGCTCAAACGTAAGTCCTTCCAGGACAGCCTTCGCAAGGGTCGCGCGGTCGGCGGCAAAGGTCAGCCCCAAAATCGCCCCCCTGGAGGAGGTGTCCAGCCAGGGCGTGCCGCTGCCGGAGAAATGTGGCAGGACCATCACACCTGTTGGCCCGTCGGGCGCATGAGCCAGGATTAAATCATACGGATCCTGTCGAGTGGTTTTCGCCTTCTCGCATTCCGCCGCGCAAAATGTATCACGAAACCATCGGAGCAGAAGCCCGCCGCTATGGTTGAGCGTCATCGCAAGATAGAGCCCCGGCACCACATGGCGATAGACGGAGATGTTGCTCTGGCGAAGGTTCTCGTTCAGCGTCGGGCTTGCCAGGGCCACTTCTACGACTTCAGCCGTACCCGTGGAGACCATGGCAAGTCCCGCCCGTACAACTCCGCTACCCAGCGCTGCACAGGCCTGGTCGTGTCCGCCACTGGCGATCAGAACCTCGTCGGCAAAACCCAATTCACGCGCGAGAGCGGGGCGCAGCGAGCCCACAATCCCACCACCCGCCGGCGCCAACGGGGCCAGACGTTCGCGCTCGATCGCGCACTTCGACAAAATGTCGTCCGCCCAATCGCCGGTGGATAGGTCATACATCTGTGTGCGCGAAGCAAGGCAGTGACTGATTACAGCGCGGCCGGTCAAACGTCGGACGAAGAAATCCTCGCACAGCAAGAATTGATCGGCGGCTTTCCAGACTTCCGCGTCGTGTCGCTGCAGCCAGAGAAGCTTGGGCAAGGTGTTGATGGTGTGCAGCGGCATGCCGGTGCGGTTGAAGAGTGTCTCGGCGCCGAATCGCTCCGCCAACCAACGGTTCTCGTCACTGGTGCGGGTGTCCATTCCGAGAATCGCCGATCGAAGCGCTCTTCCATCGGCGCCAACGGGGACAATGGCTTCGCCCTGAACCGACAGCGCCATAGCCTCTGGCGGATCCTCGGCCGCCGCGACGGCCTCGCAAATCGCCTTCCAGGCAAGTCGCCAGACGTTCTCCGCGTCCTGCTCGGCCCAGTGCGCACGCGGGGTGAGAATGGGATACTCCCGGACTGCCCGACCAAGAATAGTGCCGTCCGAGCGGAATACAATCGCCTTACACCCGGTGGTTCCGATGTCCAGGCCAAGAATTGACATGACTAAGCACCGGCACGTTTTGCTTTCGCGGTAGCGACCTCAGCCCCGATGAAGATGCACATCCCAGCCACGATATGTCGCAAAGGCTTCGGCCAAGATGTCGGCTGACTGTGAGGCGCTCACCGCAACGTGGTGTTCAAAGCCGTGCTTGCAGACGTGCTGCATCAGCTTTTGCATTTCCGGCATTTCCACGACAGCGCGGGCTCCGAACGCTCCAAGAGGACCGTCTATAAACTGGCCCTCGCCGAGATACCAGCGAATTCGGCCGTTCTCGTCGTTGCTCGACAGTGAACTCCCCGGGACAACCCGGGTACGCCCGCACGAGAATGGGTACGTTGACTGCGGAAAGCTTAATTGTCTCGGCCGCGCCCTTTTCGTCCTCAAAGTTCGGCAGTGTGACCAGCACGGCATCAATCCGTTCGCAGTCGGCACGGAAAAGTTCGGCACAGCGCTTCGTATGCTCCCACACTTCCACGGCCCCCCAGTTTCGTGTCTCTTTCGTCAAGAATGACAGGCTCAACGTTCATATCCTCCCGGACCGACAAGACCTTCTTGTGTCCCCCGGTAACAAGCCGGTCAGGGGAAGAATCGGTTTTCGACGATTATGGCTAACCTGGCTCTTGTCATGTTTCGGATGTCCTTTGATTTGTCGTTTTCAGTGATGCGCGCCGGTCGTCACTCCATGCCCAACTGATCGACCGACCTGAGCAGTTCTTCCTCGGTCATCTCCCCAGCCACCCACGTGTCCTGAAGACGACGCAGAGACAAAACGGTGCACGGCTCGTTTAGTGCCACATCGGCGAGTGTAATCGGTGTGTCCTTTCGGACCGAACGAATAAGCTTCGCTCCCTTCGCCAGACCGACGGGCAACAGGCCCTCCTCCTTTGCAGTTTCATATCGGTCAATGAGGCTGTAGAAAGTGCAACCCCCGATCCCGTCCAGCACATCGCCCGGCTGCAGGTCGCATTTCGCCACGGCGAAAACCTCCGAAACCAGTCGCGAGAGCGGGGCCATATTCGATTTCTTCCGGATGACCAGCATTGCACAGGTTAACGGCACCTCAATGCTGCAAAGGTGGTACGGGCGAAAAAGGGTATAATACGGGCCGTTCCCCATGTCCCGTAGCACCAACGCTTCGCGGAGGCGAGGGTGATCTGTGGTAACAATCACGAAAACGCCGGGAGCGATCCTCCCCACGCCGTAGTCAACCACGCCGATTCTATTCAAGATTCCGCCGTGCTGTCTCAATGCGAAGGTGCTGTGTAGCTCATCTCGGTCGGTTGATGGGCCGTGCATACCCCGGACATCGGGAACAAGCCCCGTCGCGTTGGAGACGGCGGCCATTTCGATCATTGTCTTGCTGCCATCAACGAATTCAATGAGCATGTTGGGTGAAACCCCGCGACGCGCGGCCTCTCTGGCCCAGACTTCGTCGGTTGGCCTGGCGTACCGGTCGAGGGGATTGTTCTTGCCTTTCCCGGCAGCCACAATCGTAAACCCGAGCGAATCAGCAAAATCGTAGAGTTCTTTGCACGCCGCTGGCTCGTCGCCCGCCGCCAGAGAATAGCGCACGCCTTTCTGCTTCGCATACCAGTTTAAAATGGGACCGACAGTTATATCCGTTTCAACGTTCATCGTTGCCATGGGATGCCCGCGGCGCGCCGACCGCAGCGCGGCCCGAGCGCCGATCTCCGGAACGCCAGTCGCCTCCAGCATGACGTCAATGCGATTCATGTCCGTGACCACGCGGTAGTCGCTGGAGACGACCCTTTTTCCCCCAGCAACCGCGTCGTCCGCCTCTGCTGGGGTCCGGGCTTCAACCACCTCGCCCTCAAGCAACCCTATTTTGTAGGCATCCCTCGCTCGTTGAAGGTCAACATCGGCGGCTATAACAACGTCAATTCCTTTCATCATCTTGACCTGCGCAACGACATCCGTGCCCATCTGGCCGGCGCCCACCAGCCCGATTTTGACCGGGTCGCCAGCAGCTTCGCGTGCCGCCAGTTCTTCATTGATTCCTATCATAGGTTCTGCCCCGACATCGTGACCATCACTTTGAGGCCCTGGCCTCCGGCGGCGGTTTCAAACGCCTCGCCAATTCCTTCAATCGGATATGTATGCGTAATCAGAAGGTCCGACGGGATTACCTTTCGGCGAATCAGCTCTAACGCCTCCTCGTGGACCGTCGGATGATAGGAAAAAGAGCCAACGACCTCAATCTCACCGTAGTGAATCCGGTTCGCGTCGAGCGAAGTCATGGGGTCCGATTCTGGCAAGCCGCCGAAGAGCACGACCCGGCCTGCCTTGCGTACCATCTCCACGGCCTGCGCTTGTGTGCCAGCGACCGGGTTGGCGCAGATCACGATGTCCGCACCGAGCCCGCCTGTCATCCGACGCACACGAGCGACAACATCTTCCCGCGATGGATCAATGATCGCTTCTGGCGCGAAGCGCGCGGCCAACTCACGGCGGCTCTCACCGGGTTCGGAGATGATCACACGCGCTCCCCGCGCCCTGGCAATCACCGCATGGAGACATCCGATTGCGCCGGCGCCCAAAACGACTACTGTGTCCTTGAGGCTCGTTCCTGCCTTTTGATGGGCGGCGAGGACGGAACAACATGGCTCTGCCAGGGCACCTTCGAGGAAAGACATCTTCTCGAGCATCCGGTGAACTATCCCGTTTTTCAGTATTTCCTTCGTGAGGACCAACTTCTCGGCGAAACCACCGGGGTAACCTCGAGTGATGCCAATGAAATGGAGGTCATCGCACAAGTTATACATCCCATGGCGGCAGTAGTAGCACTGGCCACAACGTACATCCGGCGCGATGGCCAGACGATCGCCGGGCGAATAATTGCCGATTCCTTTCCCCACTTCCAGAACCATGCCCGCTGCTTCGTGGCCGGGGATAACGCCGTTGCTCCCCCTGGGCGGTCCCTCCTTCCAGCGCCGCAAGTCAGAGCCGCAGACCCCGCATGCCTCGACTTTCAGCACGAGGCCTTCGTCCGGCGCGACCGGAACCGGAACTTCTCGGATTTCAAATTGGCGAGCTCCGACCAGCACAGCCGCTTTCATCGAACAGTCCTCTCGCAAAGCCTCGCTTTCTTCTCGGCCACCTTTGGCCACTGCCTGCAATCATCAAATACAAATTAGCCGCGGTCTTCCGCCATCTTTCTTCCCACTGCGCCGCCCGGGTGGGTCATGCCAAATTCCTCTTTTGTGTATCCCCCGAGTTCCAGCAGCAGCACACAGAGCGCGTCCCCTGCGGCGCCATTGACCAGTGAACTGCCGGTTGCAATCATGCCATAGGGATCTACGTCGCCCACCGTCTTCACATGGAAAACGAGGTCGCTCGTCCGGCCGAGGGGCGACTGCGGGTTCTCGGTCTGAGCGACAATTTTGGCGCCGCGGGCGCGAGCAATCCCGGCGAACTGGTTGATTTCCGCACTGTGGCCACCTTTCGATATGATGAAAACAACGTCATTTGCGGCAACTGCTCCGGCACCTCCGTGAAGGCTATCAGCGGCGTCAATGCAGAGAGCAGGCATTCCGCAGCACGCCAGGAGGTGCGCCATACGCTGAGCCATCGCGTGAGAAGTGCCGGTTCCCGTCACCAGAATATGTCCCTTGCAGCCAAGCAATAGCTCGACCACATCCGCCAGGCTTTCGTCGAATTGATCCGCAAGACGCGCAACCGCTCGGGCTTCTCGCTCGATCACCTTTTTGGCTCTCGCCACCACGTCTGCTCTGGGTACGTTCGCCATCTCTCAACTCGTCTCCCAACAGGGATAACCAGTTCAGTCCTTGATTCTTCTCGGTTCTTCTTTCACATACGCATTTTGGCTGGCAGGCCGCAGGACCAGCATAAGAGCCGGAGAACATCCCCGGTTGCCTGCGACATAAGGCGTCCAGCCAAAATCAAACGCGGCGCCTGGGTAATTTCACCTGTCAAACATGATACCTCTCACCGGCCGCCATTCTCAAGCATTTGTGGAGAAAAGCAGCGACGAGCGTGCTCGCAGTGCTCGATCTACTTCTTCTTGAGGAACGGCACACGGCTGCCGTCGTCGGTCCTCTGATGGTAAACCGCGGGATTCTTCATCGTGGCGAAGAATTCCGCCTTCATCTGCTTGACGTTTGTGCCTTGTTGCCCTCGATGATCAGGTTCTCAATGCGAGCCCCGTCGAGGTCGTAGCCGCTGATGACAGGAAAAACCGTGGCCGCCCTGGCCCCACGCAACACCATGCAATCGGCGTTCAACGGCGCGTGAAAGTCAGAATCGCAAACTCGCCGAACGAAGCTGTGGTCAACGCTGGAAGGTCACAAGGCCGTGGTGGGTTGACGCAGCATCCGTTCAGCGCGGCATCGCACCCGGATACTTGCCCGCCGGCGGCTGTCTCTCCAACCTCGCCCCTCGCAGGCACGGGGGCGGAGGATGGGGGCCAACCCTAATGTCCGGACTTCCTCTGAGCGACATGCAGGGACTTCTGTGCCCATTCACGCAAGCTGTCCGTGTTCTCAAGCACGTCCGCCGGGACCTCATAATATTGCATGACATTGGGCTTTTTCGGGAAGGGCCGGAACGGCCCCATCCCGACCGCTTCGTAGTCCACGCGGTTGGAGTCATCAACTTTGAAATACAACACATCGTCGGCAATCAAGGCAAAAAACAGGCTGTGCATGTATAGGCCGACGCCTCCAAACATGCGCTTGAACCGAACCGGGCCTACGCATCCGAGTTGATCGAGCACGTAGGTCAAATATCCTTCACTGACGCCCATTATCTGATCTGTTGCACTTTGGAGTCCGCGACCCGTTTGTGGAGTCTATACCGGAGGAAGGCTTATTGCCTCCTCCAGTACCCGTCAATTCCAGACGCGCCGAATGACAACTATGATGCCTGTGTCCTTGCGCCTTTCGTAGCCGGACTTGATTAAACGTACTCAATAGTGGCCGGAGGCTTCGGCGTAAGGTCGTAGAGACAATGGTTCACGTCTGCGACCTCCTCCACGATGCGGTTGCAGATTCTCCGTAGTTTTTCCCATGGAAGTTCCACCGCGGTGGCTGTCCTGCCATCAACGCTGTCAACGCACCGAACGACAATAATCTGTCCGACCTCTCTCTTTCCCTCGCGAATGCCGGTGGCCCGGTCGTTCAGCAAAACGGCAAAGTACTGAAAGGCGCCACTCTCCTTGAGTTCTTCCTCCACGATCGCCGTAGCTGCTCGCACTGTCCTTAGTCGCTCTTCCGTTACCTCCCCGACGATTCTGGCAGCCAGGGCAGGGCCGGGGAAGGGGATGGCCTCCGAGATTTCGGCCGGCAGGCCAAGCTTCCTGGCCAGTTCCCTGACGCCGTCCTTGCGAAGCGTCTT
>CAYZXL010000060.1:0-29427 GCA_964482435.1 uncultured Verrucomicrobiota bacterium
CCCATTGCTCTCGGCTCGCTTATTGAAAGCGCATACCATGTGCCCGCCTTACCCAACCCTTGGCGACAATTGGCTTGACTGTGCGTTTGAGGGATAGTAGCATAGGGAACCTTTGTGGTCCGACGTTCAGGGCTATCCTGCGCGGGAGTCCGAACGTGGGTTCCCGGCGCATCGCACCGGGCGTGAGTCGCGTCGGAACGCTCCAGGCGGGTTCGGGGAACAATCAAGGAGGAGAAAATGAAGAAAATCGTTGGTGTGGTTCTGGGATTCGTTTTTGCACTTCTGGTCGCCGGGGTGCTGACGTCCCCCGCCTTCGAGCGGGGTTCTCTGGCGGCCGAGGAGGGAGCGGCGCCTGTCGTGGTGCCCGTCGCGCCCGAGCCCGCTCAGGAAGCGCTCGTCAAGCTTGTCCCTGACGACGCAGTGCTTTTCGAGAACTGCCTGGGTCTCGATAAGATTTGGGCGAGCATGGCTCAGTCGAACTTCTGGAAGCAATTCGTTGGGCTGAAGCTCTGGGATGAAACGGGGATTCGCGCGAAGTTAGCAGAGTGGAAGAAGGAGTTCGCGGCGAACGTGGGGGTCGAGGTCAACACGGAGAACATCATGTCCTTCATGGGGAAAGAGGTAGTTGTCGCTCTGTTTGTTGAGCCTGCCTCCCCGTTGAAGCCCGCTTCTCTGATGAAACCCGCCGTCCCGGCGAGGCCCGCGCCTCCCACGGAGCTTGCGCCGCCCGCGGAACTTCCCGCCCCGGAGAAACCCGCCGGCCCCGTGGAGCTTGAAAAAGAGAAAGGCGAGAGCGAAGAGCAGCCTCCTGCTCCGGCACTGGAGCCGGGCAAGCCTGAGGCGGAAGGTGCTCAACCGCCGGCCTCCGAGAAACCCGCTGTTGAAGAACCGGCCCCTGAGGAGCCGACTGCCGAAGAGGAGGCGGCAGAGAAGCCGACCCTTGAGAAAGCGGCCACCGAAGAAGCCGGCCTCGAAAAAGAGGCCCTCGAGACCGAGGAACTGGAGAAGCCTGGCGAAGCTCCCAAAATCGGCGTCCTCCTCTTGTGCCGAACAAATCCGAAGGAAAAAGCCCAGGCCGCCATCAACAAGCTGGCGGAATTCTTGAAGAAGGAGGCTCGCGAGGACGTCGAGTTCAAGGAGACGTCGCATGACGGCACGAAGATAACCACCATCCGCTCCGGCGATGAGCCGGTCCAGGTCCAGTACGGCTTTATCGGCGACGTGTTCGCGCTTAGCGTCGGAACCGCCTCGCCCAAGCTCGAGAGCGTGCTTGACCTCTCGAAAGGAAAAGGGAACTCCATTGTGGACCACCCTCAGTTCAAAAAGACTCTCGACGCCACGCGGATGACCACCGGTCGTTACGCAGGCTGTTTCTACGCCGACATTGAGAAGCTTGGGGGGATTTTTGCGGCACTCACCAAGGCTGACATTCCCTTGATGCTCCAGCCGATGGTCTATGGGATGCAGCAATCTTTCTCTGCGCCGGTGGTCGTGGGAGGAAGTACTTACCTTGACCGCGGTTTGGTTGTGAAAATGGTCAGCTTCCCCACCGGTATAGTCAATGACGAGCTCATTCAACTCAGTCTCGGCACTCCCCCTGCGGCTGGAACGAACATCAAGTACGTGCCGGAGAACGCCATTGCTTACGTCGGGGCCAACAGCATGCCGGACATGCAGAAACTCTGGCCGGTTCTTCTCCAGCAGTGGGAGAAGCAGGGGGCCATGGCGCCGATGAGCATGATCCTGGGAAGCGTTGAAACGGCGCTTGGCATAAAGATCGCCGAAGACGTGATTCCGTGGCTGGGGAGCGAGGTCGCCGGGCTGTTCACGGACATAGACACCAAGCCCGGTTTTCCCTACCCGCAGTTCGCCTTGATGGTCAAGATAAAGGACAAACAAAAGGCGAACGCGTTTGTCGCAAAGCTCAACAAGCTGTCCAAAGAACTTAGCGAGCAAAAGGGGCTGAAATCGGAGACTGTGGTCCACGAAGGCTGCACGCTGAATTCGCTGAGCCTCGTGATACCGATAGCCGTTCCGATTGCATTTTCTCCCGGCTACGGGATTGTGGATGATTTCTTTGTGGTCGGGATGAGCACCGACGTGTTAAAGCAGCTCATTGACACCTCAAAAGGTCGCGTGAAGGGCCTCGCCAGCAACGCCGCATATAAGTCGCTCAACCTCCCGCCCGAGACCGGTGCCACGTTTTTCTTCAACTGGCGAAGGCTGATGGACGTGGCGAAGGCTGTGGCTGCGTGGGTTGTGGAGTTCACCAAGGCTCAACCGACAGTCGCGCCTGAGACGGCGGCGTCCGTAAAAGCCGTGGTGGACAACCACGTTGTGCCACTGCTCAACTGCCTGTCGGCTCTGGAGTGTATTGGCGGGTATCAGGTCAACGACGGCGAGATGTCGGCAGCAACATACTACATTCGCGTCAAAGACCTCCCTGCCAGACAATGACCGAAGGACCTCGACGGTCACGGCATTGCCAAAGGTGATGAGGTTTGCACGCGGGTCAGATTTCGCGCGGAGGGCATCTTGACAAAAGCCAGCGCGGGGTGGTAAAAATGCGCTTAGATGCTGGGATGGCGGAATTGGCAGACGCGCTAGCTTGAGGGGCTAGTGGGCGAATAGCCCGTGGGGGTTCAAGTCCCCCTTCCAGCATTTTTTCCACCACAAATCCCGCGATCCCCCCTTCGGAGGTTTGGAGCAACTCCCAACAGCCAGCGACGCCAGCCCCTTTGTGTCAATGCTCTGGGTCGCGACTCGCCCTGTCCGGACGGAGATCAAAGCGTGACGCGGGCTACTTCGATTTTGGCCCAGTCGCTCGCGCCGAGGTGATATTTGGTGTCGGCGACGCGGACGTGTTTTGCGGGCGGGCGAATGGGGCCGAGGTTCAGCTTGTCGCGCTGGTCCTGGATGATTTTCTCGCAGACCGTGTCCACGGCGACGGGGTCCGTGGAGACCAAAAGACCCTTGTAAGCCCAGAGATACTTGGGATTGACCTGCGGCCCGCCCTGGCAGAGCGGACGAAGAGCGTCCACAATCACCAACCGGCATTTGTCGCGGATGACCCGCATGGCGTTGAACTGGCAGCACTCGGCGCAACTGTCGGAGTGGAAGGCGTAGGTGACGTTCTTGTCGGAGGGGTTGAGTCCGCCGATTGCCCCGACCCAGTTCTTCAGAGCCACGGCGATGCCCGCAAGAAAGTGAGCCTTGACCCCGGGGACGTTGATGAGCGCGGTGCACTTCTCGGTGACGATTTTGCTGATGTGGGTTTTGGCGTCGTAGCCGAAGCGGCGATTTCGGACCTCGACGCCCTCCATGCCGATGCCCGCGCTGTCTCGGTCCCAGATGATAATGTTCTGTTCCTTGACGCCGATTTCGAGAACGCGAGAGACGATTGCGCGGACGACTTCCGGATGGGTGGCGTTCATCATGACGTTCATCTTGATGCCGACTACGTCGGAGGGCTTGATGAATTTCGCCCATGCTGCCTGCGGGGTTTTCTCGTCGGAGAATCGCATGATTGCGGCATCGAGCATCTTCTGGACGATTTCAGGGGAGGGACGGGCGCTCGCGTCGAGGACGTCTTCGCTCTGGACGAGAACGACGCGGCTTTTTTCCGCTGGCTTTTCTTCGGCGGAAAGTTGCCTCATCCCCACGGCTGCGCCAACCGCCGCGGAGGTTCCACGGATGATGAATTGCCTTCGTGTCAGATTGCTCATTTTATCCTCCTCATAGAATTCATTCACTTGCTGGCACCCGGAGCGGGAAATCCTTTAGAGGCGTCGTCGAGGACGAGAATCCAATCGTTCCCGCGGCCCGCGGTAGGCGGAGTGAACTGTTTTGTGCCGGTGTTCGGAAACTCGCCGATGGCTTCGGAGGTTCCTTTTCGTGGATCATACCAGAAAGCCCTGACGTTGCTCCCGGATATTTTGTTCATGTTGACGGTGACATGCTTGCCAGTTGGGATATAGACGAAGGCGTAGCTTCCGTCGGCGCCGCGAGTCGCCTGGACGTGATCCGGTCTTTCTCCCTGCCCTTCGGCAATGATTGTCTGGTCGGGGACGCGAATCAGGAACGGACGCGACTCGAGGAGACAGCGGGCGTGCTGCATCTGGAAGCTGGCTGGCAAATCGAGGGCATCGTACCAGTAAGTTCTCGCCGAAGAGATGGGATTGCGTCCAAGGGCGTACATCTGCCAGATGTCGTGGCAGCCGTAAGTGTGGCCGTGGGCGCCGGCGAAGAGCGCCCAGTAGGCCGCTTGCCTCACGTCATGCTCGTCGAGCCAACCGTACTTCGGATTCCAGTTGACGGGGTGGTCTTCGTAACGAGGTTCGCCGTCCATGCAGGGCTTAACAGGTGTGCGCTCGTAATCTCTCGCTATGGCGTTGTAGTTGGGAATGTTCTTCGCGGAATGCCCGGACTGAATCATGTTGAAGTCGAGCCATTGGTCGTTGTGAAACCACGTCGAGGACGCTTGCCCTCCACCGGGATGAAAAGTCATCAGGTGCTTTCCTTCATCGCCTTCTCGCAGTCCCTTGGCCATGGCGCGCCAGACCTCTTTTATGTCGTCGCTATCCGCGGGTCTATCGCCGCCGAGGACCCAGATGATTGCCTTGTCCCGGTAACGTTTCCCGAGGAATAGCCCGTAGGAATAGGCGTTTGACGGATTGAATATTCGCGGTCCGCCGGTTCCGGTTACGTAGCTTCCCCATGTCGGAAGCATCCCGATGTAGATGCCGAGCGATTGCGCTTTGTTGACGATGTAGTCAACGTGCTGAAAGTAGGCTTCGTTGGGACGCGAAGGGTCATCGTCAATCAGCGGGAGATGTCCGTAAGGGTTGGGGTCTGTCAGACCGTTCAGCTCTGCGAGGACGACTGCCTGAATGACGGTGAACTTCTTCGCCGCGCGGTTCGCCAAATATCTGTCCGCTTCCTCCCGGTTGAGGCGGTGAAAAAGCTCCCACGCGGTATCGCCGAGGTAGAAAAATGGCGCCCCGTCCTCTTTCACTATGAAGCGCTTGTTCTCGCTGACCTTCAATCTGCTCATCTTAGGTTCCTCGGTTTCTCCTGGAATGGATGTCAGGCAGACACCGACAAGCGCCGCCAGCAGGAGTGTTGTTCTCCGCATTATGCTCGCCCTCCTTACAAAAAAGAGTTTCCTGTAACGAACGATGATGCCAGGCACTCTAATACCGCGACAAATTACACCCTTCTCATTCTGGTTCCGCCTATTGAGTTGATGAGCCTTCGTCGCCCCAGCTTTAGTAATTTCACCAACCCGAGTCGAGTCGGTAGCATCACTCATTCGCGAGGTCCACCACGCAACGAAACCCAATGGTCGCACAGCGGTCGAGCCCTGGCCACGTCAAAAGGAACTTGGCTGCGAAGTTGCAGGGCTGCGGGCCGCCGTCCATGTACCAGTCAGAACCAACCGCCCGGTAATAAGAGCCGCCGCGGATCATGGAGAAGCGAGTCCGCCCGTCGCTTCTTTCGCTCTCGGTCCATTGCCAGACGTTGCCGCACATATCGTAACAGCCGAAGGGAGACCGCCCGTCGGGGAAAGCCGATACGCTGGTCGTTCCGCCGGCTTGGCCTCCATTGCAGAGGCCCGGCTTCATCTCATTGCCCCACGGATAGCGCAGCGCTTCGGGCCCTTCCGCGGCATATTGCCATTCCTCCTCCGTCGGCGGCCGTTTGTCTGCCCATTTAGCGTAAGCCCGTGCGTCGTCGAGGTCAACGTACACAACTGGGTGATCCGCGAAAGCCGGTGGCGGCGCGCCATTCTTCCAGTGCTTGAGAAAGTTCTCGCGGTGCCTGGGTTTATACCCTGTCGCCTTGAGGAATTCGGCGAACCGGGCATTCGTGACGGGAGTCACGTCCATAGCGTAGGGCTTTAGCTTGACGTGCCGCTCGAAAACCATCGGCTGATGGAGCGGATGGAAGCCGGAGCCCTTGAAGTGGTCGGATTGCGAGTCGTAGAACCCGCACTCGCGAATCCTGAACACGACCTTCATGTTGAAGCTTGCGCGCAGAATCGCGACCATCCCCTCCGGTATCTCTGACTTCAGATATCTCTTCGTGGCTGCGACAGGCTTGACTAAAGCGCAGAGAGCAGGGAAGTCAGTGCTGAACTCGGCGCGGGCATCAAGGCTTTTCTGGGAAGCAAGGAACCGGGAAAAGTCCCTGCCAAGAGACTCATCCGTTCCGGAAACGAACGCTTCAATGCCGCGTGGACGAATCGAGCCCGATAGGGTCACGGTGCCGTCTCGAACCTGAGTCTTGACTTCGTGCCCGAGGATGAGGTCAAAGTACCGAGCGCTATTCACATGAGGTACTCTCAGGAGCGCGCCCTCGACCGTCCGTTCGGAGCGATTGACCAATGTCCACAGGCGGAGTCCGTTGCTTTCCCAGAGGCTTGCATAAACGTCAGACGCTTCCGTCTCGACGAGAGGAGTCCATTTTTCGCCGGAGAACAGAGCTATGTAGCGGCGCTGAATCGGCAACATTGCTCTGAGAAGCGAGCGGTCTCGCGCGTTCCAGCCGACCCAGGTGCCAAAGACGTTTTCCCAGACCATCATCCCACTGCCGTTCATCCAGGCGGTGTGCAGTTCGGCGGTATGGTCGCGGTTCCAGCGGTCAATCTCGTGCTGCATGTGGCGGCGCTCGAACCACTTGTTCCTCAGGATGCCGGGGACGCGGCTGTCCCGGAACACCTGCGCCCATGACATGTGGTGGTCGTGGATATTCTCCAGCGGAAGAGCCCCTTCCCCCTCCAGCACGACGCCCGGACGCGACGCATCCAGTTTCGCGCGGAACTCCGCCGCGCCGCGGCTCATCGTGTCGAGGAAAATTCCGTCCGCATCAATCGCTTTGACGAGTGAGACCAGAGCGTCAATATCGGCAACACCTTCGCGGCGAGTCCCCGTGTCCCAGGGGTTATAGTCAATGAAAACCTTCACGCCGCGAGCGTGGAAAACGCGAGATACTTCCCGCAAACCGTCAAGACCGCCCGGCATGTCGCGGTAGAAATCGAACTGATTCCGGTCGTCAGCGCCGATTCTCGGATAAGCGTGCCAGAGGACGACGCCATCGTAGCCCCCGAATTGATTCACCCCGTCGTCGAGAAACGACTCGATGGTGTATCGCCCGAGCTTCGGGTCATAGAACGTCTCGTCGCACATCATGAGAAAGCAGCAGGAGTAGCACGACGACACCCACGCAAAATCTTCTCGCCGGTAGAGAGCGTCATCGTAGCGAAGGCGAGCTTTCGTTTCCTCCCGCCATTTAGCCAAAAAGTCCCGAAAGCGGGCCCATTGACTGGGGTCGCTCGGTGCCCGGATGAGATTCTCATTCGGGTCAATGTCCGGTAAGGCTTCGCCCGGGCTCGTGGCTGCTGCATCCGCCGCGAAGCCTCTGGGTGATCCACCCCAACTCCTCATGGCATCAGTTGCTCCGGCAGCCAGCGCCGCTTTCAGAAACATCCTTCTGTTAAACCTGCCCATAGCTCGCCTCTCTTGATGGACCGTGTCAACCGGCGTGACCTCGTCATCCACGGCCCCGCCATCGTCGTGAGCCGCTAAAAACGCTGCACCTCGGCCCGGGCGATGCGCGCGGCAAACGCTTAAGACCGAACGGTCTGTTGAGCCGCCGAATCACCTGGGCTTCCAGCCGGCGCGGCTGCCATCAATGGCGCACTGGTATCGGAGAACCTCGATGACGTGGGGATTGGAGCCGTCCGCGCCCATCACCCAGACAGGCCGCTTATCGCCCCTTTTCTCCTGATATGCTTTGTCGCGCTCGGCGGCGTTTCTCCAATAAGCCGTATCCGTCACGCGGAACGAAATCCATTTTCCGTCGGGGGACCATGCTGCCGAACTGCTAATCATCCCAAGCTGCGTCAATTGCCTGATGTTCTTGCCATCGCCGTCGCAGACGAAAATCTCCAGCGCCTCACCCACCTGGTCGGCGTAGAGAATCTTCTTGCCGTCGAGGGACCAAATGGGGCATACGGCGCCCATCTCGTCCTCGTGGGTCGTGAGCTGGCGGACGTTCTTTCCGTTGGCATCCATGGCGAAGACGCAATAACCCTTGCCGACCTTCTCCGTAAAGGCGATTGTTTTTCCGTCGGGGGAGATGCAGGGGTCGCGGCCTTCGACGATGCGCTTAAAGTTGGAGCCGTCCGGAGAAATGCTGCACATCCAGCCCTTCTTCCCGTCGTCGAGGCCGAAGACGATCAGGTTTGCGTCGCTGGACCAACTCGGAAAGTAGCAGACCGCCGGGGGCTTCTCGTGGGTGAGCTGCCGAACGTTTTTGCCGTCGGCGTCCATGACGTAGAGGTTGAAAGTGCCTTCGCGGTTCGAGGTGAAAGCGACCTTCGAACCGTCGGGCGACCAGCACGGGTAGCGGTCCTCGGACGCCGGGCTTCGCGTGAGGTTCTGAGCGTCGCCCATTTCGGGGTCAACGACGAAAACCTCGGTGTTGCCCGTACGGACGCTGGTTATCAGGAGCTTATGCCCGGCAAGCTCCCCCGCGTCGCACATGGCGCAGAAAATCAACGATGCGACGGTCATGCAGATGGAAGTTGTCCAGGTGACTCTTGCCATAAACGGCGCCTCCTTTCGGGAACGTCATCCAGCGTTGTCAAGTAAGAGAGGGCGTGGACTTCGGTCGCGCCGAGCCGCGCAGCGACGCACGCGGGCGCGGGTCACGGCCCCATCTCTTGATGAAACCCAGCGGTAATACTAACATTGGCGAGCGATAGTGGCAACGCGCCCCGAGGTTCGGGTGTGGCTGGGTAATAGTGGCATCCCGCCTTTGGCGGGACCCGTGAGAGGAACGGAAGCGCACGACCGCATTCGCGGGGCGCTATAGTATGCTCTCCCACATCCTCAGGGGGGATAATGCCTATCGCCACCGAAACACAGCCACACCCGGCTCCGCTCCTTGTCCCGTTGTAAACCAGGCAGGCGAATGCTGGGGCATTGCAGCGGAGACCGGCGAGACTAAGGGCTTTGATTTGTAAATTCGATGACGTATTTTTCTATGACAGGATGAACAGGATGTACAGGATTCTGGGGATCCTGTTTGTGCCGTTTTCGGTTTTCTGAGTTTCGGTCACGGGAGGGCAGTGTCGGGGCGGGCCGGCCCCGCAAAGGCGGGGTTGCTTCGCGTCTTCGCTTTCAAATCGCGTCCATCCTGTAAATCCTGTGGAAAATGTCCTCGCCTTCGGCGGGGATACGTCGTCGCATTTATGAATTCATGCACTAAGAGCGTCAGGAAAGGAACCGTTTCGGCTGCAGAGCGGTACCCCGGGGAGTGCAGAGGAAGGCGCCAGGATGAAGCTCCTCTCGCGCGGAGGCTCAAGCACAAGACTACGTCTTCGCCACCTTTGGCAACGGGGGAAAGTAAACGGTGAATGTCGCCCCCTTGCAGATTCGGCTGCTGACCTCGATCCGGCCGCCGTGCCCTTTGACGATGCCATGGCAGACGCTCAGCCCCAACCCAGTGCCGTGGCTTTTTCCGTCAAAGGCGCCTCCGCCCACCAGGGACCCTTTGGTTGTGAAGAAAGGCTCGAAGACCCTGGGAATATTAGCAGCGGGTATCCCGCACCCCGTGTCCCTCACTCTAATGAAAGGTCTTCCTCTCTCGAAACCGGTCTGAACGGTCAATCTTCTAACCTCGGATTCGAGCATGGCGTGCCTGGCATTTGTGATGAGGTTCATCATGACCTGCTCGAGCAGGGCGGCATCACCAACGACCAGCGGGGCTTTCCTGGAGTGTCTCACGGCCACCTCTATCCGGTCACTCTCCAGTTGCTTCTGCAAGACCGCCGCAACCTCATCAACAATGCTTCTCAGGCTGATGGTTTTCTTATGTCTCGGTTTTCCCGCAGAAAACGCGAGCATCCTCTCCGTTAACTCCGCGCCGCGGACGCCGGAGCTTAGAATAGCCCCAACATTTCGGCGGACCGACCTCGAAAGCCTTTCCGTGCGCAACGTAAAGTCAGCAAACTCGATAATGGCAGCGTGGATGTTGTTGAACTCGTGAGCAATTCCCGCGGCGAGCGTCCCCACGGCCTGCATTTTCTGGGCCCGCGCAAGCTCCTGCTGGAGACGCCTCCGTTCCTCCTCCGCCCGCTTACGTTCGGCGAGTTCCCGCTGAGCGGCCTCATACAGCCTTGTATTCTCCATTATGAGGCGCTGCTTTTCGAGAGCCTCCCTGACCGTAGTTTCCACCACATCCATGTTCAACGGCTTGGTGATGTAGGCGAATGCCCCATCGTTCAGGGCGCGCACCGCCGTTTCAAGGGAGGCGTATGCGGTCATGATGACCACGGGCATGTCAGGATGGATTTCTTTCAGGGGCGTGAGCAACTCTACGCCCTGCATGTCGGGCATCCTGATGTCCACGAGAGCTAAATTGAAGAATCGGCGTCGCGCCTTCTCTATTGCCTCTCGCCCCGTCCCGGCAGTGTATGTTTGAAAGCCCTTTTTCTCCAATATGAGGGATACGGTTCTGCGGGCGCCCTCATCGTGGGCGTCGCGCAATCCTTCATTTGTGGGGACAGAACCATTTTGAAAACCCGTGACACCATGCCTGGAACAGCGTGGCACGGGCGTCTCGCCCGTGGAGATCCCCACAACCTGGGGCAGAAAATAGACTGACGGAATGGAGGCCGTTTGCTGCGGCATCCCCGGCTTCGGCGCGCTGAATCCTTCCGTCGAGAGTCGGCGGTTTGAGAGTGCGGTCTGCGCGGAGCCTCGTTCACACTGGTTGGACTCCATTGGCAACGGCGCTGGATATTTGGACGGGGAGCTACTGAGGAGCTTTATACTTCCACTTCGGGTTGGATTTCGGGGAGTTCTTTGTTCTCGTCGAGGATGGGGTCAACGACCTCCTTCAGGAACTGCTCGACCTGCTGAGGAGCCCTGCCGATGAACTGAGAGGGGTCAAGCAGCTCCTTTATTTCGTCGAGGGACATCTTGAATGACCCGTCGGCAGCAATAATTTCCAGGAGCCTATTCTCGCCTCCCTTTCTGACTTCGGCGGCGGCCTCCCTGGAATATTTCCTGATTTTCTCGTGGAGGAACTGGCGGTCTCCTCCTCGTTTCACCGCTTCAACGAGGATGTTTTCGGTTGCCATAAACGGCAGCTCCCTCGCAAGCCTGCTGGCAATCATCTCCGGATAGACCCTCATCCCGCTGACGACATTCAAATACAGCATCAATATGGCATCGCACGCCAGGAACGACTCGGGAATTACCATTCTCCGAGCGGCGGAATCGTCGAGGGTGCGCTCCAGCCACTGAGTTGCTGCCGTCATGTGCGCCACGTGAGAAAGATGGATGAGATACCGCGCCAGGGAAGTTATCCGCTCGCAGCGCATCGGATTCTGCTTGTAAGGCATTGCGGAGGAGCCGACTTGCTTTTCCTCGAAGGGCTCTTCGACTTCCTTGAGGTGACTCAGGAGGCGTAAGTCAGTGGCGAACTTGGATGCGCTTTGAGCTATTCCACTCAGTACATCCAGCACCTGGGAGTCAATCTTCCGGGAGTAGGTCTGCCCGCTCACGGCCAGAACCTTCGAGAACCCCATCTCCTCAGCGACAAGCTCGTCGAGGCGTTTGACCTTCTCCTCGTCGCCGTTGAAGATTTTCATAAAGCTCGCCTGTGTTCCGGTGACGCCCTTGACCCCGAGGAATGGCAAGTTGTCTAACCGCCGTGTCAAATCATGGTAATCGAAGACGAGGTCCTGTAGCCACAGGGAGGCCCGCTTCCCCACTGTCGTGGGCTGAGCTGCCTGAAAATGGGTGAAGCCCAGCGCCGGAAGATGAGCGTGCTCCCCGGCAAACGAAGCGAGCTTCCTCATCGCGTTGACAAGAAGGACTTTCAGCCGCGTCATCGCCTCGCGCATCTCGATGAGGTCGGCATTGTCCCCGACGTAAGCGCTGGTCGCGCCGAGGTGAATAATGGGGCGAGCTTTGGGACACAGCACGCCATAAGCGTAGATGTGAGCGACGACATCGTGGCGAACTTCCTTTTCCTTCTCGCGCGCCACGTCAAGGTTGAGGTCGTCTCTCTTGGACTCGAGTTCCGCAATCTGCTCGTCGGTGATGTTCAGACCGAGCTCCTTTTCAGCTTTCGCCAGGGCAATCCAGAGCCTTCGCCACGTCCGGAACTTGGACTCGGGCGAGAATACGTATGACATTTCCTTGCTGGCGTATCGCTCGATCAGAGGGTTGTCGTATTCCTTCATGTGTCTGTAAGCCTTTCGTTGAATGGGCTTCGGGGCCGCCGTCTTGAATCAGCCTCGATTGGTTCCACGCCCGTGAAGTTTACCACAATCTCCGCCTTCGTTGTCTCATTTCCATCCGGTTCGACATGGACAGCCGACAGGTGCGAGACTGTGTCCCATGAGGGAACCGAGGAAATGGGGCGTTGTGGCTGGCGAGGGGCCAAAATCGAAGAACCTGGGCGCGCGAATCGTCGGCCGTGCTCGGCAGTGGTTGTTGCGGGTATGAGGAGAGGAACCGCGATCCAAAGCGCATTGTCAGGCGCGCGAGAGCTCCTCCCGTATGCGCGTCAGGAGAAGGCGGAGCTTGCCGTCGGTGGCGGCCCTTTTCTCGATCTCTCGGTGAGCGTGGATCACGGTTGCGTGGTTGCGGCCGCCGAAGGCCTCGCCGATCTCCTGGAGGGAATGAGATGTGAGCTCCCGGCAAAGGTACATGGCGATTTGTCTGGGATAGGCAATGGTCTTTGGCCTGCGGTTGCTTTTCATGTCGGCGACGCGGAGGTCGAAGTCCTCGGCGACCTTCTTCTGGATGGCGTCTATGGTTGGAGTGTGGGGCTCCTGGCGCAGGAGGATGTCTCTGAGAACGTGCTGCGCAAGCCCGACGGTGAGGGGGTGCTTCATAAGGGAAGCGTAAGAGGCGACCCTCACGAGGGCGCCCTCCAGGTCGCGGATGTTCAGTTTGATTTTATCGGCGATGAAGAATGCCACGTCTTCTGGAAGCTCGATCCGCAGATAGGGAGCGTTGTTGAGAAGAATTGCCACCCGTGTCTCCAGGTCAGGGACCTGGAGGTCCACGACCACGCTGGACTGGAACCGTGAGACGAGGCGTTCTTCCATGTGTGCCAGCTCACTGGGGGGGCGGTCCGAGGTGATGACGATCTGGCTTCCGAGGTCGAACAAAGCGTTGAAGGTGTGGAAAAATTCCTCCTGGGTCCTTTCTTTTCCGCATAGAAACTGTATGTCGTCTATGAGGAGGGCATTGACGTCGCGGTAACTGCGCCGGAACAGGTCCATCTTTCGCGTCTGGAGGCTATTGATGAGGTGGTTTGTGAAGCTCTCGCTGGACACATAATGCACACGCACGCCATTGAACTTCGACAGAACGAAGTGTCCGATGGCCTGCATGAGATGCGTTTTGCCCAGCCCGACGCCGCCGTACATGAACAGCGGATTGTATGCGCGCCCGGGCGCTTCGGCCGCGGCCATGGAGGCTGCCCTGGCAAAGCGATTGCACGACCCTTCGACAAAACTCTGAAACGTGTATTTGGGATTGAGTTTGCTTCCGTTGCCGAGCGACGCCGCCTGCGGAGAGCTAACGTCTGAGCCCTTGCGGCGCCTGCGGGGTCGCAACGGCGCAGGGGCAACGGCCCCGTCGCCGGCGATTTGAATCGTCAGCGCCGCTTCCCGGCCGGCAAGCTGCCGGAGCTTTTCCTGGATGAATGCGCCGTAGTGCTCGAGAATCCAGTTTCGGTAAAAGATGCTCGGGACCTCAATCTTTAAGTCCCCTGCCGATTCCTCTCTTACCACACACGGGCCGAACCAGCGCTCGAACGTCTCGGGGTGCAACCGCTGGCGGATTGCACCAATAATTTCCTCCCAAACCCCCGGCTGACTCAAGGTTCTTCTCCTTCCCGAAGAGAGACTTATCCACAAGCATATTGCCAAGCACCCTCGACGGGTGCGCAGGCCTTGTTCTCGACGACGCCGCTGACCGGGCGAAGCACTCTCGTCGGAGAGAAGCTATCCAAGACGAGACCGAATTGTAATATCTTCACGGGACGGCACTTACGTTGCAAAAACCGGGGCCGTTCCGGGCCTGACATGGAAGCGGCAGGGTTGCGTCTAAATACCTGCCGTGCTATTGTGCTCCCCCCAGCGAGAGTGTGCTGTCAAAGGGGCGGGAAATTCACACGTTATTCACAAGTTATTAACACCCATTCCCGCCTCTTGCGGTTTGCGGCGCGAGTATATTGGCGGTGTTTAGGGCTGGCAAGGAAAAATTTTGAGCTTTCGGCGCCATTCGGTATAAGATTCGACAGCATAAAGAGATGAGGAGCGGAAAAATTTTTCGTTTGCGGCGGGCGCTTGGCGGGCCGCCCTGCAGGGCTGTTTTGAGGAGCCTCTAACGTGTTTCTGCGCAGGGGACTGGGAAAGAAGGAATGAAGAGTTGATGGTTAGTCTGCATATTAAGTTATGGACAGGGCGCAGCTTATGGGGAACGTAGACGAAACACAAGAAGTCAACGACGAACAACTGATGATGTCTTTTGTATCCGGGTCAGAGGAAGCGTTCGACGAATTGGTGGGCCGATATGCTGCGAGGATGACGAACTTCATCTACCGGCAAGTGGCCCATTTTGCGACGGCAGAGGAGCTTGCTCAGGACGCGTTTTTGGCGGTGTATCGCAAGAAGCACACGTTTAAGCCCGGGCATAGTTTCTCGTCGTGGTTGTACAAGATAGCGCTCAACCTTTGTCGGATGCATTTTCGGAAGATGAGGAGTCTGCCGACGACCCTCTCGATAGAAGAAAGCCGCGAAGAGGGAAGCATGAGCCTGGAGGGAGTTCTCGTGGATGACAGTGAGGGAGCACTGGAAAGTCTCAGTCGCAAGGATGCCGAAGAGAAGCTGAGGCAGGCGATTCTGGAGCTTCCGGCAAAGCAGCGGCAAATCTTCACGATGAGTTTTTACGATGAGATGAGCTACGAGGAAATCGCTCGATTGGTGGGGTGCTCGCCTGGCACTGTGGCGTCGAGGAAGCACGCCGCTGTTCGAAAGCTCGCATCGAAGTTGAGGAAGTTAGCCCCGTACCACTCTCCGCCAGAGAGCCGCTGGGGAGGGGACGCGGGCGCCGAGGCTTGATGGATGAAGAGCGTGTGGAGGAGCGGCCCGAACTGGGGCCCTGTGAAGTGAGGTGAGAAAAATGAAGTGCAAGAAGGTGCAGAAGCTCCTGACAGCATTCCTTGATAACGAGCTACCCGAGGAGAAGCGCCGTTGCGTGGCGGAGCATCTGGGGAGTTGCGAGGAATGCGGCCACCTGGCGACGGAGGAAAAGAAGGTGTTCGGTTGGGCGCGCACGTGGCAGGCCCGGGAGCCTTCACCGTCTTTTCTGATGAAGGTCAGGGCGCGTATTCGTGCGGCGGAGAAGCCTGAGGCGGTTGTTCCGGTCTGGCTTCCTCGCCTGCGGCGGGCTCTGGCGGGCGTTGCGGTGGCATGTGCGATTTTCTTCTGTGGATACCTGACGCACTTAGGGCTTTTCCCAGGGAAAGAGACTCCTCAGGTCGTTTCACGCGCTGTGCCCGGCGGGAAGGGTGCCGCGGCGACGGTTCCTTCCGGGCCGGAAGACGCCAGGCGCCTGATCGCCGGGATTCAGAGGATGAAGATGGTTTTCGGGGGCCAGTTGAGTGAGACGGCTTACGAAGACTTGAATGACGTGCAGCAGGCTCTGGCTCAGCGTGGTGGGCAGGGGGCGGAGAGGGATGTGGCGATTGTCAGAGAGCTTCAGCGAGGAGAGAACCTCGTTCGGCGGGGGAATTTTGCGGAGGCAAGGAGAGTCCTCGACGGAATTGAGCAGGCATACGCCGACCATCCCCTTGCTCCCTACGCGAGGATGACAAAGGTGTTCGCGACGTCGGATGAAGGGTCCGGGAGCGTTCTTCGTGACCTGTACGCGAGTTTGCTTCGGGAGACGGTCGGAGACCCAAAGGAATACTATACGCAACTCACCGCTTTCCCCGAGCAGCTCCGAGAGTACGGCTGGCAGAAAATCGTGAAGTCGGCCGAGCAGCTGAATCCCGTGAACGTGTTGACCTACATCGAGAAACAGCTCGCTGGCGGAGGACCGGCTCTGTAGCGAGTGAGGCTTCCGGGCCGTTCACGGGAGAAGCAAGCTGACGGGAAAAGCGGGAGTAAGATGTTTGTCGGTGGGATGCAGAGGCGTCGTGATAGCGAAAAAACTGAGCGCAGAAAAAGGAGGACAGCCGTGAAGCGCATACTTCTCTTGGTGGGTGTTACGGTTCTCAGCCTGACGTGCCCTATTGCACATTGTGGATTGTACGTCGAGCAGGAGATTTTCAACGGAAAGGACCTGACCGGCTGGGATGGCGACCCTCGCCTGTGGTCGGTCGCGGACGGCGCCATTCGCGGGCAGACCACGGAGGAGAACCCGGCTCGCGAGAATACGTTCTGCATCTGGCGCGGGGGGACGCTGAAGAATTTCGTTCTGAAGATTAAGTTCCGGATTCAAAAGGGCAACTCCGGTATCCAGTACCGCAGCAAGGACCTTGGCAACTGGCACGTCGGCGGCTATCAGGCGGAGGTCGAGAACAGCCCGGGGAAAGTCGGGTTCCTTTACGACGAGCGAGGACGCGGCTGGATGGTCAACGTGGGCGACTTCGTGGTCGTGGACGAGAAAGTGAATAAGAACGTCGTCGGAAAGGTCGCGGATAGGGACGGGTTGATCAAGGCGGGCTACTACAAGGAGAAGGACTGGAACGAGTACACGATTGTCGCTCGTGGGAACCACCTGATTCATATCCTGAACGGATACCAGACCATCGAGATGATTGACAACGACCCGAAAGGACGGGCGTTAGAGGGGATCCTCGCCTTGCAGATACACGTCGGCCCGCCGATGGTTGTGGAGTTCAAGGACATTCGTGTGACGCACCTTCCTGACCAATTCGGGGAGGCGAGGCTTCTGTTCGATGGGAAATCCCTCGAAGGCTGGACTCTCTCGAGCGAGGAGCTGAAAGAGACCTGGAAGGTTGGCGATGGAGTGCTTGTGAACACGGGGATGCCAGTCGGGTACATTCGCACGAAAGATGATTTTACGAACTTCGTTCTTAGGCTTCAATTCCGGCATCTGGACAAAGGGAACGGCGGCGTCCTTCTGCGGATGGTAGGCGAGGACAAGGTCTGGCCGAGGTCCATCGAGGCGCAGGGGGAATATGGGTCGGTCGGGGACATCTGGAACATTGACGAGGTCCCGATGAAGACCGATCCCCAGCGGACGAGCGGGCGCCACACCGGAAAGATGCACGACTCCAATGAGAAGCCCCTCGGCGAGTGGAACCAGTACGAGATCACCCTCGACGGCGGCGACCTGGAGCTCAAAGTCAACGAGCTTGTCCAGAACACCGCAACGGACTGCTGGGAGACCCCGGGCAAAATCTGCCTCCAGTCGGAAGGGGCGCCGATGGAGTTTCGGAACATCGTTCGCATTCCGATTCGTCCGGCAGGCGGACTCGCGCAACCCTCGCGGGGTGCATCGGAAGGGATTCCACCGCGGTTCGAGGAGGCGCTGCCGGAAGACACTCTTCTGTACGTTTCCGTCCCGGATGCGGCGGGGCTGGTGAAGAATTTCAAGGAATCCAACACCTACAAGATTCTTCGGGAGATAGAGCCGTTCCGCCTGATGAGCGGGATGCCACAGTTCGAAAGAATCAAGGAGGGCTATAAGGCATATATTCACCCTCTGACGCAGATTTTTCATAAGAGAATCGCTCTGGCCATCATGGATATTCCAACGGGGCGAGGGATGCCGGGATTGATTTTTCTTGCGGACGTTTGCGGCAAGGAGCAAGAGCTGCGAAGGTATCTTGTGGAGCGAATTCACCCTCTGCTGAAGGCGAAAGGCGCTCTGGAGGCGAAGGCTACGCACAACGGAGTTGAAATCCGGGAGTTCTCTTTCGCGGGGCCGCCGGGGTTGGCCGTGTGTTATGCGGTTGTGGACGACATTTTCATCGCCGCCGTGGGAAGGCAAAACATCGAAAGCGTCCTTGACTCACCCGGGGGAGACCGCTCTCTGGCAAGTAACCCGCTCTTTCAGCAGGTTCGGCGGAGGGTCGGCGAAGCCAGCGATTTCCTCGTGTACGCGAACCTCTCCCCTATTTGGCGAGCGGTGATGTCGGGTCCGGGCCAACCGGAAAAGACGCCACAACCGGTCGAAGGCCTGGCTGGTGCGATGGGAGAGGCCATTAAGGAAGGCATTGCCCGTCAGCTCGACAGTTTTCTGACTGCCTCCGGTTTGACGGGAGTGAAGGCTGTTGGGTTTGGCCTGGAGACCCGCGGCACCGCGGCCAAAGAGACGCTTTTCCTCGCGACGGGGCCGGAGCGAAAGGGAATTGTGGCGCTGTTAGTGAGGAAGGCTTCGCCTCAGAGGCAGAGTTTGCCGCAAGCGCTGGGCTACCTGCCCGATGACACGACCTTCTTTTCGGCGTTCTCCCCGGGCGATTTCGGCGAATTCTGGGATGAGTTGTTAGGTGTGATTGGAGCCTTCGCACGGGCGGCCGGAGAAGAACAAGGCTGGCAGCAGAAACTTCAAGCGCTGAAGGGATGGGAGGAGAGACACGGATTCAAGATCAAGGAGGAGATTCTGGCTCCTTTTGCGGGGGAAGCATGTATCGCAGTAAAGGTCCCCGAGGTTCTGGGCGTGCCGCCGGTGTTTCTGCTCCTGGAAGTCCGCGACGGTCAAAAAGCGAAGGCGCTCATGGACAAGCTGGTGGCCGCTGTTGAGAAAAGCCTTGGCTCCCCCGCCGTGAAGTTCGCGGAGGACTACAAGGGCGTTCGGATCACTTCCATCACTTTGCTTCCGGCGGGGTCTAAGGGGTGGACGCTTTTTGCTGCTCCTTTCTTCCGCCCGGCGTTCGCGGTGGTTGGGGATTTTCTTGTGGTGGGCATTCATTCAAACATAGTCAGGAAGGTTGTGGATGTCCATCAGGGCGGAAAATCGCTGAGGGACCGCCCGGACTTCAAGAATCTCGTGGCGAACCTCTCGGAACAGGGCTGCGGGATGTCGTACCTGAACGTGCGGGACCTTTACGATTTCCTTTACAGCACCTTCGGTGCTCTGGCGGCAAGGCAAATTGGGCCGGAGATGGTGGCAAAGCTCGGAAGAGTGAGGGAGAATCTGGGTTCGTCGGCGAGCCGGCTTTCGTGTGACGACGAGGGCGTCTTGTACGAGGCGTTCTCCGAATCGGGTCTGGCCGAGCTGGGGCTTTTTGTTCTGACGCAGGCAGCCTTTTTGCCGAAGTTCATGGCGGCAAAACAACAGGCGCTTCGGGCGAGGTGTCTCAGCAATCTCAGGAACCTGGCCATGGCTTGCATGATGTATTCTCTGGACCACGGTGTCTTGCCTGCGAAGCTGTCGGAGCTTTACCCGAATTACGTGGCTTCACTGGAGGTCTTTGCGTGCCCGGCTCACGGAGACAAGAAGGTCTCCAAAGAAAAGATAGACGAGGAAAGCGACTACAGGCTGGAGATTCCGGGGGCAAAACTCGGCGAGGTCAAGGAGCAGGCCCGGACCATCATGATTTCCGAGAAAGAGCCGAACCATCGGGGTGGGCGCAACGCCGCTTACGTTGACGGGCACGTGGAGTTCGTTCCGGGCGCGAGGATGGACTTAGCGACGCCGCTACGGGCAATCCGCAGCCTCGGTATCGGCGTCAGGATGTAGTCGGATAAGAAGGCGGGGCGGGCGAAAGGCGGCCACACCGGGCCTTGCGTGGAGTCTGAAGCAGAACGAGTCGGCATGGGGGCTATTGTGGCAGGGATGCACCCGGGCATGCGCCGGAAATCTCCTACCGGAAGAAGTCCATGTTGGCTATTGCGTCGAAATCGTAGGTGGCGGAGGAGGAATCGGTTTTGTATAGCCAGTATCCGAGTCCGGCGACCATCCCGGCGTTGTCCGTGCAAAGCTCTCTCGTCGGGAAATAAACCGGCACGCCGAGGGTTTCCGCACCGGTTCGGAACAGGTCTCGCAGCCTCTGGTTCGCGGCGACCCCGCCCCCAACCGCGATGCTTCTTGCCCCGAATTCTGAAGCCGCCCGCAGCGACTTCTCAACGAGGATGTCGAGAGCGGCTTCCTGAAAGCTCGCCGCTACGTCCGCCCGCTCCCTGTCGGACAGTCTTCGCCACAAGGTGCTGGCATCCGTCTCATTCTGCCCGCCCTGGACGACTTTTTTTGCCGCTGGGTCAGCCGGGGATGGAGACGGCTTTTGAAACCGTGGTTTCGGGGATTGGCTGCCCGCCGTGTGCGATTTCCGGAAGCCTCGGACGTGATAGAGGACCGCGGTCTTGAGCCCGCTGTAGCTGAAGTTGTAGTTTTTCTTTTTGCTCATGCCACGAGGGAAGGGAAAGGCGTTGGGGTCTCCCTGGAGGGCGAGCTTTTCAACTTGCGGCCCGCCCATGTAAGGCAGCCCGAGGAGCGAAGCGACCTTGTCGAAGGATTCTCCAACGGCGTCATCGGTGGTCTCGCCGAGCTTGCGGTACTTTCCCAAGCCCTCCATCATGAAAAGAGAAGTGTGGCCGCCGGACGCCACGAGGCCGATGGCCGGGAACTCCATTTCCGGGTTTGACATGGCGCAGGCATAGACGTGCGCCTCGACGTGGTTCACCGGCACCAGCGGCAACCCTCGCCCGAAAGCCAGCCCCTTGGCGAAGTTTACCCCAATCAAGAGCGCCCCGATAAGCCCCGGCCCCTGAACCACGGAGACGAGCTCAATCTGCTCAAGGGCGACACCGCTTTCCCTGAGCGCCCTTTCGACGATGCGGTCAACGACCTGGATATGCTTCCGGCAAGCCAGTTCAGGGACGACTCCCCCGTATTCGGCATGGAGGTCAAGCTGAGAGGCGACGACGTTGGAGAGGATTTCTCGACCGTCCTTGACGACGGCGGCGGCTGTTTCGTCGCAGGAGGTTTCTATGCCGAGGCAGTGCACGCTGTTCTCCGTCGAGGATTCTACTTGACGAATTCGAAGATGTCCGCGGCGGGCCTGCGTCCCGGGAATCTCGCGATAGGCTTGCCCGGTCCAACGAGGACAATGGCGACCGGGCGGCGGTGCCGCGGTACGTCGAGGGCCTTCCGAGCCATCTCTTCGTTGAAGGCGCCGATCCAGCAGCTACCGTACCCCAAAGTGGTCGCCGCCAGAAGCAGGTTTTCGACCGCGGCGGCTGTGTCCTGTAGGCAATAGAGAGTTCTCCCTCTTTCGCCATAGACGACAGCCGAGGATTCTGGCTCAGCACACACGACGAAGACCACGGCCGCCTCCGCAACGAACTCCTGCCCGAAGGCGGCTTGAGCCAGCCCGTTCTTTGCGTCCCGGCTTTCGACTATGTAGAAGAACCACGGCTGCAAGTTTCCCGCCGATGGCGCCCAGCGAAGGCATTCCATGAGAATTTTCATGTGCTCCTCCGGGACCTCTCCGCCCGTGAAATCCCGACAGGAGTGCCTCTGAATGATGTTTTGGATGACCTTGTTTTCCATTTTTGGCCTTGTCCCTGGTTGAGAACGTTTATGTTGACCCGAAGGGTAAAGTGAATTCCTGTCTGCGGGGAGTTTAGCATAGCCGCCACAAAGGCTCAAAGGGGCGCGAATCTGATTCGGCCGCAAGATTCTCAGAGCGAGCGCCAAAGAGCGGCTGTGTCTTTGTTCTTCGCCCGAGTCGCCGAGTGAGAGCGAGCCTTCGTTTCACCGCCGGACAACCGACGGGTTTGCTTTCTTTCCTTTGCCAGGGGAGGCGGGCATGTGGTATCCTCGCACTTTGGGGGGTGTCCCCGATGGAGAGGTGAAAAGAATCCGCCGGAAGGGGGGTGCTGAGATGAAGTTGCCGCGAGTTTCGGGTCGTCAGGTGATGAGGGCGCTGGCCAAAGTGGGCTATCACGAGGTCAGGCGCCACGGAGGCCGGATTTATCTCGAGAAGTCCGGCCCCGAAGGGACAAAGCACCTGATGGTCCACGACTTCAAACAGCTCGACGCGAACGCACTGATGGACATCATCCACCAGGCGGGCATAACCCGGGACGAATTTCTCTCGCTTATTTGATGTCGTTGTCAGGCGATTCGGCCGCCGCACAAGAACACGGCTTCTTGACGTCCCGGCTGGCGCCGCGCCGATAAAGATGGATTGCTTTTTGTTTCCCGCCTCCGGCCTTCCATCGGAAAAAGCTGACGCAGTTTTCCTGCCAGCGGCTCGACATGCGATTGTTCCTCAGCACCAGCCCCGCTCAATATCTCCTGGCAGCCGGGGGTGAGGCCCTGATGCCCACCGCAGGTAAGGCCCTCAGCTTCCGTCGCACTGGCGTGTGAAACTGAGGCCTTGCGTCGCTGGAAAAATTTTCATTGAGAGCGCTGGAGGAACCTGCTATAAGGTCAGCATATTACATGAGCGGATGTTTCTCGTCGGCGGCGGACAAGCGAAAGGAGATGACCCGGTGAGCGAAGCCGGGCGGTCGGCGAAGCAGGCCGACATCGCTGACTCGCCGAGCTGGAGAGACGCGGCATTTCAATTGAGAGGAGGGAAAGAGCGAACCATGAAAGCGATCTTGATTTTGGCGCATGTGGGAGCAGGCTTATTCTGCGTGGGGCTGGCGTTTTTAGTCCACCAAAGCGCGTTTGCGGCGGAAAACCCATATCCCGGCTTTAACGTCGGGGCGCAGAGCTATTGTTTCCGAAACTTCGACCTCGATGGTGCTTTGAAGAACACGCAAGAACTCGGTTTGAAGAACATCGAGTTTTTCCGAAAACATGCTTCGCATGAGATGACCCCCGAGCAGGTCAAGGAAGTCCAGGCGAAGGTAAAGGCGGCAGGCCTCAATGTCGTCGCATACGGAGTGGAGGACTTTGGCGCCAACGAGGAAGCGAACGAGAAGATATTCAAGTTCGCCAAGGAGATGGGGATTGGAATTATCAGCGCCAATCCCGCGAAAGAGAGCTTTGACTCTCTGGAAAAGCTTGTAAAGAAATACGACATCAAAATCGCGATTCACAACCACGGTCCCGGTTCCCGTTATTCGAGTCTGGAGGACGTTCTCAACGCGGTCAAGGGACGGGACGAGCGAATTGGCGCTTGCCTGGACAACGGTCATTTTCAGCGGTCCGGGGTGGACGGCGCTGATGCCGTTCGGAAGCTCGGCAAGCGTGTTCATGCCGTGCACCTCAAGGACCTGGACAAGGATAATCGCGACCAGATTCTTGGCAATGGCGTGGGGAACATTCCGGCTATCATGAAAGCCTTGAAGGAAGTCGGGTTCAGCGGCCCGCTCAATCTGGAGTACGAAATCGAGGCGGATAATCCGGTTCCCTCGATGAAGAAGTGCCTGGAGTACCTGTCGAAGGTCTGCAAAGAAATCAAATGAAATCGCGCGAGTGCGCGCTATTTCGCTGAGGGTTTACCTCGGTCAGCGCATGTGTGTGTTTTTCTATGGAGGGGAGAAAAATGCTGTACATGCTGCTACGGTTCGCGAGACGGAAACGCTGGGCGGTCTGTCTCGCTGTTTCGACTGCTCTCTGCTTGAGCTGCCTGGTGTTGGCGATGGCTATGTCACTTGCAGCGGGTGAAGAAGCCGTGCCGGGCGAGGGGAAGTATGTCCGCCTGGAGAAGCCTGATGTCCTGGGCATCTGGCTGGGCGGCCGAAAAGTCGCCGAGTACCGATTCGGAAAAGACCTTCCCAAACCCTACCTCTATCCTGTCTTCGGTCCTGACGGAAAACCGATGACCGAGGATGCTCCTTCCGACCACGTCCACCATCATTCCCTTTTCTTCTCCTACGACGAAGTCGGCGCTTATCATTTCTGGCGGGAGGGAAAAGGAGGAAGCCCCATGCGGCACGAGAAATTCCTGAAAATCTACGACGAGGAGCGCTGGCCCGGCTTCACGAGCGTCAATGCCTGGATGGGCGGTGAAAAGCCTCTACTGCGGGACACTCGGACGCTGCGCTTCGTTCCGCTCGAGAACGGCGAGTACCTTATTGACATCTCCATCGAGCTTTACGCCGTGGACCAGAAAGTCACCATTGGCTCGACGAAGGAAGCAGGGCTTCCGGGTTTGAGGATGGCGCCGGAGCTGACGGTGAAGGCCGGGGGGCGAATGGTCAATTCCGAAGGGCAGGTGAACGAGAAGGAGTGCTGGGGAAAACGAGCGAACTGGTTGGACTACACCGGCCCGCGCCCCGACGGAACTTGGGTCGGCATTGCGTACATGGCGCATCCGAGCAACCGCCCTTACCCGCCTGGCTGGCACGCCAGGGACTACGGCCTCCTCGCGGCGAATTACACGAACTGGGATAAGCCGATGACCCTCGAGCTGGGTGAGGGGAAGGCGTGGACGCTCCGAAGCCGGCTTTATGTCCATCGCGGAAAAACAGAGGAAGCGAAAGTCGCCGAGCAGTTCCAGCGATACCGCAGAGTTCGCAAAGGCGGGATTCCTCCAATGGGCAGTTCGGCTTCTCAGCGGCGCGGGCTTCCTCTCTGTGGGCTCAGCGGTCTTCACCGTAAAGGTTGAGAAATCGTGCAGTCAACGAAGCAGTTGGACGTCAAAATGAAAGGAGGAGAGCATGGCAAACGGAAAACTTCCGAGCTACCTTGTGTCAGCCAAGCCAGTCCCCAAGAGCGCCCGGGCACCAGGGCTCATGACGACCGGCGCCGCGTTCGCGGGAATCTACCTGTGGATCGCCTACTACATGGATCTGGGCGATGCCCTCAAGCTGGGCAACCTGGGAACCGTGATCTTGGGCGTGATTATCGGCGGCGGGCTGTCCTTCGGTCTCTATTACCTGGTTTCGGGCATGTGGGGGATGAGGACAGGCTTGCCTTTGTACATCGTCGGCAGTTCTACCTTTGGCACAACGGGTGGGTACTTCCTCCCCGGCATCTTCATGGGTGTTCTGCAGATCGGGTGGTACAGTGTCGCTACATACTTCGCCACGGACCTGGTCATCAAAGGCTTCGGGGGCGAGTCAAGGACGCTGTTCGGTCCAGACAAGGCCGCGACCTTCGACCTTTTGTTCGTGGTTGTGGCGGTCGTTTGGGGTTACCTTTTCGCGTTCTTTGGAGCGAAGGGGATCAAGTATGTGGCGCGGGTGGCGAATATCTTCCCCATTGTGCCGATTCTGATGCTGATCGTAGGCGCCATCATGGCGGCCAAGGGCATCGGCAAGTTTGGGGTTGTCCGCATCGAAAAGGCTGAGCTGGGCGTTCCAGTTGCCGCAGGCATGTTCCTTGCCATCCAGATGGTCATTGGATTCAGCGCCACCGCCATGGCAGCAGGGGCCGACTTCACCCAGAACAACCGGAACGCTTCCGATGTGAAGGTTGGTGGACTGGCCGGCATCTGGGGAGCGGCGGTGTTTGTAGGCGTTCTCGCCCTTCTCACTGTTGCCGGGGCGTATGGCGTCAACCCCGGCTTCGCCAAGTGGGCCAAAGGATGGACGTACGCCACTGCTCTGGAATCGCTCGGAGGATTCATTGGCAGTGCGATGCTGATCCTGTTTGCGATCGGGTCCATGGCCCCCGCATGCTTCTGCTCTTTCATTATCGGAAACAGCCTTTCGACGATGATCCCATCCGTTTCGCGACTGAAATGGACAATGGGCGGAGCCACGATCGGGATAATTCTGGGGGCGCTGGGCGTCGCTGGAAACCTTAAGCCCTTCTTCGGGCTGATCGGCGCGTCGTTCGGGCCGGTCTGCGGCGCAATGGCGGCTGACTATTTGTTGAGCGGCGGAAAATGGCCGGGGCCCCGCAAGGGTGTCAGTCCCGCTGGGTACGCCGCATGGGCAATCGGGTTCCTGGTCGGAATTTCGAACAACACGATCCTTGGCAAGCTTGCAGTTCTGGAGTCATGGCATCCGGCTGCCCTTTACTCCTTTGTGGTGGGCTTCGTGGTCTATCTCATTCTCGCAGCGGTAGGCTTGCAGCCCAAGAAGGAGGAAGCTTACACGGTCGTTGAGCCGCCGGAGCAGGCGAGCTAAACGCTGGCGCAGAAATCGGGCAGTGGCACTTGCGGCCTCTGCCTGAAGAGGAAGGGAAACTCAAGATAGGCCGCGTCCCCCGAGGAGCGGGGTGCGCGGCCTTTTTGTTTAGCCGCACAGCACGCCGAGAGCGCAGAGGGAGAAACCTGTGGTCTCCTTCATTCTCTGCGTCCTCGGTGCTCTCTGCGGTGAGCTCCCCCGTGAGTGAGGGGGCTGCTTTCCGAGAGGGCCCCTACTCGGCCGAAAGACCTGTCTCAGCGATGATGCTCTCCAGGTGTTTTTCCAGGAGGCCGAAGTCGTTGGCGAGGTCGAGAATGGTGTACCGCCGCCGTATTTCTCGAGCGTGGAGGACGGCTTCTCGGAACTCGTCGAGCGACAACCCGATGTCACGGATTTGAGTCGCGGCGCCGGCTTTTCGGAGGACACTCTTTATCTCCGACCACGGGCGGAGGAAGGCTCGGAGCTGGTCCCGGATTTGGTCCCACCTTTCCTGAACGCTGACGAGCTGCTTTCGTTTTGCTCGCGCGTCGAGGAGTTTGAAAGATAATTCCTTACTCACAACCTCCGCGAGGTTTCCCCAGTAGCGCTTCAATTGCGAGGTCTGGCGCCTTCGCGCGGCACCCCGTGCAACAAGCGCCTCAACGTCAAAGGATGGGATGCCCTCGTTCAAAACCTTTTCGTACAAAGCCGCGGTGAAAATCGTGGCGACGCCGACCTGCGTGCCGTGGTAGCCATGCTCTCGCCCGGCGGCATCCGCCTTCATGTCAATTGTGTGGGAAATCAAGTGTTCTCCCCCTGAACCGGGCGAGGAACTCCCCGCGATAATCATGGATATTCCCGAATAAAGCAGCGCTTCCATGAGGGCGCGAATCGCCTCCGGCTTTCGCAGTCCGATTTCCGCAGCATTGTTTATATACTGAGGCTCGAACTTCTCGACGAGCTCTATCGGACGAGGGCAAAAATAATCGCCGTTGACGATTTCGGAGAGCTTCCAGTCGGCGGTGCTTACGGGTTTTGAGACGATGTCTCCGAGGCCCGCGGTGATGAGTTCCATCGGCGACTCAACCAGGACGCTCAGGTCTGCGACGACCGCTATTGGTGGGTTCGCCTCGAAGGTCGTTTTCAGACCGGCGTCCATGAGGGCGACGATTGAGGAAGTGTATCCATTCATTGACGGAGCGGTGGGGACCACCACGTACGGGATGCGCCTCTCATGGGCTGCGCACTTCGTCAAATCGTTTATAGTCCCGGACCCGACGGCGATAAGGAGCGGGACGGATGGAAGGGCAGAAAGCAACTCGTTGGCCGCCGCGCGACTGGCACTGAGCATCCTCCCTGGCAGCGAATGGAGGACGATCTCCCGCACGTCGTATCCGCTCTTCGAAAGGATTTCCACGGCTTTTTTCCCGAGAACCTCGTATGTGTTCTCGTCGCCGACGACGCGTGCAGTCCTCGGGAGGGATAGCTCGCTCAAGACCTCCGGCAGACGCGAACAGGCATCTTCTTCCAAAATCATTTTTCGGACGCGGATGCGGTGAGCTCTTCCGCATTCGCATCTGAACGACGAACCGAGCAGTCTCCCTGGGGACTTCGCGTCGAAGTGGATTTCTTCTTCGTTCATAAGTCCTTTCCTCTTTCTCAGAACTCTCGCGGGCCGATTCCGCTCTCGACCCTCCGCATGATGTCCCAGAAGGCGCCGCGGTAGCCAACTCTTATCGCTTCGACAAGGGCGGAGTTGTCATTGTAGTTGTAGTTTTCCGGGGCGTCGCCTGCCTCTCCAATCAGAAACCGTCGGTCCCCGGCGACTAACTCCCGGACGAAATCGTGGGGTCTCTCGCCGAGTGCCGAGGAGACATAGAAGATTGGCTTCAGGAGATCGGGGTTACCCTCGACGGCGCCGAAAAGGTTTGGGTTTGCCGGCGTCATGCCTTCCATCGAAATCTGGCGCGCCAACTTTGTGTTGGGGCAAATCCTCACCCCGATGCTCAAGCCTACCCGCGGGGGATTAGCCCGCTTCATCGTCTCGATAAGCTCACGGACCGTTGCTTTGTCTTCGCCCGGTGCGCCGATAAGTAAGTCGAACATGAATGAGAAGCCGTGCCTGTGGCAGAGCCTTGCGGCAGTCAGGATGTCATCGGCTGTGAAATCTCTTCCGAGCGTTTTGAGCATTCGCGGATGCACGTGGTCAACGCCGAAATCTATTCCGACGCAGCCCGCGCGCCTCATAAGCCGAGCAAGTTCGTCGGTGAAGGGGACCGGCGCCGCGTATGCGTACCATCGAGCTTTGTTTCCTATTCCTGCGCGAATCATCTCTCGGCAAACTTCCTCCGCATGGGACGCCGGGACGTTGAACTCGCTGTCGCAGGTGTGAAAGTGGTTAATTCCGTCGTTGAGGAGGCTTTTCAGTTCGCGGACAACGTCCTTGGGCGGCTTAACGAAAACCCTCGTTCCTTTGGCGAGACGGTCGGCACAATAGGAGCATTCCTTGAAGCACCCGCGCTTGGTTTCAAACCCGACCATTCCGCCTTCGCGAAAGTAGCGAGCGTTGTCCACGAGCCTTCTCTGCCACAGCGACATCTCTTGCAGGTTGTGCCGGCAACGCGGGTTTGAGACAAAAATTCCGTCCCGGCGATAGACGAGTCCCGGAACATCGTCCCAATTCTCCTTCCTCCTCATCTTCTCTGCCAGGAGAGCCAGGGGCACTTCCCCCTCGCCCTGAATACCGAGGTCCACGTCGCAGAACCTTGCTGCCGCCAGCGGGAAAATCGAGAATCCGACTCCGCCTAAGACGACCGGAGAATCAGTATGTTTCTTGACGAGGTCAATGACCTTCCTCAGCTTTACCAGGCAAAAATCGCGGCTGGCGAAATAGGAATCATCTATGTTGCGGATGGTTATTCCGACGAGGAGGGGGCGCTCAGTCAAGGCCCGCCTGACATCCCCGGCAACATCCGTCGAGAATGCCAGGTCAAGCAAATCCACCTGAAAGCCGTTCTCCCGAAGGCATTGGTCGAGGTGGTCGAGGGCAACCGGCGAGACCGGCGGCCTCATCCGGTTCGGATTTATGAGCAAAACCTTTCCTTTTCTCGACATAGTTTCCAAATGCCTCGTGGACTTGGTTTGAGTATCGCGCGACGCCCTGACAGCCGCCGTGGAGTTCCGCCCACGCCTTCGAGACGCGTTCCTTTTGCCAGGACGCCTCGTCGCGTGGGGTTTGCTCTTCCGCTCAACTGACCAGACAGGCGAACTTGCGGGCCTCACCTTGTCTGAAAGAAAAAGCTAACAGAAATGGGCGGGAAGAGGAAGCCGAAAACAACTGGCGGCGTAATCGCTCATCTATGAAAGCGGGCGTCAACTGAATTTTTCGGATTCTTTATGCGAGCATC
>CAYZXL010000061.1:0-29260 GCA_964482435.1 uncultured Verrucomicrobiota bacterium
ACTAACCCCTCTGATACCAATGCATTAAGTACGCATCAGTGAGGTGAACTTCCGCCCCAAGTGTGAAACGTGATTCGGCGAGTGCCGAGAAAACCATCTTGACGGATTATGGCGAAAAAGGTTACTTTCCGCTCTAATGCATTTCTGGCGGGGGCCGGAAAGAGGCGAAAGAATGAAGAAGGTCGGCGTTTTTGTTTGCTGGTGCGGATCGAACATAGCGGGCACCGTTGACGTCGAGCGTGTCATAAAGGAGGTTTCTTCGTTCAAAGGGGTCGCACACGCGGAGTCCTACAAGTATCTTTGCTCGGACCCCGGCCAGGCTATCGTCGAGACGGCCGTCAGACAAAAGGGTCTCGACGGCGTCGTGATAGCCGCGTGCTCTCCTTCCATGCACGAGACGACGTTCCGCAAGACGGCCAGCAGGGCGGGCATCAACCCGTATCGGTGCGAGATTGCGAACATTCGTGAGCAGTGTAGCTGGGTTCATCAAGCGGCTAAGGGGGAGGCAACCGCCAAGGCTGTCAGGATAATTGAATCGGTCGTTGAAAAGGTAAAGCTGGACGAGGAGCTTTATCCGATTCGGTCGGCCCTGAGCAAGCGGGCGCTTGTGATAGGCGGAGGAATAGCGGGGCTGAAGGCTGCGCACGAGATAGCGAACGGGGGATACGAGGTCCTTCTCATCGAGAAGGAGTGTTCGGTCGGCGGGCGGGCAATTCAGTTGTCGCGCACATTTCCCCATTTTGATCCTGCGGAGGATATTGTCCTGCCGTTGATGAAGGGGGTGGCGGCGCATCCCGGAATCAAGCTCATGACTTACTCGGAGTTGGAGGAAGTCTCAGGGCACGTCGGGCAGTTCCACGTGAAAATCAGGAAGAAACCCGCCTGCGTGGACCACGAGAAATGCACTGCTTGCGGATTGTGCATCAAGGCGTGCCCTGTGGAAGTGCCGTCAGAATTCGACGCGCGCCTCGCGAGAAGGAAAGCAATCTACGTTGCGTCTCCGAGTAGGATTCCTGACAAACCGGTCATTGATGCGGAGGCGTGCCTTTTCTTCAGGGAAGGGAAATGCGGGGAGTGCAGAAAGGTTTGTGAGGCAAACGCAATTGATTTTGCCCAGCAGGAGACGGTCATCGAGGAAGAAGTTGGGGCAATTGTCGTGGCGACCGGCTTTGAGCTTTTTGCGAAGGAGAAGGTTGCCGAATACGGCTACGGGAAGTATCCGGACGTGATAAGCGGCCTGGAATTTGAGAGGCTCGACTCGTCTTCCGGGCCGACGGGCGGGGTGATTCGTCGGCTTTCCGACGGGCGAGTGCCGAAGGAGGTTGTATTCATCCAGTGTGTTGGGTCGAGGGACCAGGAGAAGGGCGTGCCATATTGCTCGAGAATATGCTGCATGTACACCGCCAAGCAGGCAATGTTGTTCAAGGAGAAAGTGCCCGACGGACAGGCTTACGTCTTCTACATGGACGTGCGCGCGGGAGGGAAGGGGTACGAGGAGTTCGTGCAGCGGGTCCAGGAGGAGACCCGTGCCCTCTATCTCCGGGGGCGGGTGTCGAGGGTCTTCCAGGACGGTGAGAAAATGGTCGTGTGGGGGGTGGATACTCTCACCGGCAGGAAAATCGAGATTGCCGCGGACATGGTGGTTCTGGCGACGGCGGTCGTTCCGAGGAGCGATTCGCGAGACCTCGCCAAGAAACTGAGAGTCGCCACGGATGAGTATGGTTTCTTCAGCGAGGCGCACATCAAGCTGCGGCCGGTCGAGAGCCAGACCGCGGGAATCTTTCTGGCGGGGTGCGCGCAGGCTCCGAAGGATATAACGGATTCGGTTTCCCAGGCGGGATGCGCTGCCAGCAAGGTGAAGGCTTTGTTCGCCGCCGAGGAACTCGTGAGCGAGCCGATGGTGGCGTACGTGGATGAGGATTTCTGCGCCGGGTGCGGGATTTGCGTGGCGGCTTGTCCGTATGAAGCACGGATTCTCCACGACAGAAAGAAGGTTGCGGAAGTCGAGGTAGCTCTGTGCCAGGGTTGCGGCGGATGCGTGGCGGCATGTCCGAACGGCGCTTCGCAGATGAGGAATTTCACGAGAGACCAGGTTCTCGCGATGATTGATGCGCTGTCTTGAGGCCAGGGCCCGGAACGTCGGGTACGATCCGGCCCTCTTTCATAAGGCGCGATGGAAGGACGTTCGATGGAAGTTGTCTGGCGAGGTCAAAGAAAGCCGATTGATTTCTCGTTCCGCGAGACGGTCAATGCACGGAGCGGTGAAAAGATGCAGCTCTGCTACCATTGTCACAAGTGCGCTGCGGGCTGCCCGGTCGCATCTTTCATGGACTATACGCCGGATAGGCTTTTTCGGATGGCTGAGCTGGGATTGAGGCGGCAGGTTCTGAGCAGCAGGACTATCTGGCTATGCTCGGCGTGCCATATCTGCGCAACGCGGTGCCCGAACGACATTGACATCACCACCGTCATGGACACGCTCAAGGAGATGGCCCTGGAGGAAAAAATCAAGAGCCGGTTGGGCGTGGCAGTGATATTTCATCGGGCTTTTCTGTCAAACTTGAGGATATTCGGGCAACTCCACGAGGCGAGCCTGATGGCTGCCTTGAAGCTGATGACCTTGAACTTCTTCAGCGACCTGAAACTTGGACTGGCGATGTTCAGGAAGGGGAAGATTGCGCTTGTTCCCAAGAGGGTGAGGGGAACAAAAGAAATACGCAAGCTGTTCAGAGAAATTCGGAAGCAAGGAAGGCTTTCGGAAGGAGTGTCATGAAGCTGTCTTACTATCCGGGATGTTCGCTCCACGCCACCGCTAAGGAATACGGTCTCTCGACGAGAGCCGTGTGCGAGGCGCTTGGCATCGAGCTGGTCGAGATACCGGACTGGAGTTGCTGCGGAGCGTCCTCGGCGCACAGCTTTAACCGGACTCTTTCGGTCGCGCTTCCGGCGAGGAACATTGCCGCTGCCCAGGCGGCCGGGCGTGACATGGTTCTGCCGTGCGCCGCTTGCTACGGGAACACGCGGAGGGCGGACGCTGCTCTGCGAGAAGATGCGCGTTTGCGGCGTCAGATGGAGGAACTGCTTTCGTTCGAGTATTCGGGGGAGCTGAAGGTCCTTCACCTTCTCGACGTGGTCTGCAACAGGGTCGGGCTGGACGTCGTGCGGCGGAAGGTCATGAGGGAGTTGAGGGGCCTGAAGGTGGCGCCGTACTACGGCTGCCTCTTGGTGCGGCCTCCGGAGGTCTGCGCTTTCGACGACGCGGAGAACCCGACAACTCTGGACAACGTGATGGCAGCACTCGGGGCGGAGCCTGTAAAATGGTCGTATAAAACGGAGTGCTGCGGAGCAAGCCTCGCCCTGATTCAACCAGAGATTGTGGAGAAGCTGGTCGGCGAGATTGTCGAGATGGCTGTGGAGGCGGGGGCGGCGTGCATTGCCACGGCATGTCCTCTTTGCTCGACAAACCTCGAGACGCGCCAGCAGGTTGGCTTGCCAATCTTCTTCTTCACCGAGTTGATGGGGCTGGCGTTTGGTCTGGAGGGGTGCGAAAGATGGTTCAGGTACCACCTCGTTGAGACTGAGCCGGCTTTGCGAATGGTTGGCTCGGAACACAGGGATTCGAGTGGTGAGAGCTCAAAAGAAAAACCATGAACGGTGAAAACACAAAAAACGAAAGCCGTGTGCCGGAAAATGACGTTGTCGGCGCAGTCCTCGTAGCGGGCGCAGGAATCGGCGGGATGCAGGCTGCACTGGACCTCGCCGAGTCGGGATTCAAGGTTTACCTTCTGGACACCGCGCCCGCAATCGGGGGCACCATGGCGAAACTCGATAAGACCTTCCCGACGAACGAGTGCGCGATGTGCATCATGGCGCCGAAGCTTGTCGAGTGCGCAAGACACCGAAATATTGAGCTCCTGACCTACTCGGAAATAGAGGACGTGCAGGGTTCGCCCGGCCATTTCAGGGTACGCATCACGAAGAAGCCGAGGTTCGTTGACGAGACCAAGTGCACGGGGTGCGGGTTGTGCATGGCGAACTGCCCGGTCAGAAACGAGATATACATTCTCGACGAGGAAGACCTGGCGCCGGTTCAACTCGCGCCGGGGGATCGAGTGAGGATTGAAGAAATCCTTCACGAGCAGGGCACCGAAAAAGAAGCGCTGGTGTCCATCCTGCAAAGCATCAACGCTTCGTACAACTACCTCCCCGAAAATGTGCTTCGATACGTCGCGCGAGAGCTGGGCGTCCCGCTGAGCCTCGTTTACCGCATATCCACTTTTTATGCGGCGTTCAGCCTGAAGCCGAGGGGAAAACACATCGTCACGGTGTGCAGGGGGACGGCGTGTCACGTGAAGGGAGCGGGGCGGATTATGAGGGCGGCGGCGAAAGGGCTGAAGATAAAGGCAGGGGAAACGACGAAGGACATGAAGTTCACGCTCGAGGCGGTTCGATGCCTCGGGTGTTGTGGGTTAGCACCGGTCATGACCATCGGCGAGGATTTCCACGGGCACATGACTGAGTCGAAAGTCGCGGGCGTCCTCGCGGCGTACCGCAACGTTTAGACGACGGAGAACAGAATGGCAGGAATAACGATAGATGCGCTCGACGACATCACGGAAAGAGTGAGAAAAGCCACTTCCCTTCGCCAGGGAGCCGGGCGAGCGAAGATAACTGTTCACATGGGGACCTGCGGGACCGCTGCGGGCGCCAAGGGCGTTATGGATGCGCTTGTCCGGGAAGTCGAGCGAAGGGAACTCAAGGACGTTCTCCTGACGAGTTCCGGATGCGCGGGACTGTGCAGTCGAGAGCCGATGGCGACGGTGGAACTGCGCGGGAAGGCGCCGGTGAAGTACGTTGACCTGACGCCGGAGAAAGCCTGCCGGATTCTCGAGGAGCACGTTCTCGGCGGAAAGGTCGTCAAGGAGTACGCTCTGGCGAAAGGGAGCGAGCGAATTTGCTGATGTAGCGTTTCGGAGAAACAGATGAAGTCCCCTCGAATAGATTTGATGCTTTGCGCGGGCACAGAGTGCGTGTCAAATGCATCTTTTTATGTCCAGGAAGCGCTAGCCAAAGAACTCGCAAAGCATGGTCTTCAGGACGAGGTATCCGTCAAGCTGACGGGTTGCAGAGGGTTCTGCGGCGTCGGCCCGATAATGACGGTGCTGCCCGACGGGATAATTTATCACCAGGTCACCGTCGAGGACATTTCCGAGCTCGTCGAAGAGCATTTTGTGAAGGGGCGTCCTCTTCAGCGGTTGGTCTATTCACCGCCCGTGGAAGAAGACGCTCTTCCGACGATGATGGAGGTCGGGTTCTTCGGCCGGCAGACTCTCATTGCCATGAGAAACCGGGGCCTCATTGACCCTGAGAAGATTGACGAATATATCGCGCGGGACGGCTACAGGGGTCTGGCAAAAGCGCTGACGGCGATGACGCCGGAGGAAATTATCACGACGGTCAAGGCTTCGGGGCTGCGGGGACGAGGCGGCGCGGGTTTCCCGACGGGAGTGAAATGGGAGCTGTGCCGAAAGGCAAACGGCGAGCCGAAGTACATCATATGCAACGGGGACGAGGGCGATCCGGGGGCGTTCATGGACCGGAGCATCGTCGAGAGCGACCCACATTCTGTGCTTGAGGGAATGACCATAGGGGCCTTCGCCATCGGAGCAAAGCGCGGCTACGTTTACATTCGCAACGAATACCCCCTGGCGGTGAAAAGGCTGGAGATTGCCATTGAGCAGGCGAGAGAATATGGCCTCCTCGGCGAGAACATATTCGGGACGGGATTCGGTTTTGACGTGACGATAAAAAGAGGCGCCGGGGCATTCGTCTGCGGAGAGGAGACTTCGCTGATTGCCTCGATCGAGGGAAGACCTCCGGAGCCGAGGCAGAGGCCGCCGTTTCCGGCGAATCAGGGACTGTGGGGAAAGCCCACCAACATCAATAACGTCGAAACGTGGGCGAACGTGCCGCCAATAATTCTTCGGGGCGCGGAATGGTTTTCCTCCATCGGAACGGAGAAGAGCAAGGGGACGAAAGTCTTCTCCCTCGTCGGGAAAATAAAAAACACCGGGTTGGTCGAAGTGCCGATGGGTATATCGCTCAAAGAGATCGTCTATGACATCGGCGGCGGGACGGCGAGCGGCAAGAGATTCAAGGCGGTTCAGACGGGGGGGCCTTCGGGGGGGTGCATCCCTGCGAGCCTGATAGACCTCCCTGTGGACTACGAGCGCCTGACTGAAGCCGGCTCCATCATGGGGTCGGGCGGCATGATCGTCATGGACGAGGACACGTGCGTCGTGGACATCGCGCGGTACTTCACTCAGTTCACGAACAGCGAATCCTGCGGGAAATGCACCTTGTGCCGGGATGGCTCCGAGGAGATGCTTGAGGTCCTGAACCGCATCGTGAACGGGGAGGGGAAGGAGGAGGACATCGAGCTGTTGGAGGAATTGGGGCAGGCGATCAGGGACGGCTCCTTGTGCGGGTTGGGGCAGACGCTTCCGAACCCGGTCTTGAGCACCTTGCGCCACTTCCGCGACGAGTACGAGGCACACGTGAAGTACAAGAGGTGCCCGGCAGCCGTCTGCAAGGGGATAATCTCGTCGCCATGCCAGCACACTTGCCCTATCGGTCAGGACGTGACGTGCTACGTTGGGCTGATTGTTCAGGGGAAGTTCCGCGAGGCGGTGGAGGTGATGAGGAGGGAAAATCCGCTCCCCGCGATTTGCGGGAGGGTCTGCCACCATCCTTGCGAAGAGAAGTGCCGGCTCGCGGCGGCGGAGCAGGAGCCGTTATCTATCCGCGCGCTGAAACGGTTCCTTGCTGACTACGAAATGAAAGAGGGAATCGGGCTTGGGGCAAAGCCCGCGAAAAGGAACGGCAAGAAGGTTGCCGTCGTGGGCTCGGGTCCGGCGGGGCTGACGTGCGCTTATTACCTTGCGCGGAAGGGATATGGAGTAACTGTCTTCGAGGCGTTGCCCGTCCCGGGCGGGATGCTTGCCGTCGGAATTCCCGAGTACAGGCTGCCCAGAGACATTCTGAATTATGAGATAGAGAACATCAAGCGACTTGGCGTGGAGATTCGAACCAATACTGTCATCGGCAAGGATGTGGATTTCGCGGAGATCGCCCGGGATTACCAGGCCGTGTTCATCGCTACGGGGTCGCATACGGGTTTGAAAATGAATATCGAGGGGGAGGAGGCGGAGGGGGTCATAGATGCGGTCGAGTTTCTGCGCGACCTCAACCTGGGGCGAGAAGTGAAAATCGGGCAGAGGGTCGTCGTGGTTGGCGGAGGAAACGCTGCCATTGACGCGGCGCGGTCAGCCAAACGGCTCGGCAAGGAGGTCAGGATATTCTACAGAAGGACCCGCGAGGAGATGCCAGCAATAAAGGAAGAGGTGGACGAGGCGATTCGCGAAGGGATCGAAATCCAGTTCCTGGTTGCGCCCGTGAAGGCACTGGTCGAAAACGGGAAATTGAAAGCTATCGAATGCATGAGGATGAAACTGGGCGATGTGGACAAGAGCGGCCGAAGAAGGCCGATTCCCATCGAGGGCTCTAATTTCGTCGTCGAGGTGGACACGCTCATTCCGGCGATTGGTCAGCAGCCCGACCTGGGCTGGCTTCGAGGGGGAGATGGGCTTACGCTTACCAAATGGCAGACGATAGAGGTTGACCATGAGACTCTTCGTTGCGGGACGGAGGGAATTTTCGCGGGTGGAGACGTGGTTACTGGCCCGGCGACGGTCACCGAGGCGATGGCTCAAGGCAAGGTGGCCGCGGAGATGATAGATAAGTATGTGCGCGGCGAGCCAGTAATGCGCGAGTACAAGGTTACCCGCCCGGCTATTCACGTGGAGCTGATTGAGCTGACGGAGGAAGAGATTGCCGAATTGGAGAGGCCTCCGATGCCCGTTCTGCCCGTCGAGAGAAGGATGGCAAACTTCTCGGAGGTGGAACTGGGGCTGACGGAGGAGATGGCTGTTCAGGAAGCAAAGCGGTGCCTGAGGTGCGACCTTGAAGAGCCAGAGGAAATGTGACGCTGAGACAAGAATTTCGGTCGGAAGGTGCTGACGTGATTGGCTTGACTGTTGACGGAAAGAGGGTTGAGGTAGAAGAAGGCAGCTCTCTTCTGGAGGCTGCCGAGAAAGCCGGCATTAAGATTCCGACTCTCTGCTACCACAAGGCTTTGAAACCCTATGGCTCGTGCAGGGTTTGCCTCGTGGAAATCGAGAGGGGAACCAGCTCCACCGTCCAGGCTTCGTGCACCTTTCCGGCGCAGGAGAACCTCGTCGTCCACACAGGCACCGAGAGAGTTCTCAGGGCTCGCAGGATGGCTGTGGAGCTGCTTCTTGCGAGATGCCCCGATTCGCAGGAGGTCCGGCAGGTTGCTACGGATTGTGGAATTCATGCTACGCGCTTCGTCGAGAAGAACATGGATTGCACTCTGTGCGGGCGGTGCGTTCGGATGTGTGAAGAAAGAATGGGGCGTGCGGCGATTAGCTTCGTCGGGCGAGGCTCGGACCGGGACGTTACTCCACCCTTTGCGAAGCCGACGAGCATCTGCCAGGTTTGCGGGGCGTGCGCATTCGTCTGTCCGACGGGAAAGATAAAGCTTTCAGACATCGCAACTCGTGAGCCACGTCCGATTCCATACGAATTCAACGAGGAGTTGACTTCTCGACCGGCGATTTACATTTCCTATCCACAGGCGGTTCCGAATCGCGCCTTGATTGACAGAGCACACTGCGCCCAGATGCTCCGGGGGGGAGAGGTGTGCCGGGTATGCACGGAATTCTGCGAGGCGGACGCCATCAAATTCGACCAGAAGGAGGAATCGCAGACGTTGGACGTGGGAGCGATAGTCGCGGTTCCGGGCTTCGAGCTTTACGACGCGGCGAAGAAGGGCGAGTATGGATTTGGACTTTACAAGAACGTTGTGACGAGCGTTCAGTTTGAGCGGATACTGAGCGCCTCGGGGCCGAGCGCCGGGGAAGTGGTGCGACCTTCCGACGGGAAACACCCGAAGAGAATTGCCTTTATCCAGTGCGTTGGGTCGAGAGAAGCGACGTGCCGGGGGAACGACCACTGCTCTTCGATTTGCTGCATGTATTCGACAAAAGAGGCGATCATCGCCAGGGAGCATGACCCGCGAATCGAGCCGACCATCTTTTTCATAGACCTCCGGGCCTTCGGGAAGGATTTCGAGAAGTATTACGAGAGCGCGAGAAAGCAGCACGGCGTCCGGTATCAACGGTGCATGGTCTCGAAGGTGAACGAGCTTCAGAGGACGAAGAACCTCCGGATCAAGTACGTCACCGAGGACGAAACCGTCTGCCAGGAGGAGTTTGACCTGGTGGTTCTTGCAGTGGGGCTTGAGCCCGCTTCGCAAAATGAGCGCCTCGCGAGGACTCTTGGCATATCCCTCGACGAGCACGGTTTCTGCCAAACAAGTCCTATTCAGCCGAATGAGACGAGCCGCGCGGGGATTTTCACCGCGGGGCCTTTCTTGGAACCAAAGGACATCCCGGAGACTGTCGTGGAGGCAAGCTCCGCTGCGGCGGGTGCTTCGCGGCTTTTAGCGCCGGCGAGAGGGAAGCTCGTCGTGGAGAGAGAGTATCCGCCGGAGATGGACGTCTCCGACGAGGAACCGAGGATTGGCGTCTTCGTCTGTCGGTGCGGGAGGAACATCGGCGGGATTATTGACGTGCCCGCAGTGGTGGAATACGTTCGTACTCTTCCCGACGTCGCGTACGCCGACGAGAACCTGTACACCTGCTCGCAGGATTCTCTCGTTCTTATTAAGGAAAAGACCGTTGAGAACAGGCTGAATCGAGTGGTTGTGGCATCGTGCACGCCGCGCACGCACGAGATGCTGTTTCGGGAGACGCTGCGGGAGGTGGGGCTGAATCCCTACCTGTTCGAGATGTGCAGCTTGCGGGAACACTGCTCGTGGGTGCACATGAACCAGCCGAAGGAGGCGACGGAGAAGGCGAAGGAAATCGTCCGGATGGCTGTGGGCAAAGCAAGGCTTCTGCGACCGATCAAGCTGACATATTTCGACCTGAATCACAAGTGCCTCGTCGTCGGGGGAGGGCTTGCCGGGATGACTGCCGCGGTTTCCCTCGCCGAGCAGGGTTTCGATACTTATCTCGTCGAAAAGGAAGAAAGCCTCGGCGGGAACTTGAGGAATTTGCGCTCGTCGCTTTCGGGATACGACCCGCAGGCGCTTCTCGCGGAGACCGTCGAGAAGGTGGTTAGCAATCCGCGCATTCAGGTTTTGACCGGGGCACAGGTAGTCGAGCTTTCCGGATACATGGGGAACTTCAAGACGACCGTGCAGCAGGGCGACCGCGAGCTTGAGCTTGAGCATGGGGCGATAATCGTGGCGACGGGTGCGGCGGAATACCGTCCGACGAGCTATCTCTACGGACAGAATGCTCGCGTTCTGACGCAGAATGAGTTCGAGGAAAAGCTGGCCACGAAGGCTGAAGAAATCCGTGGGCTGAAAAGTGTTGTGATGATTCAGTGTGTCGGGTCACGGGACGAGGAAAGGCCGTATTGCAGCCGGGTCTGCTGCGGGCACGCGATAAAGAACGCACTGAAGCTCAAGGAGCTGAATCCGTCGGCTGCGGTTTTCATTCTTTACCGCGACGTGAGAACTTATGGGTTCAAGGAAAGGGTCTACCGGGAGGCGCGGGAAAAAGGGATTGTCTTCGTGCGTTACGACGACGACCGAAAGCCGGTTGTGAGCGAGAAAGCTGGCACGCCCGTGGTTGAGGTACTGGACGCGGTCCTCCGCGAAAAGCTACTTTTAGACGCTGACTTCGTGGTTCTCAGCACGGGAATGGTGCCGAGCGGGAACGAGGACGTCGCGCGGATTTTGAAAGTCCCTCTGACGAGCGACGGGTTTTTCTTAGAGGCACATGCGAAGATTCGACCGCTCGATTTCGCGACGGACGGGATTTACGTTTGCGGTCTCGCGCACTCGCCGAAGTACGTGGAGGAGGCTATCTCGCAAGCCAACGGAGCGGCTATCCGCGCGGTGACTCTCCTCTCAAAAGAAAAGCTTGTCTCGAAGGCGGAGATTGTCAGGGTCAATGAGAGGATGTGCACCGGGTGCGGGATTTGCGTTTCTGTGTGCCCGTACGACGCGAGAGAAATTGACGACGAGACAAAGAAGGCAAAGATTCTCTACGTCGTCTGTCAGGGGTGCGGGGCGTGCGCGGCAGCTTGCCCGAACGGCGCCACTGTGCAAAACGTCTTCGAGAAGGAACAGATTCTTGAGATGGTGGATTCTGCGCTCGGGTGATGGGAGATTCCGATGAGCGACTTTGAGCCGAAGATACTTGGGTTTGTGTGCAACTGGTGCACCTACGCCGGGGCGGACCTGGCAGGCACGTCGAGAATACAGTATCCGCCCAACATTCGCACGATAAGGTTGATGTGCAGCGGGTCGGTTGATCCGCTGTACGTCGTGAAGTCATTGCTTGAGGGAGTTGACGGCGTCCTCATCGGGGGATGCCATCCGGGCGACTGTCATTACACGAATGGCAATTACAAGGCCAGAAGAAGAGTGACTGTCTTGAAAAGCATTCTTCGGCAGATCGGATTGGAAGACGAGAGGGTGGTCCTTCGCTGGATAAGCGCCAGCGAGGGGAAGCGCTTCGCCGACACCGTCTCCGAGATGGTCCGAAAACTCAAAGAGCTTGGCCCCAACCCGCTGAGAAAGATTTGGCAGATATGAACCCCGCAGAGGTAGAACCTCAGGTTGAGAAACGAATCGCCGCAGAGGCGGCCAAGACATTCTTGCAGGCGCTCCTTGAGCACGGAGTTGTGGACGCGGTTCTCGTTCCGCAGCACGTCCCGGGCGGAAAAATCGTCGTCCACACTCTCGTCACGGACCCTTCCCAACTGGAGAGCGTTGACCCGTTCGCGCCGTTGTTGATGCGCAATTCCGCAAGCATGGTCTCCGACTTGAGCTTCCAGGCTGCGACGGGAAAGGTCGCCGCGGTGATGCGCCCCTGCGAGATAAAGGCTCTCGTCGAGCTTGTGAAATTCAAGCAGGCGAACCTCGAGGGGATTGTCGTGATTGGGGTTGACTGCCCCGGAACCTTCGAGCCGAAGGACTATGTCCGAATTGTCGGCGCTCACGGTGGGCCTGTCTCGGAGCGGGCGCTCGAGGCGCTTTCCGATGGGAAGGCCGTGTCGTTCGAGGGATATGAGGTCCGGGAGGCGTGCCGGATTTGCCAGGACGCGAGCCCTGCCAATTGTCAAATTCTCGTTGCGGCATGGGGTGCGGACTCTGAATCCGGTCCTCGCATTATCCCCCTCGACGACAAGGGGAAAGAAGTGATGGAAAAGGGGGGCTTTCAGCCGCAGGAAAAGCCGGCACGGCATTCGCCAATCGTCGAGAATGTCGTCAGCGAGCGTAAGGCCCGCGCGCGAAAACTCACTGAGGAATTTGCGAGAAGGATAAGCACTCTGGAAGGGTTAGTGGATGAGTTCGCGGCGTGCAAGAGGTGCATGAACTGCCGAGCGGAATGCCCGATATGTTATTGCCGGGAGTGCGTGTTCTGTTCGCCAACGTTCGTCCACGAATCGAACAAATATCTGAAATGGGCCCGGCAGAGAAAAATCATCAAGATGCCCGTCGAGACGCTGTTGTTTCATCTCACGCGACTGAATCACATGGTGACTTCGTGCGTCGGATGCGGGCAGTGCAGCAGCGCTTGCCCGAACGGCCTGCCGGTCATGGAGCTGTTCCGAACAATCGGGTCGAACGTGCAGAAAATGTTCGACTACGTTCCCGGAAGGAGTCTGGACGAGGAGCCGCCGCTGACGACGTTTCGAGAAGACGAATTGGAGCCGAGGTGATTTGGCTCTACTTACCGGCGCGGGTGTTTGAGGCGACCGGGGTTTTTGAGCGACCAAAGATGCAGCGGTGCTGAAAGAAAACGGATTAGGAGTGGAGCTTACTCAGGATGGAGACGAGGCTTTCTCAGGGTACGGTTCGCAGTGAGTTCGTGAAGAAGGTTGAGGAGCTGAGCGGGCAGAACCTCATGTCGTGCTACCAGTGCGGGAAATGTTCCGCCGGCTGCCCCATCGTCGAGGAAGCGGAGACTTTGCCGAGCCAGATATTGCGGCTGGTGCAACTGGGCCAGCAGGAAGATGCTTTGCAGTCGAAGACAATCTGGCTTTGTGCGTCGTGCTACACGTGCATGTCGCGGTGCCCTCGAGGCGTTGACCTGTCGAAGGTCATGGAGGCCCTGAGGCAGATTGTTCTCCGCAAAAAGGTCGAGCAATTGAAGATGCCGGAGTTGGGCCGAAAGGCAATCGAGGAGTTGCCACCGATTGCCTTGATCAGCAACTTTCGGAAATTCACGGGCTGAGAGGTTGCAGTGAAGATACATTACTATCCCGGCTGCACATTGAAGGCCACGGCGACGCAGTTTGAGTCGTCGGCGATAGCCTCCGCTATGGCGGTGGGCGTGGAGATGCTTGAGTTGCCGCGATGGAATTGCTGCGGGACGGTCTATTCGCTGACGAGCGATGACCTTATTCGTCAGCTCGCTCCCATCCGCAACCTGATTCGCGTCCGCAAGGAAAAGGGGGACGCCGTTACGACGCTCTGCTCGATGTGCTTTAACACTCTCAAGAGGGCAAATCTGCTGGTCAATGAGGATTCAGAGAAGAAACGAACCATAAACGCCTTCATGGACGAGGAGGAGGATTACGACGGCGGCGTGGAGGTCGTGCATCTGCTGGAGATTTTCCGAGACAAGGTGGGTTTTGAAAGCATTCGTGGAAAAGTAACTAAGCCATTGCAGGGTCTCCGCGTTTCCCCTTACTACGGCTGTCTTCTTCTTCGGCCGGAAGAGGTCGGGATTGACAAGGCGGAATCGCCGACGGTTCTGGAGGAGCTTCTGCGGTCCGTCGGAGCCGAGCCGGTTGACAGCCCGTACAAGACGGAATGCTGCGGCTCCTACCAGACGGTTGACAAGCCGGAGCTGGTGGTCCAGAAGACGAAGGAAATCATCTCGTGGGCTGCGAGGAATCATGCGCAGTGCGTTGTGGTGAGTTGCCCGCTGTGCTTTTTCAACCTCGATCGAAGGCAGAAGGACCTCGCGGAAAGAGACCATGACGCGGTGATTCTTCCGGTATTTTATTTCACGCAATTGCTGGCTGTTGCCTTCGGACTCGGCGACGGAGTATGCGGCTTTGAAAAGCACGTCATTGACCCGCGCCCGCTGCTCTCGGGCAAGGGCTTGATTTGAGAAAGGAACTCAGGGGCCGTGGGCATCTTCTGAGAACCGACGTGGAATATGGAAACGTCGAGCGAAAACCTAAAGCCTGGTTCGCTTGAGAGGCGGTCGGACGAAGCAATGACCAGGCGAGCGTTGGTCATTGGCGGCGGTATCGGAGGAATGCAGACCGCGCTCGACATAGCGAATGCCGGCTATGACGTCATTCTCGTCGAGCGAGAGCCATCTATCGGCGGGCACATGATTCAACTATCGGAGACCTTTCCGACGCTGGACTGTTCTCAGTGCATCATGACCCCGAAAATGGTGGAGGTCTCCCACCACCCTCGCATCCGGCTGATGACTTACTGCGAGGTCGAGGAAGTCGCGGGGGAAGTCGGGAGATTCGACGTGAAAATCAGAAAAAAGGCTGCGTACCTTGACCGCGAAAAGTGCACGGGGTGCGCGTTATGCAGCGAGAAATGCCCGACGAAAGTGCCCTCGCAATTCGACATAGGCCTTGGAAAGAGAAAGGCGATTTACGTTCCGTTCCCGCAGGCGGTTCCGCCAAAGCCGGTGATTGACGCAGAGAACTGCCGTTTCTTCAAGACCGGGAAGTGCCGCGTCTGCGAGAAAGTCTGTGAGGTCCATGCCATAGATTTCGAGCAAACCGATACGTTCGTCATCGAGAAGGTAGGCGCCATCGTTGTCGCTACCGGATTCGACCTGTTTGCGAAGGGGGCGGTCGCCGAATATGGGTACGGCCAGTACCCCGATGTCATCAGCGGGCTGGAGTTCGAGAGACTGAATTCGGCCTCCGGCCCGACAAATGGAGAAATCCGCCGCCCGTCCGACGGGAAAGTTCCGAAGGAGGTGGTCTTTATCCAATGCGTTGGCTCGCGCGACCAGGAGAAGGGCGTTGCATACTGCTCTCGGATTTGCTGCATGTACACTGCGAAGCACGCGATGCTTTACAAGCATAAGGTTCCCGACGGGCAGGCGTACGTTTTCTACATGGATATCCGCGCTGACGGAAAGGGCTACGAGGAGTTCGTTCAGCGCGGTGTCGAGGAAGACGGCACGTTGTACGTCCGGGGAAGGGTCTCGCGAGTCTTCCGCGACGACGACCAGATAATGGTGTGGGGCGTTGACACGCTCACCGGGAAAAAGATCGTCATTGCAGGCGACATGGTCGTCCTGGCGACGGCGATTGTGCCCACGACGGGGGCGAAGGACTTAGCCAGGAAGCTTGGCATCTCGACAGACGACCACGGATTCTACAGGGAGTTGCATTTGAAGCTTCATTCCGTCGAGTCGGAAAGACCGGGAATCTTTCTGGCGGGCTGCGGCCAATCCCCCAAGGACATCCCCGATACCGTTGCCCATGCGGGCTGTGCGGCGAGCATGGTTACATCTTTGTTCTCGGGTCCTGAAGTTGGCGGGGGCTATGCTGATTCGCACCTCCATCTGGCCTCCGTCGGGCGCTCTGGTGCTTAGTGCGACGAGCATCCGCCGATACCCTGCTTCTGCCACGAGCGAACCCGCAATCTGCACGAGGCCGATTGGGAGAGATGGTGGGGGTTTCAGCTGGCGGATCGCGTTCCTGCATGCTTTAGCTTTTGAAGCCTTCCCCTGAACCACGCCGGCGCTGTCAACGGGAACGGCGATGGGAGGTGAACGGGTTTTCATCATCCAGAGGGTTGCCAGAAAGTCTGCCAGAATCGGTTCGGGTCAGAACGAAAGTTGCAATGAAGTTCGTTGAGGAATTCCGAAATAGAGAACTTGCGGCTGGTCTTGTCCGGCGGATAGAACAGGTGCTCGGAAACCGTGAAGTCTCGCTGATGGAGGTCTGCGGGACTCACACGATGTCCATTCAGCGATACGGCTTGCGCTCGCTTCTCCCGAAGAATCTCAAGCTCCTTTCGGGGCCGGGGTGTCCAGTGTGCGTGACGGCGAACGAGCAGGTTGACCTCTCGATTGCGTATGCGATGGCGGACGGCGTCATTCTCGCGACCTTCGGCGACATGGCGAAGGTGCCCGGGTCACGAACGAGCTTGCTGAAGGCGAAGGCGGCTGGTGGGCGGGTGCAGATTGTCTATTCGACGATGGATGCCCTCAAGCTCGCGGAGACCAATCCGGACAGAAAGGTCGTCTTCTTCGGAATTGGCTTCGAGACGACTGCTCCGACGATCGCCGCGTCAATCATCGAGGCTCAGGGAAGAAGGATCTCGAATTACTACGTCGTCTCAGCGGCGAAAATCATTCCCCCGGCGATGGAGGCGCTCCTTCAAGGAGAGGCCCGAATAGACGGCTTCATCTGCCCCGGACACGTCAGCGTCATCATCGGCTCGACGGCTTATCGGAGGATTGCGGAGGTTGGCCGCGTGCCGTGCGTCATTGCCGGCTTCGAGCCACTTGACATATTGCAAGCGATAGAGATGCTTGTTCGACAAATCGCCGACGGAAGAGCGGAAGTCGAGAACCAGTACAGCCGGGTCGTTCACGAAGAAGGCAACGCAGCGGCTCGCGGAATCATGGAGAGAGTTTTTGAAGTGCGGGATGCCAGGTGGAGAGGAATTGGGGTTATCCCGGGAAGTGGGCTTGGGATACGGCCCGCCTTCGCCAGCTACGATGCGGAAGTCCAGATTCCCGTCGAGCGGGAGAGGACAGTTGAGAATAAGCGATGCATTTGCGGGCTAATTCTGAAGGGCGTGAAGGAACCGACTGATTGCCCGTTGTTCGCAAAAAAATGCACCCCGGAAAATCCCGTCGGCGCATGTATGGTTTCTGGCGAGGGCGCATGCGCCGCTTATTACAAGTACCGTTAAAGGCACAACGCAAATGGCGGTGGACGACGCGAAAATTCTGCTTGGGCACGGAAGCGGCGGGAAGCTCATGCACGAACTGATTCGGGGGGTAATGGTTCGGGAGTTTGGCGGCGACCCGCGGGCGAGGCTCCTCGATTCTGCGATTTTGAATCTCCGTGCCGAAAAGCTGGCTTTCACGACGGACACTTACGTCGTCAAGCCGCTGTTCTTTCCAGGCGGGGACATCGGGAAGCTGGCGGTCTGCGGGACAATCAACGACCTGAGCGTGGTCGGGGCGAGGCCGCTGTTTTTGTCGTGCGGGCTGGTCATCGAGGAAGGTCTTGAGATGTCCGTTCTGAGAAAGGTGATTCGCTCGATGCAGAGGACGGCGGAAAAGGCGGGCGTGAAAATCGTCACCGGCGACACCAAGGTGGTCGAGAAAGGAAGCTGCGACGGGTTATTTGTCAACACGGCGGGGGTGGGGGTTGCGGAGAGGTTTCTCGACGGTGAAATTCAGGCGGGAGACGAGGTTGTGGTCAGCGGGACAATCGGAGACCACGGGATGGCAATCATGGCAGCCAGAGAAGATTTCGGGCTTGAGACCAAGCTGCGAAGCGATTGTGCTGCGGTCAACGGTCTCGTGCAGAGCCTGAAGCCATTCTTCCCCAGGATTCGCCTGATGCGAGACCCGACGAGGGGTGGGCTGGCGACCGTTCTGAATGAGTTTGCGGAGGGGACGGATGCTGGGATTCTTCTCGACGAGGATGCCATCCTCATCCGGAGGGAGGTCGCTGCTCTGAGCGAGCTTTTGGGTCTTGACCCGCTTTACATAGCGAACGAGGGGAGGGTGGTTGTGGTATGTTCCAAGGGAACGGCGGAGGCGCTTGTCAGGCGAATGCGCTCGCATCCTCTCGGCAGGAGAAGCGTGGTCATCGGGAAGGTGGTTCCCGATTATCCGGGCAAGGTCTGCATGAGGACGAAAGCGGGCGGGACTCGCATCCTCGACATGCTCGTCAGCGACCAGCTCCCCCGAATCTGCTGAGAGCGGTGGCGAGGCGTGCGGTTGTGTTTTGGTGGCATGGGCATCTTGCCCATGTCAGCCTTACGTGACGTCAATCACGGGCGAGACGCCCGTGCCACGAGAAGAACTCAGGTCGAGGCTCCAAATCTGCCACCAATTCTCAGCCACGCTGGTGGCGAGGGAGCAACCCGGGGACACCGGAGCTGCGAACGGTTGGCCGGGAATCAAGGCTCGCCTTCCTGGGCGAGGGCGAGTTCCGCGAGGAGGTCGAGTGTCCTCTTGGCTTCCTGCTCGTCAATTTTCTCGATGGCGAAGCCCGCGTGGACGAGGACGTAATCGCCGAGGTTGACATCCGGCAAAAGCTGGAGGCTTACTTTTCGCCTGACGCCTTCGGCTTCGACTTTTCCAAACGAGCCTTCCAGTTCGACGACTTTCATGGGAATCGCTAAACACATGTGCTCGACTCCGGTCATTCCCTCCCGGGGCGGCGTTTCAGCCTCTCCTCCAGCCAGGCGACCCACTCCTCCGCGCCCTCGCCGGTCGTGCACGATATTGGAATCACGTCGAGCGCGGGATTGATTCCGAGAGCATCTTGCTTCATTGCCTCGACGTCAAAATTGCAGTGCGGGAGGAGGTCCATTTTGTTGAGAAGCATAAGCGACGCGTTCGAGAAGATTAAAGGATATTTGGCGGGTTTATCATGCCCTTCGGGGACGCTGATGACGACGATTTTGGCGTCTTCTCCGAGGGCGTAGCCGGCGGGGCAGACGAGGTTTCCCACATTTTCGATGAATATCAAGTCGAGTGACCGGTAGGGAAACTTAGCAAGCGCAGAAGCAATCATGTTCGCGTCGAGGTGACAGCCGCCGTGGGTGATGATCTGGATGCTTTCGACGCCGAGCTTTGCGATTCTCTCCGCGTCGCGTGTGGTGGCGATGTCTCCCTCAATGACGCCGATGCGATATTTCTCTTTGAGCCTTTCGATGGCGACTTCGATGACGGAAGTTTTTCCGGCTCCTGGGGAGCCTATGAGGTTGAAGACGAGAACGCTGCTCTCGCGGAATTTCGCTCGGTTTCGTTCGGCTATCGCGTCGTTGGCTTTGAGGATGTTAGTGAGGACTTTGATTTTCACGGGGTCATATTCCCGGTGCGATTGTTCGGAGACTATTCGCACTCGATGGACTCTAAGAAAAACTCCTTGCCGCTCAGCAGCTCGACCCTTGGCGATTCGCATTCCGAGCACCGAAAGAAGAAGCCCTCAATTCGGAACTCCTTGCGACATTCGAGACATCGCCCGACGAGGGGCTTCTTCTCGAAGTTGAGTCGGGCGTTTTCGGCCACCGTTCCCTTCGAGACGACCTCGAAGGCAAAAGACAGGGCGTCGGGGACGACTGTGCTCATTTCGCCAATCACAATGCGCAGAGAAATGACTCGCGAAACGTCCTGTCCTTCGACGGCGTCTCTGACAATGTCTATCAAATTGGATGCTATCGAAAGCTCGTGCAAGTCTTTTGCTCCTCGGTGACCGAGCGCCAACCTCCGCCCATGTTCGCATCTCACTCCTGGTCGGCTGAAAAAACTCAGCACTTGCCCAGGAACATGAGCACTCCGATGACGACGAACACGGCACCCGCCGTTCTCCGAACGTACTGGCGGGGAAAGTTGGTTCCGATAATGCGCCCAACGGAAACTGCGAGAAAGGTAATGAGCGCAAGGGCCAGGACCGCCCCTAAGAAAACGGCCCAGTGCGGACACTCTTTCTTCGATGCCAGACAAACAGCGACGAGTTGCGTCTTGTCTCCAAGCTCCGCGATAAAAAGCGCCACGAACGCCGTTATGAAAGTCTTCCAGAACATCTCAGGTCCTTTCGGGGAATGTAAAGTCTAACTGTTTTGAGTCCCTCCTGCGAATGGTGCTGCCTCGGTCGGGACACTGAGTACCGCCGAGGATCACCGACGACAGGCCCTTAATGTTTTCAGTAGCGCAGCCGGGCGCTGGCGGCAGAGCGTGTTAGCTGCGAATGCCGCCGAAAACGCCTGAGGGCCTCCACCGGCCCGGCGGGCCATCGAATGAGCATCGGCATCGCTGCTCTTTTGCGGTCTGTGCGCGGAGCCGGCGAAGATTAGGGACGCACGGATTGAGCTTTGCCCCCGCCACGACCGCCATTTGCCGGATTTGTCGGGTGAACCCTGATGCGAGCCGCATGCCCGTGCCAGGCTACCACCTCGGCATGGCTGCTCACTCGTCTTGCGCTCTTCGGATGGTCCCGTTCGGGCGATTGCGTTTATTCTACCCACGAAGCGGCGACCTTACAACGCATTTCTTTCCCGAAGGGAGCGGACATGCCGTCAATCACTTCACGGTTGAAAAACTCGCGGACGATTCTAATCTCCTGGGCGGTCGGCTTTGGGTGCAAGAAACCTCCCAAAGAGCAGGTGCGTATCATATGTCAGCGGGCGCAACCCCAGCGCGGGCGTTGACGGGGCTAAAGGATTCGGCTACATTGGCGTGGGAGGCAGGGGATTTGGACCGGCGCTTATCTCGACGCCGGTAGATTTTTGCCGAAATGGTTTGCTGTCGGCTCACCCTGAGAGGTCTGGGGCCGTGCAATGGAGCAGTGGCGCACGGGAGGATTTTTTGCCGCCCGGTTTGGGAATGGAACGCAAGCCCGCCCGGAGGAGGACTCTGGCGGCGGTTTCAGTTTAGCCTGCGCACTTCCGGTTCGTTGTTTTAACTGCCCAGCATTCGTTGGCCGGAAATTCCCGGGAACCGTTCTTCGCGGGGGCGGCAGGTTTGTCAGGAAGGAGATTTCGCGGAACGAAAATGTTGCGTGTTGGAGGAGTTCTTCACGGTCCCAATAGGGCACCATCACCGTCGTTTGGTGGGCGGCGCCTTCTTGCTCTGGCGTTTTTTGCCGTCGGGATGGCGTACGTTGAGGCGGCGTGCGTGGTCTATCTGTGGGAAATCCTTTATCCGGGAGGTTTCAAATTCCCGCTGCTGCTGGTTGTTGAGGACCAGTACACGGCTTTAGTTGCGGTCGAAATGGGAAGGGAGTTTTTTACTTTGGTGATGCTTTCAGGATGCGCGATTGCGGCGGGTCGGACGAGGGTTCAGCGGGTCGCTTCATTTCTTTTTCTCTTCGGGGGATGGGACATCTTTTACTATTTCTGGTTGAGGGTTATGACGGAGTTGACTCACTTCCCCGCCTTCCCGGCGTCGCTTGGGACGTGGGACATACTGTTCCTTCTGCCGGCTCCATGGACGGGGCCGGTGTATGCCCCAATGACGGTTGCGGCGACGATGGTCCTGTTTGGCGTGATGCTTCTGGTCGCGGAGAGTCGCTCGGCGAGCATCAAGCCCCATTTGCGGTTCTGGGTTATCGAGGTGATTGCGACTCTGATGATTTTGGGTTCTTTCGTGTGGAACTGCGGGGTTGTCCTGACGAAAAAAGTCCCGTCGTTCTATCCGTGGTGGCTGCTTTTGCCGGCGGAGATTATAGCCATCACCGCGTTCGTCTATCTTATCAGGGATTGTTTCTCTCGCCGGCGATGACGGGAGTGCTGCGAAAGGCCGAGAATGGGCGGGCGGTTTGCCCCGCCGCTCCGAGACTGCAAGCAGGACGCTGGCGTGGTCGGCGCTTTGCGAATCGGACTATTGTTCTTTTGGCTCCTCGTCGAACTTACACTGGACCTTGCTGTCGTCTTTTGAGAAAAACCATTTGCACGAGGGAAGACATCTCAACTCACCGATGATTCCGTACCTTGGACAATCGAGCAGACCGTCTTGGATTTCTTTCTCCAGCATAAAATTGACCCTTTGAATGCTTGGCCGAAAGGGGAAAATGACATTTTGGAAAAACCTGCAGGAAATAAACCTTCCCCAACTGCCGTCAATTATAGGGGGATGTTTGAGGTTTGGCAATATCCTTCGCGTCGGCGGTTGGGACCGAATAGAGAGCACTGGTTTGTCTCCATGGTTCCGCGGGAAAGGGAAGGGCGAGAAATATGAAGATGCGGTTTTTGTGCGGGCTGGGAAGTGTTTTTTGTGGTCTGGCGATGGCCGAAGTGGCGGCTGCTGATTCTGCCAACGAGGAGTCCGTGCCCCTGATACCTCTTGAGCGCGTGCTCGATCTCACGTTGAAGAACTCGTTCAAAATCGCCCTCGCCAATGAGCAGTTTGAGGCAGCGGTCAGGGCGCTTCACGACGCGAAAAAACGGCGGCTTCCGCGGGTGGGCGTGCAGGGATGGTTCAGCGGGGATTTGTTTGAAGTTGGGGAATGGGGAGACCAGAATCTCGGAAGCTACCTGACGCTCGATTGGGATTTCTACCAGGATGGCGCGATAATGCAGGTAATCGCCCAGAGCTGGGCGAACCTGAAATCTGCTCAGTACACACGCCGCCAGACGGTGCTGGAGCTCATATACGGCGCCACCTCTCTTTTTTACGATGCCCTGAAAGCCGGGCGCCAGATAGAATCCGGGAATCAGACGCTCGCAGTGGACGAGATGCGGCTTAAGATTGTCCGGGCGGAGTTCGAGCAGGGGAGAAGAACACAGTCCGAATTAGTGGACGCGGAAGGGAGGGTTCTCGATTCGAAGTTATCATTGACCCGGGCTCAGCAGGCTCTGGCGAAGGTAACGATGGGCTTGCGGCAGTTGACCCGCGACGACACCATCGAAAGCATCGAGGACCTGCCGCGGGGAATTACCTGGCAACTGGACTTCCCCGTCGAAGATGCGGTGAGAACAGCCCTGAACCGTCAGCCGAACGTCTTGATTGCGAGAGCGAACGTAGAGCTGGCTGCTATGGGGGTGAAGTATGCGAAGCTCAAGCGGCTGCCGAGCGTGCGTTTCCTGACGGGGACGGATTACGCCTTTGCGCCCCTGGCGAGGCCGGAGGATTTTGGATTCCGGGTGGGAGTTATTGTAAGCTACCCGCTGTACGATGCCGGAGATAGGGCTTCGCGGATCGAGGACGCACGGTCGGCTTTGAAGCGGGCGGAAATCCAGTTGTGGCAGGCGCAGGACCAGATGAAGGAGGAGGTCACGGACAGCCACGCCTCGGTCTCAAATCAGCTTGTTTTGCTTGAGCTTGCCGAGAAAGGGCATGAGAAGGTCAAGACCGAATTTGAAATAGCGAAGAAGCGGTACGAGGAAAGGAAGATAGATGAGCTCCAGATGGCGGAGATTCGGTTGCGCTACACTCAGTCAGTAGAGCGGGTCGAGAGCTATCGGCTGGATGCGCTTCTGGCGCGGGCGAAGCTTCTGAAAAGCGTGGGGGTGAGTTCTCTGGACGAGATAAGGGCTTATTGCAGAAAAGAGAGTAAGGAGAAAAAATGAGCGTGGCGCTGAAAATAGTGGCTTTCATCGCGCTCATAGCGGTCATCGTCCTGGCGGCGAAGATGGTTTTGAAGGAGCGTGAGCCGGAGAGTGTCCCGTCGAGAAAATACGTTGTCAAAAGGATGGACATAGAGCAATCGGTTTACGGGTCAGGCGTGCTGCGCTGTTCGAAGAGGGCGGAATTGTCTTCGCAGGCGGCGGGGAAGATTGGGGAACTGGCCGCAGAAGAAGGGGACGCGGTGAAGTCGTCGCAAGTGCTGTGCAAGATGAGCAATGATAAGTTGGAGAACGAGCTCGCAAAGGCGCAGAAAGACTACCAGTTTGCGAACGATGAGTATCAGGACAAGAAACGGACCCACGAGCAAGGTCTTCCGCCGAGCGAAAGCGAGTTGAAGAAACTGGAGTGGGAACTGGAGAAAAAGCAAAAAGACCTCAAGCCCCTCGACGAGAAGGTCAAAGCCCTGATATTGGCGTCCCCCCTCACTGGAACTGTTCTGAGAAGCTATCTGAAAAAGAACGAGATTAGCCTCGACCCCGAGAAAGTCTATCCGGAAGGGACGCCTCTTTTTGTCATTGGCGATTTATCAAGCCTCGCAGTCTCCGGGACAATTCTGGAAAGCGACGTGGGGAAAGTCAAGGAGGGGGAGGCGGCGGTGGTTCAGTGCGGCAAGAAGGGGTGGCTTCCGGCAAAGGTGACAAGGATTGACCTGATTCCGACGGCGAGTTCGGAAGGAGGAAGGTACGGGATTCACCTCGATTTTGCGGCTACGCCCTCAGAGATGAACGAAGGAGTTACCGTTGACTTCCGGATTATCGTCGGGAAGAAAAGCAACGTCATTGCTGTTCCTGTCGAATACGTCGAGGCGAAGGAAGGGCGGCACTGGGTCAAGAAAATCAAGAGGGAGAAAAAGATTCGGGTTCCAATTGAGGTTGGTATCTCGAGTGATGCTTTTTACGAGGTTACAAAGGGGCTTAAGGAAGGCGACATTGTGGTTTGGGAGGCGGCGACGGAGGAGTGACGGACAGCGCCGTCCATTCTGGGTTCGTGGCTGGGAAGAAGTGCGGTGAGCCGGAGATGACCCCGGTGGCTTCGCCAGAAGAGCGACAAAGGATCCTGTCAGGTCATGGAAGGAAATCAAGCAACAATCCGGCTTGAAGGTATCGTAAAAGTCTTTAACGTCAGCCGAATGGCGGGCGGTCACTCGGGCCACGCTGTTAGACGGGGAAATGTCATTCCGGTGCGTGCGTTGAACGGCGTGAGTCTGTCCGTCACCGAAGGCGAGCTTTTGGCTATAACTGGTCCGTCAGGGTCTGGCAAAAGCACTCTTCTGCACATCATCGGCTGCCTCTTGAAACCGACGAGCGGCCGCTACACGCTTATGGGGCGGTCGGTGGAGAGCCTGAACGAGTTTCAACTCGCGGCCTTGCGGAACAGGAACTTTGGTTTTGTGTTTCAGGCTTTCAACCTCCTGCCGAGGTTGTCCGCGCTGGAGAACGTGCAGTTGCCCCTCGTCTATAACGGGACGCCGCCGGGGCGACGACGGGAGATAGCGCGGGAGGCTCTGGAGCAGGTGGGGCTTTCGCAGCGAGCCCATCACAGGCCGGGAGAGCTTTCCGGAGGAGAGCAGCAGAGAGTGGCGATAGCCCGGGCGCTTGTGGCGAATCCTTTGGTCATTCTCGCCGACGAGCCGACCGGAAACCTCGATTCCGAGTCGGGAAAAAGCGTCTTGGAGACGCTCGTCGCCCTGAATAAGAAGGGAAAGACAGTAATCATCGTTACTCACGAAGGGGCAATTGTGGAGCGGATGCCCCGAATTGTGAAGCTGAGGGACGGCGCGGTGGTGGCATGAGAGCTTTTGATGGAATGAGAATCGGCGTCCGGAGCCTCGTCGGGAGCTGGCTGCGGTCTTTATTGAGCATTCTTGGGGTGGTTATCGGCGTTGGGACACTCGTCGTGATGATTTCTATTGGTGAAGGAACCAAGCAGCAGATCGTGCGGCGAGTCGAGGAGATAGGATCAAATCTCATCGTCATCGAGAACAGCCTGTCCACGCCCCTCAGAAGAAAGCAGACCACGGGTCTTTCTCTGCGGGACGTTGCCCTCCTGAAAGAGCATTGCCACCTGGCGAAGGCTATTGTGCCGTTGAAGATGCTCCCGGCGAGAGTGTCGTACGGGGGAATGACCGGTTGGCTCATCGGGCAAGGAACTGCCGCGGAGCTCCCCCGGGTTGCCAACCTCAAGCTTGCCGAGGGAAGATTTCTGTGCGAGAAGGATGTTGACGAATTCGCCAAGGTCTGCGTGCTGGGAGCAGGGGTTCCGAAGAGGCTGGGAGTTCGGGAGAGTCTGGTCAACAAGTTCCTTGTACTCAATGGGCAGGGATTTCGCGTCGTGGGGATTCTGAACAAAAAGGATTATACCAAATTCATCAATCCGGACGTCTGCGTTTTCATCCCCGTAACGGTCTGCCAGGAAATGTCTGAGGAACGGGAAAGCCTGTCGGACATCCTCGTTCAAGGGGTGAGTTCGCATCTTGTTCACAGGACGAAGCAGGAGCTGTTGCGGCTGATGAAGTTCTTCCACAAGGGGAGTGTGGATTTCACGTTATGGGCGCAGGACGAGCTTCTGGAAAGGCAAAAGGAGGTGACGGAGACACTTCAGAAAGCCCTTGGCGCGATTGCTCTCATCGCGCTAATCATCGCGGGGATCGGAATCATGAACGTCCTGCTCGCTTCGGTGAGCGAGCGGATAAGGGAAATTGGAATAAGGAAAGCCGTCGGGGCGAACCCGTGGGACGTGCTGTTGCAGTTCGTCTGGGAATCGCTCCTTTTGACAGTGACTGGCGGCATCCTCGGAATAGGAGTTGGCGTTGCTGCCGGAAACTGGATATGCAGGATTTTGACCGTCCATCTCCCGCAAGCCGAGCACAGGTGGATTGCGGTAACTTCGCCGCAATCGGTCCTGGTGTCTTTCGGATTTGCCCTGGTGACGGGACTTTTCTTCGGTCTTTATCCTGCGGTCAAGGCCGCAAGGCTTGACCCGTGCGAAGCCCTTGCGTACGAGTAAGGGCGACGAAAAAGAATCATTGGTCTGGGACGCGCCCCGCGGCGCGCGGGACGGACGTGGCATGGGCATCTTGCCCATGATTCTTCACGGGCGAGACGCCCGTGCCACAGTTGCGCGGCCGGACCCCGCTTTGTGTTGATGGCGCAGGCGAGGCGTGGTATTCTACGAACCTGACGTTGGCAGCGCCCGCTCGAGTCGCAGGGGAGACCAAAACCCAGACGGGGTGCGCCCCTCGTCTGTGCTCAAAACCGGCGGAACCGGACTCGGAATTGTACGTGAAATCAAACATCAGCTCACGGAGGACTTAGAAATGGACGACCTATTGACGCGAAGAAAGTTCCTTGAGAAGTCGGGATGGGCCGCTGTTGCGGCGGCTCTTTACAAGCTGGGTGAAAGCTCGGCACACGCCGAAGGGGCACCTTCCGCTGCGGCTCGCCCGTCGGCGGCGAGCGAGAAAGTGGTGCTTGGGTTCGTTGGCACGGGAGGTCGCGGGAGGTATCTGATGACTGTTTTCAAAGGGCATCCAGACGTGGAGATTGCGGCTGTCTCCGACGTGAATGCCCGGCACCGCGAGGAGGCGGTGAAGGTCTCGGGAGGGAAGGCGAAGGAGTATGCCGACTATCGTGAGCTTCTGGCGCGAAAGGACATTGACGCGGTGGTTGTTGCCACAAACGGGCACTGGCATGCTCTTCCGGCGATTCACGCCTGCCAGGCGGGAAAGGACATTTACGTCGAGAAGCCTCTTGCGCTGACGATTCAGGAGGGGCGTGCCGTCGTTAAAGCAGCCAGGAAATACAACCGAATTGCCTGCATTGGGACGCAGCAGCGAAGCTCGCCCCATTACCAGAAAGCGGTCGAAATCATCAAGTCTGGGATTCTTGGGAAGATTGGTTTGGTGGAGGTCTGGGACGTGGACCAACAAATGCCGGGGTTTGGCAAGCCGCCCGACTCGGACCCGCCGCCGGAGCTGGACTGGAATTTCTGGCTGGGTCCGTCGCCGAAAGTTCCGTACAATCCGAACCGCTACATTTACCATTACTGGTTCTGGGATTACGGCGGGGGATGGCAGTCGGACTGGGCAGTTCATCACTACGACATCGTGCACTGGGCGATGGGCAAGGACAAGCCTGTCGCCGCCACGGCGATGGGCGGGAAGTTTATGATTGACGACAACCGTGAGCTGCCCGATACGTTTAGCGGCGTAGTCGAGTACCCGGGTTACATCATGGCGTACCGGTTCACCGGCGCGAATAGCTACATCTACGAGAACCGCTGGAACGCCAAGATTTTCCACGGCACGAACGGCTCAATGATTCTCAATCGCGGCGGGCACGCCATCATCAGCGAGACGATAGGAGGAAAGAAGGTCCTGGAGGAGGTCCGCACGGAAGGAATTGACGGCGACGGGCGACACCAGCCTGCGTTCATAGACGCCGTCAAGTCCCGGAAAGAGCCGCCCAATGAAATCGAGAATGGGCACTATTCGAGCGTCCCCGGGCATCTCCTGAACATTGCTTACAGGGTCGGGCGAAAAATCAAGTGGGATGCCGAGAGAGAGGTTGTCCCCGACGACCGGGAAGCGAACAGACTCGTGGGGCGGCAATATCGCGCGCCGTGGAAGCTGGAGGTGTGATAAGAACGTTGCTCCTTTTGCAGCCCGGCGGGGGCGGAAACGTTTGAAATACAGCCACACCCCTGGCACCTCACCGTCGCGCGGAGGTCATGGCGTGTTGGAAAAGGTAAAGCTGGGCGTAGCCGGCGGAGGGAGCAAAGTGGTTCTGGGCGAAGGCCCTGATCTTGTTCGGGGTGACGGTCTTTCCGCGGAAATATTGTTTCTCCATGACCCGCTTTATCCACACGTCAACGGGGAAAGCCTCGAACTTCCCCATCGAATAAAGGAGGACGCAATCGGCGACTTTCGGCCCGACGCCTGGGAGTCTCATAATCTCCTTCCTTGCTGAGGGATACGGGAGGGAACCGATTTCGGAGAGGAGGTCCGGCTCCCGGGCAATGATTTTGGCGGTCTTCTTGACGTAGGCGTCCCGATAGCCGAGGCTGCATTTTTCCCGCAGACATCTCACCGGCGCTTTTGCCAAAGCCTCCGGAGTCGGAAACGCGTGAAACCCCGGCGCGCCCGCAATTTCCCGCCCAAAAGCCCAGCAAACGCTTTCGATACACCTTTTTATTCTGGTTATGTTGTTGTTCGCCGAGATGATGAACGAGACGAGGGTCTCCCACGGCTCCTGCCGCAATATTCTCATCCCGCGGAACTTCCGGATCGTCTGCTGAAGAAACGGGTCTTTTGGAAGCGAGCGCAGCGCCTCCTCCGACTCTTCATCCAGACCGAGATACGTCCTCAGCTCTGGAGGGGCGATTTTTCCGGGGAATGAATCGTACAGGACGCGCCGCCCTTCCTGCTTCAGCCGCAACACGTTCCCCCGGACAACCCCAACGAAGCCAGGCTCATCCTTCCGCCACCGGAAAGCCTGCCCTGACATAAGCGTGTGCTCGAGGTCAAAGGGCGCGCAGCCGATGTTCAGACTGTGTGGTCTTCTCCTCTCCCAGAAGTCCGTGTTGAAGCTTCTTCGCTCACCGCCTATCGTGTTCATCTCGTCGGAAAGACCTCTCACAAAACAGTGAATCCCACCGTGCCTCCAAATGCACAGGCAAGGCAGCGAGATTCTAAGATATACTACGTCTTGCGTCCACAACGATTTCTCTGACCCAGCGATTCCGAAAGATTGCACGGGAGGGCAGGGAGAAGTGCAGGCAAGAGAGGG
>CAYZXL010000062.1:0-29252 GCA_964482435.1 uncultured Verrucomicrobiota bacterium
CAAGCTCCCCAAACAAAGGGGATTACAAAATCGCACTGTAGAAGATCCATTTGGCGCCGTGTGACCCGCGCTTGCCTTCGCTCGCCTCGGCTTGAGCTTTCTCAAAAAGCTCTGCGTACTTCCCTCGCCCGTATTTTGTCCAGAAAGGCGACCAGCCCGCGCGGACAATCTCCACGTTCACATTCACCCCGTCGGCGTAAACGTATGCCAGAAGCCGTCCAAGCCTATCCCTCTCAGGCGTGGCCCCCTCAAATTCCAGTTCGATCCTTTTCCCCGTCAGGAACTTGCGGAGAAACTCCACGGATTCGGTGTACCCGCTCATCCCTCGTTCCGGAGTATCCACACGAAGCAATCGGACGCGCTCCTCGGCTCCTCGCCACCGAACGACAATCGTATCTCCATCCACCACCCTGACCAGTTCGCAAGGCTCCGGTTGACCACTCGGTCTCTGCGGGGCCTCCGTCAGGAACGCCTGGAAAACGCCCAGCCGGTAAGCCACGCCGATGCCCAGGAGAAGAGCCAGCAATATCAACTTCCTGGCTTTTAGCCGTCGTCTCCTCATCTCATTCCCTCACGACCCTCGGCTTCATTGCCACCCGGGCGTGGGAATCGTCGCTTCCTCCTTTTGAGAATCACAGCCGAACCACAGTGTACCAGCGCCCCCTGTTGGCGCGAAGAGGATGTCTCGTGGCACGGGCGTCCCGCCCGTGGAATGCCACGGGCAAGATGCCCATGCCACGTCGGTCGCCCTGGTTTCAGGCCCGATAACGGGCGTTATCTTAGCGGGCACTCGGCGGGCCATGAGACCCGTTCCCGGCCTGGGCGACGCCGAGAGGGTGGCCAAGACGCCACCTTCCTGCCCGGGAAATACAGCCGCCCCCGCTGAACGTCGCGCTTCACGGATCGGCATTCTGAGCGTGGACATCAAGCATCCCAGCGGACACCACCCCGGAAAGGGAACCAAAGACTTCTTCCTCGCGTTACAAAATTTGAAAGATGGGGGCATGGTAGGTTTTGTGTCCCCCTCCTAACACCCCCTTTCTGCACAAGCCTGCTATGACCCCGTCCGGCTTTCTTCTTGGTTCACTTTGAGGCTGAGATCGGGGTTGTTCTGGTAATCGGGCGATGACTTTTTCTCGCGCCGAAAAGACCTACTCCGTACCATCCGTCTCCGCACCCGGGCGCAAATGGGCGGCGATTTAGTGACTACCTACAGGCACGGCAGAGTCCGCGGGAAATGGCTGCTGACAGAATTCACGATGTTGGCCCCCTCGGAGACCATCAGTTACACACGCCGGTGGACTTTCACATACAACTGGGACCAGGGTGTTCCATTGCTCGCCAAAGTCCACATCGTCACCGATGCCGTGAGTCCTGCCTTTCGAGGCCAGTCCTACCACGAGTTTGCGTTTCGTGACTGGGAGGTCGTCAAACGCGAAAGCCCCATCGAGATACTGCCTGGCTCCGGGGCGCCAGGCAGGGACTGACAGGCGCGACGCCGCCTCGGACCTTGAGCAGCACATGTGGCGTTGCTGTCCTTCGGCCCCCTCCGCCGCCATCGAGCCGTCATCGTTGCGCAATCGCAGAAGCGGATTGTCGGCCAGCTCATGCCTGCGGAACCACCGGCCTTTCTGTGAGGCCGAGATGACTCGAATGGGACCTTGCGGTCGGCGTGGGAGCCGTGCTAACCTCGATTCAAAGTTGCCACGTCGCGGCTGCGAGCGCTCGACCTCGCCTTGGAACCCTATCACGTACCGTCGAAGCACGTTGGCGCGGATGGCCCCAGAAAAATCGGCGGGCGCACCCACGGGGATCCGGCAGAGTAGAAAGGCACACGGGAGACGATTGAGATGATGCGCTGTGGTCCAAGAGATGTGAGAGTCCCAAAGTGTTGTTTAGCGCGGATGTCAGGGCAAACTGGCAGGAGGTTCGGATAATGATTGGTTCTATTGGGTTGACGCAGTGGGTCATTCCCTTGAGCCTCGTGATAGTCGGTGTTATGGTCGGGCTGACCCTTGAGAAGCTTCTTATTGCGAAGCTCAGGAATCTGGCCGCGAAGACAAAACGGAAAGGATTTGAGGTTCTCGCAAGAGTAATCCGCGGGATCGTTACGCTGTGGTCAACCATCGCCGGAACGTACGGGGCGGTGCTTGCTACGCCAATGGCTGAGAGACCGTTCGTTGTCGTCCACAACGTTCTCCTCGTGGCTGTGATATTTTCGGCGACGATCACTTCCGCCAGGCTGGCCGTCGCGTTCGTGAGCCTCTATGCCAGCCGTGGAAAAGCAGCGCTGCCCTCGGCCACGATTCTTCAGAATTTCGTTCGACTTCTTGTTTTCACGATCGGCGTTCTCATCATTCTCGGGACGCTTGGCGTATCCATCACGCCGATATTAACGGCCATGGGGGTGGCGGGTCTTGCAGCGGCTCTGGCTCTTCAGGACACGCTTTCGAATCTGTTCTCCGGGCTTCAGATTGTCGGCTCCAGGCAAGTGCGGCCGGGAGATTACGTGAAGCTGGAGTCGGGCGACGAGGGGTTCGTTGTTGACATCGGATGGCGAAACACGACCATCCGAGCATACGCGAACAATATGATCATAGTGCCAAACGCAAAACTCGCTTCATCCATCATCACAAACTATTTTCAGCCGCAAAAGGAAATGGGTTTCGGGATTCCGCTTGGGGTAAGTTATGATAGCGACCTGGCGAAGGTCGAAAGGGTCACGGTGGAGGTGGCGAAGGAAGTAATGAGGGACGTTCCAGGAGCGGCTACGGGTTTTGAACCGCTGGTCAGGTTTAAGAAGTTCGGGGATTTCAGCATTGATTTCGTGGCTGTCTTGCGGGTGAAGGAGTTCGTTGACCAGTACCTTCTCACCCACGAGTTCATAAAGAAGGTGCACGAACGATACGCCCGCGAGGGAATCAAAATCCCCTATCCCGTAAGAACCGTGTACGTGAAGGCCGAAAGGCCGGAAGACGCTGGCGAACAGCCCGTCCGCGACAGATAGAATGATGAGGCACGGTGGTCTTTTTCCTATGACCGCGGGCCGGGGAATCCTCGGCGGATGGAAGCCATTGGCCAACATTCTTTTGGAGGTAAACAGAAGTGGCGCAAACGGAGAAGGAGGCCTCTCAGGCGGTTGACACGACACCCATCGCACCTCGTACCTCAGAAAACGCAAAAAGGGAAAAGGCCAGAATCACCGTCATTGACTACGACGAGGCGCACCTCGAGGAGAGGCAGGTTCTGGAGGTCGAGGAATGCTTTCCATTTAAGAGTAAGCCCACCGTAACCTGGATCAACATAGACGGCGTTCATGACACGGAGGTCATCGAGAAAATCGGAAAACATTTCGATTTGCACCCTCTCGTCCTGGAAGCCGTGGTTGATACCCAGCAGCGCCCCAAAAGGGAGGATTTCGACCACTACATTTTCATCAGCTTAAAGATGCTCTACTATCCGCCACAGAGCGATGAAATGGCTACCGAACAGGTCAGCATCATCCTTGGGCCGAATTATGTCCTTTCTTTCCAGGAGAGGCCGGGGGACGTTTTCGACGACATCAGGGAAAGGATTCGCCTCCACAAGGGAAGAGGCAGAATCAGAAAGATGGGGAGTGACTATCTCGCTTACGCTCTGATAGACGCAATTGTTGATAACTATTTCGTGATCCTGGAGAGGCTTGGCGAAAGCCAGGAGCCCCTGGAAGAGAAGGCTGTGGAAGACCCCAGACCCGAAGTCATCCGGTCAATCCAGGAACTCAAGCGCAAGATGGTCTTCTTGCGCAGCTCCGTCTGGCCCTTGCGAGAGGCAATCAACGCTTTGCAGAGGACAGAGTCCCCCCTGATAAAGAAGGCGACCATGCTGTACTTGAGGGACGTTTACGACCACACGACTCAAGTCATTGACGCGATAGAAGCGATGCGGTATCTCATCGCTGGCACGCTGGAGGTTTACGTCTCAAGCATCAGCAACAAGCTGAACGAGGTGGTGAAGGTCCTGACCTCTGTCACCATTATTGTGATGCTGCCGACTCTTGTGGCGAGCGTCTATGGGATGAACGTCCCCCTGCCTTTCCAGCACTCTCCCCATGCTTTCGCAATCACAATGCTTGCATCTTTCGCTCTCGCAGTCCTGGGCGTCATTATCCTCAGGAAGAGACGGTGGCTGTAAGAGCGAGGGCAGAGGGACCCTCCCCGCAGAGTTCTTCCAACACGCTAAAGCTACCGCGCGGTGAGACGCCTGTCCTTGCGCTCACTGCTCGGTATGATTACTCAGGCGGACCGTGATGGAGGCGTGTGGCTGCATTCGAACGATGGACTCTGAGCATGGTCCTTGAGCAAGCCGTCGGCCTGCCAGCGGCAGCGTCGCCCCTTCCTCATGAAGATCAAGTGCAGGAGAATTCCCGAGAAGTATGACTCGTTCTGTGTCGCCCCCTGCGCGGGCTCAACTGAATTTGGGCTTCTGGCTCCACGGGTTGACACCCGTGGCTATTGTGTTTCATGCCCTGTGGGGATTGCTGCGGCTGCATTTCCCCGCCCTGGGCGGGACGGGACAGGATGCCCGCGGCACAACGAGCGAGTTCCCTCGCCTCCATTGCTCTGTCAGCAAGGACGCGCGGGGCAGCGCCTTCCACAGGAGAGCGTAGCGATACCACGGGCACAAGGCGGTGGACAGAGCTACAAGACACGGCTAAAATACAAGCTAAAAGAAACAGTTGTAGCGAGAGACGGCCCAAAAACCATTTGAGAGGTTCGTGAAATGAGTCGCTGGCATGGACACACGCGTCTGCCGCACATGCGGAGGTTGTTGGCCCTGGTCGCTTTTGTTGTCGTTTGCACGGCAAGCATCAGTAGCTTTGGGGCGAGACCTGCCCGAAGGCCAGTCCGCCCGGCCGATGAAAGGCCAATCCACCAGTTTCTTATCAGCGTCGGTGTGCCGATTGACTCGCCGATCGTTCTGGCGAAAGTCAGTGCGGTACTGAAGACGAGGTTTCAGGTCCGCAGCGTGGTGAAGGTAATCGGGCCTGACAGGCTGCCGAGCGTGAGGCCCCCAAGACCCGGCATGCCCGTGAGGTTCAAGTTGCCGAAGCCGCCGGCGGAGCTGGAGGTTATGCGGCAGAACATACTTTCGGGGCAGGTGATTGAGTTTCATCCTGCGGAGAAGTTGGGCGAAGTGGAGGTTTTCTTCTCGGAGAGTCAGACCCTGAAAATCGAGATAGGGTACGATATGTTTTACATAAGGATTGGGAATAGGGATTGTACTTTCGAGAGTTCGGCTCTCAGGAAGCAACTAAGCGAGATTCTGGAACCGAGAGAGGTCAGGTCGGGTGGAACAGATACGAGTCGGAGTGGTCGGGGTCGGTCATCACGGTAGTCACCACGCGAGAATTTACCGGGAGATGCCGGGCGTAGTTGTTGCGGCGGTGGCGGATACCGACGCGGAGGCGCTGAGAAAAGCGAAGGAGGAGTGGGGTGTGGCGTGTTTCGGGGATTATCGGGAAATCGCACCGCTGGTTGATGCGGTGAGCGTTGCGACCCCCACGAGTTCTCATCACGAGATAGCACGCTATTTTCTGTCGTGCGAGAAGGATGTCTTTCTTGAAAAGCCGATGGCGGCCAATGTCGAGGAGGCGGAGGACCTGATTCGGCTCGCGGACGAGAAGAATCGAGTGCTACAGATAGGGCACGTGGAGAGGTTCAACCCGGCGTTCAAGGCGTTGACAGGGCTGCTGAAAGACCCGAAGTTCATCGAGTGCCACAGGCTGTCGCAGTACAAGGCGAGGGGATGCGACGTTGGGGTCGTGCTGGACTTGATGATTCACGACATAGACATAATTCTGACGCTTGTGGACGACCGGGTGAAAGGCATCTCGGCGGTTGGGGTGAGTGTTTTAAGCAAGACCGAGGACATTGCCAACGCCAGGATAGAGTTCGAGAAAGGGTGCATAGCGAATCTGACGGCGAGTCGCGTCAGTTTCGATAGCATGAGGAAGATCAGGATTTTTCAACAGGACGCATACATTTCCCTCGATTATGAGAAACAGGAGGGGTTGATTTATCGAAAGAAGGGAGGGGAGATAATCCGGACTCCCGTTCCGACAGAGAAGGCTCAGCCCTTGAGGCTGGAGCTTGAATCGTTCATCCATTCCATCAGAACCTCCTCGCGGCCGCCTGTATCCGCCGAGCAAGGCAAGCGAGCCATCGAAATCGCCATGGAAATCGTCCGGGACATCCAGGCAAGGAACGCCGCAGCATGATTCCCCAAAGGCTGATGGTAGTTGCCGGTGAGAAATCGGGCGACCTCCACGCTTCCCGAATTATTGCGTCGCTGAAGGAGCTTGCGCCCACTATGGAGATTTTTGGCGTCGGGGGAGAGCTGATGCGGCGAAGTGGGGCGGAGATTTTGAGGGACGTAACGGGGCTGGCGGTGGTGGGACTGGCGGAGGTGGCGAGGAATTATCTCAAGTTCCGGCATCTTTTTCATTTTCTCGTCGGAGTTGCGAAGGAGCGGAAACCTGGGACTGCTCTTTTGGTTGATTATCCCGGATTCAATTTGCGGCTGGCGCCGGCGCTGAAGGCTCTTGGGATAAAAGTTGTCTATTTCGTAAGTCCGCAGGTTTGGGCGTGGGGACGAAAGCGCGTCAATGCGATGCGGAAGTTCATTGATAAGATGATTGTGGTGTTTGAGTTTGAAGTGCCAATTTATCGGGAAACGGGGATTGATGTGGATTTTGTGGGGCATCCGCTGGTGGATGTGCTCAAACCGAGCATGTCGCGGGAGGAATTTCGGAGGAAGGCGGGAATTCCTCTTGACGCGAAGGTTGTGGCGCTTCTGCCGGGAAGCCGGGTTCACGAGGTCGCCAGACACGTTCCGATAATGGCAAAGGCAGCGGAATTGATTTGCAGGCAAGTGAGGGGGGCGCAGTTTCTGCTTCCGGCTGCTTCGGAAGAGCTCGTTCGGAAGTGCGAGGAACTGCTCGAAAGGCATCGCGTCTCCGCGTCGGTGAGAGTTCTGAGCGGAGGCGTTTACGACGCCGTTTCGGCATCGGACGCGGCAATTGTCTCGTCGGGGACGGCCACGTTGGAGACGGGATGTCTGGGCGTTCCGCTTGTGGTTATTTACAAGGTGTCGCCTTTGACTTATGTTATAGCGAGGCGGCTGGTAACGATTTCCAACATTGGCTTGATCAATATCGTCGCCGGGAAAACCATCGCGCCGGAGTTCGTTCAGAGGCGCGCGAGGCCACAAAAAATCGCCGATGAAATTGTGAGGTTCTTGACGGACGGCGAGCTCCATGAGAGTGTCAGGAGAGAGCTTCTAAGGGTGAAGGCGAGGCTCGGCCCCCCGGGTGCGCCGGAAAGCGCGGCGAGGATTATTCTCGATTTCATGAGGCGATGTCAGAAGTAGGAAAGGGAACACCTTGAAGCCGAGAAGCCCGATGGTTCGACTTCTTCGCTATGCAGCCCCTTACAGGGGCAAGATAATCCTTGCGCTCGTCGCGATGGGATGCTACTCCATGGTCAATGCGCTCCTGCCTTTCGGGACAATTACGGCAGCGAATACAGTGATGAAGAAGTATGCTCCGAAGGAGGCCGTGAAGGCCGAGAGCGCTGAAAAGGTGGAGGCTGGGGCGGGGAAGGTAGAGAGACCCACCGGGCGGAAAACCCTTGACGTCATCTGGTCTTTTTCGCGGTCGGTCTTGAACACGGAGCGCTGGAAGCCGATTTATCTTGGGGTCGTGATTGCGCTGATTTTTATCCTGAGGGGGATTTTCGCATTCTTCCAGGAATTTCTGACGGAGTGGGTCTCGAAGCGGGTGGTCACGGATTTGCGGGACCAGCTTTATGGCCATTTTCATACGCTTTCGGTGGGCTTCTTTTCCGGGGCGAAGACCGGGGAGCTGATGTCGCGAATCACCAACGACATACATGTCGCGGAAATGGCTTTTTCGCGGGCGCTGGCGGACATATTTCTTCAGCCCCTGAGCATTTTGTTCATGCTCGGGTCGTTGACGCTCCTCAGCTGGAAGCTGACGTTATTTACCCTCGTGGGTTTTCCGCTGATTTTCATACCCCTCTTGGGTCTGGGGAAAAAGGTTCGGAAGAATATGCGGAAAATCCAGGCGTTTCTGGCCAATCTCACGGCGATTGTCCAGGAGACTATTTCCGGGATTCGCGTGGTGCGGGCTTTCGGGATGGAGAAGTATGAAACGGATAAGTTTGCGAGGGAAAACCGGAGGGTGTTCGAGGCGAGCATCAAGGTCGTGCGAGCATTTGCGGCGATTCACCCTTTGTTGGAGTTCGTGGGCGGGGTTTCGGCGGCGGTCGTTCTGGTGATGGGGGCCGAGTTGTTCGATATGGAGTTGCCGACGCTTTTAGGGTTCTGCACTGGCGTCTTCATGCTTTATGTCCCCGCGAAAAAGCTTGGGCAGGTGAACACTCGATTGCAGATGGGGACCGCTGCCGCGGAACGAGTCTTTTCGATCCTGGATACGCCGCCGGACATCGTGGACTCGCCGGGGGCGATGGAGCTTCCGCGGATGAGAGAGCGTCTCGCGTATGATGGGGTCAATTTCCGGTATGACGAGGAACTGGTGCTGAAAGATGTGACGTTCGCAGTCAGCCGGGGACAGGTAGTGGCGTTCGTCGGGCCAAGCGGAAGCGGGAAGACCACCATCGTCAACCTTCTTCTTCGATTCTACGACCCCCTGAGCGGGAGTATAGCAATTGATGGCGTTGACATAAGGGGGGCGAAGGTTTCCTCTTTGAGGGGACAGATGGCGATAGTCAGCCAGGAGGTCATCCTTTTCAACGATACCATCTCAGCTAACATAGCATACGGGCGGCCGGATACTCCTTTTTCGGAAATTGTCGAAGCGGCCAAAGCGGCAAACGCAGACGGGTTCATAGCTTCGCTCCCGGACGGGTACGACACGCTTGTGGGCGAGCGAGGCATCAAGCTATCGGGCGGCGAGAGGCAGCGAATCGCCATTGCCAGGGCCATTCTCAAGGACCCTGCGATTCTCATTCTCGACGAAGCGACTTCAGCCCTCGACACGGAATCGGAGCGGCTTGTTCAGAGCGCGATTCACGAGTTGATGAGGGGGCGGACGGTTCTTGTGATCGCGCACCGGCTTTCGACCGTGATGAGCGCGGATACGATTCTTGTTCTGGAGAATGGCCGGGTTGTGCAGAAGGGGAGTCACCGGGAGCTCATTGAACAGGAAGGGCTTTACAGGAAGCTCTACGACATGCAATTTCAGGACGTTTGAGGCAGGGGCATGCCGCGAGGGCTGGGAGCTTAGTCCTCTGATTCGGAAATTCGATGACCTACTTTTTCAATGACAGGATGAACAGGATGGACAGGATTCTGTGAATTGCTGTACGTCCCGTTTTCAATTCTGTGAATTCAGGCCGCGGGAGCGGGACGTGCAGGCGTGCCGAGCGCGCGCCAAAGGCAGGGCAGGTTCCTGCCATCCCTTTCAATCCCCTGGCCGCGGGCAGGCCGTCAATCCTGTAAATGTTGTCGAAAATATCCATGCCTCTGGCCCCGCCTTCGTCGGGGTCAGGTCGTTGTATTCCGCAATTCATGTATTCAGGCGAAATATCGTCAGTTCGCGAGTGTCATGCGTCTGAGAAAGAGACTCCTGCTCAACGTGCTGCCTCTGGCTGGGTACGCGCTCAGCAAGATCATCGGTGCCACGCAAAGGACGCGGGTCATCAACCTCCGCACGGTCAAGACCGTTTTTGCGAAACACGGCTGTGCGATATTTGCGTTCTGGCACAATCGGTTGTTCATGATTGCGTACATCTATCGCCGGCTTTTTGGGATGAAGGACATTGTCACGTTGATCAGCTCTAGCCGGGATGGAGAGCATTTCGTCCGGGCGTTGAGGTTTTTCCGGCCGTTTGTGGTGAGGGGGTCATCAACGAGGGGCGGCTCGGTGGCTTTCAAGCTGCTTGTGAGGAAAATCAAGCAGGGGATGGACTGCATAATTACGCCCGATGGGCCCCGCGGGCCAAGGTATCAGGTGCAGCCGGGGACTGTCGCGCTTGCGAGGCTTACGGGGGTGCCGATAATCCCGGTGAGCTACTGGTCGTCCCGGCGAATTATCCTGGGCACGTGGGATCGCTTCATCGCCACGCTTCCTTTCGGAAGGACGACCTATGTTTTCGGTGAGCCGCTATATTGTCCTGCGGAAGCAACCGAAATGGAGATGGCGCGGCTGGCGGAGCGGCTGAAGGAAGGGTTGCTCGCTGCATCGCGCCGGGCGATGGAGGACCTGGGCGAGGCCCCTGGGCAAGGGGAGGAGTGAGGTTCTGGGAGGGAATCCCACCCTCCATTTCGTCGGGAAATTCCAGCCGTCGGGAACTCGGAGGCTTGGCAATCGCGATTGAATCCCACATTTCAATGATGTATGCTTCGCTGTCCTTTGGGACGGGAGAAAGGATGGCGCGGAGAAAGGATATATGGGAAAGTACGACCTTGCGATACTTGGAGGCGGGCCGGGCGGATACGTCGCGGCGATAAGGGCGGCTCAGCTCGGGTTAAAGGTGTGTCTTATCGAGAAGGGGCTTGTCGGAGGGACTTGCCTGAACCGCGGCTGTATCCCGACGAAGGTGGTGTTGCATGCGGCGGAGCTCCTCGAGAGAGCGCGGGATGCCGAGCGATTCGGAATTGTCATCAAGGAGCCGAGCTTTTCGTTCAGAAAGGTGATGGATAGGAAAGCCGAGGTTGTGAAGGCGTTGAGGGAAGGGGTAGAGCTTCTTCTGAAGAAGCACAACGTTGAGGTTGTCCGCGGGACAGGGAGGCTTGCGGCGCGGAACACGATTCAGGTCGAGAGGAAGGAAGGACCGCTCACAGTAAAGTCCGGGAAGACAATCATTGCGACGGGTTCGGAGCCGCTGAGTTTGCCGATGATTTCTCTTGATGGGGAGAGGTTTCTGTCGTCCACGGATGCGCTGGTTCAGAAGAATTTGCCGGAGTCGTTACTGATAATCGGGGGCGGGTACGTCGGGTGCGAATTTGCTGCTTTCTTCTCGGTTTTCGGAGTTGAAGTGACAATTGTGGAGATGACGGACCAGTTGCTGCCGGGGCTGGAGTCGCTCGCCGCGAAAACGCTTCAGAGGCAGATGGAAAAGAAGGGTGTAAGGATGCTTCTCAACTCGAAAGTCGCGCGGGCGGGCACGGAAGACGGAAAAGCTGTGTGCGAGTTGTCGTCCGGGGAGAAGCTCTCGGCGGAGAAGGCACTGGTTTCGGTGGGGAGGAAGCTCAATTCCGACGGGATAGGGCTGGAAGAAATTCGGGTTGAGACGAAGAACGGGGCGATTCTCGTGGACGAGTACATGCAGACGAGCGTCGCCGGGACGTTTGCGGTGGGCGATGTGGTGAACAAAGGGTTGCTTGCTCACGTGGCGAACCACCAGGGAATCGTCGCGGCGGAGAATGCCGCGGGCGGGTCGTCAAGAATGGATTATTCGGCTGTGCCCTATTGCATTTACACGTCGCCGGAAGTAGCTGCGGTGGGGCTGAGCCGCCGCCAGGCGGAGGAGCAGGGGCGACAGGTTGTCGTCGGGAAGTTCCCGTTTGCCGCTCTGGGAAAAGCCGTCATCAGCGGCAACACGGAGGGCTTCGCGCAGATTGTGGCGGACGCCAAAACGGGAGAGATTCTCGGAGGGCAGATTGTCGGCGTGGACGCGACAAACCTCATCAGCGAGGTGGTTGCCCTGATGAAAACCGAAGGGACCCTCGACGAGCTTTCCGGAGCAATTCACCCGCATCCAACTCTCCCGGAAGCCATCATGGAGGCCGCCTTCGACGCCAAAGGGCAAAGTATCCACATATTTTCATCTCGCACGAGAAAAAGCCCTGGCGCGGAAGGGTAGCGAGATGTCGGAAACAAGGGAGCAAGGAAAAATGATGCCGGGTTCAGGTGGCGAGTGGTGTCCTAAGCGAGTGTGGGGCGTGGATTTCAGCGGGGCCAAAGACGCGGGCAAGAAGATATGGATTGCAGGCGGGCAGATTCGACGCGGCATCCTCGAGATAGAGAGCTGCGGGGCGGCAAGGGAGCTCCCCGGGTTCGGAACCAAGCGGGATGAGTGTCTGGCGGGGCTATGTGAATTTGTGGCGAGGCAGGGCGAATGTGTCTTCGGCTTTGATTTTCCTTTTGGGCTGCCGGAGAAGCTCGTGAAGGAGGGGACTTGGGAGGAGTTTGTCGCCGCGTTTCGGAAGACTTACGCTGACCCGGAGTCGTTCAGAAACGCTTGTCTTACGGCAGCACGCGGGCGAGAACTGAAGCGGTTGACCGACAGAGAATGCCAGAACCCCTTCTCCCCATATCACCTGAAGCTTTACAGGCAGACGTATCATGGGATTCGGGACATTCTTGGGCCCATTGTGGCGAAGGGGCTGGCGTGCGTGCCGCCGATGCAGAAGTTGGTACCGGGGAAGCCATGGGTCCTTGAGATTTGCCCCGCGGCGACGCTGAAACGAGAGGGGCTCTATCTGTCGTACAAGGGGAAGACGAAAGAGCACCGGGAGGCCAGGCGGTGGATTCTGGAAGGAATTGAGCGCCCGGGGGGCCTGCGAATAGGGTCGCAGGAAATACGGGAAAAGGTTCTGGATGATTCTGGGGGCGATGGGCTTGATAGCGTTATCGCGGCCCTGGCGGCCTTCCGGGCGGTCCTGAGCGGAGAGGTTGCGAGAAGAGTCGAGAAACCCTATGTGGTTGAGGGGTGCACTTTTGTATAATTACACGTTTGGACCTTCGTTCAGGCTGCGCCGCTGAGAGGAGTTCGTCCGGGAGTATGAAGGTTAATAGGTGTTTTCCGGATTGGGTGAGAAAGTCGCTTCCGTCAGATGGTAGGTGGGCGGAGACTGCACGGATTATTGAGCGGCTGCGTCTCGCAACGGTCTGCCAGTCCGCGCGGTGCCCGAACATCTGGGAGTGCTTCTCTAAGAAAATTGCGACTGTGATGATTTTAGGGGAGCGGTGCACGAGGAACTGCCGGTTCTGCGCGGTGGAGACTGGCACGCCAGAGGCCGTGGACGAAGATGAGCCTCGCCGGGTCGCGGAGGCGGTGCGAGAGCTTGGTCTGCGGCACGTCGTGGTTACTTCTGTAACGCGAGATGACCTTGAGGACGGCGGGGCGGGGCATTTCGCAAAGGTCGTGAAAGAGATTTTGCTTGTTAACGAAGGAGTGACGGTAGAGGTCTTGACGCCGGATTTTGGAGGGCGAATAGATGTGCTGCGGCAGATTGTCGAGGCTGGGCCGGTAATATTCGGGCACAACGTGGAGACGGTGCCGCGGCTGTATTCGCCGGTGAGGCCCGAGGCCGACTATCGCCGTTCGCTTGGTCTTCTCGGCGCCGTGAAGGAAATGGAGTCGGACAGGATGCTGACGAAGTCGGGATTGATGGTGGGATTGGGAGAAGCTCTCGATGAAGTCGTCGAGGTTTTGCGGGATTTGAGAGAGGTTGGATGCGACATCGTAACTATCGGACAATATCTTCAGCCAACGCGTGACAGTGTTCCGGTGGAAGAGTTCATTCGCCCGGAGAAGTTCGAAGAATTGGAGAGAACGGCTCTGGAGATGGGATTTGCCGGCGCGTTTTGCGGTCCGTTTGTGAGGAGCTCGTATTTAGCGGACAGGTTTGTCGCCGCTATGGATGCGGAGCGTGCCAGCAAGAGGTAAACTGGAGAGGAGGAGAGAAAGAACATGTCTTTCGCAGAAGCAAACCGGATGAAACGATTGCCTCCGTACCTTTTCACAATCATGGACGAGCTGAAAAGGGAAGTTGTCGAGAGAGGAGGAGACGTCATTGACTTAGGAATGGGAAGTCCGGACCAGCCGACGCCCAAGCATGTGATTGATGCGCTCGTCGAGGCAACGACGAAGGTGGAGATGCACAGGTACTCGCGGCGAGATGGAGAGGTCGAGCGTAACCTGAGGAAAGCCATTGCGCAGTGGTACGAGCAGCGATTCAACGTGATGCTCAATCCCGAGACGGAGGTCGTGCCTCTCATCGGGTCAAAGGAAGGTGTGGCGCACTTCTCCCTTTCGTTTCTGAACAACGACGACATTGCGCTCGTCCCGAGTCCGGCGTATCCGGTCCACTTCGACGGAGTGATTCTGGCGGGAGGCATTCTCTACAACATCCCTCTGAATCCGGAGAATGGGTACAAGCCGGAACTTGAAAAACTCGACAACCACATCGTCAGCCGGTCAAAAATCCTCTTCCTGTGTTATCCCCACAACCCGACGTCGGCGGTTGTTGACCTGGATTTCTTCGAGAAGGTGACGAGGTGGGCGAGGGATAAGAACATCATAGTCGGGCACGACAACGCTTACTCGGACATCGTTTTCGACGACTACAAAGCTCCCAGCTTCCTCCAGGCAAAAGGCGCACGGAAAATCGGGATTGAGTTCCACACTGTCTCGAAGTCGTACAACATGGCGGGGTGGCGGCTCGGATTCGCCGTCGGAAATTCGGAAATCCTTCGCATTCTGGAGAAGACGAAGTCGTATATGGATTTCGGGATATTCCGGGGCGTTCAATATGCCGCGATAGCAGCTCTGACCGGGCCGCAGGATTGCGTAACGGAGACGGTGAAGACCTACGAGAGAAGGGTGAACACTTTCGTGAAGGGGCTGAACTCCATCGGCTGGGAGGTGCCGCGACCGAAGGCAACCTTCTACGTTTGGGCGCACATTCCGCTGAAGTTCAGCGCGTTGAATTCGCTGGAGTTCTGCAAGCTGATGGTTGAGGAGACAGGCGTCGTCAGCGCGCCGGGAACCGGATTCGGCGAATACGGCGAGGGGTTCGTCCGGTTCGCGATGGTAGAAAAAGAAGAAAGACTCCTCGAGGCCGTCCGGCGAATCAAGGAATTTCTCGCCATCCGGGCATGAAGTTAAGCCCGCCTTCCAGCGTCGGATTGCATTTGCCCCTCGGGTTTGGGGGTCGGGGGCTGGGGGCTCAAAAGAGAGGCCCAAGTGCCTCGGGAGGGCGACCCTGAAGTCCAGACCCCAGGCCCGCCGCCCCGGAGCGCGAAGGGGCTCAGCTTGCCACACGACCTGAGATTCTTCGGTTCGCTCAGAATGACAAAATCGGAAGTCGTTCCTTGGCCTGGCTCGATACCTGAAAGGTAGGGCGTGATGTGTAATGCAGAGAAAAACGAAGCACGGAGCGCGAGAAGCCTCTGCTTCTCTCTGGTTATTTTGACTGCCGTCTCCAGCTTCGCCCATAGCGCAGAGACGGAGGTGCGCGAAGTCCCCCTGGCCAACCCTGGCTTCGAGTCAAACGTCCTTCACGAGGGTTGGTCGCTGCACGTTTATGGCGCACCGCCGACGCTGGCGCAGGATGCCACTGTTTGCCATGAGGGGCGACAGTCGCTGCGGGTGTCGGCTGCGGAACCATCGGATACCGCCTTCGGCCAGGAAATGGACCTCCAGGCAGGGCAGCTCTACCGCCTTACAGGGTGGGTCAAAACGCAGAATTTGGACCCCAAAGGGTCGCCGGTCTTCGGAACGTTTCAGGTCCAAAACCCCGGCGGCCAGGGAACCCTCGTCTCGGGCCGGAACCACCCAGGCGATACCGACTGGACGAAGGAGTCCCTCCTTTTCCGCGCTCCGCCCGGCGGACGGACGCGGATCGCACTGTTCTTCGTCGGCTTCGGCAAGGGTACGGGGACGGTCTGGTTCGACGATATTCGTCTGGAGAAGGTTCTCTTCATGCGCACTCACTTGCACGTCCGGCGGGATTTCATCGGCGATAGCGAGATCAGCCCGTTCCAGTACGGGCAGTTCATCGAATACCTCTGCGACCTCGTGCCCGGTATGTGGGCTGAGAAAATCTATAACGCCAGTTTCGAGGGCGTCGTGCCCTATAACGTTGCCTTCCGCAAGGAAACGGACTTCCGCGAGAAGCCCTGGTATCCCGTGGGCGCGGTGCACCGCGGTGATTATGCCCTGGACGAGGAGAATCCGTTCAACGGGAAGGTCTCGCAGCGAATCAGCGTCGAGGGTGAGCCCTGCACTCTGGGCATCGCGCAGGACGACCTGTTTGTGGAGAGCGGGAAAAGATACCGCCTCTCGGTGTACCTGCGCCAGGAGGGGCTGCAAGAGCCGGTCCGGGCTTGCCTGCGAGGATACGGAGTACTGCCGCTGCCGCAGACGTACTTTTACCCCAAGCAGAAGTGGCAGAAATACACCGTCCGCCTCGTCCCCTCTCCTGGCCGTGGCATGGGCATCTTGCCCATGCTCCGTCACGGGCGAGACGCCCGTGCCACCGGGGGGACGACGCACGCCACACTGGCGCTGGAATTCCTCGGGCCGGGCACGGTCTGGATTGACCAGGTTTCGCTTATGCCGGAGGAGACCGTGGGCGGCTGGCGGACCGACGTGGTGGAGGCGCTGCGCGACCTCCGGCCGGGGATCATCCGCTTCGGCGGCAGCACCACTGAGACGTTTGACTGGCGCAACACAATCGGCGACCCTGACCGACGTGTGCCCTGGGCCAACGCCCCCTGGGGCGGGATGCATCCGACGGGCGCGGGGCTGGAGGAGTTCGTCCAGCTCTGTCAGGCGGTGGATACCGAACCCCTGATCTGCGTCCGGGTCAGCGGGAAGGAACCCGCGGAGGGGGCTGCGCAGGTCGAGTACTTCAACGGCGGGCCGGACTCGCCGATGGGCCGCCTCCGGGTGGAGAATGGCCACCGCGAGCCTTACGGGGTGAAATACTGGCAGGTGGGTAATGAACTGGGCGGCGACGCGTATGCCCGCGAGCTCGCGGCCTTCTGCGCGGCGATGAAGGCGGTTGATCCGACCATCAAACTCCTGTCGGCTTTTCCCAGCCCCGCCGTCCTGCGGGAGGCGGGCAAGTATCTGGATTACCTCTGCCCCCACCACTACGGCTGCGCAGACCTCGCCGGAAAGGAGGCAGACCTGGAAAACCTGCGCCGGCTGGCGGCAGAGTATGCGCCGGGGCGGAACCTCAAAATCGCTGTGACGGAGTGGAACACGACGGCCGGCGATTGGGGCCTGGGGCGCGCAATGCTGTGGACGCTGGACAACGCCCTGGACTGCTCTCGCTATCACAACCTGCTGCACCGATATGCCGACCTGGTGCAGATCGCCAACCGCTCCAACCTGACGAATAGTTTTTGCTCCGGAATCCTTCAGACCAACAATTTCCGGCTCTACAAAACGCCCACCTACTACGCCCAGCAACTCTACGCCCGCCATGCCGGGACTCGTCCGCTCGAGGTGGAGACCGAGGGCGACCTGGAGCGCAACGACGTGAGCGCCACGCTGTCGCGGGATGGCCGGACCGTGGTGCTTTTCGTCGTGAACAACACGCGGGACGCGCGGAAAGTCACCCTCGACCTTTCCGCCTTCGGCTCCCTGGAAAAGAGCGCCCAAATCTGGACCCTTATGGACACGCAGCAGGCTGGCGAGCGCGACGCGACCAATAGTTTCGACGACCCGGAGCGGGTGCGGCCGGTCGCATCCTCCCTGTCCGTCCGGTCCGGGCAATTCGACTATATCTTCCCGGCGCTCTCACTGACCGTGTTGAAGTTTGGGGCCGGGGTTTGAGTCACGGAATCACACGGAAGGGCCCCGATAAATTCCGCAAGAACCCAACATACGCTGGATGATTTGGGGGGTGCTCAACCCGCTCGCGGTTTGCTCCCTCAGGGATAGCACGAGCGGGAGTAACCGTGTGAGAGGAGGTCACCCGCGTTCGCCACAGGCATACCTCTCCGCAAAATCTCTGCGAAGCTCTTTCAGTCTCCTCGCAGCGATAGCCTCCCGCAGCCTCTCCATCAGCCTCAGGTAGAAGCGGAGGTTGTGGGTCGTCAGGAGGCGCAGCGCGAGGATTTCGTCAATGTTGAGAAGGTGGCGGATATAGGCGCGGGAGAAGTTGCGGCAGGCGTAGCAGTCGCAGTCCGACTGGATTGGGGAGAAATCTTCCTTGTATCTTGCCGAGCGGACGTTGACGGGGCCGTCGAGGGCGAAGGCTTTCCCGTTGCGGGCGTTTCTCGTCGGTAGAACGCAATCGAACATGTCTATCCCGCGAGCGACGCACTTGACGATGTCGAGGGGCGTTCCGACGCCCATGAGATGACGAGGCTTGTCTTCCGGCAGCAGAGCGGCAGTGAATTCGGTAATCTCGTACATCTGGTTGGTTGGCTCGCCGACCGAAAGCCCGCCGACGGCGTACCCATCGAATCCGATTCCGAGAAGACCCTCAACGGAATACTTCCGGAGGTCGTCATAGACTCCCCCCTGGACGATTCCGAAGAGGGCGCTCTCGCCCCCTTGATGGAGTTCCTTGCATCTTTTTTCCCAGCGAAGAGTTGTTTCGACGGATTTGCGAACCTCCTCGTATTCGCAAGGGAAAGGTGCACACTCGTCGAGGGCGGTTATGATGTCTGCTCCGAAGGCTTGCTGGGCAGCCATAACCTCGTCGGGGCCAAGGAAGCAGGCGGAGCCGTCAATGTGGGAACGAAAATGAACGCCGGTTTCGGCAACCTTTCTTGTCTCGGCGAGGCTGAAGACCTGGTATCCGCCGCTGTCGGTGAAGACGGGGCTATCCCAGGACATGAATTTGTGGAGTCCGCCGGCCCTTTTGATGATCTCGATTCCGGGGCGGAGAATCAGGTGGTAGGTGTTGGAAAGGATGATTTGTGCGCCGACCTCTTTGAGCTCGCGCGGCGAGATGGTCTTGACGGCGGCTGACGTGCCAACCGGCATAAAGCAAGGGGTCTGCACGACGCCGTGAGCGGTGGAAATCTCGCCAAGCCTTCCCGACGAGGAATCATCCTGTTTGAGAATTTTGAATTCCATTTCTCGACACAAGCGCTCCAACGCCCGCCGGGGCACAGAGCCCACGGTTGCCGGGCGACATTGACTGCACGGGGGCAATTTCTCTCATCAGACCGGCGACGGGCGGAGAAAACTCCATTTCAAAGAATCAGCATCGCGTCGCCGTAGCTGTAGAACCTGTATTCCATTTTAACCGCTTCGCGGTAGGCTTGCAGAACGAAATCTCTCCCCGCGAAGGCGCAAACGAGCATCAAAAGAGTTGAGCGGGGGAGGTGGAAGTTCGTCAGGAGCGCCCCGTCGGCGAGCGATTTGAATCTGTAGCCGGGATAGATGAAGAGGTCGGTTTTTCCCACGAGGGGAGAAATTGTGCCGTCGTCGGCAGCCGCGGTTTCGAGGACTCTTGCGGAGGTCGTCCCGACGGCGACGACTCTCCCGCCGGCCTGGCGGGTGCTGTTGAGAACCTGAGCAGTCTCGTCGCCAATCGAGAACCACTCAGCGTGCATTTTATGTCGTTCGACAGTGGTCGTTCGGACGGGTTGAAAGGTGCCGAGCCCGACGTGGAGGGTGACGAAGCACACCAGAACGCCTTTTCTGCGGATCTCGTCCAGAAGATCGTCGGTGAAATGGAAGCCGGCGGTCGGGGCGGCCACGGAACCGTCCCTGGCAGCATAAACCGTCTGGTATCTCTCGCGGTCGCTGGGAAGGCTCGTCGTTCTGCGGATGTACGGGGGCAGCGGGACGGAGCCGATTTGGGGCAAGAGATCCTTGACGTCCACTTTGGAGCGGAAGCGGATGATCTTAGTCTGAAAAGGGGCGTCGGCGACAACTTCTCCGACGACCTTATGGTCTCTGAAAAAGATTTGTGCCCCCGGGCGAAACTTCTTTGCCGGCTTGACCAGGCACTCCCAGACGTTGCTCGCCATTTCCTCGAGAAGCAAGACTTCGCCTCGGGCACTTTTCTCATGAGGGCGAGGACTTGCGTGAAGAAGCCTGGCGGGAATGACCTTCGAGTCGTTGAGGACAAGGGCGTCGCCCTTACGCAAATAGGTCAGAATGTCGGCAAATGTCTTGTGCTCGATGAGCTGAGTTTGGCGGTGGAGAACCATGAGCCGGGATTTGTCCCTTTCAGGCAAAGGGACGTGCGCGATAAACGACGCCGGGAGGTCATAGTCGAAATCGGCCAGTTTCATTTTGGCTTCCGAAAAAAGGGCGTAGAGCCTCGGTCATTGCGGACCCAACCGCAGAGAACGCAGAGAACGCGGAGGAATGTCAGACGGGATTAACAGGATTATCCGGTCCATACTGTTATCCTGTCGAGGTCCTGGCTTCTTCTCTCCGACCTCTGCCGCCAATAAGTGAGGCCTTGGGAAAAACAGTAACGTCTCAGTCCTGGGGGGACAAACAAAGAACGAACCTGCCTTCTGGGATGTCTCACGAGGACTGTGGGTGTCGCTGCGTGCATCTGCGTTCATCTGCGGTTCGCTCCTTCCACGACCAGGGGAGGCCGTCTGGCGCCCCGGACTGAGGCATTGCGAAAAACATATCAATTCTCTTGCATCCTCTCAAGGCAAAATGGTAATCTAACGGACGCCGCCACGAAAAAGTAATCCTGCCGTTAGGATTTCGCGCCAGGAGGCGCAGAACCCTGCCACTCATCTTTCGAGTTCCCGGAGAATTGCGCGATTGTTCCGCGCGCTCAAGTCCGCGAAACGCAACCTCAGTACCGGACTGCGTTAGAAGCAACGCAGCGGGTGAATGGCCATAGCTCGGCCGCAGTGAGGACAACGATGAGCGCAGTAACTCGCGCTCTCCCCGGGCACAAACAACAGGAGAACCATGGCGGTACAGGAACTGACCATCACAAGACCCGAACCAATCTCCGCCGAGGAACAACCGGTCCGACGATTCATCGCGCCGGCATGGCTGGAGGTTGACCTCGACAAGGTCGCGAGCAATGTGCGGAAACTCAAAGCCCTCGCGGGCCCGGGCGTGAAGCTCCTGGCGATGGTGAAGGCGCAGGGGTACGGATGCGGAGCGGAAATGATTGCCAGGGTAGCTCTCGAGAACGGGGCCGAGATGCTTGGAGTAGCGAGCGTGCAGGAAGGCCTCTCTCTGAGACGATGCGGGCTTGAATGTCCAATCCTTGTTTTCGGTCGCCCCGATGAGGCCGAGCTGAAGGGCGTCGTGGAGGAGGATTTCTCTCAGACCCTTTTTGATCTGGCGCTGGCGCGGCGGCTCGATTCCCTTTGCCGAAGGTCGGGCAAGAAGGCCAGAGTCCACCTCAAAATTGACACCGGGATGGGGAGGCTGGGGCTTCTTCCGCGCGAGATAGAGGGCTTCCTCGAGGGGTTCGGCCGATGCACCAATCTCGTTCTGGAGGGCGTTTACACGCACTTCGCGGTCGCTGATTCCGACAGCGAATACACGAAGAGGCAGGTGGAGCTTTTCCGGGGAGTGCTGTGGAAGATCAGGGAAAAGGGATATGAAGTGCCTCTCGTTCACGTCGAGAACAGCGCAGCGCTGCTGAACGGGTGCTGCGAGCAGTTTGACATGGTGCGCACGGGGATAGGAATTCACGGAACGTACGGGTCTCCGCTGGTGACCCGGGAAATTCAGCTCGAGGAGGCGATGTCGTTTAAGGCGAGGGTCTGTTACCTCAAGAGGATTCCCGCGGGGGCGAGCGTCAGCTACGGGCGGCGCTTCATTGCCTCTGAGGACACCACGATTGCGACGATTTCGGCGGGTTATGCCGATGGGGTGCCGTTTCAGCTCGCAAATAAAGGTCACGTGCTGATTCGCGGACGGCGCTTTCCGATTGTCGGAAGAGTGACGATGGACATGACCATGGCGAGCCTCGGCAATTCCGACGACGTGCGCATCGGCGATGACGCGGTGATCATAGGGCAGAGCGGGGAAGACCGAATCTCGGTCGCAGAGGTCGCGGAGAAGGCCGGCACAATCGAGTACCAGGTGATGTGTGGGATTGGGCCCCGCGTCCCGAGGCTTTACATGCGAAACGGCCAGGTTTTCGCCGTTCACAGATACACGTTTCGTCTGGCGGAAGAAAACGGACAACCCTCCGAATTTTGATTCGCCCCGGGGCGGCGCGCGGGGATTTGAGCATGGACTTCGCTTCCAACGGGGATGCGACTTTTTCCGTTTGTTCTGAAAAGCAAGGTGGTAAACTACGCGCGTGGGAGATGAATTACCCGCACGAAGGTTTCCTGAAGTCCCCATAGGCGAACGGGATGATTTGTGGCGTACAGGGCCGCTCAGCCATGTCCAAACGGCGAGACGGGCCAAGCACCAAGAGGTGGAAGTGATGCCAGGCAGGGCGAAACACGCGAAAAACCGAAAGTACACGGCATACGTTGTTCCGCACACGCACTGGGACAGAGCGTGGTATCTGCCGTTCGAAGAGTTTCGCATAAGGCTCGTCGAGACGGTTGACAAGCTTCTGGAGATTCTGCGCGCCAACGCACGATTCAAAGCCTTCTCCTTCGACGGGCAAACCGTTGTGCTGGAGGATTATCTTCAAATTCGGCCGGAGAAAGAAAAACAGCTTCGCAAGTACGTCGCCGACGGAAGGCTCGCTATCGGGCCGTGGTATGTGCTTCCTGATGAATTCCTGGCCAGCGGGGAGGCGCTGGTCAGGAACTTGCTCCTCGGGCACAAGACTGCCTCCAAATTTGGTCCGGTGATGAAGGTGGGATACATTCCCGACCCGTTCGGTCACATCTCGCAGATGCCGCAGATTTTGAGAGGTTTCGGGATTGACTCGATGATTTTCTCTCGCGGCTCCGGTCGAAACGTCAGGCGAGCGGGGCTCGTTTTCAAGTGGGCTGCGCCCGACGAGAGGTCGTGGGTTTATGCCGTTCTTCAGCTCGGCATGTATGTCAATCTCGGAAACTGGGGCGTGCCCGATGGCAAGCCGATGGACACCCCCGACGTGGATTATGGTCTCGCCCTCCGGCAGGTTGTGAACCTCATTGACCGAATGGAACAATGGCATAACCCGACGAGGATTCTTCTTTTCAACAACGGATGGGACCATGCGCTCGCGCAGCCGAAAGTCCCTGAGATGATTGATTACGTGAACAGGAATCAGGACAGGGCGAAGCTTGTCCAGGGGACCTTTGAGGATTTCATCGAGGCTTTGCGGAAGGATGTCCGGCCGCTTGGTTCTGTGGCAGGGGAGCTGCACGAGGGAATGGAGGTCCCGCTGTTGTCGGGGATTTTCTCGACCCGCATGTACATCAAGCAGGCTAACAATGCCGCCCAGACGCTCCTTGAGAAAGTGTCCGAACCGCTGGCGACGTTTGCGTCGGTTCTCGAAGACGACTACCCAGCGGCACTCCTCCTCCACGCCTGGAAGGAGCTCCTCAGGTGCCACCCGCACGACGACATAGGCGGATGCAGCGTTGATTCGGTCCATGACGACGACATGGACAGGCTTCGGCGTGTTGAGCAAGTCGGGACAACTATCGCTCGTCGGGCGCTCGAGGGGATCGCTCGCCGCGTGAGTTGTCCGACGGGAAAAGCGATCGTGGTTTACAACCCACTGAGTTTTTCCAATTCCGCGGAGGTGAGTCTGACGATTCCGGGGAAACGGCACGACCTTCCAGCGAATGCGCGAGTTCTCGACCCGCAAGGAAGGGAAGCGCCCGCAGTCATCGAATGGTCCGGCTTTGAGGAAAACCTGCCACTCGAGAAAAGGTCGGACATCGGGGAGATGAGGGTAGCTTTTCTTGCCGAGGACGTGCCCGCATGCGGATACAGAGTGTATGCCCTGGCGCCGCGAGAAGGGGACAGCACGGAGCCGGGAAGTGGTTTGCCGGGTGAGCAGGCGGCCGTTAAGGACGCGAGGGTGGCTGCCGGCGACAAACAGGACGGAATCGAGAACAAGTTTTTCTCCGTCACGGCCAATTCCGACGGGACGGTCAACGTCAGCGATAAGGAAACGGGGACGACGTACGAAGGGCTGAACTTCTTCGAGGATGTTGAAGATGCCGGCGACGAGTACGACTTTTCTCCGCTGCGGCCGCCGAGCTCGTTGCGGATTACGAGCCAGGGAAAGCGGGTGAACCTTCGGATTGTGCGCGATTCACCGTATAAACAGTCCATCGAGGTCTCGCTCAGTCTTCCCGTGCCATGCGCGCTGTTGAGAGACCGCACCGCTCGTTCTCCTCGGACGGTCAGCCTTCCCATTCGTTCCGTCGTAACACTTTACCGCGGCATCCGAAGGATAGATTTTCAGACGAGCATTGAGAATCGCGCGCGCGACCACCGCTTGAGAGCTGCCTTCCCGCCAGGAATCCGGACGGCGTTCGCCCATGCGGAGTCGAAGTTCGACGTGGTGAAAAGGCCGCTCCGTTTCCCGGGATACACCGAGAAGTATCACCAGTTCCCCGTGCCGACGCAGCACGTCGAGAGTTCTGTGGATGTGTACGACGCGAAGCGCGGATTCGCCCTCCTGAATCGCGGCCTGCCGGAGTATGAGGCGAGAGAGGGAGAAAGCGGGGTCACTCTTTATCAGACGCTTTTCCGCAGCGTCGGTTGGCTTTCGCGGCCGGACCTCCTCACCAGGAAAACGGGGAACGCCGGGCCAATGGTTCCGACGCCCGGGGCGCAGATGCTCGGAACCTGGACGTTCCATTACAGCGTTGTGCCGCACCGGGGGTCGTGGGAGGACGCAAAGCTGTGGCGAGATGCGCAGAGCTTCGCGTGCCCGATGACGGCTCACCTCTGCGAGACCAGCGGCGGAGACCTCCCGGGCGAGCTATCGTTTCTATCCGTCGAGCCGGAGACCCTCGTCATTTCAGCTATCAAGAGGTCTGAATCCGGCGAAGGAATCATCGTCCGATTCTACAATCCCACCACGAAGAAGGTGCAAGCGCGAGTGCGATTTTTCCGCCAGCTTGCGACCGCTTATTCCGTTCGACTCGACGAGACGCGTCTCAGGACTTTGAAGGTCATCCGCGGCGATAGCCTCGCCATTCGCCTGCGAGGAAAAGAAATTCTCACGCTCGAGCTCCAGCCCGCCAAATAGGCAAGGTTTAAAGTGTGCGACCGAAAGGCTCTTGCCTTGCCCATCGTCTTTCTTGGACGGCATGACGGCCCCTTAGACTGGCGCGGAAAGTGATGAGCACCCCGGCGTGTGGTCTCTTTGTCGCGCACCAGCGCGGATTCTCGACGCCGGTGGTTTCCGCCTGAGTCATCCCATTTCCTTCCCTCTCCACCGCCAATCACTGAGCCACTACATCGTCTGTGTATGCCCTCATTTATTGGCGGGAGGAAGCGAACGAAGCCTGAGAGCACGTAAGCTTCTTGGCTTCTTGGTGTCTTGGCAGGAAAAGGCAGAACGCCCAGAGAGCCCCGCCAGAAGGCGGGGTCGCAAAGGCGCCAGGACGCACGAGCTGCGGCAAGTTCCCCCACTCCAGCCGAGACCCTCCGCCCCGCGGAACTTGTCCGTGAGAAAACTGGTTCAAATTCAAGAGAGCTGCTGTATGATGGATAAAATAGGTTATTGTCAGCAGTTCCCTGAATGAACGGGGACCCGTCGCGGCCGGCGAAGCCGGTCCAAAATGGGACCCCAACCAGCAGGGAGACCACGCCACATCAAAGGAGCTAAGCCGATGACCGGCGAAAATCGTCGCAGCATTTGCTCGCCATCCGAATCGCCTCCGCTTCACCAGCCAAGCCCAGACCGACCGAAAAAGACGCCAGCAGCCGGTGCTATCGCTGCAATAGTTCCGAGCTTCAGTGACCGACCCGGGCGCATGACTGCGCCTGGAGCACCGCTCATTCTTTCAGTTTTCCTTCTCGTTCTGGCTGGGTGCAAGACGGTCGAAGTAATTAAGCAGCGAGCCGCCGGAGTCCCATCGTTGGAATCAAGGGCTCCCACAATCTTGTCCCCCATTTCGCCACAACTCCCCGTTCTCGACGAGAACGCCACCATCGAGGACTATTCCACCTACGCCCTCCTCAACAACGCCGGCCTCCAATCCGCTTATCACGACTGGAAAGCCGCCCTCGAAAAAATCCCCCAGGCGAAATCCCTCCCCGACCCATCTCTTTCCTACGGCTACTTCGTCAGCGTCGAGAACGGCGATCGTCCCCAGCAACACGAATTCCAGCTCATGCAGATGATACCGTTCTTTGGCAAGCTCGGTCTCCGCGAACAGATTGAAGTCGCCAGTGCCATGGCGGCCCGTGCCTCCTACGAGCAGGAAAAACTGAACCTCCTCAACCGCCTGAAAGAAGCCTACTACGAGTATTACTACCTCGGCCGCGCCATTCAGATTACCGAGCAAAACATCGAACTACTCACACGCCTTGAGGAAGTAGCAGCCGCCTCGTTCCGAGCGGGCGGCGCCCAGCAGGACGTCCTGAAAGCCGAGGTGGAATTGGAAAAGCTCAGGAACCGCCTGAAGTCCCTCGAAGACATGCGAGGCGCAACGGCCGCAAAGCTCAACGCCGAACTGAATCGCCCGATTGATACCCCAATCTCCTGGCCAAAAGACGTGAAGCCCAAAATCCTGCAGTTCTCCGAGGACCAGATTCTCCAGCTCGCCCGGACTGCCAACTGGGAGCTCAAAGCCTCCTCCTTCCAGGTCGAGAAAAGCCGCAAGATGCTCGCCCTGGCCAGGAAGGAATTCTGGCCCGATTTCGGCCTCGGCGTCGGGTACATGCTCATGAACGGCACAGGATCCGCCTCCATGATGTCCGCCGACATGGGCGACAACGTCTCCGCCATGTTTTCCGTCAATCTCCCGATATGGCGAAAGCGCCTCCATGCGGCGCTCAGAGAAGCCCAAGCCATGCTCGAGTCCGCTGTCGCGGCAAAGCAGCAAAAAGAGAACGCCCTTCTGAGCGACGTGCGAATGATGCTCTACAAGCACAAGAATGCCGTCCGCCAGATCGGCCTTTACGCAAATACTCTTATTCCAAAAGCTCAGCAGGCCCTGGACGCATCCGAGGCCGGGTATCGTGCCGGGAAGGTGGATTTCGTCAACCTGCTCGACGGGGAGAGGGAGCTTCTCGATTTCAGCCTCGACTATGAGATGGCATTAGCGGAGCATTTGCAGCGCATCGCCGAACTCGAAATGCTCGTCGGGCAGCCCCTCACCGGGCGCCAGCCATCGGAGGAGAAGTCCACAACGGGCACTGTCGAGCGTGAGAAATCAGCAGAGAAAACACAATGAGGACTCTGCAATCACGAGCGTGCGCTGTCTGTCACACATGAATCAAAACTGCGAAAAGGTCTCCGTGAGGTTACCATGAGCACAAAAAAGTTGTCCGGAGGAAAAGTCGTTCTCTACGTGCTGGCAGGGCTCGTCGGCGCTGCCGTCGTGGTGTTCGGCGCAATCGCCGCCCTGACGTGGCAAATTCCGTTCATGAGCCTCCACCGCCACGAAAAGCCCGCCGCGCGAGCCGTCTCCGGCGAGAAGGAGGAGATTGCTTACTGGACGTGTGTCATGCATCCGACCGTCCGCCAGCCCGGACCCGGCAAATGTCCCGTTTGCAGCATGGACCTCGTCCCCGTCAAGAAAGGCGCCGGTTTGACACTCACCCAGAGGCAGCGCGACCTCATCCCCATCAGAACTGAACCCGTCGGCTTTCATCCCCTCGAGAAGGAAATAAGGACGGCTGGCGTCCTCGACTTCAACGAGCGAAAGCTCGCTTACGTTTCAGCTCGCGTCTCGGGTTGGGTCCAGCAAGTCTTTGTGGATTTCACCGGCACAAAGGTGCGAGAGAACGACCACCTCGTCAAAATCTACAGCCAGGAGCTTCTCCCCGCCCAGCAGGAATATCTTGGCAGTCTGAAATACCTCAGCAGCCTCGGCGAGGTTCCCGACGAAACCCGCAAGAGAGCTGAAAAGGACGTCCTTGACGCCCAGGAAAAGCTCCGTCTTCTCGGCCTGACTCCTCAGCAAGTTGAAGAAATCAAGCAGCGGGGCGCCGTCCAGACCGACCTGACGCTGTTGGCCCCCATCGGCGGAACAGTCATAGAGATGAGTGCCTACCGCGGGCAGTACCTCAAGGAGGGAGATAACCTCTACAAAATTGCCGACCTGTCTTCCTTGTGGATGATTGCCGACGTTTACGAGTACGAAATTCCCTGGCTTCGCTGGGGGCAGGATGTCGAAATCACCTGCGAAGCCCGCCCGGGCGAAACGTTCCCGGGAAAGGTCTGGTTCATTTACCCGTACCTTCGCGCAGAGACTCGAACAGTCAAAGTCCTCGTCGAGGTCCCCAATCCCGACGAGCGCCTCAAGCCCGCCATGTACGTCACCGCCAGACTGAAAGTCTCTTTGCGAGACCTCTATCATCCGCCCCCAGGACCGCCCTACGCCTGTCCCATGCACCCGTGGATTGGCTCCGACCAGCCCGGAAAGTGCTCGATTTGCGGAATGGACCTGGAGAAGACCGGGACCACGCCGGCGGTCGCTGGAGCCGCGCGGCAAGCCACCTACTGGACATGTCCCATGCACCCGGAGGTCCGCGAAAAAGCGCCCGGCAAGTGCCCTATATGCGGAATGAACCTCGTCGAGAAAAGCACCGAGCAGCCCGCATTCAGGACCGTCCTCACCTGTGGCATGCCCGGCCATCCCCAATTCGACCCGGGCACTCAGCCGAAGGACGGCAAGTGCCCCGTCTGCGGCATGAACCTGCTCGAAAAACAAATCCCCCTCGTCCCCGAAAAGGAATCGCAGCCGCTTTTCAAATACGTTTGCCCCGACCATCCCGACCAGGTCGCGACCGAACCCGGAAAGTGTCCTCTCGACGGGAAAGAGCTGGTCATTACCGACGAAGTCCTCGCCGTCCCGAAGAGCGCCGTCATTGACACCGGCGAGCGCACAGTCGTTTACGCGGACAAGGGGGATGCGGGCTATGTCCCCACCAACGTCGTCCTCGGACCCGAAGCATGGGCGACTCACGCCGGCGACCGAATGCGCTTTTTCCCGATTCTCAAAGGTCTCCAGCCCGGAGAGGTTGTCGTCACTCACGGCAACTTCCTCCTTGACAGCGAAACCCAGGTCGGCGGCGAGGCGGCAATGGCCTACGGAGGAGCCATCGGGAAAGAAGAGAGTCCCAGAACCGCCCCCGAGCACACGCATTAAGGAGACCCTGACGTGATTAAGAAAATCATCGAGATTGCCGTCCGGAATCCTCTCCTCGTCATAGCCGCGTGCCTGCTTCTGGCAGGGTTCGGTTGGGAAGCGCGCCGCACCACCCCCGTGGATGCCATTCCGGACATCGGCGAAAATCAGGTCATCGTCTTCGTGGACTGGATGGGGCGCTCACCCCGCGACGTTGAGGACCAGGTCATCTATCCCCTCTCCACGAAACTCCTCGGCATCCCCGGGATCAAGGACATCCGCTCCAACTCCATGTTCAGCTTCGGCTACGTCAACATCA
>CAYZXL010000063.1:0-28300 GCA_964482435.1 uncultured Verrucomicrobiota bacterium
CGTATCTCAAACCACTTAACGCACAAAATGCCCCCTTCTTTGTCCGGAACTTCGGACTAAACTCTGAAGGAGCCATATGATTCGTCACATTTCCAGCATGGCTGAGATCGTAGATGACCTGCCCGGCGCGGTCAGACACTATCGTGACGTTTTGGGGATGCCCGTGGAGGACTTCCCGGACAGGGGGTATGCCATTGTCAAAGTCCCTGGGGTGCTTCACTTCGGTTTATGGACTCGGAAAGCTGCCGCGAAGCACACCTTCGGGGACCTGGCCAGGGACGAGGAAATTCCCTTAGGATTCGCCGTCGGATTTGAGGTTGACAGTGTTGGCGAAGCGGTAGAGCAAATGTCGGGGAAGGGACTCACTTTTGTTCAGCAGCCGCACAAGGAGCCGTGGGGGCAGGTTACGGCACGTTTCTTCTCGCCGAGCGGCGCTCTCTGTGAGGTATCTGAGACCCCGTGGGAGCGAAAGATAACGCAGGATTTGAGGGCCGCGGGTGATGAGAGCGCGGATGGCAGCGCATAACCAGACACCGGAGGCGAACCGCCGGCCCGCGTCCCGTTTCGGATGTTTTCAGATGAACGTTGACCCTGACTCGCAGAGCGTGAGCCCGCTGTCCCGACTCGTCGGGATCGCTCGCCCCTGGCGTTGTGCTCTACTCACGGAATGAGGACGAAACATGCCTGAACTGAAATATCATCACATTGGAATCCCAACTGACAAATCTCTTCCCGAGGGAGATTACAGTGAAAAGTACAAGCTTTACGCATCCGGGTATTTTCGGAGTCCTTACGGTGTCGAGTGGATGAAATTGGATCCCGACTGTCCCCTGCCGGAGCTGGTCAAAACGGTTCCGCACGTTGCATTTGTTGTTGACGATACTGAAGCTGCTATTGAGGGCAAGGAAGTGCTCATCGAACCGAACAGTCCCACTGAAGGCGTGACAGTCGCTTTCATCGTTGATAATGGCGCCCCGATAGAATTTCTTCAGTTTGATCGGCCCGAGTCTGAAATATGGCCACACGACTCAAAGTTCAGAATCACGTAATGCTTCCATGGCTGGCATAACCAGCCGGGGGAGACGAAGCGCACCCTGTCTCTCGTCTTGAGCGCCGTCGGCTGAACATGATTCTTGATTTGCAGAGCGCGAGCTCGTTCCTGGCCTGGTTCGCCGGAGTTGCACGAGGGCGACCGGCAGTCGCTCGCGTCTGCGTTGGAGCACAAATACCATGCACGTGTACATACTCTTTGCCCATCCAAGTGGAAGGTCGTTCAGCCGTTCCGTCCTCGATGCATTCGTCCGCGGTCTGACGGATGGAGGGCATACCTTCGAGGTCGCCGACCTCTACGCGATGCGTTTCCAGTCAGAGATGGACGAGAAGCAATACCTCAGAGAAATGGCAGAGGACGCCAATGCCCCCGTTCCAGAGGACATCAGGGCAGAGCAGCAAAAGATAGACCGAGCCGACGGATTGGCGTTCATCTACCCGGTGTGGTGGAGCGATTGTCCCGCCAAATTGAAGGGGTGGTTCGACCGAGTCCTGACCTACGGCTACGCCTACTTTCTCGACACCAACGGCGAGAGATTGTCCAGGATCAACATCCAGAAGGCAGTTGTCCTGTGCTCTGTGGGTCACACGGTGGAGCATCTTGAGGAGCTCGGCATTGCGGAAAGCATGCGCCGCATCATGCTCAACGACCGGCTTCTTGGCGTCGGCGTCAAGAACGCCCACATGGAGATTCTCGGCGGCATGATGCCCCACGACGACACGTACCGGGAACAGAACCTGCGGAGAGCTTACGAACTCGGCAAGAGCTTCTGACGCAATCGCGGCAGCCCGGCTCAATCGCTGCCTCGTGTCGAGCACCTCGCCCCCGCGAATTTCTCAGGAAAGTCCGGACTACAGTATGTTAGAATCCCAGCACAAAACGTTTGGAACGGCCCTGTCCGCCCGCGGGAAGTATTCGCCCCGGGCAGAAGCGGCGGGCGGTGACTTCGTCAAGTTCGCTATCTGAGAGGACCATGACCGACCTCGAGAGCCTTCTAATTCTCAATAGCCTTCCGCTGCTGGGGACAATCCGAATTCAGCTTCTTCTGAAGCACTTCGGCAGTCCGCAGAATGTCCTCCATGCCAGAGGGGACGAACTCGTCCGGGTCCCCGGCGTCAACAAAGGTATCGCCGATAGCATCCACAACTGGCAGGGCGCCGTCTCCGTCGAGGAAGAGATAAGCCTGGCGGAAAAAGCAGGCGTCCGCATCCTCTCTTTCCTCGACCAGGAATACCCCGAAAACCTCAAGCAGATTTACGACCCGCCGATCATTCTTTACGTGAAGGGAACGCTTTTGCCAAAAGACAAGCACGCCATCGCCGTCGTTGGCTCCCGCCGCTCGACTCTTTATGGAAGAGAGACCTCCGCGCGACTTGCCCGGCAGCTCGCGTCGGCTGGCATCACCGTCGTCAGCGGCCTCGCCCGAGGGATAGATACCGCTGCCCACGAAGGCGCCCTTCAGGGCGGCGGAAGGACGATCGGCGTCTTAGGTAGTGGCTTCAATCATCCCTATCCGACGGAGAATCTCGACTTGATGGAACGGATTGCCGGTTGTGGCGCCGTCATCAGCGAATACCACATGCGAACGACCCCCGACCCGATGAATTTCCCCATTCGCAATCGCGTCATCAGCGGGCTTTCCCTCGGAGTGGTCGTAGGCGAGGCGCCGCGCCACAGCGGCGCAATGATTACCGTCACCCACGCCCTCCATCAGAACAGGTCAGTCTTCGCGGTGCCCGGGCGGGTTGATTCGCCAACCTTCCAGGGAAACCACCAGCTCATCAAAGAAGGGGCGAAGCTCGTCGAGAACGTCGAAGACATCCTCTCGGAATTCGAATACCTCTTCCCACCGGAGGCGATGAAGCCTGAGACGGGCGCTGGCATGCGCGGCCCAACCCCTCTCCTCGACGAGAAACAGCAGAAAATCTTCAACCTCCTATCCGCCGAAGAAAAAGACATCGAGGAAATCATCATCCAATCCGGCTTACCCGCAAAAGAAGTCTCCGTCGTCCTTCTTCAGCTCGAGGTCAAGCGTCTGATCCGGCAACTCCCCGGCAAGAAGTTCGTCCGCGCCCGCCTGACGATGTGAGCGGGCTCCCCGCCAGGGCGCGGGCGACTGCGACTACAGGTAATAGCTCCTTCTGATGTCGTGCGGAGCTCTCTTGACAAAACGGGAGTACTATGATAGAATGCTCTCGTAAAGTCAGGAAAACACGACACTGCAAAGAGAACAGGGCAGGAGACACGAGCCGTCATTCGTTGGCGGCGTCCCTGCCCTACTTTTTTGGCTGTTACGGTCGAGGTCGCGACTCGGAGGAAAACGAAAGACGGAGGATTCGACGAATGATTGCCCATGCAGACGTCTCGGCAGACCGAGGGACATTTGGGAAAGTTGCGAGAGCGGTTCTCTTCATAGGAACGCTTATCCTTCTGGCGGGATGCGCGGTGGACGAACTGAGCGTGGTTTCCTACACGTCCAGCGCCGAAGTCAAGCCGCCGCAAATCGTCCCCACAACGCTGAAATCGTCCCCTTTCCCCTGGGACATCGTCCTCAGCGGCATCAGCGACATCTTCACCGGCGCCCGGAAGAAGGCCATCGAGGAAAAAGTGGGATACCGCGAGGAGCGTTCCTTCACTCTTTTCCGTCTGAAGAGGGCTGAGGATTCCGGCAGCGACTGCGAAAGGGAGCCACTGCCGAATTCCTGCGAGCAAGGGTCGCCAAGCGCCAAGGAGACGCAGACGGTGTCTCAGTCGGACGAGGACTCTGACGACGTAACAACAAGCGAGGCACGAAAATGAAAGCGCTAAGTCTCCTCACATCCTTTCTGATTTTCGTGTGCCTCATCGGCTGCCGCACCGCACCGGAGCAGCCGTCGCTTTATGACGAGGAAATTGTTCTCCGCGTCTGGGATGCCCTGGATAGCCACTACGGAAGCGAAGCGTTTTTCGAATGCGAGTATCTCCCCGTCGTCAACGGCAGAATTGAAATAATCAAACCTTACGCCATTTCGGACCTCCTCGCGGTCTCACACCCTCCATCAGCGGCCAAACCAGAGTTGTTCCGCGTCGTGGAGTCGAATCCCGGTGAGAACGAGGTCGTTATTCGTGGGACCTCCCTTCATTTCCATCAGTCTTGCGAAGGACAGAGCTTGTTTGTGGCATGGAAACGCGACGTGCCCCGCCCGAAGGCGGGGTTGAGTCCCCAAGAAAGTATTCCTCCTGGCATCGAAAACCCAGCGAACCGCTTCATCCCAGCAGCACCAGACCCTGAACGCGAACGGCATGAGGTCGAGAAATGAAAACCTTTGCAGATATGGAAAAATACCGACAGGCAATCCTCCGGCGAGGCGTCCTTCCTGAAACTCCTCTCGCAACAGACTACGGGGCGCTACCTTTCGACGAAGAAATTCCTCCGAGAGCGAGCTGGCTAAATCTACGCGGGCCAATCCGCGACCAGGGACTTGAGGGATCCTGCGCCGGCTACGGCGCCCTGAAGGTTTACGAGATGGAACATCTCCGAGGGACGGGCGAGCAAATAGACTCCAGCGAGCGGTTCTGCTACAACCTCGCCAAAATCGTTGACGAAATCGCGATGGACTATGTTGAGCAGGAGGGTACGACTCTTCAAGCAGCCGTTCAGGTTCTCCGGAACTATGGGGTGTGCCAGGAGAGCGACTGGCCGTACGTCGCTGGCGACAAAAGTCACCTTGACATCGCTCGCTTTCTCGAAACCCTCCGGAAAGCCAGAAAGCGCAGAATCGCCGAGTACCGAAATCTTCTCAAGGACGGTGTCAGCGAATCCACCCTCAGGGTCGTCAAACAAGCCCTCTGCCGTCGCCCGATCGTTTGCGGGCTTATCGTGGACAGCAACTGGCTCAGCGTCAGCCCCGATGGCTTCATCGTCCCCGGGGAGGAGATGATCGGGGGCCACGCCATCGCCCTCGCCTTCTACGACGACGAGCTTGAGCACGACGGGCAAGTCGGCTGGTTTGGCTTTGTCAATTCCTGGTCCGAAAACTGGGGCGACGGCGGCATCGGCTACATAGGCTACCGCTCCTTCCTCCAAACCCTCCTCTCCGGCTATGAGATTGTCCTCCACCAAGACACGACACGTATGATGGACTTGACGCGCCGCAGGGTCTGGCCTATAAATGGCTAACGGCCTTCGGCGGAAACACGCGCCCATGAATGAACGGCAGGTTGTGCTTAATGGGCTGTGATGTCATTGACCCGGAGGGAGGGCTTTTTTGTACCCCCCGTGCGACGATGAAACGTCCGTGCACCGACATCGTGGAATCGAAACGGGTCAACGCCCAGACTTCGTGAGCCGGTCTCCAGGCCGGCTGGGCTCCGAATTAGGCGGTACGTCATGTTGAGTAAAGAGGCCATTCTTTCTACTCTTCGCCAACTGAAAGAAAGGTTGCGGCGCGACTTCAAAGTGCGAGACATGGCTGTATTCGGCTCGATCCTCCGGGAGGGAGAAGAACCTGCGCGCGATGTGGACCTGCTCGTCGAGCTCGATGAAGACGCCACGTTATTTGACCTGACGGGGCTGGGGCTCTTCTTAGAGGATGTGCTCCATTGCTCGGTTGACCTGGTTCCCAAGCGGGCGCTCCGACCGGAACTCCGCGAGACCGTTCTTCGCGAAGCGGTGAGGGTATGAGGGACTACGCTCTGTATCTCAAAGACATCCTTGCGGCGATCGAAAGCATCCTATCCTTTCTCCATGGGATGGATCTGGAGTCATTCCAGGCGGACGACAAGACTGTCAGCGCTGTGATCCGAAAGCTTGAGATCATGGGCGAAGCCGCCAAACGGATTCCCGACACCGTCCGGCAGCAGCATCCGGAAGTCCCCTGGAAGCTGATGGCCGCCATGCGCGACCGCCTGATCCATTTCTATTCGGGTGTCGATAAGCTCCTTGTCTGGAAGACCGTCGAGGAACACCTGCCGACTCTAAAAGCTTCGATTCAGGCGATTCTGGAACAGCGTTCCTGAGGTGGCCTGACCGCATCAAGCAAAATCTCGACCGCCTTGCATCCCGGCACCACTCACGGGGTCCGTGGGGCCTTTTGCTTCCGCAAGCGTGGTATCGGCGTCGCCGCCACATGGCTTCGATGTTCCTTACAGTAGGAACGCGCGCTGTCATTACAGCACCGGAATAGGACCAGACCCGGAACGTCATGGCACTTGACGCCCCGCAAGGGGAAATGTATCAATAGACTTTTGGGTGATGCGGTGACATGTATGAAATCGCGGCAAGAGATTGAAAATATGTTGCGCACCCAGCTTGCCGAGATGCGAAGGCGCTTTGACGTCAAGCGGATCGGACTTTACGGCTCGTGGGTTCGCGGTGACCAGACATCACAGAGCGATCTCGACATTCTCGTTTCTCTGAGCCAGCCCCTCGGCTTGGAGCTCGTGAGCCTCCACGAATTCCTCCAGCAGCTTTTCGGCGTCAAGGTGGACCTGGTGACAGAAGGCGCAGTAATTCGGAAACCCCTCCTCTGGCAATCCATTCGCGAGGACCAGGTTTATGTCTAAGCGAGATGTTCGCTTGTTCCTGCACGAAATGCTTCAGGCTATAGAAAAGATGACGAGCTACACGTCTGGTTTCACATACGCTGGCTTCGAGAACAGCAGACTCGTGCAGGATGCGGTTCTTCGCAACCTCGAGGTGATGGGCGAAGCTGCCCGTAGCATCCCGCGCGAGGTGCAGAGCCGTTATGCGGCAATTCCCTGGAACGAAATCATCGGTTTCCGGAACGTTGCCATTCACCCCTACTTTGATGTGGACCTCGCCGAAGTCTGGCGCATCGCCACCAAAGACGTGCAGGAACTGAAAGGACAGCTCCAGGAGATGCTCGACGCCCTTGGCGGCCTGCCTCCTTTTCGAGGCGCACCATAGCCATGCTTGCGACACACAGCACCACGAGCAACTCGGCTGGTTTGGGTTTGTGAGTTCCTGGTCCGAAAACTGGGCGGACGACGGAGGGGGCCGGTTTCGGTCCCGCTCCTCCTTCCAAACCCCTCGTTCCGCGCACGAGGTCTCACTCACAGCGGAGTCTTTCGAGGACGAATCGCATAAGCCGCTCCTGAACCAGAATGCCGTTGCGAGAAAGGGCCGCCTCTGTTAAGCTCCACTCGCGACAGAGCGCCACCCGTGCAACCGACAAAGTGGAGTCAACATCAGGGAGGACACGCATGAACGTTTCTCGACAGATTCCCACTTACAGGGTTTTTGTGTCGCTCATACTTTCTGTAGGCGCAGTTGCCTGGACGCAGGCCGCGTGTCTGCGCTTTGACGGGCTTGATGACCACATCTATTTCGGCGACGTGTTGGACTTGAGCGGCCCCTTCACTCTCGAAGCGTGGGTGCTGCTCGAACCGGGCGCGACGGGGCGTCCGCCAACCTGGGACGACGACATCATCGCCAAAGTCGGGGGAGTTACTGGCAATTACGGATACGAACTGGCCTACGACATTGACTCAAGCCCTGACGTTTTAGCATGCAACTTCAATACGGCCGGGGGAGGCTGGCCGCAGTACCAGGCGACGGGAACCGTCAAGAGCATTCACGGGCTGTGGACGCACCTGGCGGCGACGTACGATGGCGATACGCTGGCCGTTTACAGAAACGGAGTGCAGGTCGGGGCAAAGACGGTCGGTTCCCAGGTGATTGCCGACACCGCCTCGCCGCTGCTTATCGGAACCAACGCCAACAACATGAACTACTGGCAGGGATGGATTGACGAAGTGCGCATATGGAATCTGGCGCGACAGGAAGCCGAGCTTCGATCCACCATGTACCGGCCTCCCCAGGGGACGGAGCCAGGCCTTATAGGATACTGGAATTTTGAGACCGGCTATAGCGGCGATACGGCTTACGACGTGACCAACGGCGGACATGACGGCACTTTGCGGAACGGGGTCGAATGGTCTTCGCTGAATGCGCCGCGTGCGGACATCTGGGGAGTGAAATCGCAAGGACCTGGGCTTCTCCCTGGGTCGCAACCGCCGGCTACGCTATTCCGCTTCAAGGCGGACGGATCGGAGTTTGCGGTTGTTGCCCCGATCACCGTGGGCGGCGAAGAAATAGACGTGGATGCCCTGGCTTTGTCTCCGGAGGGGACGCTTTTCGGGTTTCAGCTCGATGCCGCCGGGGCGCGACTGGTTACTATTGACCTTGCTAGCGCCGTCGCTACGCCGACAGGGTCGCTCCTCGATGGACGAGATATCCGCGGCGGTGGCTTCACGATCTCCGGGAGACTCTTCGTCCTCGATGCGGCAACCGATGAGGTCCTGGAGATAGACCCCGCGACGGGGGAGGTTTTGGGTCAGGGAATGAGGCTAAGTCTCAATGGTTCGCCGTTCGGTCTGCCGGACTATTGCGACCTCGTCCAATCGCACGACGCATCATTTGTTATGGGTACGGAGAACAGGCTGTTCTCGCTGGACGTCAGAAGCGGGGACATGGAGCTTCTATCGCTGGACCCGAATTCGGGCCCCGACGGCGTGACCGTCGGAATAGATGGACTGGCTTTTTCCCCCATCGCTGAAGATGTGCAGTCGGTCTTTATCTACGACATAAGCCTGGAAGATGACATCTACGTTTACGACCGAACGTCGGGCTATTCCCGCACGCATCTTCACCGAAACATCATTTCTTCCTATAACGCCGGGCGCGGAGACGTCGCTTCGTTGCCGGCCGGCCGAAGCGAAATCCGTGCTTGGACTTTCCAGGAAGCCGGCTTGGTGCTTGAGACTATTTGCCGACGAGGAATATACGCCTGGGTCGAGATGACCGAAGACCTCATCGCCGGCGCCTGGCAAATCTTGCCGAATTCAGTCACCCTCATCGCCGAAATTGAGACTGTGTACGGTTTCCCCAAAACGTGGTTGGCACTCCCGGGAACAACAAGAACCGGCTTCTTCCGTATCGGCAGTTTGACGGTAAATCCGTCGGGCGACTGAATCCGACGGAGCACAGGACTCCGCCCACAAGCGAAGATGGGTAAAGGTGCGACATGGTAACAATCCGACGAGCGATGCTTTCCGATCTTCCTGCCATCACCGAAATCTACAACGAGGCAATTCTGACGACGACGGCGACATTCGACACTCAGCCGAAGACGGATGAGGAGCAGCTCGCCTGGTTCAATGCGCACGACGACAGGCATCCGATTTTCGTCGCGGAGCTTGATGGAAAAGTCGTAGGGTGGACGTGCTTGAGCAAGTGGTCGGACCGCTGCGCCTACGCAGACACTGCTGAAGTCTCGACGTACGTGAAGGAGGAGTTTCGGGGAAAGGGCATCGGACGGAAACTGAAAGAAGCGACCGACGCTGCGGCGCGGCGCCTTGGATTACACACGGTTGTGGTGCGGATCGCCCAGGACAACCCGGCCAGCATCCACCTGAACGAGGAATTTGGCTTCCGGCACGTCGGCGTAATGAAAGAGGTCGGATACAAGTCTGGCCGCTGGCTCGATGTCCACCTGATGCAGAAAATCTATCGGGAAGACAAGGCGGGTGCTGCGGGGGAGGCTGGTCATTCTGCCGAGCGGGTTCGCGGGACTGCGCCCCGTGCCGAGCAGGAAAAAGTCTGATGCCTGGCCCGGCGGCGCGGGTCTCCCCGGCGGTTTGGCACACGAATTCAGAAATGGGACGCCGAGTCCCCGCCCCGCCTTCGGGCGGGGGGCCAAAGGCGAGGATGCTCTCGACAGGATTTACAGGATGGACGGGATTTGAAAGGGAAGGCAGGAAGCCAGGGGCGATGCGGCGCCCCGCCCGGATAGTGTGCTGCCAAGACCGAAACTCGCAAAGCCGAAAAGCCGACAAACAGGATTCACAGAATCCTGTGTATCCTGTTCATCCTGTCGGTGGAAAAAACCTGGTCGAGTTTATGAGTAGGGGCAAGGAGGCCTGGCTTTCGTCTTCTGGAAGGAGACACCCGAATGGAATCGTCGTTTAACCTTCGACCTGCCCGCTTTCACTACGGCTGGATTGTGCTCGCCGCCGCGACGCTTGTTGTTTTCGGGTCGTTAGGACTGGCGCGTTTTGGATATACGGTTGTTTTGCCGACGATGCAGGTCGGGCTTAAGATGGACAATACGCAGGCGGGAGTCCTGGCGACGGCAAATCTCGTCGGCTACCTCGCGCTCTCTCTCATAGGTGGGGCGCTTGCGGCACGCTTCGGACCTCGGGCGGTGATTCCGGCGGGACTCACTATTGCTGCCGTCGGGATGGCACTCACTGGCCTGGCCGGAGGATTTACGTCCGCCGCGTTCTGGCGAGCGCTCACGGGCCTGGGAAGCGGGGCCAGTAACGTGCCCGTAATGGGGCTACTGGCGGCGTGGTTTGCGCCGCGTCGGAGGGGTTTGGCTTCGGGGATCGCCGTGGCAGGTTCCTCGTTAGGGCTTATCTTCGTGGGGCTGCTTGTTCCTCACGTCCTTTCTGCGTACGGCGAGAACGGCTGGCGTGCATGCTGGTTCATTTACGGCGCTGTAGGGTTAATGGTGGCGGCTGGCGGACTCGTTTTCCTGCGAAATCAACCTTCCCAACTGGGACTGAAACCTTTAGGCGCGGACCCGGAAGCTCCGACGACAGTTAACCCGCGGCCGGGCGGGCTTCAGTGGGGGAGTGTGTATCGCTCGGCTGTTGTGTGGCACGTCGGGCTGGTGTACGTAGCGTTCGGCTTCTCTTACATCATCTACATGACCTACTTCACCAAACGCCTCGTCGCTGAAGGCGGGTACAGTCAGCTCGCTGCCGGAAAGCTGTTCATGACCATGGGCTGGGTCAGCCTTCTTTGCGGGCTGATCTGGGGAACGGTGTCAGACATCATCGGGCGGAAGGGCGCCTTGATGATTGTTTACGTCATCCACGCGGTCTCTTTCGGCATGTTCGCGTTATGGCCTTCGCCGACCGGGTTTACACTCTCGGCAATTCTCTTCGGTCTATCAGCATGGAGCATTCCGGCAATCATGGCCGCCACTTGCGGAGATTTGCTTGGCCCGAGATTGGCGCCGGCAGGCCTGGGCTTCATAACCCTCTTCTTCGGCATCGGGCAGGCCGTTGGCCCGAGCGTCGCCGGTTCAATGGCAGACAAGGCCAAATCTCTTTCGCCACCGCTGCTGCTCGCGGCGGGCGTGGCTTTTCTCGGCGCCGTCGGGGCGTCGCTCCTTCGCCGGACGGCTCCGTTGGGACACGCGGGATAGAGCGAGCGCCAGTGACAAGAACAGCGATCGAAAGAGATTAAAAACTGCTTGAAGCAGTTAGCGCAGTGCTTTTGCTTTTTTGAGTTGGTTAAACACCTGGACGCCATCGAGGTGCAGTCCCTCTGTCAGGAGAACCTCGCCGATCCCTCGCCCGCCAAGGACGGGGTGCCACAACTAAACGGCCACACCCCAAGCGGATGTTTTTTGCTATCCTCTCCAGAAGGTGTAAAATATAAGTGGAGTGGATGGCCAGGAGCCAACCCAGTCTGACGTGCAAGACCGAGCACCTTGCGGAAACCGGAACGTATGACTATGCCTGATTTCCCGAAAGTGGACAGAACGGCTTTTACGGTCGCACCGCTCACGGAACCGTCGGGAGACAAGGAGTTCTGGTTATCCCGATCGCCCTACGAACGCCTTCAAGGCGTCGAACTCTTGCGGCAAATGAACTATGGCCACCGTGAATCTACCGCCCGACTTCAAAGAGTTCTTGAGGTTGCTCAACGCTCATCAGGTTGAGTATCTCCTCATCGGCGGTTCGCGCGGATCAGCAAAGTTTCCGTTGTCGTTGCGGCAAGGAAGCAGTACAATATTAGTGCCGTGTGTGTTCAGCGGCCCGGCGTAAAAAGGCGCCCACGCATGGTTCGCAGGAGCCGTAGAGAGGTTTTTATCATGGGTGTATTCAGCGTTCAGGTGAAGCTGCGCAATTGGCAGAACAGGTTCCTGCCGGAGGAGAAACGGGGGGAAGACGCGCAGTGTGAAGCCCTCGTGGACTCAGGCGCCACCGAGCTCGCACTGCCGGGGGAAATCATAGAGCGATTGAAGCTGGAGCAGTTGGGGGCAGTTCACGTTTACACCGCTGACGGCGGCGAGCACGAGTACCGCGTCTTCGGAATCGTGGAAATTGAGGTGCAGGGGAGGACTTCCCAGGTCCGCGCTATTGAGCTACCGCACGGGGCGAAACCGCTGCTTGGTGCCTTGCCTCTCGAAGAAATGGACTGGCACATCTCTCCCCAGGAGAAGAAGCTTGTCCCCAACCCGCGTTCACCGGACAAGCCGCTCTTGCCTTTATGTGGAGGAAGGTAAGGGACTGGGGGCTCCGAAACCCGGGCGACAACAAGCCACAGCCACCCGCTTCTCGCTGAGGAGGTGTCGTGCTATGAATCATCTGGTAACGGACACACTGGGCAGAGAATACTACTGGGTGGAATATTTTTCCGGATGCCTGTCAGTGCTGCCGTGGGGGGGACGCCCAGTTTGACTGCGGCATCTTCGTCCATCCTTCGGCCCGGGAGGACGAGGTGGAGAGGTGCATTTGGGAGCTTGTCCGCAAAAACTGCTCCTGGATTATCACGTTCGGGGCGAGGGCACAGCATTGGCACGACCGAGCGGACCAGATTAGCGTAGACACCGGCAGGCAGGAAAAAGTAGGCGATGGAAATCCCATGACGGCATGGTTCGATGAGGTGGCGACCGTGGACGAAATGGAAGTGGCGGAGACGTATCTGGGGTTCCATACGTTCTTGTTCGTGTTCCTGGGTTTCGGGGAAGCGGTCCACAAAGAGGTCGAGGTGCTCAGGAAGAAATTCGCGGTCGCCTAACGCCCAAGACCCCAGCTGGGTTCCCGACGAAGGCTCTCAAAAGAAGCGTTTTTCCTTTCGAGTCAAAAGGTAGAGGAAGAAGGGGCAGCCGAGGAGGGCGGTAATTACGCCGATGGGGACCATCTCGTCGAGGAAAACCCTCGCCGCCGTGTCGGCGAGAATCAAGAGCAATCCGCCGCCGAAAAGGCACGCCGGTATCAATACCCGATGGTCCGGCCCGACAAGGAGACGCATCAGGTGGGGTATCATTAGCCCGACAAACCCGATTACCCCGACCGCCGCGACACAGGCCGCCGCCATCACCGTCGAGAGGACGAGAAGGAGTAGCTTGACTCGTTCGACGTGGACACCAAGATGCTGTGCGGTCTCTTCGCCAAGCAGAAGGACGTTTAAGTCTCTTGAGAAGACAACGCTGACACATACGCCGAGAAGGACGTACGGAAAGACCATCCCGACTTTCCCCCATCCTTTTCCGTTGAAGCTCCCCATCAACCGGAAGATGATTCCCTCGTAATCGTACGGCTTCCGCCAGAAAAGGATGAACCACGCGAGGGATAGAGCGAGAGTCCCCAGGGCGATCCCCGAAAGAAGAAGAGTCGGAAGATGGATTTTCCCTCCTCGTCGTGAGAGGAGATAGACCACGAACGTTACTCCCAATCCCCCGAAGAACGCCAGCCACGCCTCCGGCTGGTCGCTGAGAAAGCTGAAAACTGCGCCGACGCATGGCAAGGCGATGCTCGCGCGCTCATACGGTTCGCGCCAGGACACCAGAAACCAGGCCGAGAGCGCGGCGGTGCCCAGAGCGGCGCCTGCTGCAAGAAGGGCTGGCAGTTGGATGTCTCGCCCTCTGGCTGAGAGCAGGTAGGCCAGGAGGACTATGCTTAGCCCCCCCACAAACAGCCACCAGGCGGCCCAATTGTCGGCCATCAGCAACGACAGTGTGCTCGTAGCGTCCTGCCCGAACCTGAGACTGATGTCGAAAGCGAAAGCGATTGTCGCCCCGAGCGCCGCTCCCGACGATACGCCCACAATGTATGGACAAGCCATTGGATTCTGAAAGAAGCACTGCATGACAGCCCCAGCGGCGGAAAGGGAGGCGCCAACGAGGACTGCAAGGACCAATCGCGGCGCCCGAATGTGCCAGATGATGCGGTCCATCGTCTCGTCGGAGGGAGATTGGTCGAGGAGCTTACCGAGAAGCGGAATGTGCCGAAGGACGATCCTGCAAGTCTCACCGATCCTGCCGAACACCTCTTTCTTCCCGAACTCTTCCGTCTTCTCCCCGACGAGTAGCGAGCCGAAAAAGCAGAGGACCGTCGCCGCAGCAAGAAAACCGATCCACCACCGGCATCGTCTCCGTCTCTCTATACGATGTTCCATGGGGGTCGCTGCCTATCCAAGAATCGCTCCCTCGCCGACGTGATGCCCGCGCAGGAACTCGGCCATGAGCATCTCCCTTTTCGCTTCGGGCTGCACACTGAGCGGCTCGACAGCCCCTTCGCCAGCCGCCACGATGAATCTATCGCTGGCAAGAACGACCCGCCCCGGCTCGTCGGCGGTTTCGGGATGGGCTCTTGCGACAAAAATCTTCAGCATCCTGCGCTCGCCCTTTTCCGAAAAGAACGTATAAGCCCCGGGCCACGGATTCGTCCCTCTGATTCGATTGACAATCTGAGCGGCCGACCAGGACCAGTCTATTTTCCCGTCCTCCTTAGTCAACTTCCTCGCAAGACTGGCCTGGCTTTCGTCCTGGGGAATTCTCGGAGCCGTGCCGCTTTCGAGTTGTCGGAGCGCCTTCACGAGGAGCCGCGCACCGACCTCCGCGAGTTTTTTGGAAAGCGTTCCAGCGGTATCCTCGTCACTAATTGGGACTTTCTCCTGCAAAATGATGTCGCCGGTGTCGAGCTTCTTCGCTAAGTGCTGGATTGTCGCCCCCGTTTCCTTCTCCCCGTTGATGATTGCCCACTGCACGGGCGCCGCGCCCCGGTACTTCGGCAAAAGAGAAAAATGGACGTTGACGATAGCCAGCTTCGGTATCTTCAAGAATTCGTCCGATAATATCTCTCCGAAAGCGACCACAACAATCACGTCGGGAGCGAGCAACCGAATTCGCTCGACCCCGTCGGCGCTGGAGGCTTTCTCGAACTGGCACACGGGGAGGTTCGCTTCGACTGCTGCCTCCTTGACCGGCGACGGCGAAACGTGCAGCGAACGCCCCTTCGGCGCGTCGGGTCGAGTTACCACCGCAACGACATCGAATTTCTCCCGGACGAGCGCCCGAAGAGAAACAACGGCGCTCTCTGGAGTGCCCAGAAAGACTACTCGCAATTTACTCCTCCTCGTGAGCAACTTTGCCGCAAGACCAGCAACGATACAGAAACCCAGCAGCGGGAACCGCGCGTTGTCCCATGCGACAGCGGGACAGGTTTCCAACCCCAGCCCATCACAGCTTTTGTCGCGCAGCTCAGAGCACCGATGTCTATCCGGAGTCCTGCGGGGTCTCGAGGTACTGGGCTTCCCGAGCATCCTCTTGCCTGCACCTCGCCAGTCCCAGCATCGTCAGCAACAAAAACATCATCAACGATGCACCGTAACTCGCGTAACTGAGAAACGAGCCGCTGTCCCATGCTCTCACGAGAGCGGACAGGACAAATGGCGTGACCGAGTAACACGCGACGTTGAAATAGTAGGAGAACGGGTACGAATTCTTCCTTTTCCCATCCGCAAAAAGCAGCACGCCGGCGACCAGCGCCACCAAGAGCAACTTGCCCGCCAGGTGGAGCAGGAACGCGTCGGCCGTTTCCGCGAAGATCACCCTGGTCCTCTGCTCCCGCACTCTATCTACGAAATAGTCCTTCGCGGATATTTCCTCCGCCGTGTCAGGAATGGGTTGTCTCTCCTCCTTTCCCTTGAGATCCTTCGCCACGATTTCCGTCTTTGTGATTAAAAGCCCCGCCCGGTACTTCCCGTCGAGATGCTCCGATTTCCCGGAGGTGTCCACGACGACGGCAAAAACCTTACCTTCCGTTTTCTTCTCGTAAACGTGCGGTTTATCAGGCGGGTAATCGGCTTTCCCGTCCTCAAAAGAAAACTGCGGCAAAGCCTCGTCATAAAACTCCGAAGCCCCTTGCTCAAGTAGGTCGAAACCCACGCTCGCCGCGCGATACCCGAGGAAGCCGTACACGAGCAAGCAGATGACGCCGAGGTAGAGAAAACTCCGCCAACTGCTCTGCCGCAGCACGACGGGATAAAAGCCGGGATCGAAGGACAGGATTATTCCGCGGATGATAGGCGCCTTGTCTTTTTCCATCCTCATTTTCCAGAGCAGTACAGAGAGGAACGCAGAAAATACACTGACCCGAAAAAACTCAGTGGCCAGCCGAGACAATACTTTCACGGTCTCCAGCCGCCTCCTGGGCAACCTCCAGGGGAAAAGGAGAGCGACCTTTTCTATTTCTTGTTCGCCTTCGCCAGGCTTCTCAGCTTGAGGGAAAGCGCAGCTTTTCCCAGGAAGCCGAGCCGGTCCACGAAGAGAATCCCGTCCAGATGGTCAATCTCATGCTGTATCACTCGCGCGAGAATTCCCGAGCACTTCTTCCTGATTGCCTCCCCTTCCGGAGTCATCCCCTCGACGAGGACCTCCGCGGCTCGGGCGACCTTCGCCGAGATTCCCGGGACGCTCAAACACCCTTCCTCCGAGTCGCACGAGCCTTCCGCCTCAAGTATCGTCGGATTGACGAGCGCAACGAGCCCCGTCTGCTCTTTCGGCACTTCAGCGACGATGATTCTGCGCAAGTCGCCGACCTGAGGAGCCGCCAGCCCGACTCCCTCCGCCTGGCGCATCGTCTCAGCCATGCTGCAAATAAGTTCCCGAACACCCTCATCTATCTTCTCGACGGGGGAAGCCTTCTTCCTCAGAACTTCCTCGCCATATAGAAAAACCTTCATTACCATTCGGATGCACCTGACCTTGTGTTTCCAGAGTCTGTCGCCCCGACACGCGCGTCTAATCACCCAACCACGCTCGTGTCGCCAATCGAGCAGCTGACAACCACTCGGTCCCTCCGCCGGCTAATGTGCTCGTCGTCCGGCGTTGACCCTGAGACATCATATCAAATGCACGAGCGCGATTGAATCGCAACTGACCGCCGCTCGACTCCGAGCATCCGCTCTTGCGGTGGAAGGCGTTACTGAGACGGCAGCCACGGCGTCAGGCATTCCCGCCATCTCTGGCCGATGGCGCGCTTGCTGAAATCTGCAAGCCGTCGGTTCTGTCGTCGGATAATTTCCGCGCGGAAAGCGCGATTCGCGATGAGTTCGTGAATCATCTCGGCGACGAGCTCTGGCTCCTTTCTATTTACAACGATGGAAGCGCCGCCGAGAGTTTCCGGCACTGCGCTCGAGCGGTACGCAATGACCGGCACCTGAAAATGCATCGCCTCCAGGAGCGGAATGCAAAATCCCTCGTGCTCGCTCATGCACACAAAAACGTCCGCCAACCGATAGTAGGCTATTAGCTCGCGAAAATTCACGTGGCCGGTGAAAATAACGCCCCGCGCGTCCAGTTCGCCAACCAGCCCCATCAGATAAGAATAGTACCTACCCGTCCCGGCGTAAGACCCGACCAGCAGAAGCCGCGACCTCGGGTTTATCGTCCTGTAATAGAAGTGGAAGATTTTTATGAGGTCCTCGAATTTCTTATTCGGGACAACCCGACCAACGAAGAGAACGTTGACGAAGTTGTCGGAATATTTCCGGAGGACGTCCTGGTCGGGCTCCTCATCGAGCAATTCCAAATCCACCAGAGGCGGCACGACCTCAACGTTTCGGTAACCCGCCGCCAGAAGCCCCGATTTGTTGAATTCGGAATCTGCGATGGCGAGGTCAACGCGCTTCCGAAGCGACTCCAGTTTCGCATACCCTTCCTCGAGCCGTTTCGCCGCGTCGGGGTCAACCGCGGCAAGATACTCCGGCGGAGTGATGTTGTGATAGACGAGGACCTTCCGGCAGTCCAGGCCGCCAAAGAACTCAATTAGCTCTCCGCCGATCGAGAAGTGGAACACCATGATGTCGGGAGCTATGGGCGACGAGTCGCCCAGTTCTGGATGGCGCGCGTGTTGTTCACGGAGCATCGCCCCCGGAGCCTTCTCTTCCGAACCCAGACCCTCCGTTTTTCCTTCCGGCCGCCATTGCCGCGGATACTCCCGGTAATCCGTGCACAGCCCCCTCATTCGCGGGCTTGTGAACTGCGGCATCGCGTAAATCTCCGAATCGTGGCCCCAGCTTCGAAAGAGCCTCTGGAGCTCTATCGCAATGCCGCTGATGGCATCTCCTCTTGAGAATCCTGCTGTGAACTGGTCAATTCGCATAGTGTGGCATCTCAATCGCTGAGTATGGGGAGCGCGCGGAAAACCGTAAACATAGCTCCTGCCTCCGCGAAACAATCCTACAGGCCCTCTCGCGCGGCGTCAACCCCCCGAGCCCTTCCGCGCCCGTCCTTTTTACCGCGGAGAACACAGAGAGCACAGAGAAAAACAGGAGCAGAGCGAGGACCAGGGGATGGACGGAACGATGCCGAAAGTCCCCTTGATCCTGTACCCTTATTCTCAGCGTCCTCGGTGCTCTCTGGCCTGAAAATGGGCGCTACGCGGTCACCATTTGGACGGGAACTCTTTCTCCCGCCGAAGGCGGGAAGGACGCAAAGGAGCAAGCCCCGTGAATTCCTGGCGTCTTAGCGTCTTGGCGAGAAAAAACGGGGTTGATAGGAGGATTTTCATGGTCTCCGGGTGTGCAAGGCTCGTGAGCGACTGCGGTTTCTTCCCGCGGTGGTTGCCGTCAGGATGCGCGTATGCTATTCTGTTTCCCGCGGCAGGTTCACACGAGCGTTTGATGAGAACACGTGCAGGCAAGGCGATGGAGGAGCTAACGAAGCAGAACGGCCAGCCCGATCTCCTGGAAGCCCCCTTTGTCAGAAAGGTCGGGCTTTGGCGGGAAATCCGCCGGTCGAAGATGGCGGTGGTCGGCCTCATTATCACCTCGATCCTCGTGCTCGTGGCTCTCTTCGCGCCGCTGTTGTCGCCGTCTGACCCGAGGAAAACGGATCTGGAGGCGATTACCCGCGCACCGTCGAGGGGGCACCCGCTCGGCACCGACGACATGGGGAGAGACATCGCCAGCCGGATTATCTACGGGTCGCGCATTTCGCTTAGCGTCGGAATCGTGGCAGAGGCAATCAGCTTAGCGATAGGACTGACCATCGGCGCCCTCGCTGGCTACTACGGCGGGCGACTCGACAACCTCCTCATGAGGTTCACCGACATCATCTTTGCCTTCCCGACGGCCCTTTTTGCTATCGCCGTCAGCGCAGTCTTCGAGAGGAGAACCATCGGGACACTTTTCTTGATTCTCGGGCTTATTGGCTGGGCGGGAGTTGCAAGGATTGTCCGCGGGACAGTCCTTTCGGTCAAAGAGCGGGAATTTGCGGAAGCTGCCCGTGCCCTTGGTGCAGGGGACGCGCGAATTATCCTCCGCCACATCCTCCCCAACTCCCTCGCGCCCGTCATCGTCGCCTCTTCGATTGGCGTCGCAGGGAACATCTTGACGGAGGCGTGGCTGAGCTTCCTCGGACTTGGTCTGGAGGCGTCCGTCCCGAGCTGGGGAATAATGATTCGCGACGGTCAGCAGTTCATCACCGCCAAACCCTGGATTTGCTTTTTCCCCGGACTTGCTATCATCATCACAGTTCTCGGATTCAATCTCTTGGGCGACGGGCTTAGAGACATCCTCGACCCCCGCCTGCGCGGGCGGCAAAGTGCCGCCGTGCGCTGAGCTCGGAGGTGGGCATCCAGAATAGTGTGCGGTGTCTGGGGTGAGCAAGAGAAAACAGATTACGAGGCAACCATGGCGGCACGACTCACATAAGTGAAGAGCCCCGGCGTCCGGCACGATGAACGCCCAGTTTGTAACGCGTCGGGGAGCTGTAAAGGCCTCAAATATGCCGACTCAACAATCGCTTGTTCCCGCAGAGAGGGTTGAGAAGTCAATTCTCCTGATCCGTGGGCAAAAGGTCATGCTCGATGCCGACCTCGCGGCACTGTACGGGGTCAAGACGAGCGTCCTTATTCGGGCGGTGAGGCGAAATATCGAGCGGTTCCCCGGCGACTTTATGTTTTCGCCTTGCAAAGAAGGAACTTACATTCTTGAGAGGCCAAATTGGCACCTCAAGTCAGTGGGGAGGGCGACGCTATCCGCCCTACGCATTCAGCGAACAAGGAGTGGCAATGCTCTCCAGCGTGCTGAGGAGCAAGCGTGCGGTACTGGTCAATATCGAGATCATGCGAGCCTTCGTACGATTACGTTCGACGCTCGGTTCTCACGCCGAATTGGCCACCAAGGTCGCCGCTCTGGAGAAAAAATACGACGAACAATTCAAGGTGGTCTTCGACGCGATTCGGCAGCTCATGGCGCCGCCTCAAGCGAGGCGAAAGCGAATCGGATTTCACGTCGAGGACGAGAGATGATGCTTGATTCCCGTGGCCCGCGGGGAGGGTGCGCAGAAATGGTCGAGGAAGACGCGAAGAGGGCGGGTCCCCTCGCTTGGTCCGCGAATAGGCCCGGACCTCTTCCAGTACGGGCTTTTGCGAAAGGAGATGGCGATGGGATTGACGGCTTTGGAGATTGAAGTCGGAAATCCGGCGACGCCGGAGGTCACGGAGAAAGTCGAGTTCCTGATTGACTCGGGGGCAATTTACTCTGTTGTTCCGACGCCAATTCTGAGAAAAGTGGGTATTAACCCGATAGCGAAACAGAAATTTCGTTTGGCCGACGGAACAAAGATCGTCCGGGACAAGGGAGGAGCTCTCTTCAGGTATCGGGAGCGTGTCGGTGTGGCAGATGTCATCTTTGGCAAGAAAGGAGACGCTGCTCTTCTCGGTGCCTTTACCCTGGAAGCGCTCGGGCTTGCTCTCGACCCACTGCGCAGAGAGCTGAAGCCCCTCCCGATGATTCTCGGCCCCGCGACGTGTCCGTAGTTGAAGCCTTCGGCGAAAGCCGGTTTCATCGGAGAAAGGGAGGAGTTCAGGACATGAAGACATTCAACGAGCGGTATATAGTGGATGAGAAAGGCAATCGCGTCGGCGTCTTGCTCGACTTAGACGACTACCGAAGATTGTTACAGGAAGTTGAGGAACTGGAATCCATTCGCGCCTACGACGCCGCAAAGGTCACCGGCGACGAAGCCATCCCGTTCGAGGAGGCGGTTGGCGAGGCTTATGTGCAGCACGAGCCTCAATGATTGAAAGGAGTCCGAATGAAAACCCCCCATCAGCAGTATGTGGTTGACCGCAAAGGCAGAAAAACGGCGGTCGTTCTTCCTGTTGAGGAGTACGAGCAGCTTCTGGAGGATTTGCACGACCTGGCAGTGGTCGCCGAACGCCGCGATGAGCCGTCCATCGAACTTGCGGAACTGAAACGCCGGTTGAAAAAAGATGGGCTCCTATAAGGTTTGCCTCAAGCCTTCAGTGGAGAAGGACCTGCGCCGTCTGCCCAAAGCCGCCCTTCGCCGCGTCATGAGGCACATCGAAGGTCTGTCCGCTGAGCCTTTTCCTCGCCGCGTCGCTAAGGTGCGGGGCGCGGAGCGCCTCTATCGCATTCCTGTCGGCGACTACCGAATCGTATATGAGGTTGACGCGCGAGCGAAGACTATTACCATCCATTACGTGAGGCACCGACGGGAGGTTTACCGCCGGCTGTAGCCCATGCATCCGAAGGAAGTTCGGCGCTGCCCACGGGCCTGCAAAGGCCCGCTTTCCCGACGCCGACCGACAAAGAGGGAGGTTCGACATGAAAGACTCAATTCCATCGAGCAGGACAAAATTCGTCGTGGGTGTACTGGCATGGCTGTTGTTAGCGTTTGATACAGTCGTACTGCTCGCAGCGGAGCGAGCGGTGGACGCGCTCACCGGGCCGCGGGTCATCAACGGGGTGCCGTACGGGAAGTTTACCGTTTACACCGTCGGCAAGACGCGCAGGCGCGAGCCTTACCCGAACGAAGTCGTCGGGGCTGCTCTTTCCGACCCGCGGACGTTCAATCCGTCAATCGCCAATGAGACCTCCTCGACGGACATTCTGCAATACGTTTTTGAGGGGCTGACTATAGAGAATGGCGTGACGGCAAAGGTCGAGCCGGGGGTTGCTGAGAGCTGGGAATCGAGCGAAGATGGGCTTGTCTGGACCTTCCACCTCCGGCGCGATGGCCGGTTCTCCGATGGCGAGCCGATCACCGCCGCCGACGTGCTTTTCTCCTACAACGACATCTGCTTCAACGAGAACATCCCCGGCGTTGCGATGCGCGACATCTTCAAGATAGAAGGAAAGTACCCCCTCGTCGAGAAAATAGACGATTACGCCGTCAAAATCACCCTCCCCGCCAAGTTCGCTCCTTTCCTGAGAATGACCGCCGGCCTCGAGATTCTCCCGAAGCACATCCTCAAGAAAGTGGTGGATTCCGGCGACTACGCCGCCGCCTGGAACGTCAGCACCGACCCGAAACAAATCGTCGGAACCGGCCCATTCAAGATTTCCGAGTACAAAAGTGGCGAGAGGATTGTCCTGACCGCAAACGAACATTACTGGTACAGGGACGCCGAAGGGCGGCAGTTCCCGCAGATCAAGAAGATGACTCTCCTCATTTGCCCGGACCTGAACACGATGATGGTTAAGTTCAAAGCCGGGCAGACCGACGGATACCCCGTCCGCGGCGAGGACTACGCACCCCTCCGAAGGCTCGCCATCGAGAACGATTTTTCCATGTATGACGGCGGAGTGCCCTTAGGAAGCGAGTTTCTGATGTTTAACCAGAACGCCGTAAGCGATGCGAGGGGGAGGTTCGGTGTCCCGAAGGAGAAGCAGGTCTGGTTTCGGGACCAGAAGTTCCGCGAGGCATGCGCATACGCCATTGACAGGGACACTCTTATCAATAACGTCCTCATGGGCGTCGGCGCGGTTCTCGACGCCGCGGAGCCTCCCTCCAATCCGGTCTTCCACAATCCCAACGTGAAGAAATACCGTTACGACCTCGATAAGGCTCGCCGAATCCTGAAGGAGGCCGGCTACGTTGACCACGACGGCGATGGGGTCGTTGAGAAACCGAAAGGCGTCCCGGTCAAGTTCATTCTCTCCACGAACACGGGAAACAACCAGAGAGTCAATACCGCTCAGGTCATCACCTCCGACCTGCGAAAGCTGGGCATGGACGTGACCTTCTCCCCTCTTGAGTTCAACAACCTTGTCAGCAAGCTCCAGGTCAGCCTCGACTGGGACGCCATGGTCATGGGACTGACCGGCTCACTCGACCCGCACTGGGGAAAAAACGTCTGGTCTTACGACGGCAGGACACATTTCTGGAACCAGAAGCCCCAGAGACCTTCCGAAGAGAGCCAGCTCGACCAATGGAACAGAATGGTCGCCGAATGGGAAACGGGCGTCAGGGATTGGGAGAAAGGGATTGGCGACCTTTTCGACAAGGGCGCGCAGGAGATGGACGAGGAAAAGAGAGTCAAGTTTTACTGGCAATGGCAGGAAATCGTCGCCGAGCAGCTCCCGATGATTATGGCCGTTACACCAGAATACCTCGTCGGCGTCCGAAACAAGTTCATCAACCTCAAACCGACTCCGCTTGCACGGCGCATTTTCCACAACGCCGATAGAGAGCTTATGATAAAGCCGTGAGAAGCGAGAACCGCAGAGAGCGCGGAGACCGCGGGGATGCGACACAATCTCAATGGGATTACTGGGCGGGTAGTCGGCGCCGCGGTGGCGTCGCACCGTGAGCTGGGCCCGGGTTCGCTGGAATCGGCCTGCGAGGATTGCCTCGCTTTCGAGCTCATGCAGCGCGGCCTGGCCGTTGAGCGGCAGAAAATCTGGCGGTGATTAGCGAGAGACGAGGGTTGACTGCGGCTACCGGGTTGACCCCCTCGTCGAGAAACAGGTCGTCGTCGAACCCAAGGCCGTCGAGGACCTCGAGCCAGAACATGACGCGCAGTTATTGTCCTATCTAAAGCCTTCAGGCTGTAAGGTAGGGTCCCTGACTGACTTCAATGTCAAGGTCCTAAAGGATGGCATCCGCAGACTCGTTTATGGGCTGGAAGAATAGGCTGCTCCGCGTTCTCCGCGCACTCAGCGGTAAGGGTTTCCTCCCGTGGAGGTACATTCTCGTCCGGGTCCTCCAGATGGTCCCGACTCTTTTAGGGATTTCGCTGATAAGCTTCATCATCATCCAGATTGCTCCTCTCGATTTCACTGCCCAGTACCGCCTCAATCCTCAGTTCAGCGAGCAGACTCTTAAGGAGCTAATCCACCGTTACGCCCTCGACAAGCCGGTCATCGTCCAGTATTTCCGCTGGCTGTGGAACGCCCTCCGCCTCGATCTCGGCGAATCAACGATGTCCCCGGGGGCAAGAGTCCTTGACCTCATCGCCCCGTGCGCGATGATCACTCTCAAGCTTTCGCTCTTAGCGATGTTTTTCACGTGGCTTATTTCGATCCCCCTCGGCGTATATTGCGCAATAAGGCAGTATTCCCTTTCCGATAAGCTCATATCCGTCCTTGCTTTCGTCGGGATGTCCCTTCCCACTTTTCTCATCGCGTTCCTCCTTCTGATGCTCGCCGCAAATGTGAGCTGGTTGCCGGTCGGCGACGTGACAAGCATCGACTATGCAAAACTTCCTTTCTGGGGGAGGGTTCTCGACTACCTCTGGCACATGATATTGCCTGCAAGCGTGATGGTTTTCAGCGGCGTCGCAGGCTTGATGCGAATCATGCGTGGAAACGTGCTTGAGGTGAAGAGAGCCCAGTACGTCACGACAGCGAGGGCCAAGGGGCTTTCGTCGCGGAAGGTCATCTTCAAGCACATCCTGCGAAACGCGATCAATCCGATGGTCACGATATTCGGATACGAGTTGTCCGCCCTCCTCAGCGGCGTCGCACTGACGGAGATCATCCTGAACTACAAGGGCATGGGGCACTTGATGCTCCGGGCTGTCCTGAGCCAGGATATGTACCTGACCATGGGAGACCTGATGATGAGTTCGGTCCTCCTCCTGGTTGGTAACTTGCTCGCAGATATTCTGTTAGCCGTCGTGGACCCAAGAATCAAGGTTGCATAAGGAGGTTCACCGCAGAGAACGCAGAGGACGCAGAGATGGGAAGGGAGATAAATCGAATCACGGAAAGCATCATAGGCGCGGCGCTGGCGGTTCATCGGGAACTCGGTCCTGGCCTGCTGGAGTCCGCCTACGAGGCGTGCCTGGCTTTTGAGTTGGCTGAGCGTGGACTGACCTTTGAGAAGCAAAAGGGCATGCCCCTGACTTACCGCGGCGCAAAGATAGACTGCGGGTACCGGATAGACTTCCTCGTCGAGAGAGAAGTAGTGATCGAGCTAAAGGCTGTGGACAGGCTTGAGCCAATTCACGAGGCACAGCTTCTGTCTTATTTGAGACTGTCCGGGTGCAAGGTCGGACTGTTGATCAACTTCAATGTCATGAAACTCAGAGATGGGATCCGGCGTCTTGTGCTTGGCCTGCACGAAATCGAGCCGCACCCACCACGGAGAACGCACAAGTGAGCATAAGGCCTGGGATAACAAGTGCTGCCTCTGCGCTCTCTGCGCCCTCTGCGGTGAGTCAAATGCCCACGGCACGGTCGCCGTGGAAGATTGCCATGAGGCGCCTCCGCCGCCACAAGTTAGCGATAGCAGGACTGGTAGTTCTCGTCCTGCTGTACCTGACTGCACTCTTCGCCGATTTCATCGCCCCCTACCGCTATGACACCGAGGACAGGCAAAGACCATACCTTTCCCCCGACAAAATCCGTTTCCACGACGAGAAAGGTTTCTCCTTGCGGCCGTTCGTCTTCCAGCGGACCAGCGAGCTTTACCTCGGCGAGCGCATCGAGAAAATTGACAGCGGGAAGCGCTTCTACGTCAAATTCCTCGTCAGGGGCGACCCTTACAGATTTCTCGGTCTTGTCCCCTCCGGGCTTCACCTCTTCGGAACGGACGCCGCAAGCGGCATCCACCTCCTCGGGACGGACTGGAACGGCCGCGATATCTTCTCCCGAATCTGCCACGGCGCGAGGGTCTCGCTCACCATCGGACTGATCGGCGTGTTCATCTCCTTCACGCTCGGTTTGCTAATTGGGGGCATCTCCGGTTATTTTGGCGGCGTCACCGACACCCTCCTCATGCGCCTCGTCGAGCTTTTGATGTCCTTTCCCTCGTTCTTCCTCCTCCTTTCCCTGACAGCCGCTCTCCCCCGCGACATCACCTCCACCCAGCGATACATCCTCATCGTCGTAATCCTGTCGTTTCTTGGCTGGCCTGGTCTTGCTCGCGTCATCAGAGGAATGGTTCTGTCAATAAAGGAAGAAGAATACGCTCTCGCCGCAAAAGCCGTCGGCGCCGGCAGCCTCAAAATCATCGTCCGACACATTTTGCCCAACACTTTTTCCTACGCCATCGTCGCCGCGACTCTTCGGATTCCCGGCTACATCATTGGCGAATCGGCTCTTTCATTGCTTGGCTTAGGAATCAACGAGCCTCAGCCGAGCTGGGGAAACATGCTCTCCCAGGCCATGAGCCCCGGCAACCTCGAGCAGTACCCGTGGATTATCGTCCCCGGCTTTTTCATCTTTTTTGCAATCATGGCGTTCAACCTCCTCGGCGACGGGTTGCGCGACGCCTTCGACCCAAAGGGCCTTACGGGCGCAGGGAAGAGCTGAAATCGTGTTGGGGAGATAGCTCGTAAGACACAGAAGGAGGCACCGAGCGCGCGTTTAGCTGCAACGCCCGTGGGTATAGGCGGGGGGCCGTAGCTCGTTCGAGTTCACCGGCCGAGACCCTCTAAGGTCTTTCGATGCTCGCTGATTGAGAGGCCCGCCAGCCTGTGGATTTGTTGGAGCCGCTCACGATCGAGCGGGCGGGGCAGAAGAAGTATCTCGTCGCCGACCTGCACCGCCTCATACTCGTGTCCCTCAGCGACCTCCTGAAAAGTGTCCGGCATGGTGAGCAGGCAGTTCTTTCGCTTGACGATTCCCAGGTATTTCATCCGACCTTCACCTCCAGGCTCTTAGGATAGCCCGGCCCCTATCCGGGGTCAACGCAATTTCCGAGCTGTCCCTCATGGGCGACGGCCTCCGCCACGCCTTCGACCCGAAGGGCTTGACCTCCACCGGAAAATGATAGAATGAGCGGCAGAATCACTATCCTTGGATGGCCCGTCGTAACGTTCGCTCACTCGGAAAGGAGGTAGGGATATGCTTAAGGAATTCAAAGAATTTGCGATGAGAGGAAATGTCATTGACATGGCGATTGGGATAATTATCGGCGCAGCCTTTGGCGCCATCGTAGGGTCAGTCGTCACTGACGTCATCATGCCGCCCATCGGACTTCTTTTAGGCAACGTTGATTTCTCAAACCTCTTCGTCGTCCTGAAAGAAGGGAAGGCCGCGGGACCGTACCCGTCTCTCGCCGATGCGCAGAAGGCGGCCGCGGTGACCGTCAACTACGGCCTCTTCGTCAATGCGGTCATCAAGTTTGTCGTAGTCGCCTTCGCGACGTTCTTCCTCGTGCGCAGTGTTAACAAGCTCAAGCGACAAGAGAAAGTCGCACCAGCCGCCCCAACGACGAAAGAGTGCCAGTATTGCCTCTCGATGATTCCCGTCAAGGCGACGCGTTGCCCGCACTGCACATCACAGCTCGCGGCAGCGTGAGGAAAAACTGAGACAGGATTACAGGATAGACGGGGTAGTCCTCCCGCAGCGCGAAGGCGGGGCGGCGGGTCAGTGCCGAAACCCGAGCTATGGCTTCGCCTTCCGTACCCTTGCCGCCCGATCGGAATATTCCTTCGCCAGGTCGGGCTTGTTCATCCTGCGGTACATCTCCGCCATGTTCTCGAGGGCCGTCGCCACGTTGGGATGCTCGGGCCCGAAAGCTTTGTCCAAGACCGCCAGGGCGCGCTTGTAGAGCGGCTCCGCAGCCGCGTACTTGCCCTGCGAGCAGTAGAGTCCCGCCAGGTTGTTCAGGTCGGTTGCAACGCCCGGATGATTGGGCCCGAGCGCCTTTTCATCAATCGCCAGGGCGCGCTTGAAGAGCGGCTCGGCAGCCGCGTACTTCCCTTGCGCCCTGTACAGCGCCGCCAGGTTGTTCAAGGAGGTCGCTACGTTGGGATGGTCGGGCCCGAGGGCTTTCTCCCAGATCGCCAGGGCGCGCTTGTAGAGCGGCCCCGCCGCCGCGTACTTGCCCTGCGAGCAGTAGAGTCCCGCCAGGTTGTTCAGGTCGGTTGCAACGCCCGGATGATTGGGCCCGAGCGCCTTTTCATCAATCGCCAGGGCGCGCTTGTAGAGCGGCTCCGCTTCGGCGTACTTCCCCTGCGCCC
>CAYZXL010000064.1:0-27911 GCA_964482435.1 uncultured Verrucomicrobiota bacterium
TTCTCCGAACGGGAGATTCCATGAAATCCTTTCTTGACCACCTGTCGGTTTTCATTGCCGGAGCGTCCATCCTGTCCATGGAGCTTGTGGGGGCGAGAATGCTGGCGCCGTTCTTTGGGACGGGGATTTTCGTCTGGGCGTCGCTCCTGACGGTGGTCCTCGCCGCACTGACCGTCGGATATTTCCTCGGGGGGATTCTCTCGCGGAGATTTCGCGCGCTCGAGGCTCGGCATTTCCTCGTCGGAGCAGCCGTCTTTCTCGGCACGGCTGAACTCCTGAGAGAGCCTATCCTTCGATTTGGGATGACGCTCGGTTTGCGGTTCGGCCCTCTGGCTGCGTCCGCGATGTTGCTGTTTCCCGCCGAGTTCTTCTGTGCGGCAGTCAGTCCGGTCGTTGCAGAACGAGGAAAGGCAAAATCCCTCGGCATGGCGGTCGGGCGCGTGTCCGGCTTAGCGTCTCTGGGAAGCATCGTGGGGGCCCTGTGCACCGGCTTTTTCCTGATCCCCGCTCTTCCTCTCGACGCTCTCTTTTTCGCGACGGGACTCACGCTGGCTATCCTTTCGTTCCTTTCACTCGTGGTTTCAGGGAGAAAGCGTGAACTGATTCTCCTCGTCCTTCCCCTTGCAGTTCTTCCAGGGAGTCTGCTGGGCTGGTTTGAAACGGCGCCGGGAACACATCTCATCTATCGCGGCTGGAGCGCCTACGGTCAGCTCGATGTCATGGACCTCGGCACGGCGCGAATTTTCCTCATTGACAGGATGATTCACACCGTCATGCCGAGGCGGCTCGTGGGCGGCGTCTCGCCCGAAGATGCGCGGCTGCCCGGAAACTATTTCTCCTTGCTTAAAGCATTCCGCCCCGATGGAAGGACGGCCCTGGTCATCGGTCTCGGCGGTGGGCTGATTCCGAAGCTCCTGTCTGCCGAAGGCGTTGCGACCGATTCGGTGGAGATTGACCCGAAGGTCGTCAACGTCGCCCGCCGATACTTCGGATACAAAGGCCGCACGATTGTCGCCGACGGGCGAGCCTTCCTTCGGAGGACCTCGGAAACTTACGATTTCATCGTCCTCGACGCTTTTGCTTCGGACCAGTTGCCGGTTCATCTCTTCTCGAAAGAATGCTTTGAAGAAGCCAGCAGCCGACTGCCCCGCAAGGGAATTCTCGCCATCAATTTCATTGCCGGCCCGAAGAGCTTCGTCACCGCCAGCCTGAAAAAAACCCTGGACGCGGTCTTTCCGCACGTCCTTTTCGTTCCTTCCAAAGGGGATGAATCGGTCCAGGTGCTTTACGTTTTTGCGGGAAAGCAATCGCTGCGGCTTCTCGGCCCTTCGGCGATTTCGGAGGGGGAACTCCTTTCCTACCAGCGGCGCCTTTTTTCCTATCCGCCGGACGAAGGGATGGTGGTAACAGACAACAGGAATCCGCTGGAATTGCACTGGGCTGCTATCGCTGCAGAATGGAGGCGTGAATCCAGGGAGTACCTCGAGTTTCTCCTGTCGAGCACGCACTGAGCAGCGTCAGCGTCTCTGCCCTGAAAATAACCGCTACGCGGCGAGCGGGGACTCTCTCGCAAAGCCGCCAAGGCCGCGAAGGAGCAAGCCCCGTGAATTCCTGGCGTCTTAGCGCCTTGGCGAGAAAAAACGGGCCCCACACGGGCATTTTCATGGTCTCTGGGTGAGCGAAGCTCATGAGCGACTGCGGTTAGCAACGGCTTGTGGGGCTGTCATGGATTCTCCAGCGTGCGATAGAAGCGGCGAGGGACCAGGGATGGCGGGAGGCCGGTGAGGGAACCATCGTCAATCCAGGAGGTAGTCTGATTGCCGGAGGAGGGGAAGGATTCGATGGCGAGGCGCCAGGTGAGGAGGTCGTCGGTGTAGAAGATGGAATAGGTCTTGTCTGCAAGGGAACTCCAGGTGAAGGTCGTTTGGTCGGGGGTCGGACCTGGGGTCAGGTCGTTGAGGTAGAACTCGTATGCCCCCATGTCAACAGTGAGGCTCCTTCCGCCGAACATTATCCTGTGCATCCCGGCAATGTCCGTCTCAGGCAATTCCAGATCATTGAGCCCGGCATCAATGCACGGGGAATCCGGCGAGAGGCGGAAATCGTTGTCTTCGTATGTGGACAGGTTGTTGTCTGGGCCGTCCGGGTCAACGAATCGGGGGTCGTCGGCAATGTTGCCCTCTCCCCCGCCGGCCCACCCCTCAATGCACGAATATGTCGGCGTGCTTGAGTAGGACAACTCCTCCGCACCCTTGTTTCCCCAGATGATGCAGTTGCGGATGGTGCCCCGGCCGCCAGACAGCCCACCGCTGTAAGGCGCGTAGTTCCCGTATATTGTGTTGCTCTCGATTGTCCCGGCGCAATACGCAAGTCCCCCGCCCTTGCCGTACTGCCATGTCGCTCCGTTGTAACATATCGCATTGTTCCAGATAACGCCGTCGCACTTGTACAGCCCTCCGCCCGCAGTGCCAGCCCGGTTGTCTGATATGACGTTGCCATGGATAGTCCCGTCGCAGTGGTACAATCCCCCGCCATAGCCGTCAAGCATAGCCGGGTATTCCCGTTCTGCCCGATTGCCGGTTATCACGTTTTCCTCGATGGTCGCTTTGCACATGAACAACCCGCCGCCCTGGTACGCTGAGTTGCCGCGAACCGAGTTCTTGCGGACGCTCCCGTCGCACCCGTACAAGCCGCCGCCATACCAAGTAACCCAGTTAGCATCAATCAGATTCCCTTGAATCAAGCCATCGCAGTCGTACAGCCCACCACCGTTATTGCCCGCAAAATTCTCCCTTATGGTGTTGCCCTGAATCGTCCCACCGCAACTATGCAGGCCCCCTCCCTCTCCGTGACAGACGTTCGACGCGATGACGTTACTCTCGACTGTCCCGTCACAGTCGCACAAACCTCCGCCTTCCTCATCTGCCGCGTTCCACGAGATTGTGCAGTTCCTGATCGTCCCGGCGCATTGGTACAGCCCACCGCCAGCTCGCGCGAAGTTTTCGGTGATAACATTGTCCTCGATTGCTCCTCCGCAGAAAGCCATCCCTCCCCCATTGCCCAGCGCGTGCAGCGGCATTGTCCTTTTCGAAGCGCCCCCGCCCGGCGAAGCCGTGGCGTACAAGCCAAAGGCAACGTTTGCCCTGACCACGTTTTTTCGGACGCTCGCGCGCGTTTGCGAACTCATGTAAAACCCTCCCCGGATGCCCCCGCCCTCGTCAGCCGCTCCATGCTGAATCGTGAACCCTGAGAGAACGCACGTTTCGTCCTCGCTTCCCGCAAAGGTCACGACGGGGCCTCTCCACCCACCGTCAATGATGGTGTTGGCAACGACGCTCGGATCGAGAGGGTTGGTGCTTTCAAGGGTGATGTTCCTGCCGCGGAATTGGACGTTCTCGTGGTAGGTCCCCGCCGCGACGACCACCGTATCCCCGTCAATCGCCCCGTCTATTCCCTGCTGGATCGTCTTGAGCGCTTTCTCCCACGAAGAGCCGTCGCCAGGTTGTGGCACGGAGCAATCCACGCACAACGTGCGCCCCGTTACCCCCTGCGAGAACGAAGCAATCAGAAGGACTCCGACAATTTCGATGAGCCTGCTCATTCTTCACCTCCGAATGAGCCCTTCCGGTCCCTGACAACATCTTATATAGCACGCAAGACCCCGGAAATCAAGCCCACGCGTAAGACTGCCATCACCAGAATAGCCGTTCTGTCGTGTGCGGACACCCCCGCGTGCCCGCCCGAGAGCGGCGGGTTACTGGCACGTGCAGCGCTTCACTCTGGGGCAGGACGCCGTTCATGGGCGTGTGCGGTTTCGTCTCCGCGCCCGTGGGTCACTTCAGGGAGCGCGCAAAGGTCTCTTCGTGTCTTGGTGGTTACAATCTCCTCCGGCAGCACATCCCAACCACCATGACACCAGGATTCCTGAGCCGCGCATGCCCGCGGCCACCTCGTTGCGCTCACGCCGGTGCATCCATACAGCCCGCCGCCGACTCCTGAGCGTTAGAAGCGGTCAGACGAAAAGTCATCTCCTCCCGCAAGACGACCGCCGGTGCCGTGAGCGACACCATCTGCTGCTCGGCGTCGTTGATCACCACGGCCAGCCCGGAGACCTGCTCCCACAAGAAGGAGATCGCCCCAATCGTGGCCGAGCCGTCCGGCGTCTCTTTTGTCCCTCCATAAAGCGTTCGGTCCGGCCCTGCGTTGGCGAGTCACGACGGGCCGACCTGCGGGAGGGCGAGGTCAAGGCGGAACTTACAGAAATCCCAGCTACCCTTAGCGATGCGCAGCCGGATAGTGTGCTGACCCCTCCATACGAGGAACGTGCTCCCTCCGGGCCTCCACTGGAAGTCACCCAGCCCCTCCCCGGTGAAGCTGATGGCGGTCTGGAGCCCTTCGTCCAGATAGACTTCGACGACGGTCTCGACACCCACATCGCTCGCGGCGAAGGCGGTTATGGCCATTACGCCGTCAGCCGGGAACTGGGTCATCTCGGTCTTTGTTGTGCCGAACGTATAGTTCCACCAGTCCTCTGTGGTCGTGTAGCCGATGAACGGCTCAGGACCGCACAGGCCGAAGTCACTGAACCTGACATCGAACGGATTGACCGATGCGTCTCTATAAGTCTGTGTCGGACGCGTGTCCTGGAAGTAGTAGTCGTTGCCCGCGATGGCGTCTGAGGTCGTAGCCCTGTTTGCGGGCATGCCGGCCATGTACTGCGTGCAGTCGTGCACGACAAGACCCTTCTGCCACATACCGTCAGCCCACGTCAATCTGTCAACAACCGAACGTCCGTCGAAGTCAGCCGCGTACCGGTAGATGTGCCAGGTGTTTACGTCCATCACTGTGAACGTAACCTCATCCGAGCCGCAGGCACCCGTCGCGTCGCAGGCAGTAAGCCTGAAGGTCACAAACTCCTGCCAGAAAACGCCCGGCGCGGTGAAGGAGGCGACCTTCTGGTCGGGGTTGTTGATTACCACAGTTGGGCCACTCACCTGCGTCCATAGAAAGGTGGTTGCCGCGGCCTCGGTGGCGCCTCCGTCCAGAGTGACGGGAGCGAACTCGTCAACGGTCACGTCCGCGCCGGCGTGGACGTAGAGCAGGCGCACCTCCGATAGGGCCTGGACCCTGAAGAACTTCATGGTGGTTTCGCCGATCAATTCCTCGTAGAACATCATGGCGCCCGTGCCCGGCTGCGGCGAAGCCACGTTTTGCCACGCGCGGACCCGGAGGTCATTTGTCGCCTGAACCTGATACCATCTCCCCAGCTCGGAGTACCACTCAATCCGTATCTTCTCCTGCTCCTCCTCGCCTGTCTTCTCGACCTTGTTGATCCTGAAGCCTTCGGAGAGCGTGTATTGGCCGTAGAAGGCGACGCCTTCGCCCGGATCGAGGTTCTGTGTCTCCGGAGCCGGACTGTCGTATCCGGGAACGGCGCCCCATGTGATTGTCCAGGTTCCCGTCTCGACCTGGCCGCTCTCCCAGACGCGGCTTTCCCCCGTGTTCCCCTCGATCTTGGCTGGGCCGGTGACAACTCCGAGAGTGAAAGGCGCCGACTGCACGTCAGAGACAACGGTGATGGACCCGACCTGGGTCAGCGAGAAGTCCACTCCGGTTACAGGTGAGCCCGGGCCCGAAGGTACCAGGTCGGCCTCGTCCAGCTTGCTTTTCCCGTCGTAGTACTGTTTGCCGTAGCCGTCTCCTTCTGCACTGACGTAATAGTTGCCAGGCTCGACTAAGATTTCGTAGCTGCCATCCGCCGCAGTAGGGGCAGAGGCAACAGGCTCGTGGGTCTGCGGGTCAATCGCTTCGACCGCCGCATAGGGAAGCGGGACAGGCGGGTCGCTGTCATCGGTGACGGTCCCGGAGATGGACGCCAGGGTGTCCAGGGTGAAGTCAACGCTGCTGATGCCCTGCGTCACCGCGACGAGGATTGCATTCGCCTTGCCTTGTTCAGTCATCGGTTGATTATCGTGATATTCGGCGCTATAGCCCGCGGAGCGCCCGTCGGCGGAGACGTAATACTGCCCAGCCGGCAGGTTGCCGACGGTATAGTCGCCGTTGGCGTCTGTGAAGGCCATTCCCGCCGCGGCGCCCCAGTCCTGCTCGTAAACGGTCACCATAACGCCTTCGATCCCTGTGCCTGGTCCGATAGTCGGCCGGACCCTGCCGGCAATGGTGCCGCCCTGGGCCAGGGCGAAGTTCTTGCCGGTTACAGACGCGTCTTCCCCGAGCACTATCGCCGTTGCTGAGGCTCGGTTGACCAGGAGAGCACCGACGTTGTCGTAATACTCGCCTGCGTAGCCGCCCTGCGAGTGGTCTGCCTGGAGGTAGTACGTCCCGGCCGGTAGCCCACCGAAGACGTAATCGCCAGAGGCATCCGTCAAGGTTAGCGTGAGGTTGTTCCACTCGCCACCGTCATCGAGAAAGAGGATGACCATCGCTCCTTCGATGGGGTTGCCGGAGGGGTCGTCAGTGACCTTGCCGGAGATGCTGCTGCCATGGCCGAGGGCGAAGTCCTTCCCTGTGACGGTCTCGCCGGCTCCAACCGCGATGGCCGTCGCCTGGGACTGATTCGCCGGTATAGCAGCAACGTTGTCGTAATACTCCCCCAGGAGGTCGAGCCCGGGCGCCGGAGCCTCCAGATAATAAGTTCCCGGGGCGAGGGCCTGGAGGATGTAGTTCCCGCTGGCGTCGGTCTGAGCCTGGGCGACCTGTACCCACGAGCCGCCCTCAACGTAAGCGGTGACGAACGCTCCCGCGATGGGCGAAGGCGATGGCTCGTCCGTCGTGACCGTGCCCGAGATTGAGGCGCCGGGGGAGAGATCGAAGTCAATCCCCGGAGTCTCAATCGCGGCATAGACGTTGACCGGCCTGGCGGACCCGCGCGCGGAGGGGATGCCCGGAACGTCGTCGTAGTATTCCGGCGCGAGGTTCGTTTCCGTCGAAACCTGGACGAAGTAGGCGCCGGGCATCAGCCATTTCATGGAGTAGTCGCCCGCGGCGTCGGTCTGGACGGCCAGGAGCAGGTCCCAGGAATCCGAATAGCAACCGACCCGCGCTCCTTGGAGGGGGCTGCCGCCGGACGAGACGTTCCCGCTGATCGTGCCCGTGAAGGTCTCGTACGCCTCAGGAGGGATTTCTTCCCATCCCTGGGCGGGAACTTCGGGCAGCCCATCCCCAGCCGGCATGAGCGTCTTTGCGCGAGGATACGAGCTACCGTCCATCCAGCGGTAATACAGCCGCGGTATCGAACACCAGCCGAGGTGGGCGTAGCGCGTGCCGCTGGCGCCTGTGCCCCAATGATCTCCTTTCCACATCAGGCCAAGCCCGCCAAATGGAAAGACTCCATCTCCAAGGCCAACTACGAGTTCCATTGACGGGTCGGTATCAAGATTCACCGTCGCCGGATGGGTCGCACCGTTATTGAACGTGTACGCTGGCCAGGTGGGGACCGTGGTGTATGGTCCCTTGAGGACGAAGACGCCCCCCACATACTCAAAGGTGTACAACTTGCTCTGGCCCCCAGGGTCGAGCGGGTTGGTGCCCTTTTTCCCGAGACCCACGACAATTTCCTCTATACCGTCGCCGTCAGTGTCCCCCGTCACGGGAAAGGTTTGGCCGTTGCGGATGCTGTACGCCGGCCAGGGGACCTGGCAGTACCCCATGTAGGCAAAGCTGTGGGCGCCATCATCAAAGACGTAACACCGTCCGAGGCCTCCGTCGAAGTAGAAAGGGAAGAAGGGCGAGGAGGAAACTCTGGGGCCGAGACCCAACACGATTTCGTCCAGCCCATCGCCGTCAACGTCTCCGACGGCAGGTCGGATCTCCCCGTTGTTCGCAGCGTAGTACGACCAGTGGAATCCGGGCGCCGAGGGGAGCCACGGTCCAAAGGGGCCCGGGCCGCCAGAGCTACCGTTGGATATGTACAACTGGGAGCTCCCTCCGCGGCCGAGACCCACGACAATGTCGTCGCACCCGTTGCAGTCGAGGTTGCCGCAAGCGGGCCAGGTCGCACCATTTATCAAGGTGTAAACGGAGGGAGGGAGGTTGAGCCACTTGTCGAAGGTGTACCCGAGCGTGCTGTCGTTAAATAGCGCCAAACGTCCGCCGCTACCCGGGCCCAGCCCGACGACAATCTCGTTCAGGCCGTCGAACTCGAAGTCGCCGAGAGCAGGATGAGTTGCCCCCCACCACGAGAACCACGGCGGCCCGCCGTGCACGTGCCTCCAGACGTAAGGCGGCGCGCACGCCTTGCACGCATCAGTCATTATGAGGAAGTAGCCGGCGCCGGCGCTGCCGAGGCCGACCGCGATCTCCGCGGGGCAGCACACGCAGGTTCCGCGTGCGGTGAGTACCCTAGACGTCCCCCCTCTCCTAAGAATGATGAAAGGCTCACATGCGTCAATGGTCATGGTTGAGGGACCGCTCGGGCCAAACCATGTGCCGAAAAAGGGTCCTGTGTTCACCCAATAAGCCCAGTCGTACGTACCGGGCCCGGTGCGCTTATACACGGCGTCTGCACCCCCCAGGCTGCTACCTCCGTCCAGGGCTAATTCCAACTGGTCGCCTATGCATCCAGGGCCGCCATTGAGTTCGTTGTCGCAAGGCTGTACGGTCAGCGTCACATTATTCAGTCCTGGACATATAAATATTGTCTGGCAGCAACAGGGCAGGATGAGAATGTTCACAGTGTCGGTATCCGTTTCCGTTCCGCAGGCGATAGTCAGGCTGAAAGTCAGGGTCGTCGGCACGGTGACAGATGGTGTGGAGAAGTTAGGAGTCGCTGTGGTGGCGTTGACAAGCGTTACGGCCGGTCCCGCAATCTGCGTCCAGGAGTACGAGACTGCGCAAATTGAGCCCGTGCCATCCAAGTACACTATAGGCTCGCAGCAAATCGTTTGGTCAGGTCCCGCATTGGCGATGCAACATGGCAGGACGAGAACATTCACAGTGTCGGAACAGGCGGTTGTGCCGTCGCTGACAGTCAGCGTGAATGTCAGGGTCGTCGGCGCCGTAACACATGGTGCGAAGAAGAAAGGAGTGGCTGTGGTGCCGTTGAAAAGCGTTACGGTGGGTCCCGCAATCTGCGTCCAGGTGTACCACACTGGGGTAGGGAAGCCCGAACCGTTCAACGTCACCTTTGTCCCTGCACAAACCGTTTGGTCCGGCCCTGCATCGGCGATGCAGCACGGCGATGGCAGGATGAGAATATCCACATCGTCGGTATCGGTCCCGTCGGCGCATTCGATGGTCAGCCTCAAAGTCACGGTCGTGGCAACAGGGTAAGATCCGGTAAAGAAGAACGGATTGGGTGTGTCTTCGCCGAAAATGGCCGGGATGGTGGGTCCTGCGATCTGCGTCCAGGAGTACGAGGTCGCGCCAACCGAGCCTGTCCCATCGAGCGTGACCTTCGTTCCTTCGCAAACCGTCTGGTCGGGACCTGCATCCGCGATGCAGCATGGGGGGCAGAGGTCAAGGAGGAACTTACAGAAATCCCAGCTACCCTTGGCGAGGCGGAGCCGGATAGTGCGTAGCCCGCTGTTTACGGCGAAGCTGCTCGCCGCGGGTCTCCACCGGAAGGTATCCAATCCCTCCCCTGTGAAGCTGATCGTGGTCTGGAGCACTTCGTCATAATAGACTTCGACGATCGTCTCCACGCCGTCATCGCTCGCGGCGAAGGCGGTTATGGCCATTTGGCCATCAACCGGGAAGCTGTTGTCCTCTTCATGCGCTATCGGGCCGAAGGTGTAGTTCCACCAGTCCTCTGCCACGGCGGAGCCGATGAATGGCTCCTCGCCGCACAGCCCGAAGTCCTTAAAGCCGACGACGAGATCGAGGGAGGGTCTGTAGTCGTTTTTGTGATCCGTGCCCACGGAGTAGTAGTCGTAGCCAGCGACGGCGCCTGCCGACGGCGCCTCGTACGCGTCAATGCCGGCCATGTACCGCGAGCAGTCGTGCACAACAAGCCCCATCTGCCACGTACCATCAGCCCACATCAGTCTGCCGGTTGACGAACGTCCGTCGAAATCGGCGGCGTACCGGTAGATATGGTAAGTGTCCGCGGAGAGAGCACGCGCCTGAGCCGGAATCCCGGGTGCGGCTTCGCCGCAGGGGTTGACGGCGATGACGGTGTAGCTGTACAAGCAGCACGGGACGGTGATGGACGTGTCGGTGTAGGTTGTTGCGGTGACTGTGGCGACAAGCACGTCGAACGGCCAAGGAATGCAAAGATCGCGTCTGAGAATCTTGTACGAGGTTGCTCCAGGCGCCGGATTCCAGTTCAGTTCGATGCCGAGACAGACGCCCACGGCCGTCAGACCGGTAACCGCAGCGGGCGGACCATCAAGCACCGTGACATTGACCGTGTCCGAACAGCACGTCGTGCCGTCGTTGATCTCCAGCTTGAAAGTCAGGGTCGTCGCCACAGATGGTGCGGTGAAGAAGGGGGCCGCTGCGGCGGGGTTGGAAAGCGTTACGCCGGATGTGGTAACCTCCGTCCAGGTGTACGGACCCGCGGGAATCGAACCCGAGCCGTTTAACGTCACCGGTGCCCCTGCGCAAACCGTCTGGTCGGGCCCTGCATCCGCGGTGCACGCGACGACGCCGAAGACTTCGAGTTCAGCGACGGAGGTGTAGTCGGCTGTTCCGCCTGGAGCGCCGTAGATTCTCAGGCCGGTGCCCTGAACCGGCGGGAACTTGAGGATGTGCCTGCGGATGTACGGGAGCTCGCCGAGAGCGGGGCTGCGGCCATCGGGCGTATCGGGGCTGAACTGGTAGGCGGGTGTAATGGTGACGCTGGGAATGTTGTACCAATTTACACCGTCGTCCGTGAACTCGACGCCCAGCGAAGTCCACCACCCACCGTCCACGAACACATTGCCCGGATAGTAGTGGATTTCCTGGAAGCACAGCGACACAGGCCAGTTGTAACCCCACCAATCGTCCGGGGAAGCCGCGCCGCCGAACCAGCTATCGAAGCTCTCGTTTATGTTAGTGTTGTTCATGACGGTTCCGAGGGTCCAACCGGGATGCGGTTTTTTCGCAAAGGGCACTGTGTCAGGTCTAAGAGCGAGGTTCGCGGAGAGGGCATAGGCCTGAGCCGGAACGGAGGGTGAGCCTTCACCGAAGCCGTTGACGGCGATGACGGTGTAGCTGTACACCTGGTCCATGTGGATGGGCATGGAGGTGTCGTTGTAGCTTATTCCGGTGACTTCGGCGACAGGCACGTCGACCGGCGAAGGAACGCCAACCTCGCACCTGAGAATCTTGTAGGAGTCGGCTCCATCTGCCGGATCCCATTTGAGTGCGATCCCGAGACAGACGCCCACGGCCGTCAGTCCGGTCGGTGACGAAGGCGGTTGAAGCACCGTGGCGTCGAGCCTCTCGGAGGAGGTGCCTGTGCTATCCCCCGCGGGGACCTCGAAGGTAGGGGTCTGAGCGCCACCGACGCTTGGGGCCGTAAATGTGGCGACGCAAGTGGGCACAAGCAGGCAAAGCGATGCCGTTAGTATCCTCGCGAATGATTTTGTTTTCATGGCGACCCCTCCCATAGTTGAGGTTTGTAGTGACGATTACCCAGCTCCTCCAACCCGCAGCCGCGGTTGAAGAGCATTATTCACAACGGCATTGGAAACAAATCCTTCGGTGTGCGGGTGGAACCTGCACACCCAACTATCGAGTCAGTCCCTCATTGAAAACAAGAGTGGAGACCCCAATAACCAGCTTGTTCTGTTGTCTCAAGCCGCAGCCTGAGACGACACGCCCAGAGGGGGCGGACGACCGCGTTAGCAAGGGAAGCTGGCACAACCAGAGCGAGACATGGATTAAGGTGGCTCTACCCCCCTTCTCCGTTTGGAAACCCAACCAATTTTGAAAAGACCCGAAGCGAATGTCTCGCGCCAGGGGGGTCCTGTCAAGCTTTTTTTGCCTGCTCAAGCAACCCCTCGTTGTTGGGCGGGGGCGCGGACGTCGGCGGCATAGGACAGAGCTGCGCGTCTTGTTGCGGCATGGGCATCTTGCCCATGGTTCTTCACGGGTCCCGCCAAAGGCGGGATGCCACACTGTTGCGCCCACGCGTTGAGGCCCTTTGACATCCCCCCGCCCGCCCATAACCGATGGCTGCCAGTTACCACACGGGTCTCGATAGCAACCCCCGCTCCCCTCACGAACCGCCAGACATCGGCTGCTCGTGTGGCACCCAAAAACCACGGCGCCGAATCGGTGCAACGAGTTTCGTCTTGACAGGGGGCGGTGAGGGTTTATCATTGTTGCGTGCGGTGAGCGAAGGCGTTGCGGCGAAAGAGCCTTAAGGCATGATCTCGAAGAAGAAATCCAATTTGCTTGTCTCTGCCATGCTTGTGGTGGGGGATGCTGCGCTTGTGTTCCTGGGGCTTTATCTGGCGTACCTGATTCGGTTTGGGATTTTCCCTATTCTTCCGGGGAAAGGGGTGACGCCGCCCGCGGCTCGGTATCTTCAGGCTTACCCTCTGGCGACGATTGTGATTCTGCTGTCGTTCAAATCGTTCGGACTGTACCGCAGGCAATGGTCTCTTCTGACATCGAGCGAGCCGTGGAATGTGGTGAAAGGAACGGTGGCGGGTCTCGTGGTTTTGATTGTTCTGTCGTTCGTGTACAAGCAAAGGGACTTCACCTACTCGGCGGGAGTGGCAATCCTGTCAGTTCCGTGCGTTGTGATTCCGGTTGTCATCTTCCGAAAGCTGATGGGGCGGTTTGAGGCGTGGTACTTCGCAAAGGCGGGCTTGACTCGGAAGCTTTTAATCATCGGAACGGGGGGAAGGGCGAAGAACCTCATCAAAAGCATCCAGGGCGCGCCGCAGTTATGCTACGAGATCGTTGGGGTGGTGTCTGCTTTCCCAAACGTGAGGATGAAGGAGCTTCTGGGCTGCCCCGTCCTGGGCACGCTCGATGACATTTCATCTCTGCTGAGGAAGGACAAGATTGACGAGGTGATTCTGTGCGTGCCGAGCCTCGACCGCGAAACGAAGGGCAAAATCATCGCCGAGTGCGAGAAGGAGCTTATTGATTTCCGGCTGATTCCGGACATGTACGAGATTTTGACAGCGAGCCTGGAGGTGGTGAACTTAGACGGTGTGCCGCTGATGGGGCTGAAGCCTCTCCCCCTGGACAATCCGTGGAATAGGTTGGTCAAGAGGTTGATGGACGTGGCGTTCGCGGCGTGGGGGCTGGTTCTATCGTCGCCGATAATGTTTCTTGCGGCGGTTCTTGTCAAAAGGAGCTCATGCGGCGCGGTGTTGTTCAAGCAAGTGCGGTGCGGTGAGGACGGGAAATGCTTCGCTCTGTACAAGCTGAGAACAATGAAGAACAATGCCGAGGCACACACGGGGCCGGTCATGACAAAGAGGAACGACGAGCGGGTGACACCAATAGGGGCATTTTTGAGGAGATTTAATCTCGATGAGCTGCCGCAGCTTTACAACGTCCTGAGGGGGGACATGAGTATAGTCGGGCCGCGACCGGAGAGGCCGTTCTTCATCGAGCAATTCAAAAACGATATCCCGCGGTACATGACAAGGCATCTGGTGAAGTCGGGAATCACTGGCTGGGCGCAGGTGCACGGGCTGAGGCAGAACACATCGTTTGAGGAGCGTGTCCGGCACGACCTGCACTACATGGAGAACTGGTCGGTTCTGCTTGACCTGCGGATTATGCTTATGACTTTGTTCACGACTAAAGACGTCTATTGACGGGGGTCTCTTTCGAGGGGATATTGCTGCGGGGCGGCGGGAAGGTTTGAACCGCCGACGGTCGAGGAAGCGCAAAATTCTTCTCCTGAACATGTCCACCAAGAACATCTTCTATTATACGAAGCAGTTCTCCACCGGACTTAACGCGGCTCTTCCCATCAACCGCGTTTTAGAGACGCTCTCGCGGACGGCGCCGACGAGGGTGATGAGGGCGGCCTCAAGGGAAGTGAACCGAAGCATTGAGTCGGGCACCACCCTGGCTCAGGCATTCCAGAGACACAGCAACATTTTCCCCGATTTTTTCATCAGGATGATCGAGGTTGGGGAAAAGACCGGAAGGCTGGAGCAGGTCGCGGCAGGCCTATCGTCGCATTATGAAGAGCGGCTTCAAACCGCACGAGCAGTGAGGCGGGAGCTTTATCCTATTGTCGCGCATCTCAGCGTCCTGATGGCACTGGTCGGCTTCATCGGCTGGTTGTTGGAGGGCGTGGCAGCGTTGACTGGATACGCCGATGCGGGGGCGTGGCTCGTCCTGGTCGTGGCGGCGGTATGGGCGGCGTACAATTTCTCGCGCTGGTTTCGGGATGCCGTAGGCGCCGGGTGGTTTCACTTTCCTTTTGTTCGGCGGCTGGTGTTGAAGTTCTGCGTTTCGAAATTCTGCGAGGCGATGAGGATGTCCCTGGAAGCAGGGCTTGACATCGGGGCAGCGCTAACGCTATCGGCGGAAAGCTCCGGAAATAGCGCTTTTCGGAAGCGCGCCATGCGGGCGCTGGAACATATCGAGAAAGGAGCTTCTATTTCCGAATCGCTGGACAAGACGGGGCTTTTTCCCTTCGATGTCGTGCAGATGCTCATTGTGGGGGAAGAGGCGGGGAAGCTCCATGAGGCGATGGGGCACGTGGCAAAGCTGGCGCGAGAACAAGCCACCGAGAATTTGCGGCTGACGTTGGTCTTAGGGATTAGGGGTTTGTACGTGGCGGTTCTGCTTTACGTGGCTTTTATGGTCGTTTCGTTCTACATGAGAATCTATGGCGGCATCCTTGGGACGTAGCGGCGGGTTTGAGGCGGAGAGGAGAGCGGAGTTGAAAGCGGAACTGGTTACTATTGGCGACGAGATACTTTTGGGCAAGGTCATCAATACCAACACCGCCTACATCGGCGACAGACTGGCGCGGATTGGCGTGAGGTTGGAACGGCAGGTTACGGTGCTTGACGACAAGGAAGTCCTGCGGGACGTTCTGGAGGAATCGCTGCAAAGGTGCGATGTGGTTATCACGACGGGAGGTCTCGGACCCACGAAGGACGACCCAACCAAGACAGTCCTCACAGAGCTTTTTCACACGAGGCTTGTCAAGGACGAGAGCATCGTCAAGGACCTCAGGGCAAGATACGGGGACGCTCTTTCTGCGCTGGTTCTAACTCAGGCGGAGGTTCCGGAGAGCGCTTTTGTGATTCCGAACAGTGTGGGGACGGCGCCGGGGTTCATTTTCCACGAAGGAGAGAAGTTCTTGGTCGCGCTGCCCGGTCCGCCGAATGAGCTAAAGCCGATGTTTGAGTCGGTGGTCATCCCTGAGCTGCAAGCGGCAAGGAAAGGGGGTCTTTTCGTCGAGAAAATGTTCCGGACGATAGCGATTCGCGAGTCGGACATCGAGGAGAAGATAAGGGAATCCCTGGAGGAGATTCCGGGGCTGTCATATGGGCTAATCGCGCATCCGTATCAGGTTGACATTCGGCTCTTCTGCACTGCTCCGACGAGGGAAGAGGCTGAGCGAATTCTCGAGCAGGGAGAGAGGGTGGTGGAGGCTGCCTTCGGGGAAAGGATATTCACAAGAGACGATAGGTCCCTCGAGGAGGTTGTCGGAACGATGCTGCGGGAAAGGGGGAAAACCATCGCCCTGGCGGAATCGTGCACGGGCGGGCTGATCTCTAAACGAATCACGGACATTTCGGGGAGTTCCGACTATTTTGAGGGGGCGTTCGTGTCGTACAGCAGCGAATGGAAGGAGGGACTGTTGGGGGTTTCGCGCCAAACCCTGGTCAAGCACGGGGGTGTGAGCGAAGAGACTGCAAGGGAGATGGCGGAGAACGTCCGGGAAAAGGCGGGGACAAATCTGGGGCTCTCCGTGACGGGGATTGCAGGGCCCACCGGGGTAACAAAGGAAAAGCCGGTAGGGCTGGTTTATATGGCGCTGTCCGACGGAAAGAGGACGCTGACGAAGAAATTCAATTTCCGGGGGGACAGGGAAATGGTGAGGTATCGCGCATCGCAGGCGGCGCTGAACATGGTCAGGGAGTATCTTCTGGAATTTGCGGAAGGCGAGAGCCAGCGAACGAAAACATAGTTGCGGTGTCAGCAAGAGGACCGCTCGAGGAGCGAGAAGTGGAAACGATAAGAGCTTTCATCGCGGTACAATTTCCCGACGAGATCAAGTCGAGATTTGCTGAGATTCAGCGGAAGCTGCAAGCGTCCGGGGCGGACGTGCGCTGGGTGAAGCCGAGCAAAGCTCACGTCACTCTTCAGTTTTTCGGCGAGACGCCGCTGGAGAAAATCGAGGAGATAAAATCGGCGCTTGAGCGAGTGGCTTCGGCACACGGCGCTTTCGAGGTGTCGGTCGGGGGACTGGGAGTCTTTCCGAACGCGAGAAGGCCGAAGGTCGTCTGGATAGGAGTTGGGAAAGGGGCGGACCAGATGGCATCGCTCCAGAGGTCTGTCTGCGAGGAAACGAAAAGGCTGGGGCTGGAATCGGAAGAGAGGGAGTATTCGCCGCATATCACGCTGGGGCGGGTAAGAAGCCCGAAGAATCTTGATAGGTTGAGGTCTGCTCTGGAGTCGGAGAAAGAATTTTGGGCGGGCGAGTTTCGCGCCACAGAAGTACACCTCATTCGCAGCGTCCTTTCCTCGGAGGGACCTAGCTACTCGACGCTTTTCTCCGCCCCCCTGGCAGCCGGGACCGCAATGCTTCGCGGCGAGGGCTAAACGGATGGGGCGCTTGGGCGAAAAAACGCTTGCGGTCACGCGCTGCCTGTGATAATGAGAGGTCGTCTCGTATACACTCCGAGGGTTTGCTGGCTTAGGCCGGCGGCCCAATGGTAATCATTCAGAAAGGAGGGGGAAATGGGTAGAATACTGGTTGTCTGGGTTCTGGTTTCGGTGTTTGCCTCTCTTGAAATGGGCGCCTTCCCGACGGAATGTGTAGAGATTAAATCGGGACAGTGCATCGCGGGTACAATCTCCTACCCTGGGGAAATGGATTGCTACACGTTCGAGGCAGAAGCGGAGCACACGGTTGTTATCCGGATGGGGGATCGGGTCGGAACGTACCCGAGCGATTTTCGCGACGCGTTCGAACTGTACTACGGTCCTCCCAACGGCGCGAAGCTGGGGGAGGCCTCTGACTACTCGGCGGCACAAGGGAGCTTTGCCCTGACCCAGAGCGGAACCTACACACTTGTGTGCCACGAGACGACTAACCGGAGCGGAGATTACGGAGTTTCGATTGTCTTGACAGGGTATCCGGTGGAAGAGGTGGCGGGGGACTCAGACATTCGCTCGATAGCCAATGGGGAGGTGGTGGGAGCGAGGATTGATCTTCCGGGAGACCTGGATGCCGCCACGTTCGAGGCAGAAGCGGGGCACACGGCTGTTATCCGGATGGGGGATCGGGTGGAAGCGTACGCGAGCGATTTCGGCGACGCCCTTGAACTATACGCTCCGAACGGGGTGAAGCTGGGGGAGGCCTTTGACTACTCGGCGGCACAAGGGAGCTTTGCCCTGACCCAGAGCGGAACCTACACACTTGTGTGCCATGAGGGGACCAACCGGACAGGGGACTACGGGGTCTCCATCGTGCTGACCGGGTATCGGGTCGCCATGAAGGACTGGGACCTCGGTGCGATTGCGAGTGGGGAGGTTGTCGAAGCGAAGATCGACCTGCCTGGGGACCTGGACGCGGCGATCTTCGCGGCAATAGCAGGAGACACGGCTGTCGTACGGATGGGGGATCGGGTGGGAGCGTACGCGAGCGATTTCGGCGACGCCTTCGAACTGTACGGTCCGGACGGGGTGAAGCTCGGCGACGCCTTTGACTACACTGCGGCGGAAAAGGCTTTCGGTCTGCTCCAAACCGGCATTTACACGATCATCTGCCATGAGGTGAGCAACCGGACGGGCAACTTCTCGCTGTCCCTGGTGCTTGCAGGGGCGAACACCCCAGACGACATTGACGGCGATGGAGTTGGGAATGCGGACGAGTTGACATCGGGCACTGACCCATTCGACCCGAGCGCTGCTTCGGTTTTCAGGATAGAGCAGGTATTGAGAAGCGATGGCGGCATGATAGTAAGGTGGAACAGCGTGGGTGGAATTGTTTATCGCGTTCAATATTGCGACGCTCTGGAGAGCGGGGCGTTCGTTGACATTGAGGACTCTCAGAGGGAGGAGAAGGATGTCCCCAAGGGGCGGCCTGACTCCGAGGAGTTTACCGATGATTTCGGCCCGCCGCAGGGCCCGCCCGCACAAGGCAGAAGGTTCTATCGCGTGATAATTGACCCGTAGAGGCGCCAGAGGGGGAACGTCATGGAGGTCGCTGGGGAATAGCTGGCGGGCACGACTTGGCATCGCTCCAGAGGTCTGTGTGCGAGGAAACGAAAAGGCTGGGGCTGGAATCGGAAGAGAGGGAGTATTCGCCGCATATCACGCTGGGGCGGGTAAGAAGCCCGAAGAATCTTGATAGGTTGAGGTCTGCTCTGGAGTCGGAGAAAGAATTTTGGGCGGGCGAGTTTCGCGCCACAGAAGTACACCTCATTCGCAGCGTCCTTTCCTCGGTGGGGCCGAGGTATTCAACGTTGTTGTCTGCTCGGCTGCTTGCCGGTTCCGCGGGTTAGGGGCTATGCACGAGCCTCCCAGGCTGCACGGCCGAGGCGCAGGGCAGCCAGCGCAGTTGTTTGCTCTTCTCGATACTCAAAAGGACACGGCATATGTACGGCTGGAGAATTACCCGTCGAGATCGTCAGGCATAGGCTATCGAGAATGACAGGCGAGGTGAAAAACAGTGTAACGCAGCGGCGGGCTATCAGGCGGCTGGCGAGAAGAGTGCTCAGCGCCTTCGTCTTGACGTTCATAATCTCGCGGGTGGTTGCTTTCCTGATTATGTCTCGGAGGATACCGGACCTTTTCGTGCATCTGGGCGGGACTCACATTCATCACCTGAATTACGGGATTTTCCTCCTCGCTGCCGTCGGAGCATATCTGTTGTTCCGGCGCCCGGTTGGGCGAGGTGCGGAAGTGGCGGCAGTGCTGTACGGAATCGGTCTGGGGCTGACCTTCGACGAATTCGGGATGTGGCTGCACCTCGGAGGGGGTTACTGGCAAAGGGCGAGCTGGGACGCGGTCATAGTGATTGCGGCTGTTCTGGGCTTGATCGCCTTCGCTCCCTCCCTGAAGCGCTTCCAGCCTCACCATTGGTGGGTTGCGGTCGCCGTCGCTGTTGCTGTTGTGGTCTTCTTTTTGTTGCTTTTGGGGTCGTTCCGATTCGCGGGAAGGGTTGTCGGTCCGAGACTCCGCGAGACCGAGTCCACGTCGCCACGATAGTAGGTTTGTCGGAGTGGCACGCATGTGCTCCGCTTGGTCGGATTTTCGCAGAAGGGTGGCCTTCTTTGGATTCATGGAGTCGAAGCAATAGGACGTATTGGAAGCTGGCAAGATGCCCATGATGAGAGCCTTGCGCTGCCATCTTTGCGGAGGGTTTTGTATGGTCATGGTAATGGGATTCTCTTTCGTGCAGGCGCACGGTCAACCCGGCAAGTCGCCGCCTAAAACGCGGAAGGAGGACGTGAAGGAGGTCATCCACGGGGTCGAGGTCAGCGACCCATACCGGTGGCTGGAGGATGAGAACAGCCCGGAGACTAAAGAGTGGGTCAAGGCGCAGAACGGGTACACGGATTCGGTGATTGGCTCGTTGCCCGGGCGGGAGGCGCTGAGGAAGCGGCTGACGGAGTTGATGAGGGTTGATTGGGTTGGCATGCCGGCCGTTCGTAACGGGCGCTATCTCTTTTCCAGGAGAGACCGAGACCAGGAGCTTGCGGTCATTTGCATGAGGAAAGGGCTTGGGGGCAAGGACGAGGTACTGATTGACCCGCACTCCATGAGTCCCGACCGGACGACGAACGTGGCGATTCTGGACGTTTCGGAAGATGGCACTTTGATGGCGTATTCCGTTCGAGAAGGTGGGCAGGATGAGGTCAGCATCCGATTGTTCGATGTTGACAAGAAGGTGGACTTGCCGGACGCGTTGCCGAAGAGGCTTTATTTTGACTGCTGCCTCAAGCCCGATGAGAGCGGCCTTTACTACTCGAAGCACGACTCTGCCGGCCCACGGGTCTGTTACCACGCGGCTGGGACGGACCCCGCTGCCGATGTGGAGATTTTCGGCAGGGTGTATGGGCCGGACAAGGGGATCAGCATTGAGCTTTCGGAAGACGGGCGATTTTTGTTGATGACCGTCTGGCATGGCTCCGCGGGGCAAAAGTCGGAGATTCATCTTAAGAACGTGGAAAAGGATGGACCGGTGGTGTCGGTGGTGAACGACATTGATGCCAGGTTCATTGGGAGCATCGGAGGGGACTTTCTCTTCTTGCAGACGAACTGGGAGGCGCCGAAGGACCGGATTTTCCGGGTAAGCCTCGCTGACCCGTCCCGAGACGGTTGGCGCGAGATAGTCCCTGAAGCTGACGCGGTCATCGAGCGGTTTTCCCTTGTGGGGGGAAGGCTTATTGTGACTTACCTGCGCAACGTGAGTTCGGAGGTGAAGCTGTGCGACCCGGATGGCCGGTGTCTGGGGGAGGTCTCGCTTCCGGGAATTGGCTCGGTCGGAGGAGTCACAGGTCGCTGGAAGAGCACCGAAGCGTTCTTCTCATTCTCATCGTTTAACACGCCTGCGACCACTTACCGGTATGACGTTGAAAAAGGGACTCAGGACGTATGGTGGCGGTCGAGCGCCCCCATCAATAGTGAAGCGCTCCAGGTCAAGCAGGTCTGGTACAAATCAAGAGATGCGACGAAAGTGCCGATGTTTCTCGTTCATGACAGGAACATCCGGCTCAACGGGGCGAACCCAATGCTTCTGACGGGCTACGGCGGCTTCAACATGAGCCTCACGCCGTGGTTTTCGGCGTTGGCGGCGGTTTGGGCAGAGAACGGCGGGGTCTTTGCCGTAGCGAACCTGAGAGGGGGCGGAGAATTTGGCGAGGATTGGCACCGGGAAGGCATGTTCGAGAAAAAGCAAAACGTCTTCGATGACTTCATTGCTGCGGCAGAATGGCTTATCGCCAACGGATACACCAGTCCAACGAGGCTGGCGATTTACGGCGGGAGCAACGGGGGACTCCTCGTCGGAGCGGCTGTGACGCAGCGCCCGGAGTTGTTTCAGGCTGTTGTGTGCAGCCATCCCCTGCTTGACATGGTGCGATACCACAGGTTTCGGGTTGCCGCGTTCTGGGTTTCGGAGTACGGCTCGTCAGAAAATTCCGACCAGTTCAAATACATCTACGCTTACTCACCTTATCACCGGGTGAACGATGGTCTGAAGTATCCGGCAGTTCTTTTCGTGACAGGGGAAGCGGACACTCGCGTGGACCCACTCCACGCGAGAAAGATGGCCGCACGGCTTCAGTCGGCGACTGCCTCGAAAAGCCCCGTTCTGCTGAGATACCACACGAAAACAGGGCACTCCGGCGGCCAGCCGCTGAGCAAGGAGATTGAGGACGTTACGGACGAACTGAGCTTTCTGCTCTGGCAGCTTGGAGTCACCATTTCGCCATCCCTTTCTTCTTCTTCTTGCTCGCCGGCCCGAACTGCGGACTGACCTTCAGGCGCACCCCTTTCTGCCCAGCCCTTCCCAGGCCCCCTCGACCACAAAGCCAGCCTCTCTGAAACAAGAGGCATCCACAGCCCACGAGGCGTACCCTGTTCGCCCATCCCATTGGCCCGCAAAGTGTTATGAAAACTGCTCAGCGACTGAACGCGGCAGGGGCTCTCGTGGACAAAAATGTTCAGGGACCGCGTGGGCTTCGGAAGAGGCTGTTTCGTCGTATCTTGCGTCGCATCAGAACAATGCAGCACAGACAGGGAGGGTGCTCACTCCTGGCACGCCTCTTGGTGTATGCGCGCAAAACTTCTTTCTCGTGCGCCACCGAGTGGGGAGGACGCGTTGGCTCGTCAGGATCTCCGTCGTGGCATATTCTATCTGGGTGACGTCCCTGAGCATAGCTGCCCCCCGATTGCGGCCGAGCGCACAGACAAACCGCCCAGGTGCTTTGGGCCAAAGGCAATGACCTTCCCCGGGAGTGCTAAAAATGCACAAGGAGACGAACAAAAGGGTTCGAGAGGCAAACGGCCTGCCGGAAGTCCCTGAGCAAGGCGGCAGACCAGGGGTTTCGCGAAAAGGGGGCGGAGAAGTTATAACCGTCATAGAGGACGAGCGCAGTCTTCTCCGCATGCTGATAGATAACGTCCCTGACCACATTTACATCAAGGACGCGCAAAGCCGTTTCGTTCTCGCCAACGCTGCCCTTGCCCGCCATATGGGGGTGAATTCATCGGACGAACTCATCGGCAAGACCGACTTTGACTTCTATCCGAAAGACCTGGCGACCTTGTTCTGCTTCACTGAGCGAACCGTCATGGAGTCGGGACGGCCCTTGGTGAACAAGCAGGAGCCAGGGCTGGACCGAGAGGGGAACAAGATGTGGTTTCTGGTCAACAAGATTCCGCTCCGGGGCGGCGACGGCACAATTGTGGGGCTTGTCGGCAGCAGCCGCGATATAAGTCAATTGAAGCGGGTGGAGGAGTTGGTCCTGGGACAAAGCGCGCTCTTCAACGGAATCAACAGAGTGCTCCGCGAGACGCTGACATCGGACAGCGACGAGGACATTGCCCGAGCATGTCTCGCAGTCGCGTGCGGGCTGACAGACAGCAGTTTCGGCTTCATCGGCGAACTCAACCCAGCGGGACGCTTCGACACCATAGCCATAAGCGACCCGGGCTGGGATGCATGCAGAATGCCGAAATCTGACGCGGTCAAGGCGACAAAGGACATGGAGGTGCGCGGCATCTGGGGGGCCGTATTGAAAGGGGAGAAACCTCTGCTAATTAACGATCCTTCCTCCCACCCAGGTAGTGTCGGAGTTCCTTCTGGTTACCCCCCCATAACTTCCTTCCTCGCCGTGCCCTTCAAACGTAAGGGCAAAATCGTCGGGATAATCGCTCTGGCCAACAAGAAGTCCGGGTATGGCCCAGGCGACCAGAAGGCCATCGAAGACCTATCTGCAGCATTTGTCGAGGCCTTGTATCGCAAGCGGGCTGAGGAGGCGCTGAGGGACTCCGAGGCTCTATTCCATTCTCTCGTCGAAAGTATTCCATTGAACGTCTTCCGCAAGGATTTGGAGGGGCGCTTCGTCTTCGGCAATGAGTTGTTCTGCCGTACTCTCGGTAAGCCGGTCCAGGAGATAGTCGGCAAAACGGACTTCGACTTCTTCCCAAAGGAGCTCGCTGAGAAATACCGGGCGGACGACAAAACAGTGGCGCAGACCCAAAAGCTGTTCGAGGACGTGGAGGAACACCAGAAGCCGGACGGGGAGAAGATATACGTTCAGGTTTTCAAGGCGCCCGTGCGCAATTTCAAGGGAGAAGTCGTAGGTACGCAGGGAATTTTCTGGGATGTCAGCGACCGGAAGCGCACAGAACAGGCCCTGAAGGACTCCAAGGCACTTTATCTCTCCCTCGTGGAAAGCTTGCCGATGAACGTTTTTCGGAAGGATCTCGAGGGGACGTTCACCTTCGGAAACAAGCTGTTCTGCGAGACGTTAGGAAGACCCCTTGAGGAAATCATAGGCAAGACCGATTTCGATTTCTTCCCGAAGGAGCTTGCGGAGAAGTACAGGGCAGACGACGGAAGAGTCGCACGGACCGGACAGGTGTTCGAGGACGTCGAGGAGCACCGGAAGCCAAGCGGAGAGAAAATCTACGTACAGGTTTTCAAGACGCCTGTTCGCAACTTCAAGGGAGAAGTAATCGGAACCCAGGGGATGTTCTGGGACGTCACGGAGCGGAAGCGCGTGGAGGAGGCGCTGGTCCACGAACGATACTTGATGAACAGCCTCATGGACAGTTTTCCCGACAGCATCTACTTCAAAGATGAGCAAAGCCGATTCACCAAGATAAGCACATCACAGGCACAACGGTTTGGCCTGACCGATGCCTCCGAGGCGCTGGGGAAGAGCGATTTCGACTTCTTCACGGAGGAGCACGCCCGTCCGGCATTCGAGGATGAACAGGAGGTAATGACGACCGGCCAGCCGATAGTGGGAAAGGAGGAAAAGGAGACCTGGCCGGATGGGAAGGCGAGATGGGTTTCCACGACGAAGATGCCCCTTCGGGATAAGGAGGGGAAAATCGTTGGGACTTTTGGGGTGTCGCGCGACATCACCGACCGAAAAGAGGCGGAAGACGAACTGAAAAGGACGGCGGCGGAGCTGGCGCGTTCCAACACGGACCTTGAGCAGTTCGCGTACGTAGCTTCCCACGACCTTCAGGAGCCGCTGCGAATGGTGGCGAGCTACGCTCAGCTCTTGGAGAAGCGTTACAGGGGAAAGCTCGATTCGGATGCCGACGATTTCATCAGCTTCATCGTGGATGGGGCGACAAGGATGCAGGCGCTCATCAACGCACTGCTGACGTATTCGCGAGTCGGCACGCGGGCAAAACCATTCGAACCGACCGACTGCGAGGAAGTGTTCGAGAGGGTCTTCACGAACCTGCAAATGGCGATGTGCGAGAGCACCGCGATAGTGAGCCACGACCAGTTGCCGACCTTGATGGCCGATGGGGCACAACTGGAGCAGCTTTTCCAGAACCTCATCGGCAACGCCATCAAGTTTCGGGGGAAGGAGCCGCCGCAGGTGCACATCTCGGCGGAGCAATACGGAAATGAGTGGCTTTTCTCGGTACAGGATAACGGGATCGGGATTGACATGGAGTACGCGGACCGGATTTTCGTGATTTTTCAGCGGCTGCACAGCAGAAGCGAATATCCCGGGACCGGCATCGGCCTGGCAGTCTGCAAAAAGATTGTGGAACGACATGGGGGAAAAATCTGGGTTGAGTCGCAGCCCGGAAAAGGTTCGACATTCTATTTCACAATTCCAATCGCGGGAGAACAACAGCTATGAATGACGAAGAGTTCGGTAAGCCCATCGAGATTCTTTTAGTGGAGGACAACGAAGGGGATGTCCGGCTGACCAGGGAGGCTCTCAAGGAAAACAAGGTCGTCAACACCCTGCACGTCGTGGGAGATGGAGTGGAGGCAGTTGCGTTCCTCCGGCATCACGACAGATACGCAAGCGTCCCACGCCCGGACCTCATTTTGCTCGACCTGAACCTGCCGAAGAAAGACGGCCGGAGAGTGCTCGAGGAAATCAAAAGCGACGAGAACTTGAGACGTATCCCGGTGGTGATTCTGACGACGTCCAAGGCTGAGGAAGACATCATCAGGAGTTACAACCTCCACGCCAACTGCTACATCACCAAGCCGGTTGACTTTGAGCAGTTCATCTCCGTGGTGAAGTCCATAGAGACTTTCTGGCTGACGGTCGTGAAGCTGCCGCCGAAGTGATGGAGCCCGTGTCGTTCCCGAACGAAAAACGGCAGGAAGACGAAGGGCGGCGCGACAATCAGGGCTTGATTTCGGGAGAGATGGCTGGGAGGTTCCTGCTCGGGCAGAGGCACCGGGGACTCATCCGAAATCTGCTGGAGCGAGTGGAGCATTCGGAGAGCTCGAGCCGGTCCGCGATGGCGAGGCGGCTGACGTTTTGAAAAAAGCAACTGGGTTTCGTGTTCGGTCGGTTGCGGAATGGAGGTTGCTGAGAAAGGAACGAAATGAATACTCAGGCCCAAGAGAGGCGTGAGAGTTCCGAGGCAACAAGGGTCCTTCTGGTTGAGGACAACCCGGCGGATGCCCGCCTTCTGAAAGAGATGCTGTGGGAAATCCCCGCGTTTCGGTTTCACGTGATATGGGCCGAACGCCTTTCTGCGGCGATGGAGCGTCTGGCGGAGGGGGGAATTGACGTGGTTCTTCTGGACCTGTCGCTGCCGGACAGCCGGGGTCTCAACGCCCTGGCGAAAATTCAAGGCAAGGCGCCGCAGTTGCCCATTCTGGTCTTGACGGGGCTTGACGACGAGGCCCTTGCCGCAAGGGCTGTGAGGGAGGGGGCGCAGGACTACCTGGTCAAGGGGCAGGTGGACGCGAATCTGCTGAGCCGGGCTGCTCGGTACGCCATTGAGCGAAAAAGGGCCGAGGAAGCTCTTCGCCAAAGCAAGCAATTGCTGGAACGAGCGCTCAACAGCCTGCGAGACGCCGTGTTCATCATTGATGCCAATACGGTGGAGATTGTGGACTGCAACCGGGCGGCGACGGAAATCTTCAGCTACACCCGCCAGCAAATGGTTGGGCATCCGACGGAGATGTTACATGTTGATGAAGGGTCGCTCCAGGACTTCAGAAGGCATCTCTATGTCGCAATTGAGGAGAAGGGCTTTCTCGACCACTTACAGTTCGGGATGAAACGCAAGGACGGGACAGTCTTTCCCAGCGAGCACAGTGTAGTGCCTCTGGAAGACGACCGGGGAAACCGCACCGGATGGGTTAGTGTGGTGCGGGACATCACCGATCGCAAGCGCGCCGAAGAAGAGAGGCGGCGGCTTCAGGAGCAACTTGCCCATGCGCAGAAGATGGAAGCAGTGGGGACGCTTGCAGGGGGAATCGCGCACGAGTTCAACAACATCAACGGCGACATTATCGCTTACCTCGATCTGAGCCTGGAAATGGAAGAGTTGCCAGGCTCCATACGGCGAAATCTCGAGACCATTCGCTCGTTGGCAACGGGTGGCGTCGAACTGACGAAGAGCTTGCTTACTTTCTCCAGAAAAGATGTCGGAGAGATGAAGCCTGCCGCCCTCAGAGACGTTGTGGACCGGGTCTTGATGATTGAGGGGAATCAGTTTGCCAGGGAGGGAATTGAGGTGGCGGTCGAGCACGGGGCGGACGTGCCGATGGTGATGGCGAACACGCACATGCTGGAGTCCGTGGTGATGAACCTCTTTATCAACGCTCGACATGCAATGCTAAAGTCGGCGACGAAGAATCTGACGGTCCAGACGAGGACTGAGCGAGGCAGACCTTTCATAAGGGTGAATGATACCGGATGCGGCATACCAAAGGAGGACCTTCCGAGGGTGTTCGAACCGTTTTTCACGACGAAGGGGGCTCTGGCAAATGGAGAGGTTTACGATGGAAAGGCTCACGGGACAGGTTTGGGCCTGAGCTTATGCCACACAATAGTTGAAGGGCACGGAGGGGAGATAACCGTCAGCAGCGAAGTCGGCAAAGGAACGAGTTTCCTTGTGTACCTCACTGCTGCGCCTGAGCCGAGGGGAGACCACCCCGCCCACGAAGGACGGAATAAACAAGCCTCGCGGATGATGGTGGTTGACGACGACGAAGGGGTCGCCGATACGGTCGTGGACGTACTCGCCGCAGCCGGATACTCCGCCGACGGATTTACTAATCCGATGGAGGCTCTGGGAGCGCTTCGGGGTGCGGAATACGCGCTGGCCTTCGTTGACCTCCACATGCCGGAGATGAGGGGACAAGACTTCATTGAGATGGTCAGCACACTTCCTCCCGAGACGAGGCCGCTGATGGTGATTTTGAGCGGCCGGCCTCCTGCCCCCGAAAAGGACTTTGATCGCCTGGGCGTCTTTGCGACGCTCACCAAGCCCTTCACACCCGAACAAGTTCTCGGCATCGTCGAGGAGGGGCTCGGGAGAAAAATCCTGCCCGCAGCGAGGGCGATTCCGCAAGCGTAATGGTCTGGTTAGGGACTTTCCCGCCAGACCCGCTGAGAAGACCCTCGGTCCACTTTGACTAACTCACCCAGAGCTGAACCGGTCACTTCTGTGAGACCTTGGAATTGCGCTGGTTGCCGTGCGGCGCCAGAAAACCGCTTGTCCGGCGAGCCGCCGCAACCTCAGACGTCTGAAGTCTTCCCCAGTACTATAGTGAACGTCTTAAGTAACATGACATAATGAGCGTATCTTTTGGGGCTTCCAGCGTCGGGAGCGCTTGAAAA
>CAYZXL010000065.1:0-27663 GCA_964482435.1 uncultured Verrucomicrobiota bacterium
CCACAATTTCCCTCATTTTATGGCACTACTTTCCCTGCACATATTCCCGCCCCGTCTCTGTAAGTCCCCCATTTCCAACCACCGAGTTTTTCAAAACCCGCCGCAACTGTAGAAGACGGGCCTAACGATTTACTGGGTGTCCGGGATTTGAAAGGGAGAGCACGAATCTGTGGGCGGTCAGTCACCCCGCCTCCGCCTTCGGCAGGGCCCTGGCATGGCCAAAACTGATAAGATTGAAAACGGGACAAACAGGATTCACAGAATCCTGTACATCCTGTTCATCCAGTCAAAGAAAAATACGTCATTGAATTTCATGAATCAGAGCGCCAAGTCGCCGCCCTTCACAGAATGGAAAGATACTCTTTCAACTCGTACTCGCTGACGTGTGTTGAATGCTTCTCCCACTCGATTCGTTTGTTCTCAAGGAGCTTCTCGAAGAGGTACTCCCCCAGCGTCTCCCTCAGAAGCTCGCTCTTCTCGGCAATCTCAATCGCCTCGTAGAGGTTTCCCGGGAGGGATGCAACGCCGGCAGCCTTTCTTTCCCTTGGGGTCATCTCGAAAACGTTCTGCTCCATCTCTGCCGAGAGCGGATATTTCTCCTCGATTCCCTTAAGCCCAGCCATGAGCATCCCCGCAAATGCAAGGTATGGATTGCACGCCGAATCCGGTGACCGCAGTTCAACCCTTGCCGCCCTTTCTTTGCCCGGCTTGTATTCGGGCACACGAATCATGTCGGCTCTGCTCCTCCTTGCCCACGTCAGATAGACCGGCGCCTCGTAGCCGGGTCTAAGGCGCTTGTAGGAGTTCACCCACTGATTAGTGAGAATGGTTATCTCCGGAGCGTGCCTGAGAAGACCGGCAATGTAATGCCTGGCGACGTCCGAAAGGTGGTACTTTTCATTCGGGTCGAAGAAGGCATTTCTCTCACCCCGGAAGAGCGATTGGTGCGTGTGCATTCCGCTGCCGTTTTCGCCGTTGAGAGGCTTGGGCATGAAAGTCGCGTAAATACCGTTCCGCAAAGCCACTTCCTTTATGACCAACCGGCAGGTCATTGTAGTGTCCGCCATGGTCAGGGCGTCGCTGTACCGAAGGTCTATCTCGTGCTGACTCGGTGCAACTTCGTGGTGGCTGGCTTCGACGGGAATTCCCATCTCTTCCAGGAGGAGGATTGTGTTTCTCCGAAGGTCTCTTGCTAAGTCAAGCGGTGCAAGGTCGAAGTACCCGCCCGCATCGAGCAACTGGATGTTCGGAGAGGAGTCCTTGAAGTAGAAATATTCCAGTTCCGGCCCGACGTAGAACGTGAATCCCATGTCGGCCGCTTTCTTCAGGGCTCTCCTGAGAATCCATCGCGGGTCGCCCTTGCACGGTTCACCGTTCGGCTCAACTATGTCGCAGATCATCCGCCCGACTGCACACTCCTCCTCGGAGCGCCAGGGCAAAATGCGAAACGTCGCCGGGTCCGGGATTGCGAGAAGGTCGCTTTCATCAACCCGGGCAAAGCTCTGAATAGACGAGCCGTCGAACCATTTCCCGTCGTTGAGCGCCACCTCCAGTTCATCCACGGTTATGGCGAAGCTTTTCAGAAAACCCAGCACGTCCGTGAACCACAACTGGATGAACCGAACGTTGTTGTCGCTAACCGTTTTGGCGACGTATTCCTTCTGTTCCTTTGGACTGCTCATTTTTCGTCTCCTTCTCCGAAAAGTCGGGTTGTGCAACCGACCCGTCAAGGACTGCTGTTTTTTGTGCTATTATAAGGCCCGGTTTGCGTTTTCTCAGATTTCTCACGGGTGCCGCGGGCCGTGCAGCGCGCCTGAGCGACGCCGAGTTTGCGCCCGGTGGTCCCTGCGGCTTTGGCTGTTCCATTGTGCAGACTTCGTGTTGTCTTGTCTGTTCAGGAGCGAACGCCCGAGACCCGGCCCCGTCCGCCTGATCGGCTAAAGAAAATTCTTGACAATGGGCGCCGCGGCGGGCAGCATATTCTGAGTCGCGATGGAGGAACAGGCGCAGCGGTAGTGGCCCTGTGGGAGGAGGACAGTTCAATCTGGAGAAAGGCTATGCTCGCCAAGAGGAAGACGCCGCTGGCTCGCGGCCGCCGGATCGGCCGTAGGGAGTTTCTTGCCGCGTGTGGTACCCTTGTGGGTGAAGTGGTGGTGTTAGTTTCGTTGTCCGCGCTTCTTGGCGGATGCCAGCGTCGCCGCTCGGGGTGCCGCTGGGGGTGCGTAATGTGCACTGGTGGATGCATGGGGTGCACTCATTGCACGATGTGCACGGGGTGCCCGGCGGCCATCGCGTACAGATAGGCACAGCGCGCCTGAGGCTTGTGGGACTCGCAGGCCACGGGGACGTGAGCAACGGGGGGCAACGGTCCGGGAGTGCGGTATCCGCAGGGCACTGAGTTCGCCATGGGATCCGGGGGAGGAGGGCCATTTGCACGCGAGTGGGCGGAATCCGGAAGGGTCCACTGAGGAGAAGGAAGAGATATCGCGATTCTCGCGGGCGGGCGCTGACGCGGAAGAAGCTTCTCTCAGCATGTTCCTCACTGGTTGCCAGGGGCGCCGCCCTGGTTTGTCTTGGCCTGTTTCTTCAAGGTTGCGGGCGGACCAGCCCCGATGAATCCCGGAGCCGGCGGGGGATCAAGACCACCCCTGCTCGCCGGGACCTTACGGTCCCGACATGTGTGGGTCAGACGTGCTGCATCCAGTGTATCCACGGGTGCATTGCATGCACTGTTGGCACGAGCCTTCAGACCATCCGTGAGTGCTTCGGGTGCACCATCACGACATGTACGGGATGCACCGGGTGCACGGCGCGCACGGGTCGTACCGGATGCACGGGTTGTACGGTTCGATGTCTTGGGTGCATAGGGGCATCCACCAGATGCGCTGGGTGCACAGGGTGTGTCGGCTGTACAGGATGCATCGGTGCAACAAGGTTTTCACCGCACGCTCCTTTGCAAAGAAGGCGCCGGGCATGCTAAGGAAGGCGACCGAGCTAATCGTTGTGAAAGGGTCTGAGGACGACGCGGTTGTCGCGTCCTCAAGGGCTCTTCGTCCCCTGTACGTAATGAAGGGAGCGAGCGAAGTACTTCGCTGGCTGTCGCTCATTCCGGCCGAGGGTTTCGACGAAGCCTGGTTGCCCGATTGTCTGCGCCCTATTGTTCAGAGTCTTGTGATGCACGAGATTCTCGTGCGCCAGAACACATCGGAGCGGTCCGGGGACGATGGACGGAGCAACGCGGCGCACCGCCCAGGCCTTTCCCTGTACCTGCTGTTAACGCACCGATGTAACCTCCGCTGCACGTACTGCCTTAACGGCGAGCGCAGCTATCAGCTTAACAATCCGCCGAGCATGTCCCTGGGTGTGGCTTTAGCTGCCGGCGAGAGATACCTCTCAATGCTATCGCCGGGGGGGCAGCTTGAGGTCGTCTTCTTTGGCGGTGAGCCTCTCCTGAACTGGCGGCTTTGCAGCGCCATCGTCGCCGAGTTCAACTCGCGTCTGCGTCCGAAGTGGCCGGACCGCGAGATCCGTTACCACCTTACGAGCAACCTAAGCACGTGTCCGGATGATCTGCCGAGGTGGGCCGCCAAGAACAACGTCAGCGTTCTCTGCGATGTCGATGGGGATGAGGCTGTTCATGACGCTATGCGCCCCACCGTCTCGGGGAAAGGGTCGCACAAGCGAGTGAAGAGAACGATTCGCAAGCTTCTGGATGCGGGTGCGCCGGTAGCTTTGCGGGCCACGGTGACGTCTCAAAACGTCAAACTGATACCGGAAATTTCGGAGCATCACCGCGAACTCGGAGCGCACGCTTCCGCCTTTGTGGCCGTCGCGCCCGTGAACTCCGACGAGGAGATCTTGCCGGATCATCTTCTCCCAGAGCCGACGGAGTTCGTTGACGGTATCTCATCGGTACTGCGGGCTGGGACATGGCCATTGGAAAGCCTCTTCCCGGCAAACGAATACGCCGGACGTCTCGGGAGGGGTGAGATGCTCCGTTTTGGATGCGGCGCCCCCTACGGCAACACTCCTATCGTTGACGCGCTCGGAAACATTTATCCCTGCCACTACCTTGTGGGGATTGAGAGGTTTCGTACCGGGAATGCCTTCGACCGTGACCGCCACAGGGAAAAGCAGGTTCTGGAAGGTCTCTTGAAGAGGCTTGACGTTGAGCAGATCACAACCTGCCACGGTTGCCTGTGGCGGTACCTGTGCGGGGGAGGTTGTCCTGTGATGCGTCTAATGGTGCGCGATAACCCCCGGGCCTCTGAGAGGGCCAGGAAATACGCCAACGACATTGTGTGCGCCGCAGCCAGGCATATCGGTGCTGCGGTTCTATGGCATGCTGCCAAACGGGCCAAGGAATCCCTGGAGAAACGGAGGCAGGGTCTATCACGAGTCGCCCCAGTGGCACCGGTGGTGTGCGCCCCCTGACAGGCGAACAAGCGGTTGCCTGGGAAGAATCGCTGTCCACCTCGCTTTCCCGGAGGGGACGGCTGGCGGATGGGTCGCCCGAGAACACGCCTCACGACGCCGTCCCGTGGGCGTGGCGAGTGCGGGCAGTGGTGCGTCCGCCCCCTGCCGCTTGACAAACGGCCACGGCCGTAGGCGGTCACCGGCCTGCGAGCGCCCCGACTTTTCCCGCCCGGCCATAACGGATGTCTTGTATAGGCGAGTAACGGGCGGGGCTCACTCAAACGACCTTCGCCGAAGCGGCGGTGGTGTCCCGCGTCGAACTCCACCCTGAGGTACATCGCCGGTGCGCTGCCTAACGGAGTCGTCCTCGCACATGCTCAAGAAGATGCTGGCGACGATAAAAGAAAATGGGCTTATTGCCGTCGGGGATACGGTCCTGGTCGCACTCTCCGGCGGACCTGACTCGGTTGCGCTTTTTGAGGGGTTGCTGCGCGTCACGGGCCGCCTTTCCTTCTCCATCTGTGCGGCCCATCTTAACCATAAGCTTCGGGGAGCGGACAGCGACGAGGATGAGCGGTTTGTGAGAGGTCTCGCGGAAAAGCGTGGAGTGCCTCTGGTCGTCGAGGCACGCGATGTCCGAGGAATCCACAAAAAGTGTGGAGGCTCTATCGAAGAAGTCGCCAGGGAAGTGCGATACGAGTTCCTGAAAAAGGCTGCAAAGAAATGCCGGGCCACGAAAATCGCCCTTGGCCACAACTTAGACGACAACGCCGAAACTTTCCTTATGAACCTCGTCAGAGGTTCGGGGTTGAAAGGGCTATCCGGGATTCCTCTTCTCCGTCCGGCGGTGCCCGTAGCCGAGTTTGGAGCCGCGGTCCTTGCCGATCAGGGCGCTCCGGAGTCCCCCGCACACGCCAAGAAGAGGACGCCGACAAACCGAAGCAAATTGGCCGGAGGCGATGTCCTCATCATCCGCCCTCTTTTAGAGGTGACGAGGAAGGAGATTCTTTCGTTTCTGGAGCGGGAGAAGCTCTCCTACCGGGAGGACCTCACGAATCTCGACATTTCCCTGGCCCGCAACAAGATACGTCACCAGCTTCTCCCTTTGCTGGCAGCCGAGCACAACCCACAAATCGGGAAAGTCCTCGCTGAGACCGCCCGCAACCTGCGGGATGCGGAGGAATCCGTCGCCGCGGCAATTGCGGAACTCGAGAAAACGGTGGTCTGGCGTGCCTGTCCGTCCTCGCGACCTCCTGCCGGCCGCAAGGGGTGGCATGGCCGAGATATTGGCGCCGTGGACCTCGGCCAGCTCGTGGCTCGCCCTGTTCCGCTCCAGCGGGAATTCCTCCGGCGAATGGTCCAGGAGCGCCTCGGCGTAGCCATCGAGCGCCAAACCCTGAAGCACCTGTGCGAACTGGTTGCCGGGACTCGGGCCGAGAGCGTTCCTCTCGGGAGGGGACTTATTGCGTGCCGCGAATACGACGAGCTGCTCTTCGTCCCCGAGGCCACGGCGAAGCCCTTCTCTTTTGAAAAGACGCTGCAAGTGCCCTGCGACATTTTCATCCCGGAACTCGGAATCCACGTTGAGGCAAGTTGGCTGCCTCGGCCCCGGGCGCTGGCGTCTGCGCTGTCTGCCCGTCTTGTCTGCGGCGCACAAAAAAAGCCCGGCAAACAGCCTCGCCCGCTGTCCCTCGGAGAAGTCTGGCGGCGGGTGAAGCGAGGCGAGACCCAGAGTTTTGAGGAGTTCTTCGACGCATCGGCAATTCGCGGGGATGCCATCGTGGTGAGAACCCGCAGGGAGGGAGACGCTTTTCAGCCCTTCGGGATGAAAGGAACCCGAAAGGTCAAGGAACTGTTCATAGATGAAAAGGTGCCTGGGACGCTGAGGAACAGAGTCCCGATTTTCTGCTCCGCTGGCGACATCGTCTGGATAGTGGGGCACAGGCCCGATGCGAAGTTCTCCCTTCGGAACTCAACGCGGAGGGTCCTCCGGTTGCTCGTGAAAGTTTTGTATTGCCCGGAATAGTCACTGGCACTATAATTTCTATTGTTCCGATTTCTCGCAAGGCGGCAGACCCGGTCAGCCCCGGCAGGCATCGGTGTAGATTCCCCGCGTGGCTTTTTGCGGGGAAAGGCGTTTGTTCGGGCTGGCGCCCGTTTTCAACCAGCTTTAGGGCGGTGTTTGGGAAATGAACAGATTCAGAAAGGATAGAGGGCTGCAAGGGGCAAGAATCCCCCGCAAGCCCGTAATCTTTTGGCTCTTTCTTATCGTGACGGCGCTGGTGGTCATCCAGTTGTACCTCTCCAACATCCGCGGCATCTACAAGCCGACGGTTCCGGAGCTTAAGGATGACATCCAGCTTGGGAACATCCGCACTGCCACCAAAAAGGAACAGACACTGAGGGGTGAGTATAGCGACACCATATTCAAGTGGGACCAGAAGGACCCCAAAAAGAGGGTCCCCGATAGGGAGGCCGAAAGCAGAAAGGGCGGAACAAAATTCGTTATCCAGATAGACCCCAGCGCCAAGGACCTTAACGACCTTATTACCGCGATCCCGGGCTTCAGGTACTCGCAATCGAGCACTTTCTTCAGCCAGATAGTCACGGGTCTCCTCCCGCTGGTAGTTTTTATCGGCTTGATGTGGCTGCTGATCTCCCGCCAGGTCAAGAGCGCGGGGGGCGGCGCCATGAGTTTCGGCAAGAGCAAAGCCAAACTCCTGGCGAAAGATAGCCACAAGGTAACCTTCGAGGACGTGGCTGGCGTCGAGGAAGCGAAGGAGGAGCTCCAGGAAATCATCGAGTTCTTGAAAGACCCCAAGAAGTTCCAGAGGCTTGGCGGACGAATTCCTAAAGGGGTTCTCCTGGTCGGCCCGCCAGGCACAGGAAAAACCCTTTTGGCGAAGTCAGTGGCCGGAGAAGCCAACGTGCCATTCTTCACCATCAGCGGCTCGGACTTCGTGGAAATGTTCGTTGGGGTCGGGGCATCCCGCGTTCGGGACATGTTCGAACAGGGCAAAAAACACGCCCCGTGCATCATCTTCATGGACGAAATTGACGCCGTCGGGAGGTATCGCGGTGCGGGCATAGGCGGAGGGCACGACGAGCGAGAGCAGACGCTGAACCAGCTTCTCGTCGAGATGGACGGCTTCGACACCCAGGAAGGCGTCATCCTGATGGCCGCGACCAACAGACCGGACGTCCTCGACCCTGCTCTGTTGCGGTCGGGTCGCTTTGACCGGCAGATCGTCATTGACCTACCCGACCTCGTCGGACGAGAGCAAATCCTGAAACTTCACGCCCGGAAGATCAAGCTCGATCCTTCCGCTGACCTGAAGGTTACAGCTCGCGGCACGCCCGGTTTTTCAGGCGCAGACCTTGCGAATCTCATCAACGAAGCCGCGCTCCTCGGCGCGAAGCTCAACAAGCAGACCGTCAGTATGGCGGAACTCGAAGAATCGCGCGACAAGGTCCGCTGGGGAAGGGAACGCCGAAGCCGCACCATGAGCGAGGAGGAGAGGAAAATCACGGCTTATCACGAAGCTGGCCACGCCCTCGTCCTCGACCGGCTCGAGGAAACCGAGCCTTTACACAAAGTAACGATTGTCCCCCGGGGCGTGGCTTTCTTAGGGGCGACGATGCAGCTCCCGGAACAGGACAAGTACCTCCACGCCAAGAAAGAACTTTTAGGACAGATTACCGGGTTGCTGGCGGGACGCGTCGCAGAGGAAATGACGTTCGAGGACATCACGACCGGCGCAAGCTCCGATTTCAGAGATGCCACCAGAATCGCTCGTGCGATGGTTTGCGAACTTGGCATGAGCGAGAAGCTCGGAACCATGACCTTCGGCGAACGAGAAGAGATGATTTTCTTAGGAAAGGAAATCGCCCGCCACTACGAGTACAGCGAAGCCACCGCCATCGAAATTGACAGAGAAGTCCGCTCCATCATTGAGCAGTGCCGGGAAAGGGCAAAAGCCATTCTACTCCAGTACAAGGACAAGCTCGTTGCCATCGCCGAAGCACTCCTCGAACACGAGGTCCTGGAGGGAAAAGAAATCACCGAGATCATCGAGGGAACCTGGCAACCGCACGCCCGAACAACTGCACAGGCTACACCACAGCAGGCAGAACAGCCGGCTTCCGAAAAATCCAAGAAGCCCGCCGGGTTAAAGACCCCCGGAAGGAGACCTGAGGACAGAGCCGCCGATGTACCGGCTACGGGTATTGTCCCTGAAAAACCCCAACGAAATCGCCCGTGAACTGGCGAAGATAGGCGCTGACCCCAGGGGGATAGAAAAGCTGATGCCCAAGGGGGTCGTTCGTTTCATCAAGGTGAAGGGTCTTTCCGCTCCCGCCGCCCATATTCTCAAGCAAACAATGCTGTCCATCGGCGGCGATGTCGGCGTCTCGTACGACAGCCTCACGATGCGCGAAACCACAACCGACGCCCTCATCATCGGAACCGAAAGCCATTACCGCAGGCTGATTGAGAACCTGAAAGCCCAGCCCCTCAACCTGAAGGAAGTGTCCAGCCTCATCCAGGAAGCCCTCTCCCTTTCGGCCAAAACCTGCTTCCGCATCCCGTTACGCGATGGAGTCCTGGAGGTCGGCGAGCGAACTCTGATTATGGGTGTTGTGAACGTCACGCCCGACTCGTTCTCCGACGGCGGCGAGTGCCTCGACCCGGACAGGGCCGCCGAGAGGTGCCTGCAACTTGTCGAGGACGGCGCAGACCTCCTTGACATAGGCGGCGAGTCGAGCCGCCCGGGAGCTGGGGAGATTACAGCGGACGAGGAGTTGCGCAGGGTCATTCCGGTTCTCGAGAGAATATCAAGCAGAGTCTCCGTCCCGGTCTCCATAGACACCGTGAAGCCTGCGGTTGCCGCACACGCCCTTTCGGCGGGCGCCGCCATCGTCAACGACATCTCGGGGCTTTCCAGCGAGGAAATGGCCTCGGTAGCCGCCGAGCACCAGGCCGCAGTAATTGTCATGCACATGAAGGGAACGCCCCGAACCATGCAGCTTGACCCGCATTATGACGACCCGATGACAGAGATTATCGAGCTCCTGAGCGACCGGATTAGTCTCGCCACAACACACGGCATCCCGGAGGAGAGAATCCTCGTTGACCCTGGAATCGGGTTCGGTAAAACCGCCGATGATAACTACTGCATCATCAATCGCCTGGAGGAGCTACGTTGCCTCGGACGCCCCATCGTAGTGGGTCCATCGAGAAAATCTTTCCTTGCGAAGGTCGTCAAGGGGCCCCCCCAGGAGCGAGTCTTTGCCACAGCCGCGGCCGTTGCGTGGTGCATTGCCAATGGCGCGAACATTGTCCGCGTCCACGACGTCAGGGAAATGAAACAAGTTGCCGCCGTGGCTGACCAATTCATGGCTATCCGCGAAGGCGGCAGTGCCCCTTCTTCGTAAACCGAGGGCGCGGGGTAGAGTCCATTTTTTACGCCGATTTGAAAAAAGTACTGGCACACTTTCAAGCTTTGTGGTAACCATCAATGCGGGATTCAATCGGCCTTTGGGATGCTGCCAGAGAGTGGGTGTGGACTTCCCCGCATGGGGCGTACTTGGCGTTTCGCCAGGAAGGCACCCCGGGTCTTCGCTCTCCGGCAGTGGCAGTCACTGCGGCAGCACCGCTGAAAGGTTTTCTTGAGATGAGCGCTGCATTCATGACGATGTCGAAATACTGTTGTTCTCTCAGTATTCCGCAAGAGAGAATGCCCGTGCGGCTTCGCCCTTTCCGCCTATTTCCCGGTGCCCCCTGCTCGTCTCTTCTCAGCCCTTCTGTCACCCTCCGTGGCCGCCGAGTCGCCGTTCAGACTGGCCTATCCGCAATTCTCCATTATTTACTTGGCGCGGCACAAAAGTCGGTGACCGGCATGGGGGTCCCCCGGACCGCAGAAGTCGGAATCGGCCTGCCACTCGGTTAAAAGAAACTGGAGGCCCTCTTGGGCCACAGGCCAACCGGATTTCCTCCCCCATCGCCGGGGCAGCGCGCCGCCATAGCTTTGTGTTGACAACAACATTTCCACGTCCTTATAGTTACCCAAACGGAAGATTCAAATAGGATGAGGTGAAGGCGTTTTGCCATTGGAGGAAATAAGACGATGAGCGGAGAAAAGCGCGTCGGGTTTTGGGTCATCGCAGCGGGGGCAGTAGCCCTGTTTCTACTCAGCACGGCCGGTGCGCTCCCACCGTTTCCGAGGCAGGTGGAGCTGGTTCAGAGCGACGGCACAAAAGTCAAAGCCTACGTCCGGGGGGACGAGCGGCGGCTCTGGGCCGTTACGGAGGACGGGCGTGTCCTGACGTTTGACGCCACAAGCCGGACGTGGATTTCTGGCCAGGTTGTGCCTCAGGCGGCGTCTCAAAGCGCGAGCCTTCTCGCAGCCAGCGACTCCTCTTCGCAAGGCTCTTCCCTCTCGACTCCCGTTTACGTGGGTCCGTATCGGGGAAGGCCTCCCTACGACCAGCATCCGCTCATGCGAAGCAAGGGGAAAGTGAAGAATCTGGTGATACCGGTCCTCGCCTCCGACGACTACTGGACTCGGGTCAACGAGGAGCTCAATTTGACCTACCCGCGTGCGAACTTCATCTGGGTGTTCAACATGGCTGGGGACCGCAAGCTGCTGACGGCGCCTGCCGGGAACGGTAAAGCGGAGACGGAAGCGTGGGGAGCCTTCGACCGCGACGGTGACGGTCTCCAGGACGCCTGGGAGCGAATCCAGAACCCAAGAATCGTTGAGACCGGCACCGCAGATGGGAACGGATCGGATGGTGACCTCGATGGGGATGACCGGTGGGCACTTTTTAATGGTCTGCGAGACCACAACGGGCTAAACATAGAGGAATACAACTTCGGGTCGGACCCCTGGAACTGGGATACGGACGGCGACGGGATTTCCGACGGGTTTGAGATTCAATACGGCCTTGACCCATCCGACGACGGGAGCAAGCCGACTCCGGAAGCGGACCCGGTTCTCATCCCCGGAATCGGCCCCGGCATCAACATGAACGGCGCCAATGGTGACCCTGACCAGAACGGCGTCACCAACCTGGACGAGTTCCTCGCGAACACCGACCCCAACGAGAACACCGATGCCACTCAGGACGGTCAAAACCCTCCTGCTCCGGTTTCCAACGTGCTGGAGTTCTTCTTCTTCGGAAACCTCGACCAGGACGGATATAGCGACCTGGATAACGACGTGTTCATCCCGGTTCCGCCTCCACCTCAGCCGTACGCGGGGTCCCTGACCACGGAATGCCCGGATGACACGAGCCTGTATTTCCGGACTCCAAGCGGCACGCTGCGGCCGTGCAACCCGCTGGACCCTGATACGGACCATGACGGATTGCCCGACGGCTGGGAAATCTATTATTACAACAGGAGCAGTCCATACGCTGGCCCCAACCCCCTTGATGACGGCCGCACGCCCGACGTCAACGGCGAAATTCATCCCAACTGCGGCCCGGACGGCGACCCTGACAGCGACGGTTATACTAACGCCCAGGAATTTATGATGGGCGGTAACCCCGGCGCCGCGCAGCTGACGGACCCTCCAACCCCCATCACGCCCACCGGAAGAGGAACCGAGAGCGTCAAGTCCTACTTCGCCGAGATGTCCCGGCCGAAGTTCAGTTCTACGCATGCGACGGATTTCTACTATGGGCAATTTCAGATAGAGTCGTTCGTGACGCCGGTTGTGTCTCTCAGATACCTGAAGTCTTACTACACCATGCGTCCGGATGAGATGATCAAGGAAGCGCTCCAGTTGCTGGAGGAATACCGGTTCGACTTCTCCTTGTTCGATGCCAACAAGGACGGCTGGATTGACAACGTCACAATCGTCCACGAAGGGCCGGGACAGGAGCTGACGGGGAATCCCGACCATCCCATCACGGGAACTTATTACCTCAACGAACCGCTGGTGCTGAATCACTGGAGGATTCCGCTGATGGTGGATCCCGCCATGCCGTATTCCGCGTACGACATGTGGTTCTCCCCGGGTTACACGGCCGAGGAACCGGTCGGGAAGTACAAGGTTCAGCGGGCCGTCATAGTCCCGGAGATGATCCAGTACTACGAGCCCGGGACGGGGCAGCAGCAACAGCCAACACTCGTCCAGGCGCACATTTCGCTCGGGCCGATTTGTCACGAGATCGCTCATTCCATCGCACTGGAGGAACAGGAGGACGGGCGAGAGGTTGGGCTGCCGGACCTTTACGACACTGACGGAGGAGTTCAGGAGGCAGGGGCAGGCGCCGGCGACTGGGATTTGATGGGGACCGGTGCGTGGAACTATGTGAGCGGCCAACAGCAGCAACAACAGCAGCAGGTTCCGGGCGATGCCGCCGCCCCATTATCCGCGTGGGCGAAGGTGAAGCTGGGATGGGGGCGGACCGAGAGGCTCGAGATGGATGGGCGATGGAAAGAGCTTGCCGCGTACTACATAGACAGGACTATCTATTGGGCCGACGCGGGAATGGCCCCGGGGGAGTACCTGCTGCTCGAGGTGAGGATGAAGCAGGGATTCGCCCACATGTTTGAGGATGCGTCTGCGGACCGCAACGGGCAGCCAGCCTGGAGTTCGCCGTTCGACCAGGCGCTTCCTGTTCCGACAACCATCGCCGACGGCGGGACGGAACTCCATACGGACAGCGGGGACGGAGGCGTTCTGGTCTGGCACATAGACGAGAATGTTGGAAAGATTCGGGACAACAACGTCAACACCGGCATCGGGGGGCACTATCGCGTCGCGCTTCTCCAGGCCGACGGACTGAATGACCTTGAGAATTACGACCCGCTCAGCCGGGTCGGAAGTAGCGCCGACGAAGGGGACATGTTCCCGGTCCTCAGCTTCCCGGATCAGTATGAGCCGGGGCGAGAGGTGGACATGTGCCTCGACTCCCACGATCGGACGGAAGAGCTGAGCGACGGGCGAATCGCTGTTTATCCGACGACGGACTCTTATTACAGGGGCAACACGGACATACGCTTTGCGCATTTTCAGAGAGGTTTGACAGGCCAATGGCGCGGGGCGGCCGCGGACTGGCCGCCGGCATACCTGTGGGCGGATCTTGACCTCGACATGTTCGAGTATTACTGGTACACCTCACACCGCTATGTTTGGTTTTCTGAGAACAAGGACCTGGCGTCAATTGTGGTCAAGAAGCCGAACGGCTACGTGTATGAATTCCCGTACAGTCAGCCTAACGGGGACCAGGGGCCCTACGCGCTGCCCTCATTTACGGTTGACGACGATGACCTGAAGACCGTCGGGACCAACCAAATCTGGTGGGACGCAACGGACTCGACCGGCCCCAACGTCCGGATTGACCTGTACGAGAACGATAACCTCGTCTATGCCATCGCCAGCTCCACCCCCAACGACGGCTTCTATGCCTGGACCGTCTCCGACGCCGCACGGGACGTTCTCACCCGCGGAATTGATGACTATCAGACGCTTCCGGTTTACAGCCGGAACTATCTCGTCAAAGTGACCGACCTTTCCAACCCATTGGTTCACGACTTCAGCGACGACTATTTCGGGTTCAGCGAGGCGAGAAACGAGATATTCATAACCGCCTATCCCACCTCTCTTCAGGAAGGGGTGGCAGTCCCGATTAGCTGGACTGCCGACGCGAGCGTCGAGGGGGTAAACGTGGACCTCTACTTCAATGGACAATTCTACGAGACCATTGCCAGGGACCTCCCCAATACTGGACCGGGTGGTGTCACCTTCATACCCGGCGCGGTGCCGCTTGACCCCTATACGAACATCGGCTGGGAAATCCGGGTGACAGACGCGGCACGGCCGAGCGTTTACGCGGTAACTCCCACGACCCTTCCCAGGTATCAGACGGCGCCGGACTACGCCGACGTTGTCCTGAGTCCTCAGACCGTTTTCTGGACGGTGAACGCCACTAACCAGCCGGTGGCGCAGCCGGTGATTGTTGCGGGCAAGCCCGTTGACATCACCTGGACGAGCACTCATCCCACGACCTACGTTGTCAACATCAACCTCTATCAGAACGACGTATGGCAGAAGTACCTGCGCCAGGAGTACCCCAACGTCGGCCACTACGTATGGTTCGTCCCGCTGGACCTCCCTTCCGGGGACTACCGGATCAAAGTCGTATCGGCCGAGTCGGCAGCTCTCGCTGGCGACTATGCGTTCAGCGCGGAGTTCTCGGTCCTGCCAGCGTGCTGGATTGTCTTCCCTGCAGGAGCGGCCGAGCTTAACGCTCTGAACTGGGACTACAGGCCATTCGGGCAAATGGAGTTCACCGACGACTATAGCACCGCCAACATCATTTTCGCGTCCGGGATGACCGACCCTGGCCTGACTTATCGCCTTGAATACCAGGACGCTGCCGGAAACTGGCGGCCTATCCCCGGGGCAGAAAACATCAAGCTCGATCCGGCTCGCTCTGACCCCTTGCAGTACCGGGATGCGAACGGCGCCTTGCAGCCTCTTCCCGGAAGCGAAGCGGTTCACCAGCAGCGCCAGCAGCTTGGGTTGGAGGAGAACTTCATCGTAGCGACGCGGGGGAGCTTCCCGTGGGACACCACGGGTCTGACAATCCCCGAATGCCGGGTGAGGATTATCTGCAACTCCAGTCCAGCTCTGCGGGACGAGAGCGGGCGGTTTGTTGTTGACCACACGAGGCCGGCCATAGTGGGATTGAAATTTGGAGAAAAGGTCGTTGATCCTTTGCCTTCGATTGTGGCTGACCCGAACGACCCTCTTTCGCCGATTGTGGCGACGGACGTGGACATCAATGCTCCCATCGAGATTATCTTTAACAAGCCGATGGACAGGACGCAATACAGCACGCGGGGCGACGGCATCCCATCTACCCCGCGTCTCCATGATTACTGGATGAGCGTGCAGTACCTGACTTTCTCGGAGGACCCTTTGACCTGGAGGCCGTCGGGGAGCGACCCCGATGCGCTGCCGCAGCCCCTCGACGCCCTCTACCGCACGGTCTTGAACTTCGGAACAGTGACCTGGTCCGGAAACTCGATGTTTTTCTATCCGCAGGAGCCACTCGTTCCGAATGCCGTTTACTACGTGAAGGTCTGGCGAGACGCGAGGGATAGGATGATTGTCGGCAACGACCTGGGCGTTGACTATGTGTTCTGCTTCACGACGGCCAAGTACGAGCCTCCTCCCATAGACACCGACGGCGACGGAATTCCGGATGAGACGGAGAAGAAGTATCTCGCCGGAGAACCGGGAGCACCGGGGCTTAACCCGTTCGTGCCGGACGCGGACCTCGACCCCGACGGCGATGGGCTGAGCACCAAGGCGGAAATAGCCCTCGGTATGAATCCGATTGTGGCCGATACTGACGGCGACCGAATGCCGGACGGCTGGGAGCTTTCGTGGGGATTCAACCCGCTTAAAGACGACGCATGGGTGGATTACGACGGTGACCGCCTGGCTAACCTCGAGGAGTTCAAATTCGGCACTGACCCGACCGACCCCAACTCGCCCGTCACTGTTTACGTGGACGCCTCCAACGCTTCCGCTTTTGAGGACGGCAGCCGCCAGTATCCCTGGAGGACCATACAGAAAGCCGTTGACAAAACCCTGGCTCCAGCAATCGTCATGGTGGCCGACGGGGTTTACCAGGAAAACGTCACAATGAAGAGCGGCATCGCCCTATTCTCCGAGAATCGCTACGGCGCAACGATAGACGGTATGGGGCTGAATACCGTTGTCACCTTCAGCGACGTTCAGATAGCCCGGATAGACTGGTTCGTCATAACCAACGGCAGCTCGTTCATCGGCGGCGGGATTTACTGCGCGAATTCTCCCGTCATTATTTCACGCAACAAGATTATCTCCAACGAGACCAGGAAGTACTACTACGACCTCGGCGGCGCCGGGTTATACCTTGAGGAATCGGATGCCGTCATCCGGAGCAACGAGATTCTCCGCAACACGTCTGCGTTCATCGGCGGTGGGATCCTCTCCTTCGATTGCTCGCCCCTTATCATCGGCAACGTCATAGCCAAAAACGTCGCCGAGATGTGCGGTGGAGCCATGTATATTGAGCATGGGTCCCCCGTTCTGGTCAACAACACTATCGTGGACAACTCGTGCGTGCTCTACGAATACGGCGGCATCTTCTACGATCACGGCTGGAACGTTCCGTCGTACACATATAAGCAGCACGACGGTGCGTGGTTCTATTACAACACGCCGATTTACAATTACAGGAAGCTGGGGTATCCGTTCATCACCAACTGCATCATCAGGGGGAACGGGCGACAGCTCCATGGCGTGCCTTTGTCGGCTGTGTGGTACTGCGACGTGGGTGATGCATACGGCTTCTTCCCGTGGGAGTATTCCCGTTACTTTGAGGAGTTCGAGGAGTTCTGGCTGGCGATCGGGCGCTCGTCCACTTACTGGGAGGACTACGAGAACTTCTATCCGTTTTATTTGGATTTTTACTACGGGTACATGTTCGGTTTTATGGCGACGTTTGCGGGCCAGGAGTACCTCAACTTCAACGTTGATTCCGATCCTTCATTCAAAGACCCTGCAAACGACGACTATCATCTCCGTCCGGGTTCTTCGTGCATTGACATCGGCACGGATCCCGGCGCCCCGACGGCGGACATTGACGGGGAGCTGGCGCCCGCCGACGGCAACAATGACTCCCTCGCCGTGACCGACATCGGCGCCGACGAGTTCGTTGACTCCGATTGGGACCAGATGCCCGATTACTGGGAGCGCCAGTATTTCGGCGACCTCACCCACGATGGGACAACCGATACCAACGGCGATGGAGATAGCGACCTCGAGGAGTACGAGAACAACGAAGACCCTCTCGAACCGCTGGTTCCCGACACCGACAGCGACGGCATGCCCGACTGGTACGAGGACAGCAACGGGCTTAATCCCAATGTCAACGACGCCGCACAGGACCCTGACAATGACAGGCTGACCAACATCGAGGAAATGCGCTACGGCACAGACCCGAATGAGGCCGACAGCGATGGGGACGGGTTGACCGACGGAGACGAGGTAATCTGGGCGGGGACTGACCCGCTCAACGAGGACACAGACGGTGACGGACTGACCGACCAGGAGGAGCTGTTGACTTACAACTCCGACCCGAATAACCCGGATTCCGACGGGGATGGAGCGCCGGACAAATGGGAAATCGACACATACGGGAATTTCGATTCCGACGGCTCTGCGGACAAGGACGGCGACGGACTGACCGACCTGGAGGAGTTCTTCCGCGGGACGGATATGACAAAGAAGGATACCGACGAAGATGGTCTCTCCGACAAGGTCGAGACCAACACCCGAATTTATGTGGACAAGAATGACACCGGTAGTGACCCCCTCAGCACGGACACCGACGGCGACGGCTGGCTCGACCCGGTTGAAACAAACACGGGCGTCTATGTCAGTCCCGATGACACCGGAAGCGACCCCAACAGCAGCGATGGCGACCACGACGGCCTCCCCGACACCTACGAGATAGGGCGTTTCGGCAACTACGCTCAGAAAGGCTCCGACGACTACGATTCCGACGGCTTGACAAACCTCGATGAATTTTACCTCGGCACAGACCCCACCAATCCTGATACCGATGGAGATGGGCTTACCGACGGAGTCGAAACGAGGACCGGCGTTTACGTTGACCCGAGCGATACCGGCACCGACCCGCTCAACATTGACAGCGATGGCGATGGGCTCGGCGATGGCGTCGAGACGGGGACCGGCGTCTGGGTTGACGTGACAAATACGGGCACAAACCCTGTCTCCGCCGACACCGACAACGACGGCATCCCCGACAACGTCGAGACGAATACCGGCGTCTTCATTGACGAAAACGACACCGGTTCCAACCCCCTCCTGACGGATACCGATGGCGACGGGCTGTTGGATAACGACGAGGTTGAATTCTACCTCACAGACCCCAACAGAGCCGACACCGACGGCGACGGACTCAGCGATAAGGAGGAAATTGACATCCTCCTGACCAACTGGCTCTCCGCCGACACCGACCAGGACGGATTAAGCGACTTCGACGAGCTGAACGTTTACTTCACCGACCCCTTCGACCCCGACGTGGATGGCGACGGTCTTCTCGACGGTTGGGAAATAGCCAATTTCGGCAATTTCAATAGAGACGGAACCGGAGACGCCGACGGCGACGGCCTGACCGACCTCCAGGAGTTCAGGGCGGGAACGAACCCGAACCACCCCGACACCGACGGTGACAAGCTTACCGACTCCCAGGAGCACGACGTTTACCACACGAACCCGACGAACGCCGACACGGACGGCGACGGCTTGAGCGACTGGGATGAGATATTTGTTTACAAAACGAATCCTCTCGACCCGGACATGGATGACGACGGCCTGACGGATGGGGAGGAAGTTCTTATCTACGGCAGCCTGCCGAGAAATCCGGACACCGATGGCGATGGAATGTCCGACGGGTTCGAAATCAGATACTTCGGCGACTTCAGCCACGACGGGACGTTCGACAGCGACAAAGACCTTCTGACGGATCTCGAGGAGTTCAAGAACGGGACCGATCCGACGAACGAGGACACCGACGGAGATGGGCTGAAGGATGGAAGAGAGGTCAAGACGTATCGTACCGACCCGCTCAATCCGGACACCGACTGGGACGGGCTGAGTGATGGCGACGAGATAACCAAGGGAACCGACCCGCTCAAGCCCGACACCGACGGCGATGGCTTGTGGGACGGAGTTGAGACCGGAACAAACACGTTCGTGGATGAGACCGATACCGGCTCGGATCCCAAAAAACCCGACACCGACGGCGACGGATTGACCGACGGAGACGAGGTCAAGCTTTACAGGTCCGACCCGAATAAGAAAGACACCGACGGCGACGGCATGCCCGACTGGTGGGAAGCTGATTACGACCGGGACGGCGTGTCGGACCTTGCGGAGGTGGTGTTGTACGGGACAAGCCCCAGGAATCCGGATACCGACGGCGACGGCATGCCCGATGGCTACGAGGTCGGGCTCATGTACGTTCAGGCGCCCACTGTGCCCCTTGACCCCTTGTTCAACGATGCCGCTCTCGACAGGAACAGCGACAACCAGACAAACCTCGACGAGTACCTGGCCTCGGGCTATAGACCTCCTACTCCTCTCAATCCGGCGGTAAACGATGCCTCTCTCGACCGAGACGGCGATGGCGTCAATAACCTCAACGAGTACAATAACGCCGACCCGGACAACGACGGGCTGACTAATGAGCAGGAAACAGGCACCAAGCCGCCGACCGACCCTCTCGACCCGGACATGGATGACGACGGCGCCCTCGATGGAGCTGAAATCCAGCATGACCCGCCCACCAACCCGAGGAATCCCGACACCGACGGCGATGGAATGCCCGATGGCTGGGAGATGCATTGGGACGCCACTGTGACGAATCCCACCGATCCGCTGACTCCCGACGGCACCATTGACAGGCACGATCCTACGGATAACCAAAACAACCTCGACGAATATCTCGCCGCGGACCAAGATGGCGACGGTCTCACCACCGCTGACGAACAAACTCTCGGAACCGACCCCCTGAAAGTGGACACCGACAACGATGGTCTGGTTGACGGGGCGGACGGGGTGGTGGCAACCACCGCCTACCGGAGGGGTGTTGACTTCAACGCCAACAACTTCGTGGATGGCGAGGGAGATTTCTCCACCGATCCCCTCGCAGCGGACACGGATGGCGATACTCTCCCGGACGGATGGGAAGTCGCCAACGGACTCGACCCGACTGACGCCACAGACCCTAACGGTCGGGCCGGCGACATAGATCAGGACGGAGTGCCCAACATTGACGAGTATCTTGGAAGCCCCGACGCCGATAGAGACGGACTCCGCAACGTTGACGAGACCGGGACTGGTATCTTTGTTGGTCCCGACGACACGGGAACCGACCAGTTGAATCGCGATTCGGATAGCGATGGTCTGCCGGACGGCTGGGAAGTGGCTAACGGAACCGACCCGAACGACCCAACCAGGAATAACGGCTCCGGCGGAGACATTGACGGGGACGGCATAACGAACCTCGAGGAATACATGACCTCGGACGTTGACGACGACGGGCTACTGGACATCGTCGAGACCAATACCGGCATTTACGTCAGTCCGTACGATACCGGTACAGACCCGACCAATCCGGATACGGATGCCGACACCGTCCTCGACGGCGCCGAAACGAACACCAAGGTCTACATCAGCCCGCAGGACACCGGCACCAGTCCGCTCAGCTACGACACTGATGCCGATGGAATGCCCGATTGGTGGGAGGTTAGACTCGCAGGCGATCCCAATCCTCTGGACCCGTCTGCCGACGATGCGAGTGGCGACCGCAACAACGATGGCGTCACCAACCTCGACGAGTACCGCCAGGCGGATTCCGACCGCGACACACTCCTCAACGGTGTGGAGACGAACACGGGTGTGTTCGTGGATGCCACGACCGACACGGGGACAGACCCGCTCGATACCGATAGCGACGACGACAGCCTGCCAGACTGGTGGGAGGTTCTTGCCGGGACGAACCCGAACGACTCCACTGGCGACAACGGCAGAAACGGAGACATTGACGCCGATGGCATCATCAACTGGGAAGAGTACCGAACCGGCGACGCCGATGGCGATGGGCTGCTCAACCCGGTCGAGACCTTGACTGGCATTTTCGTTGACGAGAACGACACGGGAACAAGTCCCCTCGCGGCTGATACCGATTTGGATGGGCTGAGTGATTCGCAGGAAGTCAGGATTTACTTGACTGACCCGAATATTGACGACACCGATTCGGATGGGCTGACCGATTACGAAGAAGTGCTCATCTACCACACCGACCCGAGAAATCCGGATATGGATGGCGACGGGCTGCTGGATGGCGACGAGATAGCCCAGGGCGCAGACCCTCTCGACCCCGACGTGGACCGCGACAGCCTTCCCGACGGATGGGAGGTGCACAACGGCCTCGACTTCGCGGCGGATGATTCCGTGCGCGACGCCGACGGAGACGGCTTAAACAACGTGGGTGAATACGTGCTGGGGACGGATCCAAACGATGCCGCTTCGCCGGATAGGGTTTATTACGTGAACGGCTGGTTTGGAAACGATGAGTGGGATGGCACCAGCCCGGTTCACCGCGGCGGAACAGACGGGCCCATGAAAACCATCCAGGCAGCGATAGACGCCGCAAGAACGCCTGCCGCCATCCATGTGGCGGCGGCTACTTACGCCGAGAACATAAAGGTCCGGTCGGGAATTGCCCTCCTGGGCGCGGGTGCAGGACAGAGCATCATAGTCCCGGTGGCAACGGGCAATGTTGTCAGCTTCGACAATATGGTTGCGGGCGTCATTGATGGCTTCACTATTGCCGGCGCGGAAAATCGCCAGGGTCCGAAGGTGTACTGCTACAAGTCCTCCGTGGTCATCACCCGCAACATCATCACGAGCAGTGTTCCTCCGGGGGCGCCCGGTGCAAAGGGCGTCGGCATTTACTGCAATGCCTGCCCGCTGGTTCACATTGCTGTTAACCGCATCCTCGGCCTGTACAACGAGGAGCTCGGCGGCGGCATCTTCTCGGTTTCGTCGTCCATCAACGTGAGGACGAACTACATCACCGACAACGTCGCCGAAGCGGGCGGAGCCGGAATCTGCGTCAAGGGTGCGTTCCCTGAGATCATCAACAACACCATCGCCAACAACATGAGCATCTTCGCCGGAGGCGGAATCCTCGTCATCGAGGGCAAACCTCACATCTCCAACTGCATCATCTGGGGCAATGGGGATGACCTCGAGGGCGTCTCCCTTGACATGATTAACCACTGCGATATCCAGGACGGCGACTTCAACGGCGAAGGAGGGAACTTCAGCCTCGATCCTCTCTTCAAGAAGCCCGTCACCGGCGACGTCCTCGCCAACGATTACCGTCTCAAGCTCGAGTCGCCGTGCGTTGACGTCGGGACCGCTGCCTATGTCCCCACCGCCGACTTCGACGGCGAGACCATTCCGTTCGAGCAGTGGGTGGACGGCTACTACTGGTTTTATTTCGACGGTGTGGATTACATGGGTTGGAGTGCCTCCTATCTCATGTACTTCATGGACTTCGCCAGTGGTGAGTTCATGCCCGGCATCTACGATTATGTCCCGCAATCGGCAATTGACGTGGACATCGGAGCCGATGAGGTAACCGACACCGACCGCGACGATGTCACGGACGAAGTGGAAACCAAGGAGTGGGGGACGCGCACCGACCACATTGACACCGATAACGACGGGATGCCCGACAGATGGGAGAAGGATTACGGGTTTGATCCTCTCGTGGACGACTCGCAGGGCAACGCCGACGGCGACCTGTTGAACAACGTCGAGGAATGGATTTTCGGGACGAATCCGCGTGCAGGCTCCTCGCCAAAATATTACCTGTACGTCAACGCAGCAGTCGGCAACGACGCCTGGGACGGCACAAGGCTCACCTATGGCGGCGGCACCGCCGGTCCGAAAGCCACTATCCAGGGAGGAATTGACGCCGCCGTCGCTATCCAGGAGAACATCCGGCTGCGCCAGCGGGGAATCGGCCCTGAGATTACCATCACTATCCGGGAGCGGATAAGGCGCCAGTACGCGGGGACTGTCTTAGAGGCCGTGGACCGCGAGCAGCCGCGGGAACCCGTTGTGGTGTATGTCGCTCCGGGAGTTTACCACGAGAACCTGAACATGGCAGAAGCCGTAGCGGTCGTCGGCGCTGGCCCCGACACCACTGTGGTTGACGCCCCCGCGGTCAGCAACGCCGTCACCTTCAACAGCATACTCACCGCCAAGCTCAGCGGTTTCACCATCACTGGCGGTAGCCCGGAGGGCGCTAAGGTATTCCTCTACCAGTCCCCCTCGACGCTGAGCTCTTACGCCCGTCCCCGGCCTTCGGCCATTCGTTTGGCCCCGGTCATTTCCCACAACCGAATCACGGGAAAGGTGATGGCACGGGATGAGAGCGATGGCGGAACTGGAGTCTATTGCAACGAGTCGAGCCCGATCATTGCTTACAACGAGATTTTGAGGAACTACTCGCAGCTCTTTGCGGGCGGCATATATTGCTCGCCCGGCACCTCTCCGCAGATTATCGGCAACCGAATATTCGACAATTCGACCGATATGTACGGCGGAGGAATCCAATCGGGCGGAGATTCTTCCCCGGTTATCAGCCGCAACATCATTGTCAGAAACAAGTCCGCTCTCGGCGGCGGCGGAGTCTATGTCGCCCAGGGCTCCGTGGTGATAACCAACAACACCTTCGTCAACAACTCCGACGGCATCTACAATTCCGCTGGCACTCTGACAATCACCAACTGCATCCTGTGGGGCAACGGCGACGACCTCGTCGGGTTCCGCGGCTCTGTCTCCTTCTGCGACATCAGCAACGGCGATTATGTCGGCATGGCGGGGAATATCAGCCGCGACCCGATGTTCAAGGACGCCTATTGGGATGACTACCACCTCAGACCGAAGTCCCCATGTGTGGATGCCGGAGTCACCATCCTCGCCGACAATTCCACGGTGTTCTCTCCTCCGATATACACCATTGACAACGAGTCGGAGAGAGCACCCTTCGACGGCGCAAACGTCGGCTTCGACCGTATGGACATCGGCGCTGACGAGATGACTGATTCCGACAGAGACTCCATGGTTGACACATGGGAGAAGGAGTTCTTCGGGAATCTCGCCAAAAACGGCACCGCCGACACCGATGCCGACGGCCTGACCGACCTGGAGGAATTTGAGTTCAACGGCAACCCGCTGAAGGCCGACAGCGACGCCGATGGTTTCGGCGACCGCGACGAAGCGAAGCTCTATGGTACAGCTCCCAACATCGCGGACACCGACGGTGATGGCGCTTCCGACTACACGGAAATCAAGTGGTGGGGCGCCAACTGGAATGCCGATCCCGACCACGATGGCCTGCCCATGGCCCTCGATTACGATTCCGATAACGACGGCATCCCCGACGGTTGGGAGATAGACAGGGGCCTCTATCCGGGAGGAAACGATGCCAACATTGACTCCGATGGAGACGGGCTGACTAACATCGAGGAATATCGCCACAACACCTGGCCGAAGAAGGCCGACTCCGATGGCGATGGCATCTCCGACGGCGAAGAAGTCAATACCCGCGGAACCAACCCGCTCAAGGCCGATTCCGACGCGGATGGCCTCCCCGACGGACTGGAACTGCTCCACTCCGCGCTTCCTCTGAACCCTGATTCCGACGGCGACGGCATGCCCGACGGCTGGGAGGTGCAAAACTCGCTCGATCCTCTCACTCCGGATGCCGTGAGAGACCCCGACGGCGATCGTCTCCTGAACGTGGAGGAATACCTCTTCGACACTAAGCCGCGCGACGCGGCGTCGCCAATGACAATCTATGTAGATTCCACCAACTCTGGTGCTCAGGATGGGAGCCAGGCAAAGCCGTTCAGCACAATCGTTCAGGCGATGGATTACGTCGTGAAGGCTGGCCTGAGTGTGTCGGGGAGTTACTCGGTATCGCCCGCCAATTCCGGTTTCGACGTTTTCGACGTCCGACAGAATGGGAGTGCCCTGAGCGCGACGGATAACGGCGGAGGCTCATGGTCGGGAACCCTCACAAAGATTGTCATCGAGCAGGGGACTGGTCCCGACTCCACGACGCTGTTTATCCTGCGCGGCGACGTGGACCTGACCGGCAAGAACACCGCCGGAGACAGCCTGTCCCTGAAGGGGTCGGTGGAGTTCTCCAGGTGCGCGACACGAACCCTTGGCACAATCACAGCGGACTATCGGAATGCCACCCTCGGCCTGACCGCGGAGCTGGTGCTCAATCAGGTGTTCGCGGTTCTTCCGCCGGCGTTCGCGATAGAGGTAGCGGAAGGGGCATACTTCGAGCACGTGGCCGTCGCCGAGAGGGTCTTCCTCAAGGGTGCGGGGGCGGCTGCCACTCAGATCAATGGCACAAGCAACGGCGCTGCTGTCCGATTCGAAAACGTCAGGGTCGCCAAGATTGACGGCTTCACCATCACGGCGGGCTGGAATGAGGAAATGGGCGGCGGCATCTATTGCTACAAATCCACACCGATCATTTCCAACAACATCATACGCAGCAACGTGGCGCTGTGGGGTGGCGGCATCGGCTTGAAAGAAGGCTCCAACGCCACCATCGTCAACAATGCCATCTTCGCCAACGCGGCGAACATGTTCGGCGGAGGAATCGCCTGCGACTCCTCCTCGCCGACCATAGCAAACTGCACCATAGTCGAGAACACCGCCACCTTCGGCGGCGGCGGCATCTACAATGCTAACGGCTCACCCACCGTCGCAGACTCCATCCTCTGGAGGGACGGGTGGGAGCTCTCCGGCATTTCCCTCGACATGATTAGCCACTGCGACATCGAGGACGGCAACTTCAACCGCCAGAGGGGCAACATTTCCTCCGACCCGAGGTTCGTCAGAGGCTCTCTCAGCGGATTGTATCTGGCAATTGATAGCCCGTGCGTCAACGCCGGAACCGACACCGCCATTGTTCTCGGCCTCGAAGGCAAGACCACTCGCCTTGACAGCAAGCCTGACAGCGGCGTGGTGGACATAGGGTATCACCATCCTGTGTCCAACCCCTTCTTCATCGCCGACACCGCAAAGGATCCCGCAGATGGCGGCGTGGTCATCGTCTGGACCTCTCGCATGGGGAAAACCTATCAGGTCTATTACGCCTCGTTGCTCGGTTCGCAGCCTGTCTGGAAGGCGCTCGGCGCGGCTCTGCCGGGAACCGGTGGCCTCATGTCCATCAAGGATACCGGCGACGGCACGCGTCCGGCGCCTACAGGCCCATCCGTCAAGCAGAGGTTCTACCGGATCGAAGAACGGTGATTCGGAGGGGTTCGGCGCAAGCAGGCACGGGCAGCCGCGCGCCTTCCATGGGGCTTTATCCGATGGCGTGCAGGCCCATGGGCCCCACCCGAAGCAATGTCGGCCGTAGCTGCGTCAGTCCATGGCTTATCCCAGGCGAAAGTGACCAGAGCGCGGTACCCGCTGTGATTGGTGTCCAACGTCAAACAAAAACGAAACCATGAAGTTGGCGCAGGGACTTCTGAAATGATCCGAATTCGGTTGCCCGCGGGAGAGTGGGAGTACGACGCTGATTCTCCGCTCGGGTCGCCCGGGGGTTTCGGAACCGTGTTCGCTGGAACAGGCGAAAAGCATGGGCCAGTCGCCGTAAAGCGATTGCACGTCGACGTCAACCAGGCCGCGCACAGGGAGCTTCGAATCGCCAACGAGCTTATGGGGCGCCCGCTGAAGCACGTGATTCCAGTGCTGGATGCCGGTAAAGACGCCGAATCGGGTTTTTATTTTGTTGTTATGCTGCGCGCGGAGGAGAGCCTCCAGCAGGAGATCGACGCCAGGGGGGCGGTAGCTGATGGAGAAGCTATCCGTATTCTTCACGACGTCGCAGCCGCGCTTGCTGAGGTTACAGAGATCGTCCACCGAGACCTGAAACCAGCGAATGTTCTCTACCACGAGAAACTATGGAAGGTAGCCGACTTCGGCATTGCTCGTTTCGTGGAGGAGTCGACATCTTTGGAGACTCTCAAGGGCTGCCTCAGCCCGCCGTAGGCGGCCCCCGAACAATGGCGTCTGGAGCGAGCCACTCCTGCGACGGACATTTATGCAATGGGCTGTATTGCCTACGCGCTGCTGACGGGCAGGCCACCCTTTCAAGGCCCGAGAGTCGAAGACTATCAGGACCAGCATCTTCACAAGGATCCACTACCCCTCGTTGAGACGCATCCGCGTCTACGTACGCTGGTCACGATGATGTTGCGCAAGTCGCCCCAAACACGACCAAGCCTCAGCCGTGTTATCCGCCTTCTTGGTGACCTTGGCGCCGAGCAAGCGAAGCAAAGCCGGGGCGCGGGCTTCGACGCGTTGTCGAGGGCTGGAGCCGCGGCTGCGGAAGCAGCTCTCGCCGCTCAGGCAGCAGGGATCGAAGACCAAGCAAGGCGACTTGCAAGGAAGAAGCTCGCAGATTCCGCGTTTGAGGCTCTCCGTCACTTGATGGGAACGCTTTTCGACACGATTATTATTACTCCGACACCTAAACAGTAGACGCTCTGATGAGTGATGATTCACGGCATAGCATATTGGACCGAGGGCGCCAGGAAAA
>CAYZXL010000066.1:0-27571 GCA_964482435.1 uncultured Verrucomicrobiota bacterium
GACGCTTGACTCTGGATCAAGAAGCCGCAGGTTCGAATCCTGCCTCCCCAGCCAACCTCTTTTTCTTCTCTCCTTCATTTTTGTTCACTGATTCCTTCTTGGCATGATCGTGTAATTCTTCAGCCACAGAGGAGCTAACCGCAGAGAGCGCAGAGAATGAAGAAGACGCGCTGTTCGTCCCTTTGCCCTCTCAGCGGACTCTGCGGTTCCCTGCTTCCCCGGGGATCGTCTCGATGCCGTGATTGCGCGGCAAGTGGCCGAACCGTAAGTGAGGTGTTACGAAATCGTGGAATTCTGTCTTGCCTCGCGGCGGCTCCTTTGGTATTATATTGGGTGTCAATTCACCAACGTGTGGAAAGGTGTACCGTTCGTTTCCTATCCTGCCAGTCAGCCAACGCAAACCGCAAACCCTTCAAGGAGATATTGTCCGATGAAGAATATCTTTATGTGCCTGTTGGTGCTCGCAGTACTCTCGTTAACCCCCATAGTCTCGGCGGCAAAGCCCGCCCAACTCCATGACCGCATCCCCGCCGCCGGTACGACCCCCAACGGTTACGTAACATGGTACAGCGACGATAACCCCGGCCCACCCCCCGACGCGGACTATATGGCCTCTGGCCCCGCAAACGATGCCCATAACTCCCTGGAATCTTCCCATGCCCGATTCACCGGGTACGGTTTTGACGCGCCCCATTTCTCCGTCGCCCCGAGCGAAATGTACATTTACGCTTGCGGCGATGGTGGCTGGGCGCCCCACGACTCGATTTTGCTCGACTCACCGGACAACCGCGGTGGACCGGAGCCCTGGATTCGCAGCACCGTCCTTCATGAGCTCTTCCACCATGTCCAGTACAATTACATTGTCTTCAACCAGTGGCTGAGCTGGGGGCGATGGACCATTGAGGGAACTGCACGGCTCATGGAAGATAAGACCTTTCTCGACCTCGATACCGACGTTGCCAACACAAGATACCTCGGAGAGGTCAACGGCTATCTCGGCAACCCAAGCCACCCCCTCATGGACCTCAGCTATGCCTCATGCCTTTTCTGGAACTATCTTACCGAGCGATACGGCGCCAATCCTGCCGACTTCTCCGTCGGTACGGAAGTTATAAGAACCTTCTGGGAGAAGTGCGACGGGCACTCCCCCGACAGCCTGAAGTACCTCAACGAGACAATCGCCAACTTTGAGCCCGGCAGGCAACTTAGAGACGTCTTCATAGACTTTCTCGTCGCGAATTACACCAAGGACCTCGACGTATCCGCTCTCCCCAATGGAGACCGCTACAGGTACATAGACGACGATGCCACGCCTTACGGCGCCGTGGACAGAACCAGCCATGCTCTCCCGCCAAACGTGATTAACCAGCCGGGCAATGTCCCCCGCTGGGCAGGAAGTTGGTGCGATGCCACCGTCCCGGCAAATGCCCAGATTGTCGGCTTCCAGGCGAAGTCAACGAACGGAAAACCTCTCACCGCTGCCGCCATTTCTGTGAAGGGCGGCAACAGGGTCGGCCAGATTTTCAAATCAAGCGGCCAGCAGGAGTTCGCAATAGCTTTTTATAATCGAACAGCCGATCCTCTTGCGTCCATCGTCGGCGTCGTCGGCGGTCTGGACGACGACCTGACTTTCGAGTACACCATTGCTGCGGGAGGCGTGAAGCTCACTATTCTATCGCCCACGTCCGCATATCCGGCTTACGTCGGCCCGAAGAATGACCCGGAGCGATTCGTTGCTAAGGTTCGCGTGGAAGGGATAGTGGAGCTTGGCAGCCCCAGCGTCCGCGGCCTCCACTACACCGATTTCACGGCTCGCGTCGGGTCGGAAGGCGCTGACATTCTCGACGGCACTTACGTCCAGGGGGATTACTGGCTTCTCATTCAGGCGCCTGAGCAAACCGCCGCCGGCGAGGAATTCCCCCTCCAGATACGCCTCCAGGATATAGGCACGGAACGCAACGGAAGCGTGATTTACCGCAAAATCGTGCGCGACCAGGTCATGCTCATTGATGGTTCCGGAAGTATGCTCGACGGAGGCAAAATTGACGCCGCCAGGAACGCCGCGAGCCTCCTCGTTGACTCAAAAGCCGATGGCGACCTCATCGGCGTAGTGAGGTTTCATGGCGACGGAGTCGAGCCGAACATTGACGCCACCGTCGAGTTCCTCCTCTCCACTGTCAACGACGCCAACCGCGAAACGGCCAAAAACAAGATTGGCGACATCATCATACCGAGTCCCTCTGTAACTACAGGACTCGGCGACGGTGTGGATGTTTCTCAGGACCAGATTGACTCCCGCGGCAAGCCCGAAGACAGGCACATCATTGTCCTTCTGAGCGACGGCATGGAGAATGAAGAGCAGTACTGGGCCGACGTCAAACCCGAAATCCTGTCAAAGGGCACCGTCATCCACACCATCGCTCTCGGCCCGGGCGACCACCACACTCTCATGGAGTCCATCGCCAACGACACCGGCGGTGAATACTACTACGTGACCACAACCGTCACCGGCGCCCTCGCCCCCGCCAGCGAGCCTGTTGCCAACAGGCTGGCGGACGTTTACAAGCAAATCGAAGAGGAAATTGTCGGCCATCAAAGGCTCTGGTACGCGACCGGGCAGGTCGCCGCTGGCGGCAAGGCCGGGCATTCCTACGAGCTGACAGAAGACGGCGTCCGGGATGCCGTCATTGCCATCAACTGGGATAAGCCATCCGACACACTCCAGGCGACCCTCGAGGACCCCGACGGCAACACCATCGAGCCGGGCTCCCCGGGCATTCAGTATTTCGATGCGAGAACCCACGTCGTTTATCGTCTCCCGAGCATGAAGAAAGGCAAGTGGGGCATTTTCATCGGCTCGAAGGCAGGCGGCCCGACGGACTACGTCGCATCTATCTCCGGTCAGATTCTCCACGGCGTTGACCTCGACATATACATCCGCCAGAACTACGCTGGCCGCTGGGTCGGTTTACCGGTCGAGATCATCGCCAACCTCAACGACATGAAAGGCCCCATCCGGGGCGCATCAGTGGTGGCAACCGTCCTTCACCCGAACGGCACCGTGTACACCGTCAAGCTCAGGGACGATGGGAACCATAACGACGGGAACGCCGACGATGGCATCTACGCCAACGAATTCACGCGGGTGACCGAACCCGGCAGCTACATCGTAGAGGTGAGAGCCAAAGGAGAAGCAAATTACCCCGGCAAATTCGAGCGGCTCAAAAGCCGCGCCTTCTCCGCCCGTTACAACCGCGAAAACCTCGACAGCGATAAAGATGGGATGCCGGACGTCTGGGAGCAACTCCACGGCCTCATCGTCGGCAGGGACGATTCCAGAGACGACAAGGACGGCGACGGAGTCTCCAACATTGAGGAATTCTTCGCGGGCACCGACCCCACCAACCCCGATACGGACAGCGGTGGTGAATCGGACCTCTCAGAGCTGAAACGTGGTTCCGACCCCTGCGACCCCGACGACGACTTGATTCCGCGGCCTGTGGATGTCGGCGTCGTCAAGGAAAGAACCTGCCCCGATGGCGCCAAACCACCGCTGGAACCTAACACCAACATGATTTACTTCCCCGTCAACCCCGTTTACAAATCGCTCCTTCTGTTCCGGCACGAAGGGCCGGCCGCTTCTCCGCTCGACTTCAAACTGATTGACGAGATTGACCCCGTCAAGTACCAGGGTCTGTATCCCGACAAAGGCCTCGCAAACGGAGCGGAGTATTTTTACTTCCTCGTCGCCAACGGCCTGAACGGCGTTCAGAGCGCCCGCTCGCCCATTTTCTCCGGCATCCCAAAGGATGACCCAATCCCGCCAAAGGGCTGGGTCTCGATCAACGGCGGAGCCTGGCGAACGACCTTCCTCGACGTGAAGCTCACGTTCGATCCGTCCCCGGATTGCAGTGAGGTCATCGTCTCCAACCATTCTTCCTTCAAGGGAGCAGCCTGGCAGCCCAGGCCGGATGCCATGCCCTGGGTGCTCGAGCCAGTGCCCGGCGCGCCATACGCCATCGTCTATGCCAGGTTCCGCGACCCGGCGGGCAACGAGTCCGTGCTCGAGCACGATACGATTGTCGTGGACCTCGATGAGGATGCTGATGATGACGGGCTTCTCGATCACTTTGACCTGGACGACGACAACGATTGGCTCATGGACCTCCTCGAGATAAAGCTCGGCCTTGACCCATTCCGCTTCGATTCCGACAGCGACGGCGTGCCCGACGGTGACGAGGATTCCGATGGCGACGGACAGCCGAACTACGTCGAGCTGGTCGGAGGGGCTGACCCAGGGGACCCGGGTTCCATCTTCCAGGGCCACGTCGCTGGCATTTCACGCGACAAGATTCTGATTCAGTGGCCGTACCTCCCGGGGAGGAGATACAGGTTGCTCTTCTCCGATAACCTCAGCCCGCGAAGCTGGCAGGAGGTCCCCGGCGGATACAAGGTTGATGGCAACACCGCCTACCAGGAGGATTTCATCACCGGCATCGCCAAGCGATACTACAAGGTCGAGACCTTCGCTATCCCGCCCGATTTCTACGCCATCACCAAAGACGACATCGCCAGCGCACCGCTTTCCTCGAACAACATTGACGGCAGCGACGGAAACAACCAGCTCACCCCCGGCAGCATCATTCTCTGCAAGACGAGCCAGGGCCGCTACTGCAAGTTCTTGATTGAAGAGTTTGGCCCCGCCCCCTCCCACACTCTGATTATTCGCTGGGTCACGTACGACCCGGACGGCAGTCTTTACTCCGGGGGGACTGGCCTGGCTATCAGAGGAACGTGGCTGTGCGACCTCGACAAGGGACTGGAGACCGACGTGGATAGCGATTTCTGGTGGGCGCTGATTACCTCCACCACTCGCTACCTCCAGCCCGAAAATGGCGCCACCTTCTACAAAGCCTGGTAGTCGGTTGCCGCCCTTTGACGATTATCGGATTGGCTCTCTCGCGAAGAGGCGCCGGGAGGGCTCACATGTGGGCCCGATAGGCGGCCAGAGGGAGCAAAGCAGCTCTCGGCCCACGAGCCGTCCTGATTGCGCCATGGACCGGGTGCACCTCCAGGGCGAGTCTTGAGCCAGGCTGCCTCCGCCCCACCGTCGCATCGGTACTTCGCGCGAAGCCTCGGCCTTTCAGAATTCTCGACCCCATCGAAAGCGCCCCCGCATCGCTATAATCCCCAACCACCTCTCAGCCTGGCGCCCATTTCACAAAAACACCCTTGACAGAATCCGAGCTGTGGGCGATATTGTGATTGACTCTTGTAAGGTTTGGGATAGGGCAGGGGTAATTCCCGTTCAAAACAAATATGCCATCATCCATTTTCCAGCAATTCGTCAGTTTCGCAGTTGTTTTCCCTGCAGGTTTGGCCCCCATTCCTTTCGCCGTAACATCCGCCAGGGGAAGGAAAAGCGACCGCACATCCTTTCCCGGGCCTAACGCTCATTCCGTCAAACGCCGCCGATTCAACAACCAGACGCTTGCCTTTCACCAGCACCCACAAAACGTGACTGACCAAACCAGCACCGGTAAGATTTTGCCGGCCTTCCCTGAGGGCCTAACGGGTCACTCAACCACAACCACGTACGTTGCTCGCGGAGGATTACCATGAAAACAAAATCTCTCCTCACCCGCGCTGTCGTGCTGCTTTCTTTGTTCATCATTTTACCGTCCGCCAATGGAAGCGAGGGTATTCCGGGCGACCCATGGCGATTCACTGTGGAGGATATTTCTTCTGAGCCGCCAACACCGGGAGGCACAAGCTACGATCCCGCCGCGGGGGTTTACACCGTAAGTGCCGACGGACGGGACATATCGTGGTCCCCCGACGAGTTCCGTTTCCTCTACATCGAGGCTTCCGGGGACTTTTCTGTTTCGGTCTGCGTCCTCGAGAACCCATTTCAGGGCGGAACGGACGTACGGGCAAGAGGCGGCGTGATGGCCCGCCAGAATAATTCCCCGGGCGCCGTCTACATTGACCTGACGGTGGCGCGGGAGTTCACCTGCGACATGCAAGGAAGAGACCACGAGGGGCAGGGTTCGTGGGGTGGCGGAGGGGCCCCGGGGCACATCTCCTGTCCTCTCTGGGTCAGGCTCAGGCGAGAAGGGGACACGTGGTACGGCGATTACTCGACCGACGGCGTCAACTGGCAGCATAATCCCGGCAGCCAGAAGATTCTTCCCATGAGCGATCCCGTCCTTGTTGGAATCTGCCTGACCAGCCGCGAGCCGAAGGTCTTGACGACCGTGCGCTTCAGCCACTTCCGCATGAACGGGTTAGGGCCTCAAACCCGGGCCGAGCCGGGGAAGGGCCAGTGGGTTTACGGCGGGGACATCGTGACTCTGGATGGCAGCGGCTCCGCCCTGGCTAACACCTATCATTGGGAGCAGGTGCTCGTGGGCAACGAACCACCCGTGCCCCTCGACAACCCGAATCCCTCAGATGGAATCGCTCATTTCACTGCTCCCTCCCCGCTGCCGATCGGGGTTGTCCTGACATTCCGGCTGACAGTCACCGGGAACACGGGCGCAGACTCCGCAGAAACCCATGTCAACGTCCGCGCGACCAATCCTCCGAAGGTTGCCCCATCCAACCTCCGGGCGTTGCCTTTAGACCTTCACGGGGTAATCCTCGGATTCAGGCTGGAATGGGACCCGGTCTTTGACGCTGAAAAGTATCAGGGCGCGATCAAGCTCGGGACTGATTATTTCTGGCTTTACAACACAACGGATACGCGCCTGGAGTTCACGGGCATGGCCGAGGGCCACGAGCATACCGTGGCAGTTCGGGGGGAGAACAAGTTCTCGAATCCTAACCCTAATGTGGGCGAGCACGGGTTGCAGTCTGAGGATGTTTACTACAAGGCGATGCCCAACGTTGCCACCCCGGCATCCTTAGGAGGATCGAGGCCACCTTCCCAGTACGTTTATGTAGCGTCCCAGGGCCCCCCGATTAGCGCTTTGAACGATGGTGTGCTCGACACGTACACTTTCAGTTACCCGGCCCCGCCCAAGGAGGAAGACTACTGGGGGTATCTCTGGGACCGACCGTACTTCTTTGACCATATAGTCTATTATACTGGCCCCGTCGAGCTCAACGACGGCTGGTTCACGAGCCTGAAGGTTCAGTACACGGAGGACGGCGTTGTCTGGAAGGACGTCCCTATAGAGAAGATCACGCCGCCGTACGACTTCAGCGACAATTACTTCGCCAGGAAGCCCTTCACGCGATACGACATCTCAATCCCAACCGTGAAAGGAACCGGAATCAGGATATATGGCACGCCAGGCGGAATGAATCGTTACACCATCATCGCTGAACTGGAGGTGTTCGGCGATCAAACCCGGCCCGAAGCCATTGTCGTCCAGGGTCTTGACTCGGAGGTCCCGGAGGGTTCAACCGCGATCCTCGACGGCAGCAAATCCTTCTCCAGTTTAGGCCCAATCGGCGGCTACCAGTGGGCGCTCGTCAGTAGCCCCCCTGAATTTCCTTCGATCGAGATCAGCAATGCGAACAGCGCAGTCGCTACTTTCAATGCCCCCCTTGTGTCGAAAGACGAAGTGTTCGTATTCAGCCTGACGGCCAGCGACGGTGCCAATGAGGGCACCGACAACGATGTCCGAATCATCGTCAAGAACCTCCTGACCACTGCTGCCGCCGGCCCCGACCAGATAGCCTTCGGAGGCAACGTAGTGCGGCTGGATGGCTCTGGTTCCTTGAGCACCTCCGGCAGCCTTACTTTCCTCTGGACACAGACCGGAGGGACGGATGTCGGGATTTCCGGCGGAACAAGCCCCATCGTCACGTTCATCGCCCCGTCTATATGGGGCGGCGGCGAAAAGTTGACCTTCCAGCTCCGCGTGGACGATGGTCTTGGGTGGCCGGGTAGCGTTAGCTACGATGAGGTAGTAGTGGATGTGATTGGCTCAGTTATGCCCTACGCCTATCCCCTCGGCCCGGGCTACTTCAAAGAGCTCCTCCATCTCGGACAAAGTCCGACAGATAGACTTATGGACAGATACCTGACGGTGGACCCGCTCCTGGCATTCGGTGGTGAAGCCAACGTTACTCCTGCCCCAGACGACGCGTACGATTTCACAGGCACCGGCGTCTCGGTTACCACCAACCCGATGGTCTGGACGCCCGTTCACAGCGACGACGGATTTTTCAGTGTCGAAGCGGACAATTTCACGCAGATTTACCACATCTACATCATCTCTCCCGAGGAGCGCGCCGCCCGTTTCCACTTCCGGCACGACGATGAAATCCGCATCTGGAACAACGGCGTGCTGGTTGTGAGCAGGGACGGTTGGGACAGCGGAGAGGAGCAAACGCAGGGCTTCGCTCTCCACAAAGGCGTTAATTCGATGGCTCTCAAGTACCAGCAGGGCGCCGGAGGAAACCACATCGCAGTCGCTATCACAGACACGGACGACCAGTCGTTCAGCGACCTGAGGTATTCGCTATCCTGCGGCGTTCTCAAAGGCGATGCCTACGCCGTCAGAGACCTCCCGAACTCGTACCGACCGGGCGAAACGGTGGAAGTCGTTCTTTCGCTCAGAGTCAACCCAAACAAGATACCGGCCAGCCTGGACGTAATTGAGCGCATCCCGGAGGGTCTGACGGAGGCCGATGTCTCTGCCCCCGGCGCAACAGTTTCCGGCGGAGAGGTCCGCTGGAAATTCTCCGGGGCGGATGTAAGAGACCGCACACTGTCTTACTCTCTCAAAGTCCCGGACGGCACCACTCGCGCTCTGTGCTTCGCGGGGTCCGTTTCTTCCGACACGACGCCAACTGACACTGGCGGGGAGATAACCCTTTACGCAGTCCCCTCCTCGCCACGAAATCTGGAAGTGGAGATGCTCCTCGCCGCACACCTGAGCTGGAACCCACCTCCGGAAGAAGGCATCACGCAATACCGCATCGAGCGCAACGTCAACGGCGGACCATGGGAGGTGATAGCCTGCGCCAGGGACACGTCCTACGTTGACAGTTCAGTCTCGCCGGGGAACGTTTACAGGTATCGCGTATCCGCGTCCAACGTCGCGGGAGTCGAGGGGCTCGTGTCTGTGGCTACCGGAGGGGCTGCCGTTCCACCCATGGCAGTCAGGGAAGCCGAGGACTTCAATTATGGCGGAGGACTCTGGCCGTGGACGATGGGCACGAATGTCGCGGCCAACGAGGCGCCTTCCGGCGACAGTCTCGACCCGCGTTACGACTTCTGGCACCCGAACAAAGGAGGGCTGCGAACTTACCGGCCTCTCGATGCTATTGGCATCGAGACTGTCCTCGACCCCGGCACAACCGACGTGTACCACACGAACATCGCATGGATTGACGTCGGGAGTTGGTGGCGCTACACCTTCAACGTTCCGGTGCCGGGATGGATAAAACTTGTCTTAAGGGTCGCTGCGCCTGCTCAGGGAACGCTTGCCGCATACTGGGACGAGACAAAGGTCGGCACCGCTACGTTCACCTCCGGGGATTGGCATCTATTCACGTGGGCGCCGCTCGAGCAATTCGAGGAGACCGAAACCGGACCGCATACCTTGCGGGTTTCGCTTGTGAACGGACAGATGAACTTCGACAAGGTTGCCGTCGGCTTCGACTGGGCACCCTCGAGGAGAGAGACCATGTGGGCCGACAACTTCGACAGTTACGCGGACGATTATGATGTGAGAGCTGCCGGATGGACAATTGAGAACGGCTCAGGCTATCCGGACGCGGCATGGCGGCTGTGGGACACCGAAGGAATTCCTCTCGCGAATCAGGACGCCAATATAGCCTGCATGTACGACAAGTACATGATCGCTGACAGCGACCTTGCTCCGGACGCACCATTGGACGAGAGGCTGATCACCAACGAAATTGACTGCACCAACTACACGAATGTTCGCCTCAACTTCAACAAGAACTTCAGAGGCTACGAAGACCCTGAGCATCTCCAGAAAGCCGAGGTTGACATCCGTGTTTTCGACCAGGGCGCCTGGGGCGCCTGGGTCAATTTGGTCCATTTCGACAGGACGACGGTCACCCTTACCGGGGACATGACCGACGCGATACCGGAGGAGGTTAACCTCTCAGCCTACGCGGACAACAAGAGAGTCCAGATTCGCTGGCGCTTCTACGATGTCCAATGGGATTACTGGTTTGCTGTTGACGAGATAAGGGTCTCCGGAGAACCTGCCGGTTCGCCGCCACCTCCAGCGGGCGTCAGCGAAGGCCCAGCCGGGCCGGCGCTAAGCTGGGAGGCGTTTGGCGACGGAGAGTACACCGTCACGTTCGCCGATGACCTCGCCTCGGGCATCTGGAAAAGCCCGCCGGGTACCTGGCCCAGAACCTCGACCACGTGGACCGACAGCGATGTTGCGGGCGAAGATGTGGTGTCGCGCTTCTACCGGGTGGAGTCGGCTGGCGTTCAAACGCAGATCGTGGCTCTGGCGAAGGTGTTTGCTGTCAGAGAGGGCTTCACAATGGTCTCCGTGCCGCTGGCTGCCGCCGACAACAGGCTCAACGGAGAATCTGGCTGCATTGGCGACATGATTAAGAAGAACCTACGCGGTGGTCCGGATGCCTCCTCTGCTAACACAATATGGAAATGGGACCCACTCGCCCAGGAGTACACGTCGGCCTTTCTCGTCGCGGGCCTCGGTGAAGGCTATGACGGAAGATGGTGGGATCCGGCCACTAACGATCTCTCAACCATGACCCTCGACATAGGAGAGGTCTTCTGGATCGGAAGAAAATAGGACTGCAGTCGCTCATGAGCTTCGCTCACCCGCAGACCATGAAAATCCTTCTATCAACCGTCTTTTTTCTCGCCAAGACGCCAGGAATTCACGGGGCTTGCTCCTCTGCGTCCTTTGCGGCTTTGCGAGAAAGAGTTCCCGTCCGAGCGCTGACCGCGCAGCAGTTATTTTCAGGGCAGGTGTTTTCCCAGTGATGGGCGTGGGGGGCATGTTGAAGGCTCTGGCGATGTGCGCGAAGCACCGTGCCATCCCCCGCCGTGGGCGGGGCGGGACCCGTGGAACATCATGGGCAAGATGCCCATGCCGCCACAGAACTCGAACCCAACACGAGGCAGACCCAGCCCTCCTGGCCGGAGAACAGGCGCGCCTCCCTGCTGGGCTTCCATGACCGGCGGGCATGCTCCGAGGGCATTTCTCATTCCCCGCAACGACGGAGCAGACTCAGCTCTTCGGGACCGGCATCACACCTAGGACGATGGACATTATAGCAAGCATCGCCGCCGAAGCCGCCACGAGGAGGAATCCCTTCCGGATGGAACTCGCCTTGGAGACGTGCCCGACACCGCCCGGAATAATTGCCCCGCCAATCAGCAGGATGGCGAAGACCGCTCCGAATACGACTCCCGACTGCTCCGGATACCTCTTCAGAATGAAGCCGATGGATGTCGGGAAGACAGGCCCCGCCGCAAGCCCGGTGATGATGGTCAGGACAGCCGCCAGAGATTTCGAGCGAGTGGCGGACATTGCCACGACCACTAACGCAATGACTACCCCGACGGTCAGAACGATCCACGGAGCGCCCGTCTCTTTCACAATCCCCGCGCTCAGAAAAAGTGCGGTGATCAATCGCCCTGCAAGAAGGCTTACCCAGAACCCCGACAACAGACCCGAAGCCTGCTCTTCTCGAAAGCCGGCGTCTTTGAAATAAGTGGTTAGCCAGGCGCCCATCGAACCCTCAATCCCCGCGTAGAAGAGCAAAGCAAGCCCTCCGACGATGACGAACGGGTCAATCAACCGCTTCGCCGTCTCCGAGAATGAAAACGCCCCCGCCTTCGGATACTGCGCCGGAGCGGAAAGAATCAGTGGAATGAGCATCATCCCCGCCAGCACAGCCAGGACCGCAGGGAACTTCATCCGCTTGAAAAGCAAAGCCGTCAGGAGAGGAACCGTCATCGCCCCAAGCCCGAAGAAAATGTTCCCGAAGTTCTGCCGCACGACGCCCGCACGCGGATTCAGAACAACCAATAATTGGTTTCCCGCAGAGTTGATGCAGCTTCCGCCGACGGCGAGAACCAATGCCCCGAGCGCCACCGCACCGTAAGTCGTCCCGGCGCCAATGATGAGCATCGCAACCGCGCTGATTATCAAGCCCGGAATAATAATGGACAAATACCCGAACCTGTCGCTGAGCATCCCGACGATGACAATCATCGGAATGCTCGCCAGACACCACACCATAATCAAGTTGCCGACCCGGGCATCGTCAATTTTGAGCCGCTCCGCCAACCGAAGCTTGATCGCCCCAATGAGCGCCGCAACCATCCCGAACCCGAGCACGCAAAGCGCCGCGACAACGTTCGGCAGAAAGCCAAACCCGCCAACCTCCTTGCTCACGGCCGCTGCTAACAATCCGACATTGAATCCCTCCGTCAACATGGTATCCTCCTTGTCTGGTTTTGCCTCTGTTGCACAGCAAGACTACCAGAAAACTGCGCGCCAGGCAAAAACCATCGTTTTCCGAAGTGCTGTTGTTGATAAATTCCGTAACGGACTATCTGAGAGGATTAGCAGGCTTTTCTCGCCAAGACGCTAAGACGCCAAGCATCTTCTCTGTGTGATTCTCAGCGATCCCTTGCGTCTTGGCGTCTTCGCGAGAGACCTCCTTCGCCGACGAGGCCGGCTTAGCACTGTCAAAAAACTGCTGCATTCGCCATACGTAGTCCTATTGGCGAGGACTTGTACAAAGGAGCGAAAATAGCCCGGAGGAGCTGGGTGAACAAACCGATCACTTTAATCATTTCGGTGTTCCTGACTGCCGCTTCCGCGGTGGCGTCGGGCACCTCTGACCTCGCAGCCGTTCGGACGATCGAGGACCTCGACAAAATCGCCGTTTTCAGTTTTTCCGCCATGAGCGATAACAATGGGGACTCACCACGAAATAGCACGGAGTTCGCCAGAATGACCCGGTGGATCGAGGAAAGCGGGGATAGGTTTGTCATTGGCCTCGGCGACCACCTTGCCAAGGGGCTGCAAAACAGCTTTCTTCCGTTCCTCGCTGAGAACAAATGGTGGCACGACCATTTTTATCCGAACGTCGCCGACCACGAAAACGAATACTACGGCGTCGGGCAATGGGATTGGGGAGCGGGCCGAAAATTCCTCGACGTGGTTGACCTCCGCTCACGAAAGGGAGTCGAACTCCGTCCCAACGGAGCAGAATATTACGCGAAAATCCCGGTCAAGGATTACACCGTTCACCTCATTCAGTTGAGCTATCCCGACGAGCCGGAAGATCCCGAGGAAGCCTTCAAGCCCGACAGCCGCAAATATCTCATCAAGACCATCCAGGCCATCAAGAAGAGCGACAAGGACATCATCGTCGCCTGCGCCCATTCCTGCTACGGCACGTGGATTCACATGCTGTCGAAGGAGCAGCGGAAGATTGTCATGGAGAAAGCCGACCTCGTCCTCTCCGCGACGACACATTACTTCATCCGAATCCCCGTCCTGGGCCATGGCGACCACGGCGCCCTTTGCCTGAACACCGGCTCCATCACCCACCCGCGCTTTTTGTCGCCCCCCGGCTATCTTCAGGTCCACGTCCTCGCGAATCCGACCCGGCTCGTCGCCCAGTACATCCGCGCCGACCGCGAGAAACGCGAACTCCAGTCCGCCCCATTCGCCTGGCTCAAATACCTCTCCGGCAAAATCGAACCCGCCTCGTTCCGGGGGGCCGAGCGGCAGGGTAGCGCGCCCGCCCAATAACGGCCTCAGGGTTCCTTCGCGAGCGCTTCTGCTTCCTGTGCAAGTTCCTTCACGTGCTTCAGGGCTTCCTCGCCGGATTTGCTCGGGCGGAACTCGAGGCCGATGAAACCGTCGTAGCCGGATTTCGCAATGGCCTTGAAGACGTTCAGGTAATTGATCTCGCCGGTGCCCGGTTCCATCCGCCCGGGGACATCCCCGACGTGGAAATGCCCTATCAGGTCAATGTTCTTTGTGATATTGGCGATGAGGTTGCCCTCCATAATCTGCTGATGGTAGATGTCGTAGAGCAGCTTTACGTTTTTGCTCGCGACCTCTCGCACAATCTCGAACCCCTCCGCCGAGCTCCAGAGATAGTATCCCCCATGGTCAACAAGCGTGTTCAGAGGCTCCAGGACCAACGTTATCCCCGCCTCCTCTGCTAACGGCGCACCGGCTTTCAGGCAACTGACGATGCTCTTATGCTGCGCCTCCCTCGGAACGCGGGGAATCTCGTTGCCCGTGGTCACAATCATGCGCTTTGCTCCGAGCTTCTGGAGGACGGGAATTGTGTCGCGCACGGCGGCAACGAACTTGTCTTTCGATTTCTCGAGCGTCAAGCGATGTGCCGGGTCAATGCAGAACCCTGCGACCTCCAGTCCCAGCTCCTTTTTCTTTGCGAGAATCCCGTCAATGTCCTTGTCTCGCCAGCTCCAGAACTCAAATGCCGGCAGCCCGCACTTCGCCACCATGCTCAGCCTCTCCAGCAAAGGTCGTTCCCTGAAAATCATGTCAACGCATACCGAAAGGCGTAGTGCGCCGGTCTTGCCTTTTTCCGCTTCAGCTGCAGCGGAGACCAGAAGCGACCTATTTCCTATGGCGAAGCCAACGCCGCCAACTCCCGCGACTGCTGCTTTAAGGAAACTTCTGCGAGTCATAGCCTTTTTGCTCATCGTTTACCTCCCGAACGTTGCTTTTTGCCGATGTTGACGGAATGCATTCAGGCACTTTCGCCCGGAGTATATGCGAAGTCCCACAGCCCCACAAGCCTTTTGGCTGAACCACATGACCTCAGTTATGGGCGGCAGACGTGCCAGAAAAGGAGCCAAGATATAGACAGGATAACAGGACGGACCGGATAATCCTGAAAATCCTGTTAATCTTGTCGGGCATCCCTCTGTGGTCTCTGCGTCCTCCGCGGTGAGTTCCTCCCGTAACTGAGGCGTTGTCGCGAGTCGGTTTTTTTCTATTGACAGGCTCACCCCTTTCCCCTATAAGCGTCCCGCAAGTTTCCCTTCGACGTGGTGCCGTCGGGCAGCGGCGTGGAAGGATGCCGGGGCGCGACACAGAATGAACGACGGCTTTTTAAGATCGGCGAAGGGGATTTGCCATATTTGCGAAGCATTGTGCTTTCGGATTTGAGCAGAAGTCGGAATTTCGGTCTTGAGGGAGGCACGTAGATTCGATGTGCTGTGAGCTTTGCCCGGAATACGAAGATTGCGAGGATTATTTCGAGGGGTCGGAGTATTGCTGCCCCAAGTGTGTGGAATATGACGACTGCCCGACTCGCCTGCACCTTGATTCCATGGATATTGATGAGGACGAGGACACCGGGGGACTGGAGTTCTAACCACAGTGGCGCTTTGTGTTCTTCGCGTCTGCGGTGGTCGTCGCTGAAGAGCAGAGAAGGGGGTGCCGCCTGCGAGTGCTGAGAGAGAAGCGCCGCTGCGATGAACTCGCTCGTGGAGCGTGACCAAAAGCGCGAACCGCAAACGGAAGTCTGGGGACGAACTCTGTTCCTTGGCTCACGGATGGTTAGCGGCCCTTTTCCATTGCCTCAGGGAGACAAACAGTGAAGACTTTCCTCTGGGTCTCATTCCTCGTCGGAAGCATGGTTGTGTGCTCTGGCTGCCGCCGGACCGTCTATCAGGGAAAGGAGACGGTCATGGGGCCGATCATCGCGCGCATCACGATTGTCTCGCAGCGCGCGCCGGCCGACCAGCTGGAGTCCGCCGCCAAGGCCGCATTTGCCCGAATCAACAAAGTGGACTCGCTGATGAGCCACTACAAGGAAGCCAGCGACGTATCTCGCCTGAACGAAAGCCCTGCGGACACATGGGTAAAAGTTGACCCGACGACGTTTCAAGTGCTTGAGGAATCGCAAAGAACGTCAGAGCTGTCGGGGGGAGCGTTCGACGTGACCGTTCAGCCGCTGTGCACGTTGTGGGGATTCTGGCCGGTGCGGCAGGCTATTATCCCGTCGGACGAGGAAATTCAGAAAACCTTATCGCACGTCGGCTACAAGAAACTGTCTCTCAACCGAAGCCAGCGCAGTGTCCTGAAAGGCGACACTGAACTCAAGGTTGACCTCGGAGCCATCGCGAAAGGTTACGCCGTGGACAGAGCGATGGAAGCTCTCAGGAACAGGGGAATCAAAAACGCCCTCGTCCAGATTGGCGGGGAAACCCGCGCCGTCGGGACGAACAAGCTCGGCAAGCCGTGGCGAATCGGCGTCCTTCATCCTCTCAGGCCGGGCTACCTTACCATTCTTGAGCTGTCGAACAGAGCCGTGGCGACTTCGGGCGACTACATGAATTTCTTCGTCCTCGACGGAAAAAGATATTCCCACCTGATTGACCCGCGAACTGGGAAACCCATTTCCAACGACGTTTGCAGCGTTACGATAGTGGCCAGAACATGCACCGAGGCAGATGCCCTCGCCACTGCCGTCAGCGTCATGGGAATGGAGGAGGGCCTCAAACTGGTGGAAGCTCTCCCCGAGACCGAGGCGATTGTCGTCAAGCGGCGCGGGGAAGGAGACGAACTGGAAATCCGAACCACGACTGGATTGAAACGACTCACATTCACGCCGTGAGGCGAATGGCGATCGGTTCCACGAGCGTGCCTCTTGGCCGGAGGCTCTTCTTCAGGACATCTCAATTCCTCAACTGATCCGCCTCACCCCCACAACAGTCTCGTGTGCTCGGGGCGTGGCTGCGCACTCGTGGCGCGGGCGTCCCGCGCGTGTCGGGGCCGTGGATAGGTTCATGGGCAAGATGCCCATGCCACGTCAGTCCCCATGGTCCGTGCCACCTCCGTGGCGGTATGGCGTGCAACGAGGTGCATGCCCGCGCTCGGTCACACGGGGAGGGTCTGCCAGGCACAAGCTCTCTGCCACAAAAACAGAGACAGATCCTGCGGTGAGCACCACCCGCTCTGCCCTCTCGCCTTCGCCCGACGGGGAAACAGGACGGTTGACTCTGACAGGACCATGAAGTAAAGTCGCTCCATGGTGTGGCGGGGACGATAGGTTCCTGAACGAATCCAGCGAGTGGCATACGATGAGAAAAAAGCCTGCTGCGCTCGGCATTTTGTGCGTCCTCCTTTTTGCGGTCGGCGGATGCGGAAAGAAAGGGCTGCGTGTCGCGCACGTTTACGAGCCGCTGGCGGGGCTTGCCCAGAAGCAGAATTTCGACTGGCTACAGGATGTCGCCCGGCAATTCGAGAGAACCCATCCGAAACTGCCCATCCGGCTCGAGCAAATCCAGTGGGACAAGATTGACGCAAAGTCCATTGCGGACTTCCGCGCCGGGGTCGGCCACGACGTGGTCATCACCTCGCCCCAGCTCATGCCGCAGCATTTTGAGGTCGGTGACTTGCTGAACTTGAGTCCTTACGTGTCGAAATGGCCAAAGGAGAAGATAGACGATATTTCATGGAGCGCGACGTGGCAGCAATGCGAGCGAAACGGCGTCCGAATAGGAATCCCGACTGGGGTGCACGCTCGATTGGTCATTTTCCGGCGAGATATGTTTGAGGAGGTGGGACTCGACCCGGAAAATCCGCCCAGGACTCTCGACGAGCTTGTTGAGACTGCGAAAAAGCTGACCCGCGACACGAATGGCGACGGAAGCACGGACGTCTGGGGGCTTGGAATGTACGTCGGGCCCTTGCGGGCGACGATTGAACTGTACTTTGCTCCGCTTCTCTGGCACTTCGGCGGTGAGCTTTACGACCCGCGCACGCGCCGGGCGACCTTTGCCAGCGAGGCAGCGGTGAACGCATCGCGGTTTCTCGACGACTGCATTCACAAGCATAAAATTACGCCGCCCTGGGCGTGCAGCGGAACGTACGACGACGGGGTCCACTCGGCTTTTCTGGACGGGCGGTTGGCGATGGCGTGGGGCTGGGGAAGCTACTGGAACAAGACCCTCGAGGAGAGAGGATGGGTCAGAGGCCTGGTTCCGCCCACGCCGGAGGGGAAAGAAGTGAAAGTCGGAGTGTTTGTTACGCCGACCAAATCGGGAGCGCAATTCGCAAACTGCTGGACTTTTTCCATCCACAAGTTGACAAAACATCCACCGGAATCCTTTTCCTTCATCGAGACCGTGCTCGAGCCATCAAACCTCGAGGAATATCCGGATGCCGGATTGCCCGTCTTGAAATCCATCTGGGCAAAGAAAGAATATCAGAATCACTGGTATCAGGTCTGGAGACAAGCTGCCGAAGCGGGACGCCCGATGGCTGACACGCCCCATTACAACGATCTTGCCGACACGGTCGCCAGTGCCCTTCAGGAAATCATTCTGAAACGGACTGACCCCGCGAAAACACTCAAGCGATACCAGGACGAGTTCAATCGCAAATATGGCCGTCCGTAAACGACAGGTCTCACCGACGCTCCTTTTCATTCCGGCGTTTGTGCTTGTGGTTTTGTTCTGGTGCGTGCCCCTCATCCCCGGATTGACGCTTGCTTTGCGTGCGCCGGCCGAGCCCGGCTCTCCCGGGAGGTGGCCGTCGCTGGTCAACTATTCGCGTTTGCTTGGTGAGCAGACCTTCCGGCAGAATCTCGTCCTGTCGCTCATCTACGTCGTGGGAGTTGTGGGGACGTCAGTTCCCGTGGCGTATGCGGCTTCTTCACTTATGAGCCGGAACGTGCGCGGGACGAACTGGTTTCGGGGCTTGCTGTTAGTTCCCTGGGCGATTCCGCCGGTTGTCAGCGCGCTGATTTTCCGGAATTTGGCGGGGGCAGAGGTGGCGCCGTTGACCAAGCTCTATCGGCTGCTGTCAGGGGACCCGAATCTTTTACCGCTACAGGACTCGTTCTGGGCGATGCTGACAATCATCGTTCACAGCTTCTGGCGGTCAGTTCCCGTGATGGCGCTCTTTCTGGCGGCGGGGATGACGACGATTCCAAGAGAACTCCACGAGGCAGCCCAGACCGACGGGGCAACAGCTCTCCAGCGGTTCTTCCACATCACCTTCCCCCTGACTCGAATGCATTTGGCGGTGGGAATGCTGCTGATCACCGCGTTCACTCTTCAGGACGCTGAGACGGTCTATGCCTTGACTGGCGGCGGACCTCATCATGGCACCGAGGTTGCCGCGGTTCGCCTCTTCAAGGAAGCCTTCGATTACGGGCAATTCACAACTGCGGCTGCCATAGGCTCGCTGCTTCTTGCGGCTGGGCTGCTTTTCATGCTGTTGTATCTGGCGGCATTTCGTCGGGCGGAGGTGATACTGTGAAAGGCAAGACCTACTGGTTACTCGTCGCCGTTTTCTGTGGGCTTGTCGTGTTTCCGTTACTCTGGGGAATCCGGACGAGCCTTTCGCCCGAATACGAAAGGTCGCTTCTTCCCTCGCGGCTCACGACAGAGCATTATCAGAGAATCATCGCCCAGGGCCGGCTCTATCGTTACGGGGCGAACAGCGCGCTTGTCAGCGTCGGATCGCTCATCGTCGTGGCTCCTCTGAGCCTTGCGGCGGGGTACTCCCTGGCGCGGTTCCGGTTCTGGGGAAACAAAGCGGCTCCGATTTTGCTGGCTCTTCCTCTGTTACCTGCGGTTACTTTCCTCGTCCCGATGGCACGGTATCTCAACCGTATTGGCTTTTACGACAACCTTGCCGCGTTAATCGTCGCGAACTCCGCGTTCTGCATTCCGTTTTGCGTCTGGATAATGCGCAACTTCGTCCACTCCATTCCCAACTCTCTGGAAGAGGCGGCGCTCCTCGACGGGTGCAACAGATGGAATCTGCTGTGGCGAATCGTCGTGCCGTGCGCCTTCCCCGGCGTAATGGCGGTTACAGTCTTCGTTTTCGTGCAGGTCTGGAACAATTTCATATTCGCGTATGCTCTGACCTCCGACCAGAATCTTCAGGTTCTGCCAAAGGCGGTTGTGGGATTCATCGGAAGCTGGCGAACTGACTGGGGAGGGCTGATGGCGATGGGGGTGCTGACGCTCATCCCGCCAGTGATAGTCTTCCAGGTCATGCAAAGATGGTTTGTGGCAGGAATGTACGGGTGGAGCACGAAGTGAGCCCCTCGGAAACGCGGGTCGCTGGCTCACGACATCTCCCCTGCGGTGGGTGTGGCTGTATTTGGGTGGGCGTCCACCCGGCAAACGGACCAAACGTGCCAGGACCCCGTGCCCGGTCCCGCGTGTACCGCCGGCATGCTGTCCCGCCTAAGGCGGGAGGGCATCTTGCCCCTGATGCCGAGGGCGAGACGCCCTCGGGACTGCCGCCGAGACGGCGGCGTTACCTGTACGAGCCCTACCCCTCAAATACAGCCACATCCCTGGCGGTCTGTCGCTTGACGGAACGATAGTTTTTGGAATAAGTTATGATTTGTGGGGGCCAGCCCTGCGGCTCAGTTGAAAGGACAGAGCCGATCCACCGAGGAGTAAGCCAGGAGCAAGCAGGTCAGAATTTCGCAGCCTGATTACGTTGCCCTATGAGACACCGAACAAAAGCCCGAGAACTCGCCGTCCAGTTTCTCTACGGATACGAGGTGAACCCCGACGAACTGGAGGAAAGGCTCTCCGCTTTCTGGGAGGCAAACAAAGCGGCGGAGGAGATAAAGGATTTCGCCACTTCTCTCATTCGTGGGACGCTTCAGGAGAGGGACCAAATTGACAAGATGATTTCGGAGCAGGCGTTCAACTGGGACCTGGACAGAATAACCCGAGTGGACCGGAACATCCTCCGCATGGCTGTCTATGAGCTTGTTTTCAGAGATGACATACCGCCCATTGTCTCGATAAACGAAGCGGTGGATATCGCAAAGAAGTTCGGGACGGCTGAATCGGGGAAATTCGTCAACGGAATTCTCGATAACGTAAAGGCGAAGCTGGCGAAAGAGTGAAAGCAGTGGAAGAAGCGGTTGCGGAGGCGAAGCAGCTCTTCGGCAGAAATATTGCCGAGAATGAGCCTCTGGCGAAGCACTGCTCATTTCGGATTGGCGGGCCGGCAAGGCTTTTCCTGTTGGCGAAGGAAGTTGCGACGCTCAAGCAGGCGCTCGGCTTCTGCGGCCGGTTTTTCCTCCCGTTTGTCGTCCTGGGACGCGGGACTAACGTGCTCATCCCTGATTCCGGGTTTGGGGGGATGGTTATCTGCGTTCACGCACGAGAGGTGGAATTCATTGGGAAGCAGGTTCGCGCGGAAGCCGGCGCCTCCTTGCGGCAGGTCGCGAAAGCGGCCGTGGAGAGGGGGTTGGCGGGAATGGAGTTCTGCGCGGGGATTCCGGGTTCTGTCGGTGGAGCAGTGGTCATGAATGCAGGCGCGCATGGCGAATGGATTGGTTCGCTCGTTGAGGAGGTCTCGACGTTTGACCCGAGTGGCGGAGAAGTGGGCTTCTCCAAGGAAGACCTCGGGTTCAGCTATAGACATAGCAACCTGCGGCGCTTTCCGGGGACCGTGTACGAGGTGACACTCCTCTTGCGGGAGGGCGAGCCGGCTGCGATAAGGGATAGGATGAAGCGGCTTTTAGAAATCCGTCGGTCATCTCAGCCGGTTTCAGCGAGATGCGCCGGAAGCGTCTTCAAGAACCCTCCGGGAGATGCCGCCGGAAGGCTCATTGACCTCGCTGGGTGCAAAGGAATGCGCCGGGGCCGGGCGGTGGTTTCACGAAAACATGCAAATTTCATCGTCAATCGGGGCGGGGCCACCTATTCAGATGTGAAAGGACTGGTCGAGGATGTGAGGGAAAGAGTGCACAAAGCTCACGGTATTGAATTGGAACTGGAAATCATAGACCTGGGAGACCAACCATGAAAACCAAATACCTTATGAAGATTCCGGCGAGGATTAACATCTTGGGAAATCCGACCGATGCAAACGAGGGGGACTATCACACGATTTCAGCAGCAATAAGCCTCTTCGCGGGCGGAGTGATTGAACCTAGTGAGAAGCTGACGTTCCAGTTCTTGAAGAAAGACGACCTCGAAAACCCAATTGACTGCCAGACCGCGCGCGTCGGGCAGATTCCTTTCACGCACGATGACAAGTTCAGGCTGTTCAAGGCGGCGGTCTCCCGGCTGCTGAGGTTTTATCCGCCTCTGAAACCTGAGATGGAGAGAACTAAGGTCCGCATTGGAATCTGGACAGAAGTTCCCCGCCAGAGCGGGTTGGGGGGATCCTCCATCATCATTCTCCTGATCCTCAACGCCCTGCGGGAGTTCTACGATTTGCCGAAGATGGAACTCAATGATTACGTGCTTGCGGAACTTACGCAGAGGATTGAGGAAATTGATCTCGGGGTGACTTGCGGGTTCTCTGATAGGTACGTGGCGCAGATGGGGGGACTGGCGTACGTGGATTACCGGGGCAAGCTCTTCCACAAGAACATGTTCGAGGAGCCGCTGGCGACGTACGAGCGGCTGAACGTCTCCATAAAAGACATGATGTTCATTATTGGCTCAAGCGGGGTGATAAGAGAGTCCGGAAGCGTTCATTCTGTCCTTCGAGGACGCTTCCTTCTCGAGTACGAGAAGAAGATGACATATCCGGATTACACTTCGCCAATCCTGGAGAAATTCGAGGAAGTCGCGAAGACGGCGTGGGTCGGGAAGATACATTTGCTGAGGGGTGACCTGGAAGCGTTCGGGGGGCTTATGAACAAGAATCACCAACTGGTCAATGAAATCATGCTCTACTGCGGCTTTCTCGATGGAGCGGGGGAGGCGAACAACCTCTTGATCTCGGCGGCTCTTGAGGCAGGGGCGCTCGGCGCAAAGCTGACGGGTGCGGGCGGGGGCGGGTCGGTTTTCGCCCTGGTGCGCCCGAAAGACAACAAGAAGGTTTTCGGTGCCATGAAGCGTGCTGCCGAAAAGAAGGGTCTTACCGAGGCACACTTCTTCAGGGTCTCAGTCGTCGAGAAGGGAGCAAACGTCACGAAAGCGGAGAAATGACGGCTCCTGCCTTCACGGACGGCCAGCGACCACCAGCGCAAAAAGTATTGGCGACGACGCACAATCGGCGCAACGACGAAATGCTGGCTGAGATCACCGGATCAGCGGACAGAACGGTTGCCGGGAAACACCTGTCAGAACTTGATCCCGCCTGTCGTAACCCTGTTGAGGTAGAAGGTGGCTGTCTGGCCCGGGCTCGTCGCTGCAGTCGCAGTGCCTCCGGTCGTGGTGGTAACCGTAGTCCCGCTTGCCGTGTAAGTTCCCCGGATTTCGCTTCCGTCGCTGCTGATGTAGGCGTAGATGTCGGTTCCCTCGATGGCCAGGACGTTTCCGTCAATGGTGCCTCTGAAACGTGCAAGCCCCGGGAAAGAACTGACTCCGGTGACCGTGTTTGTGTTCTGGCGGAAGGTGAACTCGATCGGGAAAAAGTAGTTGCCGGAGACGTTCGGGTCTCTCGCCTCGCCCTCCCATGTGCCGGTGATGTCTGCGACGGGCGCGACAAGGTTTGCCTTGCCTCCGCCCCCGCCACATCCGAGAATGACCGAAAGGGTTACCAGTAACAACGCCGCAGCGAAGCACTTAGAAGTTCTACCGAGCATATCTCGTTTTCTCTCCCTGAATTTGTGTGGCAATTGCCTTCCTTTGATGGAGTGATTCTATGCCTATCACACGCAATCGTCAATTAAGACGAGCGAAAGCCTCGTTTGTTCGCAAGAAAATGGGCAGTCGCTCAATCCGCGCATGTACACCGGCGGACCCGAAGCCTATTTGGTAGAAGGCTTCTCGGACTCGAGGTGGAGAAGTTCCTCGATCAGCTTAGCGGCTTCCCCTTTTTCTTTCTTGAGGAGCCGGTAGTTTTGGCAGCGCGAAAGATAGTCCTTGGCAACGCCGCTTTCCGGGTCGAGGGCGAGGACTCGGCGGAACGTGTCCTCAGCCGCGTCAATCTTCCCCGCCTCGTAGCAGAGCTTGCCGATGGATATGAGTGCCTCGAGCTTCTTGGCCTTGTCGAGCTCTGCGGGGGGAACCTCGGCAGGTTCCGGGCCGATCACGTCGGGAATAACCAGTGGCGGTTCCCCGGGTGACTCGGCGGACATCACCTTTTCCGGCGGAGGATTCCGTTGCTTTTCGTACGTCGAGATTTCGTCGCCAACGAGTTTGGCGATTTGCTCCATGTCGTCGGAAATCCGCCAGAGGGGACCGCGCATCCTCGTTGGAATCAGAATGACCGTCCCTGTCGCGGCGTGCAGGAACGGTTCTATTCTCCATCCGCCGCCCTCCTTGCGGCAATGGAGGCGAACAAGGGCATATTTCTCCCTTTCTCCGATGGAATACGGATGGTGAACCGTCAGGAGGGCATACACAACGGAATGGTCATCCGAAAAATCGTACTGGTCGAAAAATGACACGGAGACCCGCGTATCGGTAGCCGTGCGGCTGCCGACCAGGACAGGAACCTCGTTGTTCCGAACAAAGACGAAGCTCTGGTAGGAGATGACGCCCCTGGCTTTGGCTGTGAGGAGGTCGTACATTTCCCTCTGTATGGCAGGGTTGAACAGCCCCTTGAGGTATCTTCTTGCAACTTCTTTTGGGGGAATGGGTTCCAGCGGCGCGCGTCGAACCGGAAAGCAGCCACCCAGGCCAATGCAGAGAAGCGAAATAAGAACGATGAGCTTTCTCCGGGCCGGATGAGTAGGCTTTTGCAGGACACTCCGCGGCGCGGGCGGCGAATCGGTGGAAGAACCGGGGAAGTCAAACGAGCCTTTCATTCTGCCTCAGAAGCGCTCGACGCAAGAGCCTCTCAGTAACTGACGACCTTTTCGACGGCTCCGAAGCGGAGCTTCACGCTGTCGGTGCCGATCTCGACGACTTCGACGCCGTTGATGGACTCGCCGACCTTCAGCGCCTTGCCATTAATGAGGGCCTCCGGCGATTTCGGGTCAAACCGAAAGATGCCCTGAAGCACAATCCCCGCGAAGGGGTCCGGCCGCTCGGCGGGGGCCGCCTGTCCCACGGGAGCGGGCTGCGGGACAACTCCGGTGCCGCTCGGAACAACCGGTGCAGGCTTCGGTGCCAACTCCCGGACAGGCTTTGGCAGAGATTTCTCAGCGGCGACGGGAGGAACGGTTGCGGCGGGGACCTTGCCCTGATCAGGCGCTGTCCTGACGGCGGTTTCTCTGTTAGAAGGCGCGCTCAAGGCCTTCGCGGGCGGTCCTTCAACAACGCTGGTCGGCCGCGAAGCCGGCAAAGTTGGTTCGGGAGCCTTCTCCGGAACGCGGCCCACCGCTTTGTCAGGCGCCCTGCCCGGCAATCGTTCCGGGGACACCGCCGGCGAAGGCAAAGCCTCCTGCCGTCCTGTGCCCAGAGGGAGACCTTCCGCCTCACGCTCCGGCAACGAGGCAACCCTGTCTCCTTCGGTTCTCGTCGGGGTTCTTCCCCGCACGAATTGCTTATAGAGCGTCACGGCGCCGAAGCCGGCGGCACCGACAACCAGAAGAACAATGACAACCTGAATCGCTCGCCTGGCGCCGCTCGCTTTTGGCACCTCAACGTCCGGCTCCTCGAGAGACACCGGCACAATTTGCTGGACCCCCTCCTCTCCGACCTCCTTCTTCCTCTTTTTAACCGCGTCGGTTATCGTACTCAACTTCCTCACCTCCGCTCTTTACTGCGGGACCCCCAGGGGACACCACCTAACGTTAGCAGATGGATCCTTTCAGGCAACTTATGCATGCGCCGTTTGCCTCTTTATTTCAAGCAGCTCCTTCATGACAGGAAAATGATTTTCGGCGAAGTCTTTTGTGCCAAAGGAATCGTGCAGGCGACGGTAAAGCCTGAAGAGCCTGTCGTAAGCCGCCTTGTTTTCGGGATTGGGACGATAAACAATGTCCTTCAACCCGCACATGACTTCTTGAGCATCCTCGACTCTCCGATAGACGCCGGCCGCGACCGCACCAAACATCGCCGTGCCTAAAGCGCACGTCTGAGCGGAGCGCGAAATTTTTATCGGTCTTCCCATAATATCAGCGTGAATCTGCATAACGTAGGGATTTTTCTCCGCGAGTCCGCCACAGGTGATAACGTCGTTCACGGCGACGCCGTATTCGGTGAAGCGCTCCATTATAACCCTTGCGCCGAAAGCCGTTCCTTCTATCAGCGCCCGGAAAATCTCCTCCGGTTTTGTCTGGAGGTTCAGCCCGACAATCAAGCCGCTCAGGTTCGGGTCAACGAGGACTGTGCGGTTTCCGTTATGCCAGTCGAGGGCGAGAAGACCCGATTGTCCAGGGCGGAGCTTGTCGCCTTTCTCGCTCAGCACATCGTACGCGGTGTCTTTTGCCTCCTTCATCAACGCGGAAATGCTCTCGGCGTTGAGCCTCTTCCCGAAGGAGGTTCTCGGGAGAATGTTCTCCAAGGGCCATCTCACCTCGTCCCTGTACCAGGCGTAAATGTCGCCGACGGCGGATTGTCCCGCCTCCAGCCCGATGCAGCCGGGGACGATTGAGCCATCAACCTGGCCGCAGATTCCCTTAATTGCGACGTTCAGGAAACCGGGCGAGGCAATCATCATGTCGCAGGTCGAGGTTCCCATGATTTTGACGAGCGTCCCTTCGCGGATGCCCGCGCCGACGGCGCCCGTGTGGGCGTCAAAGGCTCCCGCCGCGACGGCGATTCCGTCCTTCAAACCGAGCTTCTTCGCCCATTCCTTGCACAATCGGCCGACCTTTTTGTCGGCTGTATGCGTCTCCTCGTAAAGCTTCGCGACGATTCCGTTGAGATTCTTGTCCACGCGAGAGAAGAACTCCTGGGGCGGCAGCCCGCCCCATTCCGCGTTGAACATTGCTTTGTGCCCGGAAGCGCAGCGGCTTCGCGCTATCTTCTTGGGGTCCGTTTCGCCAGCCAGCAAAGCGGGCATTAAATCGCAGTGCTCGACAAAGCTGCCGGCTGCCGCGAAGACCTCCGGGTCCACCCGCGACAGGTGCAGAATCTTCGAGAAGAACCACTCGGAGGAATACGTCCCGCCGCAATACCTTGTGTAATCTACCCTCTCGCGCTTGGCTTGCTCGGTAAACCGCGCTGCCTCCGCAAAGCTGGTGTGGTCTTTCCAGAGCCACGCCATGGCGTTCGGATTGTTCTTGAACCTCTTGTTGAACGAGAGAGGCATGCCCGACTCGTCAACCGGAATGGGGGTGCTTCCGGTGGTGTCAACGCCTATCCCTACGATGTTCGCCGCGACGTCCCCGTGGTCGGAGGCGTCCTCAATTGCGCCCTTGACCGAGTCTTCAAGCCCCTCGATGTACTCCACCGGGTCCTGCCGCGCGAAATTTGGGTCGCCCGGTTTCTCGATAATGCCATCTTTGCCGCGGGTATAGTCGTGGACGTAAGTGCCGACTTCCTCCCCGGTTTGCACGTCAACGATGACTGCGCGAACAGAGTTCGTGCCAAAGTCCAGTCCCAGAGCGAATTTTCTCTTTTCCATCGCCCTCCTTTCGGGTCTTTAGCCGTCGGAAGAAATTGACGAAGAATTGCTGGGGCGGCTTCGTTTCCGCACTCGCCACTGAAGTCAAATTACCACAATTGCCCCCCGTTTGCAACCCACAGACCCGGTAAGGCAGCGATTCCGAAAGATGGGCGTCAGCAGGCGCGTGTAGGAGGGTAAAGGGGGCG
>CAYZXL010000067.1:0-26948 GCA_964482435.1 uncultured Verrucomicrobiota bacterium
TGGCGGCGTAGCTCAGTTGGTTAGAGCAGAGGAATCATAATCCTCGTGTCCGGGGTTCGAATCCCTGCGCCGCTACCATGCTTACTCTCGACGGGCAAGAGTCCCTTCCGCATAAGACCACGCTTTCTTCCATTCGGAGTCCTGGGTGTGAAGTTCTTGGGCGCCTCGTCGCGGCGACCCGGGAAACGACCGACGAGGGTTTTATTTCCGAAAACCTGTGCGGCCACGACCGCAGCGCCTTCGTTCTGCCATCGTGAGTCTCTGTCCGACTATCCACCGCTCGATCCAGAGATATTTGTGCCCACGGAGGCAGATTGTGCGCGGGGACCGGGGTTGTTGTGCGGAAAGATTCGGATGACCGGGGCTTTGGAGACAGCGCAGCAAGGAACACCCTTCGACAGGGAAGAGCGGAAGCAGTCGCGCAGGCATCAGGGGAGCTGAGGGGTGACGAGGCGGTAGAGACGGCTGCGGGCGTCGGTTGCACCGGGGTCGCGGATTTCGACCAGTGCGGTGGTGACTTGTGCGGGGATGTCGGTTAGCCTCGACCACGTTCCGTTGGGAATGGAATCGGAATAGAGGATGGTGTAGGTCTTCCCCGCGACAGCGTTGAGACGAAGGACTGCCTCGGCAGATGCGTCATTGACTAACTCCATCTTAAGAAAGCTTGCGGGGTCGCGCGGGCGAGTGCCGCAGACGAATTCCTGCAAGTTGGTGAAGGTGTCGCCGTCGGGGTCGCCGAAGGGGCCGTCGTCGCCCGTGCTAATAGATGCGTCAAGCCCATTGGCCAATTCCCAGTCGTTGGGCAATCCGTCGCCGTCGCTGTCGAGAACGCCGCTGGCATCGTCGTAACCGGGTGAGCCGTCTTTGGTGGTGCTGGGTCGCCAACCGGACTTGCTGCTCCAGGAGGCTGCTGGGGCGTTCTGGTCGAGGATGATGAGAGAGGAGCCCAGGCCGTCGGTGACGGGATACCAATCATCCCGATACTGGAAGTCGAGGATGACCTGCCCGGAGGCGTCTTCGAGGCGGATTCGTTCGCCGGCGTTGTCGAGGTTCTCGGTGTACTGGCCGGCGACATTGTTCAGGGAACCGTAACGGGCGGTGAAAGCAGAGACGTTCTTTACGACGAGGACGACCGCGCCGGGGGCGAGGGCGGTCAGTTTGCTGCCGGTGAAGGAGAAGGAGATGCCGCTCGTGAACTGGACGGCGGTGAGGTCGAGAATGGAGTCTCCGATGTTCTTAAGCTCGACGAACTCAAAGTCATCGTCGGCGAAGGTCGGATTGACCTTCAGCTCATCGGTCGTTGGGTCAAGCGGATGGTAGTGAAGCTCGGTTATGACGAGGTTGCCGGCTTTTGCAGGCGGGTAGCAAGAGAAGAAGGCTCTGGTGATGCCGGACCAGGGACTTGAGAGGGGCGGGTTACCCGGGCCGGTGAGGCTGACGTGGTACGGGTTGTGGACGCGGGCTTTGACTTCGGTCGTCTGAGTGATGGGAATCGGGCCGCGGTAGAGAAACGCTCTTTTGGAGACGCCGCCGCTTGAGAGACGCGGGTCGGAGCCGTCGAGGGTGTAGTAGATGGAGCCGGCCGGAGCAGTTATGGCAAGAGCAAGGCCGGGGAAAATCTGCCCGCCGTCGCTGCTGAACGTTGGCGGAGTGACGAACTGGCTGTCAATGAAGTCAATGCGGTCAGCAAGCCATTGTTTGAGGTGGTCAACCTCGCCCTGGTAACCGCCGAAGCGGGGTGTCTGGCCCCATCTCTGGAGGTTGCGGACTTGAGCCTCCCGGAGCTCGTTGGCCATGGAGTCAATGATGGAATGGATGTTCTCGACGCTGAACTGGGCCTTTCTGAACTCGGACCAGCGGTCTATGTACCTCTGAAAGAAAGCCGGGTCGGTGAACATGCGGTCCCACCAGGGGTAATCGAAGAAGTCCGTTCCGTCGCCGCCGCCCCGCCAGACACGGGGATTGGCATCGCGTCCGTCGGTGGACCCCATCGAGCGGTCGAAGTCCCAGATTGGGCCCATCTCCAGTTTGCCGCTGCGTTTCTTGAACATGTAGCCGCTGAGGCGAAAGGCGTCCACGTTGCACGGAAGGACGTTGACGAGGTGGTGGTCAATCCACGAGTCCACGTCAACGTATTTTGCGTAGCCAAGCTGCGGCTTTGCGAAATCGGGGCCGGTCAGGGCCGCGTAGAACTGGTTAAAGAACGTCTGGACGTAGCGTTCCTGGGCATCGCGTTCGGGTCGCCGGATGTCTATTTCTTTCGGATAGACGTAGCAAAGGTTCTGGCCGGCGGCGTAGAAGCCGCTATCTCCGGGGTCGAGGCGGTCAATCTTGAACATGTAGCCACCGGAGACGCCGGGTTCGCGGTCATGCTCGGGGAAGAGCTTCTCGACGTCAACCCGGTCTTCGTCGCGACTGATTTTCTCCATGAAGGCATAGACGCCGAAATAATCGGCGTAAGATAGAGCACCGCCATCGGTGTTGAGGAATATCTCCACGAACCGCGAGCGCGTTGCGTAGCGGCCGACCTGGTTGCTGAGTTCGTAGATGAATGGGTTTCGCATGAGGGCGAGGTCGAAGCCATACGGTCCCCAGAGCACCCAGTCGGATTCGGCTGGCATGCCGAGCGGAGCGACGTTCTTATCTTCGTCGTATTCGTTCCATGTCTCCATGGTGAAGGAGGCCTTAGGCCAGCCTTGGGTGCTTGAGCCGCGGACCTTGATTGCGGCGCGAGTTGAGAGTGTGGGAGGCGTTCCCAGGTAGGTCCGTCCGTCAGTCCCCTCGAAAATCATCATGAAGACCGGCTTGTAGGGGTCCTGGGGGATGGCCCCGGTGCCGAAATTCTCGAGGATGACGAGAGGAAGGTTGGAAGAGAATTTCTCGAGGTCGGAGTTGAGGGCGATGTAGGTTTCGCCGACTGCGGGGCTGACGGCAAGACCGGGCTCGAAGACTCTTGCCCGCAACCGGGTGGTTGTCTTAATTGAGAGCAGGGTGCTGTAAACGGAAGAGGATTCGGTCGGAATCCTGCCGTCGGTGGTGAAACGAATTTTGGCATCCTTACTGGCGTTATCAGGGAGGGTTATCTCGACGGCAAAGCCTTTGAAAAATGTGCGACTGGGGACCGAGATGCTCGGCGCGCCGGCAACGCCGGGAAAGGCCGGGCCGTTGGCTGCGAGGGGAGTTGGCTGCTGGAGGTAACCTATCATTACCGGGCCGGATTGGTCTCCAACGCCGTAAGCGACATCGGGGAGTTGCTCAGTATTTTGCAGGAACAACTCAGAAAGCGCAGTGCCGTCGGGCGTAACAAGGGCAAGATACTCAATGTGGTTGCTCAGACGGAAATTTGTGTGGAGCGGTGCTCCGAGGGCCCTGCGGTCTTTCTCTGAGGCAAAGACGAGAAGGTAGCCGTTAGCCGCCAAGGTGACGGCGGGGAAACGCCATTTATCGAGGGCTTCGGGGTCGTTGGTGAGAGACCACCCGTCGAGGTTGACGGCGGTGGAGGTCAAGTTATGAATCTCAATCCAGTCGGAACGGTCGCCGTCATCGTCAACCATCGTTTGGGTGTTATCCGCCATGAACTCGCTGATCTCCACGATTGCGTGCGCGACAGGGCAGAAAGATGCCACTGCAAATAGAAGAACGATAGACACCATAGCGAGCGCGAGCCGCGCCGGGGTGGATGCGAGGAGCTTGTCCCTGGGGGAGAAGTGGAGGGGTGTGATAAGGGGAACGGGCGATTTTGCTCCTGGGGTTCGAGTTGTCGGGAGTTCCGGACCGCCGGCGGAAGATTGTTCAGGCGGAGGGTCATGGCGCGTGTGGCGAACGCGACGATAGTCCAGTCCAGAGCGGTTACTAAAGGTACGAGTCGGTCGGATTTTAGTTGAAGAACTGCTCACGGCCGTCGAGCTTTTCCCTCTTTGCTTTCTGGCGACTTCCCGTGGGGAGACCGTTCCTTCGCCACTGAAGGAACACTGAAAGGATAGCACTTAATCCGGATTTCATCAAGGCAAACACGCCGCGGCGAATTTCATTCGGTTGTTGACGGGGCGGAACCGCCTTTCTAATATCAAGCGAGCAGGCAGGAAATTTGTGGCGCGAGTGTCAGGCAGAACCGTAATGAAGGAGGTGTCCTATGATTGAGACGCGGAAGTTTTACCAGTTTTGGCCCGGAAGGGCGTTTATGGTGGTTCTGGTTTCGTTGGCGGTCATGATTGGGGTGGTGGCGAAGGCGGTCGGAACGGAGGAGCGACCCTTGCGGATTATCGCGTTTGGCGCGCATCCGGATGATTGCGAGTTTCGTGCGGGGGGAACCGCGGCAAAATGGGCGAAGCTGGGGCACAAGGTGAAGTTTGTTTCTGTGACGAACGGCGACATTGGGCATTCGATCATCGCGGGTGGGCCACTCGCACGGCGGCGAACGGCGGAGGTTCAGGAGGCGGCGAAGATTTTGGGGATCGAGACGGAGGTTCTCGACATCCACGACGGGGAACTGATGCCGACGCTGGAGAATCGCAAGACGATTATCCGGCTGGTCCGCGAGTGGCAGGCTGACATAGTCATTACAAACCGGCCGAACGATTACCATCCGGACCATCGTTACACTTCTATCCTCGTCCAGGACGCGGCATACATGGTGACTGTTCCGTTCATTTGCCCGGATGTGCCGCCCCTGAAGGACAACCCTGTTTTCCTGTACTGGCCGGACCGGTTCAAAAAGCCGAATCCGTTCGAGCCGAACGTAGTGGTTGGGATTGACGACGTGCTTGAGCAGAAGTACAAGGCTCTCCACTGCCTGGTCTCGCAGATTTACGAGTACGGCGCTGGAGGAGACGGCAACCCTGACCATTTCGTGAAAGGGACGGACGAGGAACGGCTGGCGTGGCTGAAGCAGAGGCGGGGGTACGGTGTTCCGGGGGAATGGCGGGGGCTTCTTGGGGAGTTCTACGGAGAGGAGCAGGCAAAGGCAATCAAGTACGCGGAGGCATTTGAAGTCTGCGAGTACGGCCGCCAGCCTTCGAGAGAAGAACTGAAGAAGCTATTTCCGTTCTTTCCCGGCAGCTCGAAGTGACGGACGCTCTTGGGTTGTTCGCCAGCGGCTCGGATGGCCGCCCAGCTTGAGACCCCGCCGAAGACGGGGCTGCGCCTTCGCGTCTTTGCGAGAGGCTGAGGGACGCGAGCGCGTCCTCTGGCGCGCCTTTTCCTCTCGCCAAGCCGCAAAGGACGCCGAGATGGAGCCGAGGTCCCGCCAAACGCCGTCCTGGAGTGAGCGGGACTCATGAAACCCCGCCTTCGGCGGGGGATTTGCAGAATCCTGTGCATCCTGTTCGTCCTGTCCGAAAAACGTAAGTAGTTGAATGTGTGAATTCCAGCGCTCAGTGCGACCGAGGGTGGGGGGTGATTCGGACGGTTCCGGGGCTGCCGATTTCGCCGTCCACCTCGACTTTCACGGGAAGGAACATCTGGACTATGGCAACGTTGGTGCGGAGGTGTTGCGAGACCTCCTCGCAGGTGAAAGCCGACTCGCCCGAGGCCAAGGATAGGGGTAGAATAAGCTGGTCGGCGATGAATCGGTCAAGCGCTGCGCCGGAATCAATGTAATTGCATATAGCCTCTGCGGAGGAAGACGCGACTTTCTCTGCGGAAATGCGCTTTTCTCCGAGGGCGGTGCAGCTTCCGGAGGCGTTGTCGAAGGCCGCGTGGAGATGTGTGCCGGTGCCGGGGCTGGGGGCGGGATATTCGCGGATTTCGATTTCGGGGGAAAGCCCGTGAGCAGCAAGGAGTTTCTCGGCTTGCGCGACTTGCCGCTCCGCGATGTTAGTTTTCAGGTTCGAGAAGAAGACCCGGCCGGTTATGGCGCGCAGTTCCCCGCGGTTCAGGAGAATCAGGGGAGATATCTGTCCAGCCGGTTCAATGCGGGCTTTGATGACGCCGCCTCCGTGGGGGTAATACCCGGCTTTCTCGAGGCGGATTGAAATCTCAAAGCCAATCTTGCGGAGATAGAGCAACCACTGGTCTTCGAGGAATTCGTAGGAGGGGCTCCAGTTGACGTGCGTTCCACCGCGGATGGTGACGCGAGAGGGGGACTGCGCAAGAGAGAGGGGGAGAAAGAGAGTGTGAAAGACGAGAGAGACGGAACCGGCGGTGGTCACGTCGAAGGAATAGTCCCCGGGTTGGATTTGACCTGGCTCAAACTCGAGGGTTTGTGAACCGAGAGTGGCGCCGGCAACTGTGGCGGAGGATATTTCTCTTGCGGCTTTGATGCAGGTGAGGTGCTGGTTGGCAAGGCCGGGGTTCGGTCGCCCGGCTCGGATGTTGAAGATGCGAATCAGCTGGCCGGTGGTCATGGAGAGACTTAACGCCGTGCGAAGAATCTGGCCTCCGCCTTCCCCGAAGGAGCCATCTATCTCAATGCCCCCGGTCATGAGAATATCCCGTTGCTGACCTTTAGCCCGGAAACGAAATCGTCGAGTTCGATTTCGCGCGCGGTGGTTACGAGGATTGACTTCTTCACCGCGGGGATCAGGTCAAAGAAATTGTCGCTGTAGTCAAGGGCGGCCTTTGACTCCAGGGCGACAGCTTTAGCAAAGGTCTTGGACCGCAGTTCCACTTCAAAGGCTTGCTTGCCCACCTTTCTGGCTTCCCAGGTCACGCGGGGACGGGGGAACTTGATTTCGGCGAAGCGATAGAAGAGAAGGGTTGATTCCGCGATGGTGCGTGCGCGTTCGGCGAGTCGAGCGTAAATGAAATGGCGCGTTGGGTCAAGGAAGCCAATCTCCTGGAGGGTTTTGGTGGAGACGAGAGCGGATGAGTTGGGCGGAGCGCCTGCCGGTACGTCTTTGGAATGGAGAGAAGTGCCGTCGAAGTCGAAAAGGGTCAGACGGACGGTTCCCGAGACGGGATTGAGGGTGTCGTTGAGTAGCCATATCTGGAGGTCTCGCTCCTCCTGAGCAAGGCTGAGCGCAAGAGGGGCGAAGGCTCGCCGAACGATATAGTATGCGGCTTTTGGGTTGAGGAGGTGGTCAATGAGGCTCCAGCTAATGGCTGGCCAGCAGTCATTGATTTGCCATATGAGCGTGCCAGAGGTTTTGAATTTCCGACGACGCCAGTGTTCGACAGCTTCCCGGAGAAGCTCGCCCTGGCAGACCTGAGCGAATGCCACGGTTTCTTCTATGCCCCGCCCGTGGCGGGGTTCGGGGAAGTACTTGGAGACCATGCGAAGGAGGTCGTCCATGGCGCGTTCGCCTCGCTTGTTGTGGTGGCGCATGACCGCGCTGAGGAAATCGTCCTCGTCGCCTGCGAAATCGCGGATGGTTTTCATTGCGGGGGGCGCCTGAAAGCCGAATTCGCTGATGAATCGGCCGTTGTCCCAGCGTGGTCCGGGCTTGTCCTCGAGCTTAGCATGGCACATGTCCCAGCTATGGCGGTCTCCGAGGTTTTCGGAATTGGGATTCTCGCCGCCGAAGGGGCTGCTGGGCCAATAGGGGCGCGTGGGGTCCAACCGGGAGCAGACTTCAGGGAGGATTTGGTGGTAGATAGTCCTTCCGAGGAAGGCGTCGTGGTGCATACCCCACATTTTCTCATGGAATCCCCAGTCGTTTTCGTTATTGCCGCACCACAGGAGGATACACGGGTGGCTTCGCAAGCGTTTGACGACCTCTTCTGCTTCAGTGTTCACTTTCTGGTGGAACCATTCTTGCTCAGGGTATTCGGCACAGGAGAACATGAAGTCCTGCCAGACGGCGATTCCCTTTCGGTCACAAAGCGAATAGAACTCGTCGGACTCATAGACGCCGCCGCCCCAGACGCGGAGCATGTTCATGTTCGCAGCAACTGCCATATCAAGGAGGCGAGAGTATTTTTCGGGCGTCATTCGCGGAAGGAAGTTATCGGCAGGAATCCAGTTGGCGCCTTTGAAGAAGATGGGGAGGTCGTTGACCTTGAAGAGGAACGATTTTCCTTTGAGGTCGGGTTCCTGGACGAGCTCCAGTTTGCGCACGCCCGTAGTCTTTGAAGCCTCGTCGAGGAGCTTACCTGCCCGGTAGATGCCAAGCTTGATGGTGTAGAGAGGCTGCTCGCCATATCCTGCGGGCCACCAGAGTTTCGCGGAGGGGACGCGGCACTCGACGCTGAGGACGTTGAGGCCGGCAACAACGTCTTTGTTGGCGGAGCAGGAGTGTTCCTCCCCGTCGCAACCGATGTTGCCGGAGAGCTGAACTTCCGAGTTGATGAGGCTTTCCAGCTCGACGGAGATGTGAAAGGTTGCACTGCCGTCCTCGGAAAGAGAGGTGGCGACGTCAAAGTCCCGGATGAGAAGCTCCCGGTAAGAAATCAGCGACACAGGTTTCCAGATGCCGCTCGTGGGAAGACGAGGTCCCCAGTCCCAGCCGAAAGAGTACTGTGCTTTTCGCCCGTAAACGCGCGGGGTGTAGTAGGCGGCGGCAAGTTTGCCGTTAGTTTGCTCCAATCGTTCGAGAGCGACCGAGGGGGACGAAAGCTTGACTGCCAGGACGTTCTTTCCGGGCAGGAGGAGTTTCTTAGCCGGAAACTCCCAGGGGATGAACATGTTGTCGGTGGTGCCGAGCCTGGTTCCGTTGAGCCAGATAGTGGCGAAGGTGTCAAGCCCGTCAAAGCGGAGGAGGAACTGGTTAGTTCGGAGGAGTGCTTCGCTGACCTCGAATTCCTTGCGATACCACCAGTCATTCTTCTCAACCCAAGCAACTTCCTTTTCGTTCATGCCGAGGAAAGGGTCGCGGAGGAGGTCGTTGCGCATGAGGTCGAGGTGGACGACTCCGGGGACGATTCCTTCCTGCCACGCTGAGGCGCGGTAGTCCGGCGCAGCGAGCTCATGGTCGCGGCTTTCATCTATTGACGATTCGAACCCTTTGAACAGCCATGTGCCGTTCAAGGAGATGCGTTGAGTCAAACACATTGCCATCTTCTCCGTCAGAGGAAACAGGGCACGCGATGGAAAAACCCCTTGAGTCGAGGTGACCATCACCGACTCAGCCTCAGTCGCCCTGGGTACTGGTACGTTCCACGGGCTTGCCAGTCGGCGAGGAGGTCGGGCGGCCGAGAAGTGCCCGAAGCGCCCCGAACGCGGGTTCGTTCTCCGGTCGCATGGGATTTGCCGTAGACATTGTCTCCGATAACGCGGATTGCATCAAGTGAAAATATGGCGGATTGTTAAGAAAGACGCCGCCGCAGAGGACAACGTCGAATGGGTTGTCGGCCAGACCGAGTTGCTTCGCCGTGAAAACTGCGAGGTCTGCGAGTTGCGCGGCGGCGGCGCGGAGTATCTCGCTGGCGACGGCATCGCCTTGCTCCGCTGTCGAGATGACGGCAGGGGCAAGGCGGGCCACGGTGGCCTTGGGGTCGTCGAGGGCATAGAGCCAGGGAACAATCTCATCCTCTGCCCTGAGGGGGATAGCATCGAGGATTCTTCCGGTGAGGCTGGTTTTCTCTGCTCGACCTTCGGCGCAGGCGATGACAGCATTGAGGGCGCGGATGCCGATGTCGTAGCCGCTGCCCGGGTCTCCGATGAGGTGTCCGTGGCCGCCGATTTTCATGGTTTTTCCAGAGGCGGTTCTGCCAAAGACGACTGAGCCGGTTCCCGAGATGATGACTATTCCTTCCCCCTTGCTTGTGCCGCCGAGAAGGGCTGCTTCGGCGTCGGAGATGACTTTCGACTTTCGGTGCAAAAGCTGACGCCGGAGAAGGTCCTCTATGCTCTTGAAGTCGCGCGGGCGAGAGACGCCCGAAAGGGCAAAACAGAAAGCTTCGATCTCTTTCGGGGAGACCCCCGCGGCCGAACAGAGAGACTCGATTAGAGTAAGGATCGTCTTCTCGGTTCCTGCCACACCGACAATGTGGTAGTTGGCGCATCCCGCGGAAGCGCGGCTTATGACGTGAAAATCTTCCTGTGCCAGGAGTCCGGTGCTCTTAGAGCTGCCGCCATCTATTGCGACGTAGAAACGGTGCATTGACTGTCCTTTCGGGGATGCGTGCTCGGCCGAACAGGCGGTTTTGAGCGCCCGCGAACGGGTCTCACGAGATTCAATTTTAGCATTCGGCGGCGCGTCGTGGAAAGCGTTTCGTGGGTTTTCCGAAGGTGAGGGAGTCCCGCACCACGCGGACGGTTGGACAGGAAGGCTCTTGCGGCAATGAGATGTGCAAAATGATTGCGCGGGGGGGGTGGTGTGTGGCTGGGGTGAGGCCGAAGCCGACGCCACCCGCTTCATCGAAGTGATCTCCGCCTTCGGCGAACTCGCCTCCCGAGCCGGTCACTCCCCTGGGCCGAAAGGTCATCAACTGCCGGACTTGACGGGGACGACCGTCGCCAGCCTTATCTCGAGGTTCAGTTTGGAACGTTCAGTAGGGCTTTTGATCCAGACTCTGAGGTTTTCCACACCGATGACGTTCTCCGGCTTCTCGAGTTCTTTGAGGAACGCAACGACCTGGTCGAGGGACTTGTCGTCGTAGAAGAAGGTGGAGGTGCGTTTCTCGAAGTCGCCGTAAGGGGTGCGGCCAAGTGGCGTCTCGCGAGTCCTGGTGAAATTCAGGCGAGCCTCCGTTTCCGCCATGAAGGCGGAGAGGTCGAAGCCCTTGCGCCTCTGCAAGATTCTCTGCATGACCAGCTCGGTTTCCCTCTTGAGGCTTCTGTGCTGGGCTTCAATCCTCTGAATCTCTTTGTACTGGTCGGTCATGGACCGGACGACTGCCTTCAACTCTGCAAGCTTGTCCCTTGCCGGCCGCACTGCAAACCAGACCACAAGAAAGCAGACTACGAACATTGCGCCTGCGATGATGATGTTCCTTTCCCTGCCGGAAAGCGTGCGCGCCATTTGCCACCTGCCTTATTTAAGTCTCAACACGAAATGAACGTTCACACGGTTATCCCCCGCGGGAGTAGTTCCCTTGTCCTCGACGACAGCCACGTACTCCAGCCCTTCCAGGATTTCCTTCAGCTTTACGTGATCCTGTACGGAAGAAACCGTGCCTTTCAAAGTAATTAGTCCGGACCATGTCGGGGTGCTCGGGCTGCCCGCCCGGCGTGCTCTTGCACTTGGCAAATCCGGCACAGAGGACTTGGTATAGTTGAAATCGGAAAACTCGACTTTCATGCCCTTAGCGATTTTCGTGGAGAGGTCCTTGAGGACCCCGAGGGGCGAGGCGCTTTCTCGAAGCTCCCGAAACGGCTTGAGCATCTTCTTCTCGTCCTCGAGGAGGTTTTCCAATTCGTCATTGGTTCGCGGCGTCTTGCCGGTGAAGATTGTGCTTCGCTTCATCTGAATGCGGAAATTCAGCTCCGACCGGCGGGCACCAGTTCGGTCAATGGAGGCGAAAAGGCTGAAGACAAGGAGACCGGCTGTTACCACAGTTAGCACCGCGGAAACCACGAGCCTTTTCCTCAGGCGCCTGTAAGGCCACGGGTAGGCGTGCTCTTCCTGGCGGAAATTCTGGAGGCAGGGACCCTCTCCTAAGCCTCTCAGAGCCAATCCTATCGCCGTGGCAAACCGCGCAAAGGGCATCCCCTCTGGTGTTTTGATTCTGGCGTTCTCTGACGGAGAAAGAACCGAAACTCTCGCTGCGAGCGTTTCGCCGAGGAACTTCTCCAGCCCCCGTAGAGAAGCCGATCCACCGCTCACAATCACCCGCTCCAACGCGCCGCCCCTGATCTGGGACGCAAAATACCGAACCGTCCTATCCAGTTCGGGACCCAGCCGCTCGAAAACCACCCCGAAGGCACGGGAGAGCTTTTCCGCAAGGTCGCAGTCCGACAGCCCGGACGGGGCTTGCCCTGCTTTGATCTTTTCGGCCTCTTCGAAGCTGACGCCGAACTCTCTTGAAACCGCGTCTGTGAAATCGTCTCCGCCAATAGGTATGCACCTGACACCCAGAAGTCTGCCTTCCTGTATGTAACAGGCAATGGTCTTGGAGCCGCCCAGGTCAATCACGATTCCTGCTTCGTCTCGAAGCCCTGGTTCAGCTTGGAGGGCCGTCCCGGCGACCGCCATGAAATCCACGTCCACGACCTCCGGGTCAATCTTGGCGCGGGTGAGGAGTTTCAAACGGTCCTCTATGACCCCTTTGTGGATGGCTGTCAGCAAGACCCTCATCTTCCCCTCGGTAGCGGTCCCGGTGTCGTAGAAATCAACGATGACTTCCTCGATTGGGTAAGCAAGATGAGGTTCTGTCTGAAACTTGAGAATCTGGCGGGCTTTATCTTCCTGGCTGAACGGAATCTCCAGGTTGCGGACGCCTGCTTGCTGGGTGGAAATGGAGGCAACTACGACTTCCGACCGAATCTTGAGGCGCCTGCCGAGCTCTTCCACTGCCTCGCCGAGCTGGTCCGGTTGGGCTGGGCCGCTGCGCTGAATCGGCACCTCAAGGAAGTCCCTGATAACAAGGGACGCCCCTTTCTTTGCGGCGACGACAGCCTTGACCGAGTGGCTGCCAACGTCTATTCCAATTGCCTTCCTTGCAGCGGTTAGCTCTCTCAATTCGCCTCCCTGTCAGCGGGGTGACTGTTTGGGGGGATGCTATCATTTCGCGTTGGTCCATGCAACGTCCTGAGAGGACTCCTCAGCTTTGGCACCTTCGACGCGCCAGTATAGAACGGTCAAGTTCCTGGCGTTATCGCGCGAAACGATGGCTATCACTTTGACCGCCGACCTATGAAACTTCCCGGTGGATTCGATCCGGAAGTTGGTGCTCTGGTAAGCGATGGCCCCCGCACTTCTCAGGATTTGGCTCAAAGCGGGGGAGACCTGGGCTATCATTCCTTCAATTTGCCTGGGCTGCTGAGGATTCTCCTGGCGGGCATCAATGATGCTGTCGGCCAGGAAATCGTCATTGTTCAGGATTGCGAGGAGAACCTCCCGGGGCGCCGTCAGAAGGTTTATCCTCCCTGTGGAGTGTGCGGTCAGGAAATTAACCAGCCCGTAGATGGCACCGGGGTCCTGTTGTATTTCCCACGGGGCAAACTCCGGCATGGTATAGCCGAGTTTTCCTCGTTCCTCCCACTGGTCTTCCTCCAGCCCGGACAACTGCATTGGATATGGAGCGGTCCCGAAGAAGATGAGGTCGGTCATTCCTTTAACCAGCTTGAGCTCGTAGATGGACTCCATCCGGCCGTTCCGGCAGGAGTAAGGCTGCGGCAGGGTCTCGTAGTATGTGTACTCCGCGTCACCGTCGTCGTCGGTATCAATCCAGTCGGCGATGTTGTCGGCAAGCTCGTATGGGTCAACCTGGGGAAGGCCGAGGTTTTCGATGAGAGTCTCCACCCATTCTCTGTAGATTGGCAGGGCGACGGGGGGGTTTGTTCCCGCCGATACCATAGAAGTGATTGAATTCACGTTGATCTTTCTCTCTTCGTCGGAGATGAAGATTGAGGCGGTCGGGAGGGTGCCCTGCTCTCTCGCGGTAACGAACTCTTCGTGCTTGTAGAATCCGATGTCGTCTTCCTCGAGGCGTGTCTCCTCGGCGACTTCGGCGGGGTCGGTCCTGTCGAGGACGATTCCGGTCGTCTGGGCCCACTCATCCTGAAGGTTGTCCATCCCCGGGTCGTCTTGCCGGAGGAGGTACATCGCGTAGTTCACGCCGCCCTTCGCAGCCTCCAGCGCGACGAGCCTATCCCGAAAGTTCGCGGCGATGTGCATGTCAACGCGAACCGAAAAGCTGAAATCGAGGATGACCACCGACAGTATCGCGACGACAGCCAGGGCTACGAGAAGCGCAATTCCTTCATCATCTGCCGCCGGGTGTCGGCGGGCGCACTGCAGACCCTCCATAAGACGTACCTCTCCCAGTATTCGTTCTTCCGGATGGCCTCTGTCCGGAGCCAGGCGTCGGCGGGCCGGACGTACCTTCTCTTCCCCTCCGCTCTCCGCGCTGCCTGGGTTCTCTCTGAAAACCTTCCGGGGTGCCCGGTGGCCTTTCGCCGGGGCCCACCCGCGGCCCGCCGGGCTGCGGAGAGGGCTGCCTTCCCGGTCCGCCCGGCTGCGTAGGGACACGAGTCGGGCCGGTGGGTTGCGTCAACCCGGGCTGGCCGGAGGTGGGGGTCCTCCCCATTGCGAGGGCCACTTCCGTCGAGAACTCCTCGACGACCCCTTCATCATTGAGCACCGAAAGGTCAATTCTCACCGCGCGGGGGAGGTACGCTTTCTCGTCGGAATCCCACTCGTCCATCCAGGACTTCTGTTCCTTCTCCGCTTCCTGCTGCTGCGTCGTCGCGGTCGTCCGGTCTCTCATGCGAGAGGACTGCTCCATTCCATCGAGATAGGTGAAATTGAGGCCCACAACGTTCTTGCCGACAATGTCGAGGACCCCTCCCACGTCAGGCTCGGAGTCGGGACTCACGTCCTCCCTCCGCACGAGAATTCCCGGATAATCTTCGTCGAGGTAGTAACTCACTTCCGCGAAATCCCCCTCCGGTACGTCTCTTGCGGAAATGACGTGCCCGGCGGTGACGAAAGTCAGTGCGTCGGCGTCGGCATCGTATCCCTGAACGTTCTCTCCTCGGAAGATGAAATTCTTTCGCGTCGGGGAAAAATAGGCGCAGGTGAGGTCCTCGCGCATTTGCGACATGATCAGCCGGGCGGCCTGATACGCGCCTTTCGTGCGCTCGTTTCGCCGAATGATCCGGCCCATGGTGTGGAATGCCCCATACATGACCGTCATGAGGATGGAGGTCAACGTGACAGCCAGGAGCACCTCCACGAGCGTGAAGGCCTTATTGGCCCGGGGTCCGGCGTGCTCTGATGTTTGATGCTGAGCCACTTCGGGCATCCTCCCTTGTGTTGGTTGAAGCGATATATGTAACGAGCGTCACCCGGGGGATAATCTGCTGCTCCTCCCACGGGTTTGAGTTCCACGGCTTCTGCCGCTCTTTCAAGAAAACCTCGACGACGGCCTTCTGGACGTTGGCATATTCTGTATCCTCGATGGTGGTTCGCCACCAATAATTCTGCCTCCACTCCGGCTGGTAAATCTGCGTCTCCTGCTCGTCGTAGAACTCACCTTCCTCGACGATGTACCGCAAGCCGTTGTCGTACTCGCCGGCCTGGTCCTCCTCTATCTGGGTCAATCCTTTTGCTTCGATTTCGTTAATCTTTTCCTCCGCCAGAAGAGTGGCACGGGAGATAACCTGCGAATAGAGTGAATTGCGCATGCTTATGCTATGGCAATTGAGCAGCGCAACAATCGAAATCGAAACCACGCACAGCGCCACAAGAACCTCAAGAAAGGTGAAGCCAGGCGTCTCTGGTCTGGCCGCATTTAAGGGGTGCAGCTCGTACAGGTAACGCCGCCGTCCCGGCGGCAGTCCCGAGGGCGTCTCGCCCTCGCAATCGGGGGCAGGATGCCCCCGAGACAGCCGGCAAGATGCCGGCGGTACACGCGGCTCCAGGCGCGCGGCCCCTGGCAGCTGTGGACTGATCGCCGGGAGCGCGCCCGGCGAAATACAGCCGCACCCAGGCGTCTGTTGCCTGTGGCGGCGTGTCAGAATCTCACAATTCACCTCTGGCACTCCTTGGTGGCTCTCTTTCGACGAGGGCCGGGGGAGGGTCAGGGACAAAAGCGTACTTGTAAACTCTCGCCTGCCCATTGTAATGCTCCAGATAAACCGTATAGACCCTTTCCCTTGAGTCGGTCAGGTAAATCGCCACCTCATCGGTCGTCCCGTCGGGATGAAATTCTATTCTGACTCTTCCGTCGTAAACATCCGTCCCGTCCGGGAGGCCGATATGCTCGAAGGCGATTTTCTTCTCTAATTTCTTCTTCGAGAGGAAGTCGTCGGTGACCTCTTTGAAATAGAGCTCCTCGTCGAGGGACTCCGTTTGTTGGTACTCCACCTGGCTCAGGTCGGCCTCGTCGTTGATGATCGTCACCCAGTACTGTTTAGTGTCGAGGTCAAGGTTGAGAAAGTAGCTGCGTCCGTCTCTGGCGGCGGCGTTGCGAATGTACGCGATTGTTCCCGCCAGACCACGCGCGGCGCCTCCGAGCGTCGCCTTGGAGAGGCTTGCGCTGAACCGCGGCGCCGTAATGGCCATCATGATTCCGATGATGACCACCACCACAGTCAGCTCTACGAAAGTGAAACCGTTTTTTCTGCGCACCATTTCAGGAGTCGGCAAGTTTTACGCGACGGGAGCAAAACGAGACGCCCTGCTCCGCCGTCTTATATCTCGTCGAGGTTGTGGTTGGTTATATCCCTGCTGACGCCCTCTCCGCCGTCCACGCCGTCCTTCCCGTAGCAAACGACGTCGAAATCGGTGTTGCTGGTCCCCGGCAGCCGATAGAGGTAGTCTCGCCCCCACGGGTCCCTGGGAACTTTCTCAATGTAGGGACCAGCCCAGCGAGCCGATAGGTCGCTATCCAAGGGTTTTTCGACGAGCGACCTGAGCCCTTCCTCGTTGCTCGGAAAAGCCCCCGTGTCTATATAGAACTCCCCGAGGGCCTGTTTGAAAATCGCAATTTGCGTTTTGGCGGCGGCTTGCCGCGCTCGGTCCGGGTGGCGCAGGACGTTCAATCCGACGACTGTGACGAGTATCCCTAAAATGGTGACGACCACCAGGAGCTCAACGAGGGTAAAGCCCCTGTTTTTTGTTTTGTTTGTCAACCTCTTCATCTCTTGTCCTCCGTATTCCTTTGGCGGCTGAACCTGTCTCAGACCGCCAGCTTGTTCATGTCGAAAATGGGAAGAAGAATCGAAAGAACAATGAACCCCACTATCACGCCCATCACAACGATTATGAGCGGCTCCAAGAGAGCCGTCAACCCGTTTACGGCCGCTTCGACCTCATCCTCGTAGGCATCGGCTACGTTGAACAACATTTCTTCTAAGTTGCCGCTTGCCTCACCCACGGCAATCATGTGCGTAACGATGGGCGGAAATTGCCTGCTGTTTTTCAGGGGGTCCGCAATCGTATCGCCGCGCGCGATGCTGTTTTTGGCTTCGTCGAGAACCTTGCCGATGATAGCGTTCCCAACGACCCCGCGGACGATTTCCATTGCCTGAAGGAGCGGAACGCCGCCCGCGACGAGGGTGCCGAGGGTGCGTGCGAAGCGAACCATGCACGATTTGCGAACCAATGGCCCTATAATCGGCATCTTCAGACGAAACGAATCGTACTTGAACCTTCCTTTGTCTCTGCGGATGTACTTCCTCAAGGCCACGTACAACGCAATCAGCGCTGCAATAAGCACCAACATCCTGTAGCTTTTCACAAAGCGGCTGACGGCGATCAATATCTGCGTCGGCACGGGAAGGTCTCTTCCCATCTCCTGAAACAGCTTCATCAGCGTCGGGACGACGTACGTCATGAGAAACGTCAGCACCGCACCGCCAACGAACAACATCACCATCGGATAGACGAGAATGGAGCGAACGCGGTTTCTCTGCTTCTCGGCTTTTTCGAGGTAATCCGCCAGTCTCTGGAGGATTGTCTCAAGTGCCCCGGCGGACTCCCCAGCTTTGACCATTCCCACGTAAAGGTTGGAGAAGAGCTTTGGATGGTCCGCAAGAGCATCTGCGAAGGGAAAGCCCCCGTTCACCTTCTCTCTGATTTCCAGGAGTGCGTTTTGAAGAGGATGCCCCTCAAGCTGCTCGATAATCGCCGAAAGAGACTGGACCAGCGGCATCCCCGACCGCAGGAGCGTGGCCATCTGCCTGGTGGCAGAGGCTACGTCTTTGCGCTTGATTCTCCTGAGGACCTTCCTGACCTTGACCTCGGAGGTCAGTGTGACGGCCTTCTCTGCCTCCTTGACGCCTGTCGTAAAGAGGCTCTGCATGCGGAGCTTATGGCGTGCTTCCTTGGGGCTATCGGCGTCAATTACGCCCCTGACGCTATTTCCGGAAGCGTCTAAAGCTTTGTATTCGTAAACAGGCATTTTTTGCGACAACTCCTGAGAATTGGCCTCGGCCTGGACCATCAGTTCCGCCCAGCCGAGGAAAAAGAAGTTTTTCAGAAAACATCCTGCTGAGTTACCCGCATGACCTCTTCGATGGTGGTCAATCCATGAATCACGGTCAAGGCCCCGTCGCCCCTCAGTGTGCGCATGCCTCGCTTGATAGCGGTCTCCTTTATCGTATTGGAGTCGGCGCTGCTGAGTATCAGTTTTCTCACCGCCCCGTCAATAATCAACAGCTCGAAAATCCCTTGCCGCCCTTTGAATCCCGTCCCCAAGCAGTTCGGGCAGCCGCGGCTCCGGTAAATGATGCCGTCGTGCAACTGCTCGGGGGTCAGGTCAATTTCCGCCAGGGTCCTCGCATCGGGCTTATATGGTTCCTTGCACTGCGAGCAGACAACGCGGACGAGCCTCTGCGCGAGAATCGCAATCACGGATGAGGAAACCAGGTACGGCTCAACCCCCATGTCCACAAGGCGAGTCACGGCGCCCGGGGCATCGTTGGTGTGGAGCGTCGAGAAGACCAGGTGCCCCGTCAAGGAAGCGTGAGTAGCTATCTCGGCGGCCTCGTAGTCTCGAATCTCGCCCACCATGATTATGTCGGGGTCGTGCCGGAGAATTGACCTCAGCCCGTTGGCGAAGCTCAGGTCAATCTTGGGCTTGACTTGAATCTGGGCAACGTTCGCCAGTTGATACTCAACGGGGTCTTCGATGGTTATGATGTTCAGCGCCTCGGAATTGATTTTGCTCAGCGCCGCATATAGGGTGGTGGTCTTCCCGGAGCCAGTGGGACCGGTGACGAGGATAATCCCGTGGGAGAGGCGAATCAGCTTTGCTATCCTTTCCAGCGTATCCGTGTGCATTCCGAGGTCCTCAAGGCCGATAAGGATGCTGGCGCGGTCCAACAATCGCAGAACAATCCTTTCCCCGGTCACGGTCGGAATGACCGAAACTCGAATATCCACATCCCTTCCCGCGACACGAATGGCGATTTTTCCATCCTGGGGCAGTCGCCTCTCGGCGATGTTGAGCTTTGCCATGATTTTTACCCGGGAGACAATCGCCGCATGATATTGGCGGGGGGCACTCAGCCGATTATACAGAACGCCATCCACCCGGAACCGCGCGTTCAGCTCATTTTCCGTGGCCTCGATGTGGATATCGCTGGCTCGCTCTTTGACGGCCCGGAAAATCATCGTGTTGATGAGCTTGATGATGGGCGCTTTCTCCGCCACATCCATGAGGTCTTCGGTCTCTTCTGCCGCGATGTGATAGACTTCTCCCCTCTCTCGCTCGTCTTCTTTCATCTCCTCGACCACTTTTTCGGCGGCGCGCTCGTCGTGGTGGTAGTAGAGATTAATCGCGTCAATTATGTTTTTCTCACGGGTCAGCACCATTTCCACGTCCCGGTGGAGGAGCAAAGCGATGTCATCCAGGGGCTGGATGTTAAGCGGGTCGGCGACAGCGACCGTAACGATTCCATCGTCCGCGTAAAGGGGGATCATCTTGTTCTTCTTGACGAAAGCGAGAGGGACCTGGCTGAGGAGGTCCTTGTCGAGTGTCTTCTCATCAATCCGGTCGAGGTACGGTATCCCGTTCTGTATGCTCAGTGCCTCAAGGAGCGCCGGCTCGGCGATGTATCCCTTCTCCACCAAGATTTCGCCGATTCGCCGCCCGTCCAGTTTCTGAACCTCGAGGCATTCCCTGAGCTTTTCTTCGCTCAGCCCCTCTTTTTCTATGAGAATCTCGCCAATCAGTTTCTTCTTTGCCATGCCCTATGGTTCCTTTCAACCGGGAGTCGAGACATCCTGCGTAAACTGGTGTTCCGCCACGTAGCTTGTCGCTCCCGGTTCGCTATTTCTTCCACTCTAAACCGGGGGAAGCTTTTGCCTTCGCGGCCCGAGGAGGCTTGCTTGTCTCCTTCGCTGGCTGGAACCGGAATCGCTCCCTCTCAAGGTCCTGGTTCTTCAATCTGTCGGTCACCTCCGCCATGTCGAGCGAATCGCTGATGATATGGGGGGTGACGAATACTAACAAGTTGGTATTCATGGTGATAGTGCTTTCGCTACTGAACAGCAATCCCAAGATCGGAATCTGCCCGATAATCGGCACACGGCTGCCTGTTTTGGTTTTGTCCGTTCTTCTCAGCCCGCTGATAACCACAGTCCTTTCATTATCCACCCTCACTTTGGAGGTCGTGAAGCGCTGGGCAATCACGGGCCTCACCCCTGCCTCGGCAATGCTGCTGACCTCGAGGTTGATTTCCATGATAACGCTATCTGCGCTGTTGATTTGTGGGGTGATATCAAGAAGTATGCCGACCGACTGCCTCGAGTAGGTCTCTGTCACCGCCCCGGGCACAGTCGTCTGCGCTTGCGCTTCCAGCGTCGCATAGCTGGCTATTCTCGATTCGGCAATGGAGATTTCCTCCGAGACCTCGACCGACGCTGGCTCGTTGTTCAAGGTCGCCAGCTTGGGGGAAGAAAGGATGTTGACCTTTGTATCCCCGCGCAAAGCACTCAAAAACGCGTCAAAGCTCGGGATACGATAGACCTTGTCGCCGAGCTCCAACCGGGTGTTTCCGAGGCTTCTCATCGCCAGGGAAACCCCTGACGTGGCAAAACCGCCTCCCGAAAGGAGGGAGCTCAGCCCGAGGCCGAAGTCCGTCCCGCTGACGATTTCGTTCTGCATTGGAGCGGTGCTTCCAGCCACAACGTCCGCTGGCTTGAATTCGACGCCGATGTCGAGCTGGCTTTTGGAGCTGACCTCCACAACCCAAACCTCGATTAAGACTTGTTTCTGGGGTTGGTCCAGTTCTTTTAGAAGGGCGAGGTAGAAGTCGAGTTTTTGCGGAGGAGCCTGGACCAGGATCATGTTCGTCGCCGGGTCTGCGAGGAAGAAAGCCTCCTCTGTCCCGCCTCCCCCCGGCCCGCCCGGCATAGTGACTGTCGGTCCGCCTGGCGTGACGCCCTGTTGTCTCCTCGTTCGCGTGGCAGCAGTCTGCCGCTGCGCCCGGGTCGTCGTCGCTCTTTGTTGCCCGGTTCTCGTGCGAGTCCGACCGGAGACGAACGCGGTCAGAGTGTCAGCCAGGTCCTCGGCCTTCTGGTACTGTGCGACGTACGTGCGGATAGGATACATCTCCTCCGTGGGTTCCACGTCCAGCTTTTTCACGAGGTCAAGGATGTAATCCGTGGCCCTTTCCGAGGCGAGGATGATGAGCCTGTTTGTTCGCGTGTCTGGGATGATTTTCAGCGGCGTCGCCGTGCCCACGATTGTCGGAGAAAGGGCCATCGCCGTCGGGGGCCGACCGGGAACGCCCGGCGGAGTCGGCGGAAGCGCAGTCGGACCTGTCGTAACTCGCCCCCCTTCCTTCGCGGCAAGAAGCTCCGTCAGGAGAGAAGCCGCCTCAGCGGCATCGGCGTATTTCAGCTCAATCATCGTTACTTTGCTTGTGGTCCCCGGGACGTCCACCTTCTCGACGATGGACAGGAGGTATTTCAGAGTCTTTTCGTCGTCTTTGAGGAGGAGGAAATTCCCCGCCTGGTATGCCGTCATGAGTGCGCCCGGAGACATGAAATTCCTCAGGAGGTTCTGCATGTCGTCCACCGAGACGTATTTCAGGATGACGATCAGGGTCGCGAGTTGCCGCTTGCCTTCCGGGCCGGGTCCTTCACCTGTAACCTGCACTTCCGTGGGGACGCTCACCGCACCCACTTTCTTGGTTACATACACGAGGGGCGGATCGTCAGTCACTGCCATTGTATATCCCTGGGAATCGAGGATGATTCCTAAGATGTCGAAAGCTGCACTCGCGGGAAGCATTTTCGGGCAGTATATCGTTACCGTCCCTTCCATCGGGACTCGCTGAATCAGGAAGGTCCTGCCAGTGCTCTCGGCAACCAGCTTGATGATTGTCGGAAGCTGCATGTTCTCAAACGTGAAAGGAATCAACTCGTCTCCGGAAGTAGGGCGAGCCGCCGTCGGGGTAATTGTAGTTGGGGTTGGCGTGGGCGCCGTCGGCGCCGGAGTTGGTGTGGGGCCCGGCGCCGGAACTACGCCCGGGGTGGTCCCCTCCGTGGGAGACACCTCGGGCAAACCGGGCGCCGTCGCCTCAGAATCGGGAACGGGAGGCGCGGCCTCCTCAGCAACTACCGCCAGCCCGGCGCCAACCACGGTCAAGCATATCAAGACTGAAATAGCCCTTCTCATTCTCCTCCTTTTTTGGTTTTCACGAGGGTGTAATACAGCTTTCGAGATGTGCGACCTCTCGATATTTCCAGTTCAATGCTGAATCCGCTGCCGGCGGTCTTCAGTTGGGCGAGGGCCTGGTACATATCGGTAATGGCGGTGCCGTTGATGCTTTTGATGATGTCTCCCTGCATCAAGCCCGCCGCCAGCAGAAAGTTCTCCTTCGGCAGGGAAGTTATTTTCAGCCCATCCACGCGTGAGCCGTCCATGTTCTGCTCGAGGCCGAATGAGACGAGGTAGGCCTCAGGGGTGGCAATTCGTTGCGACAATTCATCGAGCTTTACGACGTATGTGTGCCCCGGCGTCACCGGACGGATGACGTCCGTCCACTGGTCCTTGGAGGGCCCTGGGCCGCCCGGGGTGGTGGGCTGGCCCATATTCAGTACGTCTTCCCCGACACCCGCCCTCATGTATCTGACCGAGGTTTCGGTGATGCTCAATATCGTCACCCCGAAATACCCGGGGACCTCTTCGCCTTCCCTCACCATGTACTCCGCGTTCTTCGACCTGTCGCGTATGATAGCCACGTACTTGGGGCCAATCTTTGTTACTCCAGCAAGCTGCCACGGTAAGGGTGGCGGAGGCGGCGTAGGAGCAGCGGGCTTTATGACGTCCTCGCCAAAAAGGTTCCTGGCGACAATCACCGCATACCTGTCCAATTCCTTGAGCTCCTCGCCGCATTGGGGGCACTTGCCCGGTGAAGTCGAGGTCACATCCGGATGCTTCTGGCACGTGTAGGTATGCTCCTCCTTTGGAGCGGCGGTCATCGAGGGCGTCGGCCTTCTTTCGCTTGCAAACAGGGGTGCGCTCGGCTCCTGTTTGATAAACGGGATCGCCACGGCAACAAGCGCTACTATGAAGACCCCCAGAAGGACAAAGTTAAAAACGCTTACATTTCGTTTTGTTATCCACTTAGCCATTTTTCAGTCCCCTCCACGATACAATTGCCTCAGAGAAAACAACCCGAAGGAAATCATCTCTGCAACCGGACGGCCTCGTTCGTCCGCTCCCTGAGCTTCTTCTCAACGATGAGTTGTCTTATCCCCTCGACTTCCTTCTCGTCAAGCGTGCCTCCGCAAGCGAGAATCCTCCGGTACAGCTCCTCAAGGTCATCCAAAAGGACGTACTGCCCTTCCAGAACTCCCTGCTCTCGCAGAGACATCGCCCTGCCAACAAGAAGCATCCAATAATCCCGGTCGTGGGATGCCAGGGTCTCGCTTGCCTTTGGACTCTGAGCCATTTTTATCAGCTTTTCGGATTCTGAGAGGTAATCCCGCAGTTCTCTCAATGCCGTCGCGCCCCCGCCGATTGGTTCGTCTGGCCTTTGCCCGGGACCCTGTCCTCCCGGGACGACAAAGAGCAAGACCGCCGCGGCAATTGCTGCCAGAGCCGTCGCTCCGGCAAGGACCGGCCGCCGAGCGAAGGATGCGGCCAACCGGGCGATTGTGGTGACGAGTGCCCGCCTTCCAAGCGCTTTGTCGCGTACGGCTTCCCTGGCCTTTTCGCATAGAGCCGCGGAAGGCTCGAGCATCTCGCACCGGGACAATCCCGAGACGACCTGCCGGAACTCGTTGAGGGCTTCGGAGCAGTTCAGGCAGCTCTTCACGTGCTCCTCGACAGCCGCGGCATCGGAGCTCCCCAGTTCGCCCATGACATAGTCAATTATCAGGCGCTCCATTTTCTGACAGTGCTCGCTCATGGTGTCACCTCACGAAACTCACTCCCGCCGCCCGTGGCAGAGGCACCGACCGAACGTACGAAGTGCAGAAATCTGAAATCTCCATAACCAGAAAGCCTCCGCCATCAGCAGCTAAATCGGCTTACTAAGTTTTGCCTTCACCTTTTTCCTGAGCAATTGAACCGCGTTATGCATCCGAGATTGAACCGTCCCAACGGGACATCTCAGGATTTCGGCTACTTCCCGGTATCTCAGTCCGTGCATCAGGTGCAGCTCTATCACTAACCGAGCGTTCTCCGGCAGCTCACCCATTGCTCCGAGCAGGACTCCGGTCATCTCTCTCTTCTCGGCTTCCACCCGTGGCCCGGCGCCTGCCTCATCCGTCGCAGCCAGAACCGCCGCCGGGGTAATCGCCCCTTCCCCCCTTCCTTCGCCCAGCGGTGCATCCAGGGAGACGATATCCCTTCGCATTCTTTTTTTCAGCTCGTCCTTGCAGAGGTTCGCGGCGATGGTGTAAAGCCACGTCGAGAACTTCGCCTGGTGCCTGAAATGACGTGCCTTACGAAAAACCCGGATGAACGTCTCCTGAAAGACATCCTCCGCGAGCTTCTGGTCCCGCACGAAGCGAACGATGAACGTGTAGATTCTCGCCTTGTATCGGTCGAAGAGGATGTCAAACGAGCGCTCATCTCCCCGACGGCACCTGCGGATCAGAACCTCATCCGATTCTGTCATGGAACGGGCTTTCTCGCTTCGAAGCTCCAATAGGGTTAAACGACACAACCTACGTTTTGTTCACGCAAAGAGGTTATCCAGGGTTCCCCAGCCGGGCCTTGCGCCGCGTCGGGGGCGTCCCTGGTCGGCTTGTCGTCTCACGGGGACGGTTCTCGGTTGAGTCCGGCGGCGCGCCAGAGGGAACTTGGGGGACGAGCGGAGGCCGTGTCGCGTCCGCCTGGTGGGATTCGACCCGATCGCCCGGCTCTTGGAGTCGGCGGATTCCTGCAGGATGCGAGGTGGGCTGGGCGGACTCGGGCTCCGTCCCCGTGACGAGTTTTGTCGGAGGCCGATTTGGGCGTGTGTGATTCTCCTGGGGCAGCGGACGGGTTGACCTTCGGGGTCTTGCGCGCGCAAACACCCTCCCGGAAGCACGGGTTTTCTTCCTTGGGCGGCGAGCCCTCGTCACCGGTGGCGGTCCCGCAGGTCAATTGGACTGAACCCGGGCCGGCCGCCCGCACCCCCCGGCGAATAGGGCTTTTCGGGGGGCAGCACCTTCCGCAATATCCGACAGTTTGTCAGCCTGATAATCCAAATAGACTCGCCCAGTTCATGCCCTCTCTCAGAGACGTCAGCCCCGCTCACGGATTCCACCGCACCGGTCGTTTCCTTGCCCGTGCAGATGCCGATGACCTGCAGGTGGTCCCCTGCTTGGACATAGACCGCCTGTTCTTCATTCGTCTTGGCAAGAATGCAGCGAATCCGAATATGTTCATAACGATTCTCGGCATAGGCCAGCACGTCAAACCGCACGTTCTTCTTCTCATCCCTCACTATGGGGGATACAAAACCGTCAATTATAATCCATCTGTTTTTGTAGAAGCGGTCGGCCCGCAACTCGTTTTCCTTGTAAGCCGACCACAAGCTGTCAACCCTGACGGTGGGAATCGGTTGCTGGGTTGGCATTTGGCCAGTTACAGTCAAGACTCCCAAGATGACAATGAACCTGTTCATCTCCCCCGTCCCTCCTCCTTCTGCTTGGTTTGCCGATAGATATCAGGTTTCACCTCTGCTATTCCCAGGCACCCCTCCTGTGCCGGCCAGCGAAGCGCCTCAACCAACCTGCGCGGCTTAGCCGCCGCGGCCACGTGAACTTCCCCGGGCGTGGGTTCCAGATTCATGGGCCGCTACCTGTTGGGGATGAGCGAGCGATGGGATTTGAACCCACGACCTCTTGCTTGGGAAGCAAGGACTCTACCAACTGAGTTACGCTCGCTTTTGTCGCCCGGTATATTGAACCTTCGTTTGATTCCTGTCAATATCTTTTTGCCCAACTCCCGCGGCCGGGGGAACTGAGAGGAAGGGCGCGAAGCCACCCGGCCTTTTGCGAAGCTACCCCGCCCGAACACTCCCCTGGCCTGAAAATAACCGCTGGCCTGAAAATAACGGCTGCGCGGCTGGCAGGCAAGCCTCTCGCAAAGCCGCAAAGGCCGCAAAGAAGCACGCCTTGCGAGTCTTTCGGGTCTTTGGGTCTTTGCGAGAAAAAACAGGGTTGATAGGAGGATTTTCATGGTGTCCGGGTGAACACGAGGTCATGACCGACTGCCATGAAAGAGACTCATGAAACCGAAAGGGGGACAAACAGGATTCGCAGGATTTTGCCTGTCTTGTTCGTCATGGAACCAGGCAGGCAGGGTCCCCGACTATGGCTTCAGGCGATGCGTGGTCTCGAATATTTCTCCCTTCGGGGCCGTCAAATTCAAACGAATGGCAAGAAATTTGTTGCCGAACCCGTGGCGTGATCTGGTATAATATACAAAAAGTAAGGACACCACGTTTTGCAGGAGGAAAGGAGGACAACCATGAGGATTGCCAGTTTGATTCTGGCTATGATTTTCCTGGCGACATTGATGGGGTGCACGACGGAAGAGAGCTCAGCCTTGACGGGTGGGGCCATCGGGACAGGGCTTGGTGCGATTATCGGCCACCAGTCCGGCGAGACCGCCACTGGAGCTCTCATCGGCGGAACCGCGGGCCTAATCGGCGGCTATCTCTTCGGAAAGTCCCAGGCCAAGAAAACCGCCCAGGGCAGCGTCGAGAAGTTCGTCGAGTGCCCGAAATGCCGCACGAATCTCCAGTTGCCTGCCACGGCGAGCGCTGGGGACAAGATAAAGTGCGGCAATTGCCAGACGACCTTCATTTTGCAGTAACATTTGCGAAGAAGGTAAGACGAGCCAGCAGGCCCGGCATCTCCGCCGGGCCTGCTTATTTCCCGAGACATCGCGTCTGCATGCGAAACGTCTAATCTTCTTGCAGAGCGACCTCAGCCTTCAGCCCGCTTCCGCCGGGGGTGCGGCTACCTTTGAGTGGCGTGGTTGGTGGGTCCTGGGCCACTGGTGCC
>CAYZXL010000068.1:0-20596 GCA_964482435.1 uncultured Verrucomicrobiota bacterium
ACGCCTGGCCGCGAAAGCCCGCCATCGAGACGCAGATTCTCCCCGGCTGCGGCAACGTAACCTTCACCAAAGACTACATCGTTCGGATGCCGAGCGAGCTGTACCAGCTCACGAAAGAGCCGATTGACTACGCTACCGGCCTGTTCACTGTCCGCGTCCGGATCACGAACGCCACTGGCGAGGCAAATCCCCCGGCGCGCACCTTCACTGCTCCCATCTGGCTGGTTGTGAAGGGGATAACTTTCACAATCGCCGGACCGAATTCCGAGGGAAGGTTGTGGAACGCTGATGGGCTGACCTCTGCTCAGTATCCGAATTCCGGCGACTATTACTACAAGGACGTGAGCGCCTGGGCGCCTCTCGGGCCGGGACAAACTTCGCCGGAGATTCTGCTCGTGTTCTACATCAAGGACCGCAACCCCAACTTCCAGCCGGTTATCGAGGTGTGGGCAAACGACCCGGTCGGTGTCGCCAGTTCTCAGTTCCGCGCTGAGTGCGCGCGCTGCCAGCCGACCGGATCGGTCCTTGTCACATGGAATTCGGAATCCGGCTGTGCGTACATCGTCGAGGCGGCGGATACCCCCGGCGGGCCATGGGCAGAAGTCTCAAAACCGGTTCGGCCCGTCGGACGGTCAGGCGAATGGGCGGATTCGCCACCTGAAGACGCCCGGTGTCGGTTCTACAGAGTCCGCCTGCTGTCGCCCTGAGAGCAAGAAATTGTGAAGGCGCTTCCGGTTTCAGCAATTACGACCTTTTCGGAGGAAATGAAAGATGAGAGTTGCATTCGGGCTTTTGACTGGTTTGGTGGTAGTGATTGCCGCGGCAGGAGTCGTCCGTCCCCCGTTGAGCGCTGAAGAGCCTGCGGCTCCCGCTCCTGCGCTGGAAAGAAAATGGTTTGTCGAGGTCGGTCCGTTCTGGCGAGCCGGTGGGGACGTGGATTTCAAAGTCAAGTCCCTTCCGGCGATTCCGTTTTCTCGACCTTCGGCCGTCCCGACGAGCAAGGTTGGCCCAGCCGACCGCGTCGCCGACAGACAGTACGACGATGGTTTCGTAAGGATGGACTACGGGACGGGCGTCTGGGACACCGACACCTGGTACTGGGGCTACCACAACTCCAGTCAGGTTGTTGGCGATCAGCTCGTCTTCCACGGGAGCACTTTTGCCGCCAGCGGGCAGACATTCCCGCCCAGAGACGCCTTTTCGCTTGACCTCGACGACGAATTCGGAGGCGAACTCAGAATCGGCCGGACCATTTTCGCCTGCAAGTGCCTGACCGGAATGCTCATTCTCGGAGGTGGATTCACCTCCTTCTCCGGAAGCACCGGGTTCGACGACCTCGGATATGTCTGGAACTCTGAAGGCGGGATGATTGCCGACAGGTACAACCTCTTGGCCGACCCCGAGTTGCTTCCAGCGGCGCCTTATTCCGGAACCAAAGAAGGACCCGGCTACGTCATTCCTAACATCCCGGCGAAGCGAGACATAAGCGGAGGACGAGGGGGCGGGCCGCCTCTCACGGAGATATTCCACAGCGTCCGTCAGGACATTGACGTGGACCTCTGGGTTGTCTCGCTGGGCTTTGGCGTCCGGGCGGGCGGGCCGCATGTATCATATCTGTTGGGTGCAGGATTGACAGGCAACTTCCTCAGCGCTGACTCCGCCTTCAGTTGGGCGGCAACCGAGAAGGGCGTAGCCCTCGATTCGATGCAAGTCTCCGACGACGATTGCGCCTTCGAGCTGGGCGCCTACGGCGAAGCAGGACTCTGTTTCGGCCTGAGCAAAAGGATGACGCTGATCCTGAGGGCACGCTACGACTATTTGTTTGACGACGCAGAGATGGACTTCTCCAACACGAGCGCCAACATTGACCTCAGCGGCGTTTCGGCGTCGGTAGGAGTCGGCCTGTCGTTGTAGGGTCAGGGCAAAGCGCCTGTCAGTACGACAGAGCCAGACTCTGCTTGTTAGGCGTAGGGTTGCTGCGCACCGTAGTGCGTGGAGATAGATTTCTCTTTTCAGCCTTCACCTGCCAAAGAATGGCCTTTTCTCCAAGGCTCGGTGGCGGACGTCGCCAGGGGCCTTGCCATGCCTTCCCCGCAAATCGCACAATATGGGGTCGCAGCCCGGGAGGCGCACTCCTGCCTTTGGTGAAAAACCGGAACATTTGCCCCCTACCGTTGTCTAAAATCGGTGGGGAAGAGCTACCGAACAATTCCCCTTGAGTTGCCGCGCCCGCTAACGAGTCGGATGGTGGCGGTCGGAGAACAACAACGGATTCCAATTATTGAGGAGGAATAAGATGAGTTGGAAGAAATGTCTTTTCGGGATTTTGTCTTTTGCGTCCGTGGCGTTTGTCGTCGGCCTGGTGCGATTCGCCTTTGTGGCGCCGGTGGTGAAGGAGGCCGCGGGGCAAGAAGTACAGATCAAGCTGATTCGGGTCGGACAGGATGATGTTTCGCTGAGGTTCTCCGGATTGCCGAAGGGGACGGAGAGGCTGTGGGCGAAGATTACGGACCTCGACGGGAAAGAGCTTGCCGGAGCCTCGAGGGTGTTTGACAGCGGCGAAATCCAGGTAAGAATCCCGGCGAAGATTGATGCGAAACAGCTCGCGAAGTACGTGGTGGAGTATTGGATTGTTGGGCGCGAGCCACGGTATCGCAAGAGCCTCTTCTACCTCGCCGACAAGTTGCAGACGATTGTACTCGGCCAGAAGGAATATTACGCCGGATCATTAGCGGGGCTGCGGGTCATCGTTCGCAATCACACCGCGGACCAGGCAATCGAAGGAGCGAAAGTCGCCATTTCCGTTGCCAGGGATGGAAAAGAGACCCAGCTCTTCGATGGCAAAACCAATGCAGAAGGCACGCTTGACGCATCGTTCAAGATGCCCGCCGTTGAGGAAGGCGCCGCGGAACTCAAGGTTGCCGTCGAGACCGACATAGGCAAAGATGAGGTCAAGGAGAGCATTCGCCTCAGGAGCGGCAGCAAAATTCTGCTGACGACCGATAAGCCGATGTACCAGCCGGGGCAGCTCATCCACATGAGGTCGCTTGCTCTGACCGTGCCCGATTCCAAAGCGATTGAGAATTCGACCGCAACCTTCGAGGTCATGGACTCAAAAGGGAACAAGGTCTTCAAAAAAGAGACGAAGACCAACGAATTCGGCGTCTCCTTCGCCGAGTTCCAGCTCGCCGACGAGCTGAACCAGGGGAGGTACACCGTCCGCGTTATCATCGGCAAAGGCCAGCAGGAAAAGACCGTGACCGTCGAGCGGTACGTCCTCCCGAAATTCAAAATTGTCCTCAAGACCGAAAAGGACTTCTACGAGCCGGGCGAGACCGTCAAGGGCGACGTGCAGGTGGACTACTTCTTCGGCAAGCCCGTCGCGGAAGGGAAGCTGACAATTCAATTCTCGAAATTCGATGTCGGCTTTGAGGAGTTCGCAAAAATCACCGCCGATTTGGACAAGGAGGGGCACTACAAATTCGAGCAAAAGTTGCCGGATGCCTTTGTGGGTCAGCCCCTCGAGCAGGGCAAAGCCTTCGTGAAGGTGGACGTTTCCGTCGTGGACTCCGCAGAGCACAAGGAAGCTTTGACCAGAAACATCAGCGTCACGAAATCAGCCATCACGGTCGTTGCCGTCCCCGAAAGCGGCGACCTTATCCCGAACATCGAAAACACAATCTATTTCGTGACGACCTACGCCGACAGCCGACCGGCGAAAACCGAGATGTCCTTAGGGCTGAGCGGAGCAATGTGGGCCGTGAAGCCGCCGCCGGAGGGAGTCCGTGTCAAGACCGACGAGGGAGGGTTCGGTTCCTTCGGGCTTATCCCGGCAACGGAAAAAGTCAACCTCAAGATCGAGGGGAAGGACGAGAAGGGAAATCGTTTTTCCCAGTCCATCGAGCTTCAGCCGAAACCGCAGGGCACCGAGAGCGTCCTGGTGAGGACGGATCGGGCGCTGTACAAGGTCGGGGATTCGCTGGAGGTCAAGATTGTCACGACGAAGAAGAGAGGGAGCGCATACATTGACGTCATTCGGGACAATCAGACGATACTGACGAAGACCCTGACCCTCTCCGAAGGATCGGCAGAGACTCGGGTTGACCTGAATGAGAACCTCGTCGGAGCGGTTGGCTTGAGCGCCTATATCATCTCGAAAGATGGCAATATCGTCCGCGACCGCAAGCTCTTCTTCGTTGATCCGGCGAACGATTTGAACCTTGGCATTTCGTCCGACAAGGAGACCTACCTCCCCGCCGAATACGCGAAGGTCAACTTCAAAGTCACTGACAAGGGAGGGCATCCGGTTCTCGCCGCCCTCGGAATCATGGTGGTGGATGAAGCGGTCTTTGCGCTTCAGGAAATGCAGCCCGGAATGGAGAAGGTCTATTTCTACCTCGAAGAACAGATAATGAAGCCGAGGTACGAAATCCACGGATACGATATGAAGGAAATCGTCCGACCGCCTTCTCCCGAAGAGCGGGTTGCTGCTGGGCAGGAGCTCGCAATCAAGGAAAAAGCCGCCAGAGTCCTCCTCGCCTCGGCGGAAGGTTTCGCCGGGTATGCTGTTGACGTTGACACATACCGCCTCAAGGGCGAGGACGCCGCCTATGGCATCGCCATCACCGAGCATCTCATGAAAAAGTACGAGACCATCGGAAAGGCTTTTGAATCGTTCCGGGGACGTGCCCAGAAAGAAAAGGAAGCCTTTTTCCAGAGAATTGGCTGGGACGCTAACAAGCCAGTAACCCTCCAGTTCCTCATCGAGCAGAGATACCTTCTGAAACGCGACATTGTTGACCCCTGGGGCAACCAATTCGAGCTGCGGGGAAACTGGTGCAATAGCTGCAAGACCTACCACGGATTTGAGCTTCTGACATACGGCGTGGATGGAATCAAGGGAACCGTGGACGACGTATGGATCCCGGAAAGCCGGTATGCCTTGGACGAGAGGCAGCAAAAACGAGGCGGATTTGTCCGTCGCCGGTTTGCCGGCGGGGCCGAGGTTATGGCCGAAGAAGCCATGCCTGAGGCTCTTAGAATGAACGTTATGGCGCCGCCCGCTGCCGCCCGGCCTATGGAGAAATTCGCCCTCGCAAAAGGCGAGTCCGCTGGTGAGGGCGGCGGGGCTCCCGAACCCCCGCGCGTCCGGAAGTTCTTCCCCGAGACCCTGTATTTCAACCCGCTCCTGATAACCGACGCTAATGGCTCCGCGAGCGCGGAGATTCAGCTCGCCGACTCCATCACAACGTGGCGGCTGACTTCTATGGCGTCCTCGAAGACCGGCATGCTCGGCTCGAAAACTTTCCCGATGCGAGTCTTCCAGGATTTCTTCATTGACATTGACTTCCCCATTTCGCTGATTCAGAACGACCAGGTGTCAGTCCCCGTCGCCGTTTACAATTACTTGCCGACCGAACAGAAAATCCTCCTCAAAGCCGAGAAGGCCGACTGGTTCACGCTCCTCGACGAGCCAGAGAAGGAAGTCATCCTTCGACCCGACGAGGTCAGAGCCGTCTATTTCACCCTCAAAGTGAACAAAATCGGCAACTTCGGTTTCACGGTTTACGGCTACGGTGAAAAGAAGAGCGACGCGATTTCCCGCTCGATTGAAGTCGAGCCGGATGGAAAAGAGACCCTCTTCAACGCCACCGGGCGCCTCGAGAAGGAGGTTGTTGCCAATGTCAACATTCCGGCGGAGGCGATTGACGATGCAAGCAAAATCTTCGTGAAGGTTTATCCGGGCGTCTTCTCCCAGGTCGTGGAGGGAATGGACAAGATTTTGCAGATGCCGTTTGGCTGCTTCGAGCAGACCTCCTCCGCCACCTACCCCAACATCCTCGTCCTCGACTACATGAAGGCCACGGGAAAAATCACACCGGAAATCCAGATGAAAGCCGAGGGCTTCGTCAACGCGGGCTATCAGAGGCTGCTGAGCTACGAAGTTCCCGGCGGGGGATTCGAGTGGTTCGGCAAGCCCCCGGCTCACAACGTTCTGACCACCTACGGGCTGCTGGAATTCTACGACATGAGCAAGGTCCACGACGTTGACCCGAACGTCATCTCCCGCACTCAGGATTGGCTTGTGAAGCAGCAGAAAGAGGACGGCTCCTGGAAGCCGAGCGAAGGAGGAATCGCCGAAGGAGCCATTAACAAGTTCCAGAACGACGTTCTCCGCATGACCGCCTACGCAACGTGGGCTCTTGTGGCGACCGAGTATAAAGGCCCAGCCACCGCCAAAGCAGTTGACTATCTCGAGAAGAACATGGACAAGGCCCTCGACAATTACACCCTTGCGATGCTGGCAAACGCCTTTGTCCTCCACGACAAAAACGGCGCCACCGCCGCAGCCCTCATTCGCCAGCTTCTCGACAAAAAGGCGGAGGAAGAAGGGCTGATTTACTGGCCCATGAAGGACGAGACCCCGACCTTCGGCAGAGGCGAATCCGGCGTCATCGAGGCCACCGCCCTCGCCTGCCAGGCCCTCCTCCGTTACGGCAAGCATCCGGCGATCGTCAGCAAGGTGAACGACTATCTGGTCAAGAAGAAAGACCCCAACGGGACATGGCATTCGACCCAGGCGACGATTCAGGCCCTCAAGGCTCTCCTGATGTCCATCAAGGAAGCGACCCAGGAAGTCCAGGGAACGATTCACCTCTCAATCAACGGCAAGGAGGCAGCCGTCCTGAAAATTGACAGAACCAACTCCGACATCCTCCAGCTCGTTGACCTCAAGAGCCAGACCGTCGAGGGCGAAAACACCGTCAAGCTCACCATCGAGGGCGAAGGGAGCATGTTCTATCAGGTCGTCGGGCGGCATTACCTGCCCTACCGCGAGCTTCACGTTGGGAAGGAGCCGATGAGCATTGACGTCGCTTACGACAAGACCGAACTTGCAGTCAACGACACAGTCCAGTGCAAAGTCGCCGTGACGAACAACCGCCCGGCAGCCGCAAAAATGGTCATCGTTGACCTCGGTCTGCCGCCCGGCTTCACGGTTCTGACTGAGGATTTGAACGACCTCGTCGAGAAAGGCGTCATGGAAAAATATTCTCTCACCGGCCGCCAGATTATCGTCTATCTGCGGGAAGTTCCCGCGGACAAGCCAGTGGTCTTGAAGTACCGATTGATGGCTCGGTTCCCCATCAAGGCGAAAGCCGCCAAGTCCGTCGCCTATGAGTATTATGACCCCAGCGTGAGGGACGAAGCAGCCCCCCAGGAAATCCTCGTCAAAGCCGAATAGCCACGGGCCCAAAGCCTGTCCAAATCAAGTCGGAGCGCCCAGTTTTTCGGGCGCTCCGGTTCTTTTTTCTTATTCCGAAAACGCCCGCGTCCTGCGGCGCTTGACGGGCGGCTCCCCTTGTGTCATCCTACTTACGAAGAACCACGAAACAAGCGATAGTCTGACCTGGAACCGCGCGGTTCCTCGACAGGGAGACTAAAACATGCATCGAGCAAAGACTTCTTTTGCGATCGGGTTCGTTGGCCTTATTCTCGGTCCGATTTCGGTACAGTTTCCAAGTACGAACTGCTTTGCGGTTACGGCGGTTACGGTTTCGCCGTCAACCTACACGCTGGGGGATGTCGCAACCGTAGTTCTCGTGCAGGCGAACACGGCAGCCGCGGGAAACACATTAGTCTTCGACGTTTACATTGACGCGGATGGCGACAAGAGCATTGACCCCGAGGACTGGCGCTTCAGTAGCTTTGAAATCGCCGACGGGCAAGCCCCTCACCTCGGCAACGCGGATTACTGGCACGACGAGGACAGTGCAAAGAACTCTTCTGTAAAGGCAACTCTCGCCGCCAACGGAAGCTGGTGGTTCTCCGGCCATTTCATCGTCAAGGTTACCGACGCGAACGCCTCAACCGCGAAGGCCGCCTTCACCGTGATTCAGGACACCGCCAACCCCTGCGTGGTCTCGGGCGAGGTCCTTCTCGAAGGCTCGCCCGCCGGCGGCGCCATCATCCAGGTCGTTGACGTAGCAACCGGCAACGAAAGGGTTACCGTCGTTACAGAAGGCGATGGCACGTTTGAGTTCCGAATCAAGTCTCCTGGCGATTACTCTGTTCAAGCTTTCCTGCCAGACGCAGTCAGCAAGTACGAAGAGGGAAGCGCGCAAGAACTCACTGTATCCGAGGGGGACAATTCCCTTCTCGAACCTCTTGTCGTTTTCGCTGGGGACCGCACGATTTCAGGAAGAGTCACTGCCTCTGACAGCGGCGACGGTTTCCGGGGCGTGTTGGTCTTCGGCGGGGAGGAGGAACTCTTCACTCTGACAGCCACCGACGACAACGGTTACTATTCGCTCGCGGTTGTGGATGGCGATTGGTCGGTTTCTGCACTGAGCGAACAGATAGGGAGGTTCGGATACCTTCCCCCCGAGAGGCGCTCGGTCACCGTCTCCGGTTCCGACGTCAGTGGAATCGGCTTGTCATGCCCGCGAGCAACTACTCTCATCAGTGGAAACGTCAAAGACAGCCAGACCCAGCAAGGCTTGCAGGGCTACTCGGTCTATGCGAAAGTCCAGGACGGCGACGAGGACCAGGAAGACCTGATTGCCTACACGGCGGCAGACGGCTCGTACAAAATCGGAGTTGTTCAGGGACAATGGCTCGTTGACTTGGAGGAGGATAGGCTCATTGGAACCGGCTACGCTGACCCCCCGACCCAGACCGTCAGCGCCCCCGCCTCGGGAACCGTCTCCGGAATAGACTTCCTCCTCGAAAAGGCCGGCACAATCACCGGCCACGTTTACGAAGACGACGGAATCACCCCCGTCGCGGGGGCGCAAGTGAGCGTTGCCATCTTCGGTACCTGGAATTGGGTCACAGGAGACCAAACCAAGTCCGACGGCAGCTACCGAGTCGAAGTTCCAGCCGGCACGTTCATGGTCGTCGTGAGCAACATTTCCGGCTGGCTAACTCAATTCTACAATCGGAAGCGATTCTTTCCCGATGCTACCTCCGTCAGCGTGATCGCCGGGCAGGAAACCTCCGGAATTGACTTCGTCCTCGAGCCCGCCGCCACGATAACCGGGCATGTCTATCAAGTGGACGGAATCACTCCCATCGCCGGCGCCAGTGCGCAAGCCTTCGACGACTTCGGAAACACTTTTTTTGCCGATGCCGTGACCGGGGACGACGGACTCTACTCCATCGCCGTCCCCGGCGGCAGCTACAGGGTCTGGGCGGACGCTGGCGAGCACTGGGTCGCCGAGTATTACGACGACGCCCACAACCCCGATGACGCCACAGTCATAACGCTGGCTGTTGCCGAACAAAAGTCCGGAATTGACTTCGTCCTCGAGCCCGCCGCGACCATTGTCGGACACGTTTACGAAGACGACGGAACCACCCCCGTCGAGGGGGCGCAAGTGAGCGTTGCCATCTTCGGCACCTGGAATTGGGTAGCAGGAGACCAAACGAAGACCGACGGTAGCTACCGGGTGGAAGTTCCACCCGGCACGTTCATGGTCGTCGTGGGCAACATTTCCGGCTGGCTGACTCAATTCTACAATCGCAAACGATTCTTCGCCGACGCGACGCAGGTCAACGCAACCGCCGGGCAGGACACCTCCGGAATTGATTTCGTCCTCGAGCCCGCCGCGACGATAAGCGGACATGTCTATCAAGAGGACGGAATCACTCCCATCGCCGGCGCCGATGTGCGAGCCTTCGACGAGCTCGGAAACACTTTTTTTGCCGATGCCGTGACCGGGGACGACGGACTCTACTCCATCTTTGTCCCCAGCGGCAGCTACAGAGTCTGGGCGGACGCCGGCGACCGCTGGGTCGGCGAGTTTTACGACGACGCCCATAACATCAGTGACGCTAAAGTCATAACGCTGGTTGTTCCCGAACAAAAGTTGGGAATTGACTTCGCCCTCACCGAGGCCACCGCAACAATCGAGGGGCACGTTTACCAGCAGGACGGAGCCATGCCGATTGCGGGCGTACAGGTGTACGCTCGCGACCACGTAACCGAAGATTTCGTGGGCGGGACCGAAAGCGGCCCCGACGGCAGCTACATTCTGCATGTCTCGCCGGGCACATTCACAGTCTGGGCCTGGAAGCATCACTGGAACTTGCAGTATTACGACCACACGGCTTCGTCAGGGAAGGCCACTCCCGTTACAGTATCCGGGTCGCAAGCCGTGCAGAACGTTGATTTCGCCCTCGAGTGGATTCCATTCGTCGTCGAGACGATGTCGAGAAGCTCCCAGTGGCCCGGCTGCATGGAGGTGCGCTGGGCGTGGGTCCCCGGAATGCTGTACTCCGTTTTCTGGACGGAAGAACTCGATGGGACCGATACAATCTGGCACGAAGTCCCCAAGCCTGAAAAAGACATAGTCAAGGAGGGAACCGCCGGCGGCTTCATGACCTGGATTGACAAAGGCAATTCCCCTGGAATGAACAACAGCCGCCCGGGCGACCCAATCGTCCGCCAGAGGTTCTACAGGGTTAAGGAGGAGGGGGAGTAAGCGACCCCGGCGCTTCTCCTTCGACGAGCGCTTTGTCCGATGTTCTCCCGCCCCGGAGACCGCGGAGACCACGCGGGTCGGCAAACCTCCCGGTTCAAGAATCTCCTCTGCGACTTCTGCGTTCTCTGTGGTTAATCCCCATGTTGCGGTCGGATTCCCCTCATGTTGCCCGCCGGAGAGCGATTCTATATACTACCCTTGTCTTTCACCGTGAACCGAAGCGAGGGTTGAGCGATTGAAACGAGACCTCTCCAGGCTCTCTAACATCCAATATGACCTCCTCGTCATTGGCGGCGGAATCAACGGAGTCTGCATCGCCTGGGATGCCGCGCTGAGGGGCCTTTCCGTCGCGCTCGTCGAGAAAGGCGATTTTGGTGAGGCGACCTCCTCGGCGACCCTGCGAATCGTCCACGGGGGGCTGCGCTATTTGCAGCACCTCGATTTTCGCCGGATGAGACAGTCCATCCACGAGAGGACGGTTCTGATGGGCATCGCTCCCCACCTCGTCCACCCTCTCCCGTTTCTTATTCCAACGTACGGCCACACACGCGAAGGGACGGAAGCTCTCGCCGCCGCCATGCTCGTCAACGACCTCGTCAGCTACGACCGAAATCGGCTCTCTAACCCGGAGAAATTCATTCCCGGCGGGCGCGTCATCTCGGCTTATAGATGCCAGCGAATTCTTCCGGGGCTGGAGCGAAAGAAACTCACCGGCGGCGCCATTTTCTACGACGCACAGATGTACAACTCCGAGCGTCTGACCCTCTCATTCGCCCGCTCGGCATTCGGAGCTGGAGCAGACCTCGCCAACTACGCCGAGGCAATCGGGTTTGTCCTCGACGGCAGACGAATTGACCGCGCGAAGGTAAGAGATGTCCTGACCGGCGACGTGCTGGAGGTTCGGGGGAAGGTCGTGGTGAACGCCACCGGCCCCTGGTCTGACATTGTCGTCGGCCTTTTCAGGTATAACCGGCCGGAGCGCACCGTCGTCCGGTCAAAGGGAATCCAGATTGTCGCTCCTTTGCTTTGCGAAGACTACGCCTTCGGCATTCCCAGCCAGCAGAAGGACGTGGAGGCGTTCCTGAGTCGAGGGAGGCGGCTTCTCTTCGTCACGCCGTGGCGGGGCCGCTCCCTCATAGGCACCACCGACGTCGTTTACCGCGGCGACCCCGACGACTTTGTCATCACGGAACGCGACATCGCGGATTTCATCGCGGAAATCAATTCCGCCTGTCCCGGTGTGTCCCTCAAGCGCGAAGACGTGTCCTTCTGGTACGGCGGTCTGCGCCCAATCACGGAAAAGAACGTCGAAAAAAACGTCTCCAGAGCCGCCCGAAAATACGAGATCACCGACCACGCAAGACGCGACGGCATTCATGGGCTCATCAGCGTTGTCGGCGTCAAGTACACCACCTGCCGTCTCCTGGCGGAGCAAGTGGTTGACCTCGTTTTCAAAAAACTGGGATATCATCGGCCGCCGCCAACCTTGACGGAAAAGATTCCAATTCTCGGCGGCAACATAGACAGGTTCGATGATTTCATGCGCCATGCTCTCCGAAGAAAGCCCGATTTCCTGAGCGAAAGGACAATGCGGCACCTGGTTCACAACTACGGCTCGGAGCTCCCCCGAATTCTCCATTACGCCGCCGGGGACCCCAGGCTCGCAGAGACCATCCCCGGTTCCGACGAGGTTTTGAAGGCGGAAGTCGTTCACGGTGTTCGGGAAGAGATGGCGCGCCGATTGACGGACGTTGTCGTGCGGCGGACCGACCTCGGCTGTCTCGGTCATCCGGGCGACGCCGCGCTTCGTTCCTGCGCAGACATTATGGCTGCTGAGCTGGGATGGGACGATGCTCGGCGGCGCGACGAACTGAGCGAAGCGAAAAAGCTCTTCGTGCCGGGCGGTGCCAAATGAGCACTCCCAAACCATCCAAATCGCGCGTCCTCTCCTCCATGCCGCAAAAGGCGTCCGCGCCCTGGGCGCTCAGGCTCCATCGCAAGTCCGTCCTGAAGCAGGAGAAGTTCCGGGCAATCGAGCGGTTTCTCCCCAGGCTCGAAGGGAAAACCTGTCTCGACATCGGCGGAGATAATGGCGTCATCAGCTTTCTCCTCAGAGAAAAAGGGGGCACCTGGCACAGCGCTGACATGGCGGAAACCATCGAGTCCATCCGCAAGGTCGTGAAGGAAAACGTCCATCCGCTCTACGGCTCTCATCTCCCTTTCCCCGACGAGCATTTCGACCTCGTGGTCGTGATTGACTATCTCGAGCACATTCCCGACGACCGTTCTTTTGTGAGCGAGCTATCGCGAGTGCTCAAGCCCCATGGCGAACTTATCGTCAACGTCCCCCATGCGAAACGCCGGGCGATTCTCCGCCCGATTCGCCTCGCTTTGGGTCTGACCGACCAGCGCCACGGCCACGTCCGCCCGGGCTACCGCGAAAAGGAGTTACGACAGCTCCTCAACGGCCTTTTCACCATCCGCCGGACAACCACTTATTCTCGCTTCTTCTCTCAAGCGATTGATATTATCTTCGCCTTCGTCCACACTCACCTGGGCGAGCGAGAGGGCAAGGAGACAGCGAAAGGATTGATAATCACGCAGGAGGATTTCGGGTGGGACACGGCAGCAGTGCTCCTCTCTTCCGCCCTGTATCCTGTCTGCTGGCTACTGTTTCAGCTCAACCGCTTGCTGTTCTTGACAAAAGGCTACCTCTTGATGCTTCGCGCGGAGAAGAAGTCCCCGAGACGACTCTGACTGCCGCCTTGAGGCTCGCCACGGGGTTTCTTGCCGTGAGACGAAGTCGAGAGAAGGGAGAGCCGACGCAGAAAAGGCATCCGTTCTCATGCGAAAGGTCGTGTCCAAATCCTTGTGGCTGAAACGATGGGCGGTTCTGTGGTCAGCGGGGTTTGCTCTCGGAGTTACGGTCTTTTTCGGGAGGTTTGCGTACCGCGCGGCGCGAATTGCATGGGCCTCGCCCGAAAAGTGGGTCGAGCAAGCCGAAGCGATGCTGCGGTACGTCGGAGACCAGCTCCGAAATCACAATGGCGTCGAGCAGTTCGACAAGTTCTTTCCGGACGCCGGGTTTGTGGCTTACATGGTTTACGGGCAGGCGGTCACCAACGTTGCTCTCGCGGAGCCGGTGAGCGCGAGAAAGCGCTCACAGCTCGTTGAGGAGGTCAAATGGTCCCTCGAGCAGCTCTCTCGCCCGGAAATTCTCCAGAACTTCCCGAACACTCAGGTGCCGTACGGTCTTTTCCTCCTCTCCCGTCGGACACTTCTCATTGCAGGCTTGCACCTCATCAGCGACAACCCGCCACCTGAGCTGACCGAGGAATACCACGACAACTGCCGGGCGATGGCTGATGCGTTTGAGTCATCGCCCCACGGCCTTGTGGATTCCTTTCCCGGTTTCTGCTGGCCGGTTGACAACCTCGCTGCTCTGCGTTGCCTTCGGCTTCACGACGAGAAGTTTGCGACCAGTTACGCTTCGGTGCTTGACGAATGGAAGGAATGGGCCGAGAACGCACTCGACCCGAAGACGAAGAGTCTTCCACTGCGCGTGAACTCGGAGACCGGCGAGGTACTGGCTTCGAGCCGCGGCTCAGTCGTGGCTCTGAGCTTGATCGAGCTGAGGGACGTTGACGAAGAGGTTTTTCGACAGCAATACAAAAGATTCCGGAGGCATTTCGGCAAGTCGTTTCTCGGCGTCCAGACCGCGCGAGAATTTGCCGACGGCCGCGAGGGCGGCAGCGAGATTGACACCGGACCAATCATTCGTGGACACGGTGTTCTGGCGAGCACGGTCGGGATGATTGCAGCGAAGCTCGCTGGAGACCTCGAAGCGTTTTGCGGCCCAATGGCGATCATCGAGGCGATTGGTCTGCCGACCAAGACAGACGGCATGAGACGTTATCTTCGAGGGCGTGTGCTCCCTCTGGACGCCATTGCTGCGTATGCCCTTTCGGCGGTTCCGTGGACGAAAAGTCCCCCAAGGATTCGGGGCTTGTCCACTCCGCCGAGAGCGCCCTGGCTTTTCATCGCCGTCCTGATGGCGACGCCGTTTCTGACGATTGTCACGGCGGCGGCGCGTTATTGGTACATCGCGCGGAAAATCCGCCCGCTGTCGCTATGGCGTTCCCAAAGCCCCTCGCCGGAAGGAATCGCTCTCTTCTGGTTTCAGGCGTTGCTTCTCGTCTCGCTCTTTTTCTCGACGATGTGGTTTCCGGTCATCTGGTCTGCATCTGGCATTGCTGGAAAAGCAGCATGGTTCGCAGTTCGTTTCATCAAGCAAGGCGAACGCAGCTAACTCTACTGAACAACAAACTTGTCCTTCGCTCCGGCGAGCTCGTATAGAGCCTCGGTCTTTCTGAAAGATTCTGGTGCGCCGCCGTGGATCGTCAGCTTCCTCGGAGCAAGGAGACCGAGGGCATCCGGGATGTCGAGCACCCTCAGGACATTCAGGAAATGCGGACCCTGCATGTGCGTTTCCGTAGGCTCGACGAGAACGACCTCTGAGATGGCTGGCTCGAAGAGCGCCGCGTAGGCGGCGATAATGCCCGCCTGTCCCCTGCCGAACACTTTCACGGCGACGTCCTTTGTTCCCTTTTCCCGCAACGCCTTATCGAGCGTAAAAGCGGCGACCCGAACGTCCCAGACGCGGCCACTATCTGCGGTCCTTCCGATCAAAGCAAGTGAGCGCTCGATATAGTTAGGCGGATTTTTTGCGGTCCATTTCGTCAGGCCGACGCCACGGGGCATCAAGACGAAGACGGGGTCATCGTCGCCGACTATCTTCCTCGCCCAGTCGGACACTTTCTCGCCTGGTTCATCCGGATTGAGGACGATTACCCAATATGTTTCTGACAACTTTCCCGCTCTCCCCGGGTGCGCGACCTCGCACCTCGCGTACACAGGAAGCTCCGTGTAGATGGTCTTCTCCGCCTGCTCGGGGGCTATGTCCGGATAGCTTTCCGGCCAGGCGCGGAAACAACAGTCCTTGAGCTTCTCCAGCATCTTTTCCTTGAATCGGGGGAAGTCCTCCGCCGAGGGAAGTGCCACTTCTGCTTTGGGGACAAAAAGCTCGTCTATCTTGGTGTTGAGTTGGTCAGCGGGGAAGTCGCTGTCTTCGGGGAAGACTCGCAGCTCTTCCAGCTTGAACAACTCCGGCTTCGGCTCATCGGGGTCGGTGTTGTCGTCTTTGAGGTGGCGATTGAAGAACCGATACGCCATCAGCCGCAGCTCTAACTTGTCGGAGTGGCCGCCGGGGGCGGTGCAGACGTTGAACGTGCCGCGTTCGCCCGCCTTGTCGTAGAGCTTGTAGAGAGATTCCAGCCGGTCTCGTATCCGCTGATTTCCCGGCATCGGGAATATGGTATCCCAATCGGAATTGGCGAAGAGGAACGGCCGCGGAGCGAGAAGCGCGGCGATGCCGGTCAACTCCCAGAGGTACGTGTTGTAGAAAAACATGCAGTCGCAGTGCCCGTTGATAACTTTATCAATCACCTGCGTCTCGAGGTCGCTCATCCCGCTGACGGGGACGGCGGCTTTGACTCTCTCGTCGGCGGCAGAAATCCAGAAAGTCGCCGCGCCTCCGCCGGAAATGCCCGTAACTCCTATGCGCTCGGGGTCAACCTCCGGGCGGCTGATGAGGTAGTCAATGGCTCTTACGCCATTCCAGCATTCGACGCCCGCGGACGTGTAACCTCTCGAATGCCACCACCATCGCCCGTAGCGGTATGTCCCATGATGGATCGCGCCCATGGGCTCCCCGATCTCGCCGAGCATCAGAGTATCTATGACGAGGCAGACGTAGCCGTGGGTGGCGAACCAGATGCCGTGATGCTGATAGGCGGTCTTGTTCCCGTTTCTCCCCTTATTCGAGTGCCCGCAGAGGTAAAGGATTGCCGGCAGCCGCCCTTCGACGTTCTTCGGCAAATAGAGGTTGCCCGTGACGTACAGACGCGGCATGCTCTGGAAATGGAGCTTCTCGACGCGGAATGTCGGTCGCTCAAGCGTCCCGGTGGTTGTCGCATTGAGGGGCGTCTTTTCCGGTAACGGCCACAAGCCAAGCATATAGAAATATTCCTCCTTGAGCCGTGGACGAATTCTCTCCCAATCCTCTTTCGATTTGACCCCCACCATGAACGTCGCCGCAATCTCCCTTGTCTCCTGCGCGAGATACTCCTCCATCATCCTGTCCCCCGGCAAATCCTGCGAACTCCCCTGATTGCTCATAAGAAAAATCGCCCCCATTGTCAGAACCACAATGCCAATCGCTTTCATCTGACCTCTCCTCTCAGTTCGTGAAACCAGAGTCTCGGTTGTGGCGGCCGATCCGTCTCGTCGGACACCGATGTCACTATATCAATAACCGCTCGCCTCCCTCAACATGTTGGTCCCGATGATCTCCGTTGCAACTCCGTCGTAGTCGCGCGCGGGCGACTGACCTTGCTTCCTCGATGCTTCACCCGGTGGGGGAATTGAGCTCGTCAGACTCCTCAGAAGTTCCCAACCGGCTTCCTCACCGCTGCGCGACTCTCGGTAAACGTGGGCGCGCGCCCGAAGACGAGGTTCTTTGCGCAGTCAGTTCTTTGGGCGGAAGGCGATTTGGGCAGATTTGGTGAGGGAGGCGCGGATTTTCTCGCCTTCTTTGATTTGGCCGGCGATGATTTTTTCGGCGAGGGCGTCCACCAATCGTTTCTGGATGACTCGCTTGAGGGGTCGTGCTCCGAAGACGGGGTCGTATCCTTCTTTTGCGAGCTGCGTCTTGACAGCATCGTCGAATTCGATGGCGATTCCTTTTGAGGCGACGACGTTTTTGAGGCGGTTGAGCTGAATGTCCACAATCTGCTTGAGGAGTTCTTCGTTGAGCTTGTGGAAGACGACGACTTCGTCAATCCGGTTGAGGAACTCGGGGCGGAAGTTTGCGCGGAGGACTTCCATCACCTTTTCCTTCATTCTGTCGTACTCTCTCTCATCGTACGCCTGAAGGAATTCGCTGCCGAGGTTGGAGGTCATGATGATGACGGTGTTTTTGAAATCAACGGTTCTTCCCTGACCGTCGGTGAGGCGGCCGTCGTCGAGGATTTGAAGGAGGACGTTGAAGACCTCGAAATGCGCTTTTTCAATCTCGTCGAAGAGGATGACGCAATAGCCTCTGCGGCGGACGCGTTCGGTGAGCTGACCACCTTCCTCGTATCCGACGTATCCGGGCGGTGCGCCAATCAGCCGGGCGACCGAATGCTTCTCCATGTACTCGGACATGTCAATTCGGACGAGGGCGTTTTCGTCGTCGAAGAGGAATTCGGCGAGGGCTTTGGCAAGCTCAGTTTTGCCGACGCCGGTGGGACCCATGAAGATGAATGAGCCGACGGGGCGATTGGGGTCCTGGAGGCCGGCTCTGGAGCGCCGGACGGCGTTTGAGACGGCAACGAGGGCTTCCTCCTGGCCGACAACACGCTGGCGGAGTCTTTCCTCCATGTGCATAAGTTTCTGCACTTCGCCTTCGAGCATCCTGGAGACGGGGACGCCAGTCCACTTGGAGACGACCTCGGCGACGTCCTCCTCGTCCACTTCCTCTTTGAGGATTGCTCCGTCTTTCTGAAGCTCCTGCAATTTCGCTTGAGCGGTTTTGATTTCTCGCTCGAGTTGTGGAACGCGCCCGTACCGCAACTCTGCTGCGAGTGAGAGGTTTCCTTCGCGTTCAGCGGCCTGCTCGGCGGCGGTCAGCTCCTCCAACTCCTCCTTTGGTTTTCGGAGTCGGTCAATAAGTTGCTTTTCGTTGTGCCATTTTGCCTTGAGGGCGCTGCTTTTTTCCTTGAGGTCGGCAAGCTCCTCCTCAATTTTATCCCGCCTCTCGACGGAGGCTTTGTCTTTTTCTTTTGCGAGGGCCTGTTTTTCAATCTGGAGCTGCATGATTTTTCGCTCGATCTCGTCAATCTCGGTGGGCATGCTGTCAATTTCGATGCGGAGACGGGAAGCCGCTTCGTCCATCAGGTCAATGGCTTTATCGGGGAGAAAACGGTCGGAGATGTAGCGATTCGAGAGAGTCGCCGCGGCGATGATTGCGGAATCCTTGATCCTGACGCCGTGATGGACTTCGTACCGCTGCTTGAGACCTCGCAGGATGGCAATCGTGTCCTCGACGGAAGGCGGGGCGATGTAAACCGGCTGAAAGCGCCGCTCAAGGGCAGCGTCCTTCTCGATGCGCTTGCGGTATTCGTTGAGGGTTGTGGCGCCGATGCAGCGGAGCTCGCCCCTCGCGAGTGCGGGCTTGAGCATGTTGGAGGCGTCAACCGCCCCTTCCGCTGCGCCTGCACCGACAATCGTGTGAAGCTCGTCTATGAAGAGGATTATTTGCCCGGCGGCATTTTCTATCTCTTTGAGGAATGCCTTAAGCCTCTCCTCGAATTCGCCGCGGAATTTTGTTCCGGCGACGAGTGCGCCCACGTCGAGGGCAAGGAGCCTTTTTTCCTTAAGCCCTTCGGGGACATCGCCGTTGACTATTCGCTGAGCAAGCCCTTCGACAATTGCGGTTTTTCCGGTGCCCGGCTCGCCTATGAGGACCGGGTTGTTCTTCGTGCGGCGAGAGAGAACCTGGATTACACGACGGATTTCGTCGTCCCTTCCGATGACGGGGTCGAGCTTGCCTTTTCGGGCGAGGGCTGTGAGGTCGCGGCTGTACTTCTCAAGTGCCTGGTACTTCGCTTCGGGTGTCTGGTCGGTGACGCGGTGCCCGCCGCGGAGGTCTTTGAGAACCGATAGAATTGATTCTTTGGAGATACCGAAGGCGCGAAGGAGCTCGCCCGCAGTCCCTTTGCTGGCGACCATCGCAAGGAGAATGTGCTCGGTGCTGACGAACTCGTCCTTGAGGTCTTCCGCCTCTTTTTCTGCCGAATCGAGGACTTTCTTCAAGTCGGGCGAAACGTATGCGCCGGGCTGGGCTTCCCCGTAAACCTTTGGCCGCTTTTTTAGCTCCGCGTCAACCGCTGAGAGGAGCATTTCGGGCTTCGCGCCGATTCTCTCGACGACGGGCTTGACTATGCCGTCCTCCTGGGAGAGGAGGGCTTTCAGAAGATGCTCCGTCTCGATCTGCTGATGGCTCATCTCCTCAGCGAAGCGCTGTGCTTCCTGAACCGCCTCTTGAGCTTTGATTGTGAATTTATCGAGTCTCATCCGTTCTCACCTCCGGATTCATTGTACTGAATGATCCTGGTCCTGTCGAGCACCTCGCATGCCGGGAAAATGGGGGTTGAATGTCCGGACGCCGACAAGGTTGTCCGCGTTTTGGTGGGGAGGTGAGCGGGGTCTCGATGGTAAAAAAAGCGAGGGGCGAAAAAGTGGGCCTTTTTGGGCCTTTTTTAGTTGGCGCTGTCGCTGATAACGTTCTGGAGGAAAGGCAGATATGGAATGTGATGTGAAAAAGGAAAAGGCCCAGCAGGGCGGTGAAAAGAGAAGTCTTGAAGAGGCGCTGGGGGTGAAAAGCGAGGTATTCGGGAGCAGAAAGTGGCGGAATCGCCGAAGAAGATGAATCATGAGGTGGCATCGTCTTCGCTCCGAGTTGACGCATAGGTGGTGTCTCAACTTTTTGACAGGATTGTATGCTTTAACTAATCATTTGTCAAGAACACAGAGAGGTGGAACCGCAGATGGACGCAGATGAACGCAGATGATGATCCGCAGTGTTTCTCGGTTCGGTCCGAAGGGTGGAGGCCGTCTTGGAGTGTGGACAAAAAGGGGAGGCCTACGGCGCGGGCGGTGCGGGGCCGGGGGCTACAAGGACTCCAGCTCGGCGGTGGCGCGGGAAAGGTTTTCCGCTACAAGCCGGTGCTCGTGGGGGAAGGCATCCTCGGTGTAAATGGTGAGGGCTTCCCTGTAGCAGGCGATGGCGTTTTTCAGGTTCTCGGCGCGGTCGCCGGTGGGGAGGTCTGCGTAGGCGATTCCGAGGTTGTTCTTGGTGATGGCCCAGTCAACAGGGAAATCCTCGCGGGTGTAAACGGTGAGGGCTTCCGTGTAGCAGGCGATTGCTCCCTTGAGGTTTTCGGCGCGGTCGCCCGTGGGGAGCTGGGCATAGGCGTTTCCGAGGTTGTTCTGGGTCATGGCCCAGTCAA
>CAYZXL010000068.1:20696-26592 GCA_964482435.1 uncultured Verrucomicrobiota bacterium
TAGGCGTTTCCGAGGTTGTTCTGGGTCATGGCCCAGTCAACGGGGAAATCCTCGCAGGTGTAAACGGTGAGAGCTTCCGTGTAGCAGGCGATGGCGTTTTTGAGGTTTTTGGCTCGGTCACCGGTGGGGAGCTGGGCATAGGCGTTTCCGAGGTTGTTCTGGGTCATGGCCCAGTCAACGGGGAAATCCTCGCGGGTGTAAACGGTGAGGGCTTGCTTGTAGCAGGCGATGGCGTTTTTGAGGTTTTCGCTACGGTCGCCGGTGGGGAGGTTTTGGTAGGCGACTCCGAGGTTGTTCTGGGTCGCCGCCCAGTCAAGGGGGAGATGCTCGCGGGTGAGGACCTTGAGGGCTTCCGTGTAGCAGGCGATGGCGTTCTTGAGGTTTTGTGCACGGTCGCCCGTGGGGAGGCTCCGGTAGGCGTTTCCGAGGTTGTTCTTGGTCAAGGCCCAGTCAACAGGGAGGTCCTCGCGGGTAAGAACCTTGAGGGCTTCCGTGTAGCAGGCGATGGCGTTTTTGAGGTTTTTGGCTCGGTCACCGGTGGGGAGCTGGGCATAGGCGTTTCCGAGGTTGTTCTGGGTCGTGGCCCAGTCAACGGGGAAATCCTCGCGGGTGTAAACGGTGAGGGCTTGATTGTAATAGGCGATGGCGTTCTTGAGGTTCTCGCTACGGTCGCCGGTCGGGAGGTGGCCATAGGCGTTTCCGAGGTTGTTCTGGGTCATTGCCCAGTCAACGGGGAGACGCTCGCGGGTGTAAACCTTGAGGGCTTCCCTGTAGCATGCGATGGCGTTTTTGAGGTTTTGGGCGCGGTCGCCGGTGGGGAGGTCCCAGTAAGCGGTTCCGAGGTTGTTCTGGGTCGCGGCCCACTGGACGGGGAAATCCTGGGGCGTGTAAACCTTGAGGGCTCGCTTCAGGCATGCGATCGCGTTTTTGAGGTTTTGGGCGCGGTCGCCGCTTGGGAGGTGCCAATAGGCCATTCCAAGATTGTTCTGGGTCATGGCCCACTGGACGGGGAAATCCTGGCGCGTGTAAAACTCGAGCGCTTCTCTGTAGCAGGCTACGGCGTTTTCGAGGCTTTGCGCGCGGTCTCCGGTTTGCTTGTTGGCGAGGAGCCGGGCTGCGCGAAACAGAAAGTCCGGACGCGCTCGCGCATGATCGCCGTCGGGAAGAAGGAAGGCGACTGCCCTGTCAGCCCACTCGTCGCTGGAGCTGCCCTTGGCGAGCTGGCGGAGGAGTTGAGCAACCTGCTCAGCGGCCTCTGCCATAGTCTCCCGTTCGCGCTCGGTAGTCTCAGTGCGGGAGGAAAGGTCTTGCCACAGGGCGGAAAGTTCCTTGACCCGCTGCCGAGCCTCTTCGGCAGGAACCGCTCCTTCGGTGGTGGTCGCCTGGGCGCCGCGCTGCAATATGCTGACCTGAGCCTCCGGGGGCAATTCAAACTCGAAGACGCCTGAACGGAAGGACCAGAAATCGGGGGCACCTCTCGCGATCAAGCCGAGGGCGTGGTCGGGAAGCCAGAAGACGAGCGGAAAGGGAATTGTCCTGGGAAAGGCATCGCGCTGGAGGTTCAGGGCAGTGAGGACGGGGGGGCGGTCGTCGTCGCGGTAAGAAAGGAAATCGGGAAAGGCTTTCTCCATTCCATAGACGAAAACGGCGTCGGGGGGAGGGTTACGGGGTATTCGCCGTGCGAGGGCGGGCAAGGGGTCGGGCGACTCTTCATGCGAGAGGCGAATTTCCACAACGCTGAGCTCGGGACATTCGGCGCGTACCCTGGCAGCCGGTTGGGATTCCTCGCCGGGATGGTTCCAGCGCACGAAGGCGAGGGAAAACATCCCCCGTGTCCGGCGCAGATGGCGGGCGAGCCGGCGCGCCTCTGAGGGCATTGGCCGCGCGATGGCGCGGCTGGACGCGTGTTTATTTGGGTCGCCGAGGGGGCGCATAATTCAAGGCCTTCTTGAACTTGTCCAATTGACAGATCGGAGGGTCAACCGCGTAAAGCTGCTCAGTGTCTGAATACATCAGGATGCAAAGGTCGAGGAGCATTTCGAGATATTCCTCGTCTGTTTCAATTTGGTGAGTCTTGTGGACCTTGGCGAGCCTCGGATACCAGGCCTCTTTGACCTTGCGGCTGCACGAGCGGACCTCGGATGCCATCGCGGCCTTGACAGCCTCGCGGGTGATGGGCAGGGCGTCGCTGAACGAGCAGCACTGGCGGAGCAAAATCAGAAGATTGCGCGGATGGCCGCCGGAGAAGCGCGCGAGCTCCTCCGCGAGCTCGGGCGGGTCAAAAGCCTTCTCAAAGGGCACGGGGCCGTGTGGCGCGTGCTCGAATCTCTTGCGCAGCAGGTTCACCAGGGTGGTGGTGGCTTGCTCGCGCTCTTCGCGGTGGAAAAACTCAGGGACGCGAAGGCATGGGGTTACCACCGGCTGGCGACCATAAATCTGCTTCAGGCGCTCCAGGCGTGCGGAAAAAGCCATCGTGATGGGTAACGTGAGGACCAGATGGGTTCCGATCCCTGTGAGGGTGGGGGCGTTGTGGAGGAAAAGCAATTCGTGGGAATCGGGTTGCGCTGGCGAGGCGCCCGGGCGGAGGACAAGCTTCTCGAGGTAGTCAACAATGATGACGAGGTCAGCATATCCCTTTTTCTTGAGGGCGGGGCGCGCCTTTTCATCGAGAAGACGCCTGAACTCTGTTACAAGGGTGGTCCCTTCCCCTGCAAGGGCATCCCAGAGTTCCTGGCGGACCTTCTTGTCTCCTCGGGCGGCGAGGCATACGTTCGCGCAGAGACTGCCGAAGGGCGTGTCCGGGGCATTCAGGGAAAGACTCTTCAGCTCCAGTTTGCTGCGCAACAAGTCCCTCAGGCGGAGGGAGAGTTTTTTAAAGTACGCGAGTTCGAGCTTCACGCTATAGGGCGATTGAGCGAGTTGAATGCTGGTCTGGCTGATGATGGCGAGGAGAACATCCGTAATGCTGTAATCCTCGATATTGAGACATTGACCCGCGTCCACATAGACCACCGCCATGGGCGGGTCGCCGTGTGCGAGGTCCTCGCGAAGGCGCTTAAGCTCAGTTGTCTTGCCGTCGCCGAGGAAGCCAGAAATGAGGAAGGTCTCGCTCCTGCCGGACCTCTGGATATCTCGGGCGACACGGCTGCGCCAGCCGCCTCCTTGGGGGCCCAGGTCGCCGCGCGCCTCGGCCAGGGGCACATATCTCGGATCGCCGGGTTCCAGCGCCTGATCGGGATCGCAGGAGCGATAGACTCTTGTGATTTCATCCATGGGATTGGCTTGCCTCGCTTTCTGCACTCCCCGTTCCCATTCTGATAATTATTCTATTCCTTCGAGGTCCGGAGGTCAAGGTCAATCGGAGCTGTGTAGTAATGCCTCAGTCCTGGTAGGGGGTCACCGCAGAGCACGCGGAGGATGCGTGTTTGTTGCATCCCGCCTTCGGCGGGACCCGTGGAAGATCATGGGCAAGATGCCCATGCCACGTCAAAGCTCGAAGTCCTGTCGTGTGCAGGCGGGACGCCTGCGCTACGAGCACCCGAGAGTGAGCGGTTACGCTGTGTACGCGCAGCGCTGTCGGGGGGACGAGCGGCGTGCCGGCGAAGGGGGATTGTGGCTTGACGAACGGGGACGTTCTGAGAAGATGAAGCGGTGATGGCCTGGTGGCGATGAGGGACAGGTGAGAGTTCGCACGAGGGGCAGTTGTTTGGCGCCGGGTGGCGGCTGTGCTTAAGGGTTAAGGCTCGTAGATGTAACGGGGCCCCGCCCAGGCGGGGCAGTCCCGAGGGCGTCCCTGGCCGCACATCAGGACAGAGCGGAGACGGGCTGCTGCATCCCCTTAGAAGAAGAAACTTTGCGGCGCCTGCACGGGCAGGCCCGCCGTCAGAAGGCGGTGGCCAGAGCCACTCGGTTGAGCGCGGAGCACCTCAGTGAAAGGATGCAGGCGAGACGCCTGCGCTACAGCGGGGGGGCAAGATGCCCTCGAGACAGCCGGCAAGATGCCGGCGGTGCGGGCGTGTCCAGGCACCAGGCCCCGCCAGTTCTGGTTGGACCGCCGGGAGCGAGTCGACTCAAATACCGCCGGACTCGTTATCTTGGGAGAGATGGGAAATGGCTGTGGAGAGGTTCGTTCAGTTTTCGGATGTGCATTTAGATGCAAGGCTTGAGGAGTCGGAGGTCGCGCTGCCGAAGGAGAAAAGGCGGAAAGGGCAGACAGAGGAATTGGGAAATGGCCGGAAAACGTGCACGTCTTCTCGAGCAATTCTTTTCAGACGGTTCGTCTTCGGGGGAGAGATGATGTGGCAGTTACGGGGATTGCCAGCTGCAGGCGGGAGTTCGAGGAACGGCGAATCCTGAGTGAGACAATCTCATTACCTCAAGCGGCGGTTAATATCCTGGTCTTTCGTGGCTCGCGCGAGCCTTTTCCGCCGGAACGCATCGCCCGCTCACACAACACCCTGTCGCCACAGAACGACAGGCGGTGTTTTCCTGAAGGAACGAACGTTGCGAATTGTCAACAAGGTGAGCCAGGAAGGGGTGAGCGGCTGGGTGTGTAATACGCTGAACCGCAAGCAGTTAACGTCGAGGCGTCGTTTGGCCTATTTTTTGTTTCAGCGTTAAGCCGTAAAGGGGTCCCGCCAGAAGAAGGATTGCTGCTGGTTACACCGCTACTCCGAGCATGTTCTTCCTTGTCCGCCTGAACACTCTTGACCTTTGCGCACGGCAATTTCGTCGGAGCGGGCAATCGAAGGAAGGGAGATTGTGTTATGGACATCATGGCAACACTGGTCACCGGTTTAGCCCTTCTGGGCTGCATGATACTCAGCTACATAAGAGGCTGGAAGGACGCCGTCATGCAATACAGTGAACTGGAGGAAGACAACCGCGAAAACCAGGAGTGAGTGCTGACGAGCAGTGGTTGACGCCCCGGAGGTGGTGGGGGCGGTCTGGCGATTTGGAGTCTCGCGGCGCGTCCCCGAAAGTCTTTATGTGGGGGGTCCCAAATAGACCGTCAGGACCGCAATCATGTTTGGGTGAGTGAATTCGAAAGGAAGGAGATAAACAATGATCGAAAGGTGGCATGGAGGCTGGGACAAGAGGAGTTCTCCCAGGCTCGCGGTCCGCTTCCCGGTTACGGTCCTGGAGGCGGAAATGAATTGCGACAGCCAATCCTCTCCTTCCGGGCAGAACTCCTATCTCGCCAATGCCGTCGCGAGCAAAGCCATCGGAGAGAACATATCAAAAGGCGGCCTGGCCTTTGAGGCAACAAAACCCTACCGCGTCGGGACCATTCTCGGATTTGAAGTTATCCTGCCTGAGTTAGAGGACGATTTCCTGCCCTTGATCAGGCGGCTCGTGGACAGGCAGATGAAATGCTTCCGTGCCCTGTGCCAGGTCGCATGGGTTGGGGTGGCTACCCCGGGAAACTATCGAATGGGCGTGCGTTTCATTGATTTAAACGAGGCGCGCTCTCTCGCTTTGGACCAGCTTATCTCGGAACAGCGCTGGCGGCAAAGACTTATGCGCCCAGCCCAGGACCCCGAGAACCGCCTCTCTGGGGAGTTTGGCCGCTGGGAAGACCCGTAGCGCTGCGATACGTAAGCTCAATTACGTGTTTTTCTCTGACAGGATCAACGGGATAGACGGGATTCTGTGAATCCCGTCGGTCTCGTTTTCAGTCTCATGATTTTCGGTCACCCCGCCGGACGCGGGGTCTTTCATTTCAAGTCCCGGCAATCCTGTACGTCCTGTCGAAATATCCTCGCCTCTGGCGGGGCTTTTGCACTAAGTGCTCCCATTCATAAATACGGTGACGTATTTTTGGGGTGAATCCCGTCATCGAGAAGCCCGGCTAAAGCCGGCTCCAGACTGGAAGTCGCGCGACTCTGATGCCACC
>CAYZXL010000069.1:0-24384 GCA_964482435.1 uncultured Verrucomicrobiota bacterium
CTTCTTCCCTTTTTGCCTCCGCGTTCGTGCTCTGAAGCGTCCAGAGGAATAGAGCGGTCAGGCGAGCATCTTCTTCCAGAGCGCCGACAGCTCTGTTGCGTGCACGAGCCTCGGCGGTGCCGAGAATCTGCCCCAGCGCCGTCCGCCCAACAACTTCCCAGACATAGGCCAGGAATCCACGTTTATGCGGCTCGGTCGCCTCCGGGTTGCCGCCGAGAGGAATTGGCCGGTCCTGAGCATCAACGACCTTTGAATAGCGGCTATAGATTTCCAGCGCCGGCCCAATGCAGGCAAAAACCAAATCCGCCCCGCGGATGTGCTCCCTCTGAAGTCGTTCCATCCAGTCGCCAACCCGGGTCGGCAGTTCTCGAAAAACCTCCCCCCAATCGCCCACGGGCGCGTCCTCTGGCCGTGGCCGGCAGACGAGATGGACGCTGGTGGCAAGAGCCGCCGACTGCCGCGCACGCACACGGGAATACCTTTCTGTTGCAATGGGCCATGAAGCGGTAATTACCCATCCAGACGCTATCAATCCTGCCAGCAATGCCTCCCAGCCCTCCGTGGCCTGATATGCGAAAACGATGCTGGCGATCCCGCGAGGACGCAACACCCTGCGCCCCACCTCGAAGGCTTCGCTCATCAAATCGCGGTACCTTTTCTTGGCTCCCTCCTCAGATCCATCCCGGGCCAGGTAGGCAACAATTTCGTTCTCCTTCGGCACCAGCCGGGATTTGAAGAGGTCCGACGAGTTTCTAACAAGAGCGCGTTTGAACCATACGTAGAAGAAGTCCGAGAGGTAAGAATACGGCACGTTGTCGTAATAGGGGGGATCCGTGAACCATATTTCCGCAGATTCCTCTGGGAGTGTCATGCAGGCGGCGTCAGCCAGGCTTGGAGAACAGGGCTTCACATCGCTGATGTAGGATGCTTCGACATTCCTCGCTATGTGTTCGACGGACTGAACAATCGAAGCGCTTGACTCCGAGAGAATGGCGCTTTCAACGAAATCCCACCCCATAGGGATTGAGTTTCCCTTAAAAAGGTTGACGGGACACTCTGTGGCGAGCCCCCAGTTTACCACCCCGTTGCAGCGGTCAGCCAGCTTTGTAGGTATCATTGCGAGAAGGGGCGTGAGCCTGCGCAGAGACGCGGCGCTGGACATCGTCGCAACATGAGCAGTAATGGCTCCCAGCGAAACCTTTTGTCGCGCGGTGAAAAGATCGCCCCAGTTTGTCATGCCGTACACCCAGACGTTTATGACGCCAAATGTGACAGGGACCCTTTCTACGGGCTCATCGGGGACGGGGCAGAGGCCCTTTTTTCCGCTGCGTTCCCATTCGCCGAGGATTTCCTCGAGGCGCTTCTGGGCTTTCCACACAGCCTCGTAATCGCGGTCTCTGGGCAGCCGGTAATGCCGGCCTTGCTCACCCGGTTTCAGCGTCACGACCGCCAGAAGCCGCGCACCGCCAACTCTGTGTAGTAGCGCAGGCATCTTGCCTGCATTATCTTGCAGGCTGGAAGCTTGCGCTACATCGAAGATAACATCAGCCCCTCCGCGCTGCTGATAAAGCTGCGCCCGAACCCGGTCCGGAGCTAACACCGCCCCGCAGCACAGACACGTCGCCTTTGCCCGAGAGACTGTCCCCGGCAGCACCTCCTTCTCACTCTTCGGCTCAAAGATTTCAAATTGGACAGTAGGACAGGCATCTTGCCTGTCATTCCCGGAGGCATCTTGCCTGTCATTCCCGGAGGCATCCTTCCTGTCTGGCAGGCTGGAAGCCTGCCCCACCATAATTCTGAAGACCATATGCACATGGTCCGGCATGACCACCGCGGCATCGAGGTCAATCTTTTGCCCATGCCAATGGGTTACCGCCGAAAGGACCACCTCCCGCGCGGCCTCTGTCAACTGCACTCCCTTCCTGCAACGAAAGGTCGCCAAGTAGGTGGCTTGTTGTGTCTCCAGGTGGGGCAAGTGCCGCCTCTGAATGCTGAGGTCCGGGGACCTCCACGGATTGACAGGCTGGAAGCCTGGCCCCGGAGTTTGTGAGAGGCTGGATGACAGGCTGGAAGCCTGTCCTACCATAACCCCATATCGAAGTGCCCGCTTCCGGTTCGGCTTCTTGCAGAGCCAGAATGAGCGGACAAGAGGGATTTCTGCGCCGCAATTCGGCGCTTCGCACCGCACCGTCCTCGCCCAAAGGTAGGCGATAGGTCTCGCGCCATCCGGGTCCGGAGGATAAAATTCCGCAAGCTCCTTCTCTGCCGCTTCCTTAATCTCTTTGCCGACCTTTCGCAGTTCATCGGCCAACTCAGGCCCCTGTCGAGGAATGTCTTCGAGCATCACCTTGAGAATCAGGCAGGCTACCGGGTTAAGGTCGCTGGCGAAGGCGTCGCATCCGAGTCTCAGAGCCTCAAGCGGAATCGAGCCGCCGCCGGCAAACGGGTCAACCACAAGAGGCGTCTCTTCCGGATGAGCCGCTTTGACGAGAGCGCGAGCAGTTTTTAGATAATTCGGGTCCGACGAAAGGTCCCAGTTCGAGAAATCCCCGATGAACTGGAGCAGAACCTTTCGCAGCCCCTCGTCCGTCTTCAGCTCCTTTTCCCAGCCGGTCGGGCGACCGTGCATTTCGAGGAGAATCTTTCGAGCCTCGCTCTTGAAATCCTCCGGGCAATTCTCGTCGCAGGGGTCCGGCCAGAGCAGCCCCATGAGAACCGCGCGGCAAGCCGCGAGCGGCCTCCTCGCCCACCATAGATGGAGCGTTGACGGATGCCCGTGCCGGATGGATTTCTCCCTCGCCGAATGCTTGCTCACCACCGCAATCGGAAAATCCACCTCAATCAGCCTTTTGCATTCCTTCGGGATCATTCGCTTCCGCCTCTAACTCAAGCGCGCTCAAGGCGCGCGGAGCAGTACTAATGGGTTCGACGATTGGTATTTCGGCGCCCGGAGCCGCCCCAAGCTCTTTGAAGCGGCGGGCTGCCGGAAGAACTCTGGCCTCCATCGACCCCACAGCGCTGTTGTACGCCGTGTTTGCTTTCTCTAAACCCTTGCCGATATCTACCAGGTGTTCCCCAAGAACTCTCATACGATCGTAAAGCTGCTTGCCGAGATCGCTGATTTGCTGTGCGCTCTCCGCGATCTTTTCCTGACGCCAACCGTATCCAACCGCCCGCAGCAGGGCAATGAGCGTAGTCGGAGTGGCCAACATAACGCGCCTTTCGAAGCCGCGTTCTATCAACGCGTGATCAACATCGACTGCAGCTGCAAAGAACGACTCCCCTGGGATGAACATCACGACAAACTCAGGTGCCTTATCAAACTGCTCCCAATAGGCCTTGCTCGCGAGGTTGTCCATGTGGGTGCGAACTTGCCGCGCGTGGTCACCCAGGCATCGTCGTCGATCTTCTTCCGACTCCGCGGACAGGGCAGTTAGGTACGCCTCCAAGGGGACCTTGGCGTCCACCACCACATCCCGGTCTGCTGGAAGATGGACTATGAGGTCCGGACGAACGCGACCCTGCTCGGAGTCTGCTGACATCTGTTCTGTGAAATCGCAGTGATCGGACATCCCGGACAACTCAACCACTCGCTTGAGGGTCATCTCCCCCCATCGCCCCCGCACTTGAGGCGAGCGTAAGGCCGTTACCAGATTTCCTGTTTCCTTCTGGAGCTGCTGCTGAGTGCTCGACAGAGTCTTGAGATGAGTCTCAAGAGTTGAATAGGCCTCCTGGCGGTTTTTTTCCAAGGCACGGACGTGCTGATCAAACTGGTTTAGCGATTTTGACAGAGGTTCGACCAACCCCTTGATCGCCTCTTGGCGTGTTCCAAGATCGCCTTTCGCTTCCACAAGAACCTTATCGAAGGTTTCTTTCGCCAGCTTGATGAAGGCCTGATTGCTGTCCCCTAAGGTGTCCGCCGCCAAGGCCTTAAACGTGTCGGTGAGCCTGCTTTTCGCTTCCTGAAGCAGCTTCTTCTCTTCTTCAAGCCACTTAACCGTTTCCTTTACCTCAGTCTCGGCCTTGACTTTTGCTGCCTGCTCGTCCTTGAGTTCTGACCTGAGCCTCTGGAAGTCCGCGGCGGCTTTCTCGCTCTGCTCATGAAGCTCGGTTATCATGCCCTCGAGGGCGCTGGCGCGGCCCTCGGCCCTATTGGCCCGGGACTCAGAGTCATCGAGCCTGCCCCCAAATTCGGCTCTGGCTCGGTCTCTGGCAACGAGCCACGCTACAACACAACCTACTGCCAGACCTGCGATCGCGCATAATGCGTACCACATATTGCGTCATTCCCCCTTTGGTTTCCCGTTCCCGTATCTCGAAGGCTCCTCACGAACCTCCATTGGTTTGGCTACGGCGTCCACCTCCAGCCAGTAGTGCGAGACTTTCTTGACCTCATGCCAGACGAGCCTGGCTGGGTCTTTGACTGGCTCCTGAAGCCGTGGCTCATTATCGCAATTGGTGACTATGTAGAGCCAGTAGCAATCGCGCCGGTCTTCGGCGACGCGGCGTTCGTTCGGTGTAAGAAGAATCGTGCCCGTTGACCCTCCGATTCCTTTGACTTCGATGAGTCGGAGTTCGCCGGAATTCAAATCGAGGCTGGTAATATCGTAGCCGAGGTTTTTCTCGTGGACATCGTAAACCTGTCGGCCTTGTGCCCGTTCATACTCCATGACGACTTTCATGGCAACTGCTTCCGTATCAAGGTTCGGGCGGAGCTTTCGCACGTCCGGGGCTTCGCGCTCCGGGTGCGGCAGGATGAGAGCGGTGGCCATCCGTTCCACAGCCTGTAACGACAGCGACTTCTCTTGTTTCAATTCCCCGCGCCGTCTATCGCGTCGGGCGAGGAGTTCTGCGTGCCGCGTCTCCGCCTGAGCCAGCCGACCGGCAGCCCCCGGAACCTTTTCCTCGATGTCCGCGGCGGCCTTGCCAATCTCCTCGTCCACCTTGTGCAAAAGTTCCGTGAGAGACAGTTCTACATGAGAGGCGATGCGTTCCACCTCCGCCACTCGTTCAGCACGGACTTCCTCGAGGAAAGGCGTCAGAGTATGCTCGTTGAGCCACGCCGTATCCTCCGGAAGTGACGCGACGGCGGGAAGCGTTTCCTGCGCTTTTGCCGGAATGAAGTTCCCGAGAATGCCAGGCTCCCGGAGCCGTTTCTGCCCATTCTCGTCGGTCTCCACGGCAAAGAGCCGCTCGTGCACCACTTGCCCGAGACCGTCCACAACACGTGCTCGGTAGAAGTCCAGCCTCGTCGGAGCATCGTGCTGGAGAGAATAGAAGCAGGCGCCTTTGCCGAAAGGCTCGCGCGATGATGAGACCATGTGGCGACGGAGAGCTTCGAAGAGAGGGTGACCTGGCGTTACCCATTCGAGGTTGTTTTTCTCAGCGGTCTCACGGTCTGTGGAACACCGCGGGTACTTGGCAACAAGCGGAGGCAGTTTCCAATCAGGCTCTCTTTCGTAGGGTCGGAGGACAGATGGCGTCCTCCCCGGGTCAAACGTGTGTGGAAGGCCGGGTACGGCTTTCAGGTTGAGCGGCACGTATTCAGCAGCTTCGCGTATGAAGCGGGCGATGGTTTCGGGGACGACCCGATATTCCTGAGCACGCGCGCGCCGCTCGATGAGCATCTCCAAGTTCAGCCTTTTCGCCGCGAGGCCTTCGAGGGCGTTCTGGCAGATCGCTCGAAAATGGCTTTCGTCAACGTTCTTGAGAAGACGGTCTTCAAGGTCTCCCTCCCCCAGGCGCCCGGCGTAATAGTCCCGAAGGACGCGCTCAATCTGCGCCGCAGGGAGAACTTCGCCGACAACGTTGAATACCGCGTCGTCATCTAAGGCATCTCGGATTTCCTGAATCTTCTCGAGAAGCCGCTGAAGGACGCGGCCCTCAATTGTATTGCTGGCGGCGAAATTGAAAATCAAGCAGTCCTTATGCTGGCCGTAACGGTGGATTCGGCCCATTCGCTGTTCGAGGCGATTGGGATTCCACGGGATGTCGTAATTGAAAAGGATGTTGCAGCATTGCAGGTTGATGCCCTCGCCCGCCGCTTCGGTGGCGACCAACACCTGAATTTCGCCGTCCCTGAACTGCTGCTCTGAGAACAGGCGCGTGCCAGGCTGATCCCTCGAGCCCGATTTCATGTTGCCGTGGATAAAGCCAGTCGTGAATCCCCAGGATTCGAGACGAGCGACGAGGTAATCGAGCGTGTCTTTGAACTCGGTGAAAATCAGGAGACGCTTTTGAGGTTCACCGAAGAAGCCCTCGTTTTGTAGAAGCTCCTTCAGACGGGAGAGTTTCGCCTCCGCACCTTTCTCTTCGACATCCTTCGCCCGCTGAGCGAGCTGCCCCAGTTCCTCAATCTCCTCCCGAATCTGGTCAGCGTTGCCAGCCAACGTCATGGCTTCCAGCATCTTCTCCAATCGCTCTCGCTCGGTCTCCTCCATCTCCTCAGTCTCTTCCGCACTTGGGATATCGGGCGGTGTCAAGCGGATAAGCTCTTGAGCCTGCTTCAACCCCTCTTCGAGCCGCTTCGCGCGGTTTTCTAATGAATGTTGCAAAGCGTAAGTGCTGGAAGCGAGGCGCCGCTGGTAGAGGGACATGAGGAAGCCTACGGCTCTGGCACGCGGATCGTCCTGCCGAGCAGCCGCTTTCGCGCTCTGCTTCTTCACAAACCGGGTCGCGTCTCGGTAGAGGTCAAACTCAGGACCGTCAATCTGGAAGCCAACCGTATGCGGCAGTCGCTTCGTGAATATCTTCTTCGCCACCCAGCCGCCGTCTGCCTGGCGCTCCGGAAAGTAAACCATCGCCTCCTTGGTTCGCCGCAGGTAGAAAGGAGCGCGTCGCCGTTCCATTGCCTGGCGTATGGACTTCACGTCAGCGTACGCATCAGCGTCAAGGAGCTGAAGAAAGAGAGTGAAATTGTCCGGGTCACCCTTGTGCGGAGTCGCTGTGAGGAACAGGATATGATCGGCGGTGTCCCTCAGGAGTTCGCCGAGGGCGTAGCGTTCGGTCTTTCCAGCAGGCGGTGTCCACGACATTCGGTGGGCTTCATCAACAATAGCGAGGTCCCAATGCACCTGCCCCAGACCTGGAAGAATCTCTGTGCGCTTTGCAAGGTCCAGCGATGTAATGACCTGGTTTTGGTCCAGCCACAGATTGACCCCGAACTGGTCCCGAATATCGCCACCTTTCAAAGCCAGAAACTTCTCGTCGAATTTCTCCTTGAGCTCTCGCTGCCATTGAAACGTCAGATTGGCCGGGCAGACTATGAGGATGCGCTCGGCGAGTCCCCTGAGTTTCAACTCACGGATGAGGAGCCCCGCCATGATGGTTTTGCCAGCCCCCGCCTCATCGGCCAGAAGAAAACGAACCCGTGCGAGTTTAAGCAGATAGTCATAAACCGCCTCGAGCTGATGGGGCAGCGGATCAACGCGAGAAATGGACAAGCCGAAATATGGATCGAACTCGTACGCGATTCCGAGAGCATACGCTTGAAGACCGAGGCGGAGTAACTTCCCGTCCCCCTGGTAGGTTGCCACTGAATCGAGAACGGCGAGTGTGGCGAGGTCAGCCCTCGACAGATTAACCCTGCGGAACTGCTCCGTACGAATCCCAACGAGGCCGACAACCCAGCCTTCCGGACCGGTCGCAGAGACGGTTTCAACACGCATCGGTTCGTTGAACAGCGGCCCGCTGAGAATCTGTCCTTCGCGGATAGGCGCGCTCTCGTTCACTTTGCTGTCCCTCAGTGCTGGGCTGCCTTCGTCGCGTTCTGCCGACGGCATTGTGGTTTTATCTCTATCGTCGCTCCCGTTCCTTTGGGTGACCTTCACGTGTTGGGCTTCAACCACACTTGCCTTTGGGCGATACCGTCCCACCACCAGAATCTTATGCGCCCGTTTCCCAAGGGAAGGCGCGATAAATCATATCAAAATCATCTGGTTTTTCAATAACTTCATTTGTATCGCAGCGAAATTGGGCTGGCTTCGGCCCGGCGGAGACTCCCCTGGGATTGTGGGCGAAACACCGAGATGTCATCTCCCGTGCGGCTTGTATCCACCTCTCGTGTATCCAGTTTGTATCCAAAAAGGCAATAAAACCTGGCAAAAAACCGTTGGCGGATGACAAGGATTTGGAGGCATTTACCGACGAGAAAGGGGGAAAGAAGAACAAAATTTTGCGGACTGAAAATCCGCGTGTCAGCGGTTCGACTCCGCTTCCCGGCATTTTTGTTTTGCCCTCTGCAACATGCCACTTAGCTAGTGTTTCTCGCCTGTTGTCGTGACTCCTTGATTTGCATCGGGCGCACTTTTAGTTCGTCATTACATCAGCTTTTCCGGCATGGACTCAGTCATGCGCGGGACCCAACCGCGGATGGACGCAGATCCGCGCAGATAGCTCTGACTGTCTAACCCTTCAGCGTTGTTGATCGGCGTTCATCAGCGTTCTTCAGCGGTTTCAACAGAGGGCAAACCTCTCGCAAAGGCGCCACGACGCACGAACTGCGGCAAGGTCCCTCACCCCAGGTGAAGCGCTCCGTCCCGCATTCGGCGGGGTTGGCATTTCTACCGGGCCGTTGAGCCGCACGCACAATTCCGCCAGTAACTGTGCCATTGCACGCCCGTGTAACCGCTCAGTCTTGGGGGAGAAAGCAGAAAGAGACCTGCCTTCTGGGATGTGTCACGAAGGGGTGAGTGCCGCCGCGTGCATCTGCGTTCATCCGCGGTTCATTCGTTCCACCCCCAGCCGAGGTGGTGTGCCGCCCGAAACTGTGCCATTGCGCACCCCTCGATTTTTTTATTGACACGTGCGGCGCTCTGTTGTTTAGTTTTCGGTATCCCGAAATGGGACGGTACCGAGTGTGGGTTCATCGCACGAGGGGAAGGTAAGCAATATCCGCCCGAAGGGGTCAAAACGTGGTCACTGAGAAGGTGGCGAAAATCGGTCAGGAGCTTTACGACTCAAAACTGAAAGAGCTTCTGGAGCCGGAGTCAAATGGCCGCTTCGTGGCCATCGAGCCACAGAGCTCCGGCTATTTCATCGGCAACACGATTATCGAGGCCATCGAAAAGGCGGAGTTAAACTTCCCGAACGCCGATTTCCACATTGTCAAGATAGGTTTTCCGGCGGCGGTCTCATTCAGTCACAAGGTGGTCGTGTGAGAGTTGACGGCTACTTCGACGAGCTCGGTTGTCCGAGGGTGCGCATCCACGCAGCCACCGGGCAGCTCTTCGACGCTGTTCTGAACACAGCCTTCACGGGCGAGTTATGGATGCCCAAGAACATCCTCATGTCGCTGGGATTCGTGTCGCGGGGTTATGTTAATGTCGAGCATGCCGACGGAACAGTCAAGCCCGCACAGCTTTTCGCCGGGCACATAAACTGGTTTGGGCAAAAGCGCCGCGTCTCGGCCGTTGCCAGCGATGACCAGTCAACATACCTCGGCATGGGGCTCCTGCGGCAAGTTTCTATCAGGATTTACCACGACAAGAACCTCGTTTACCTCGAGGCGCCCTTTGCATCCCCGCGGGACGCGGGGCGGAAAGCGGGGTAGCCCCGCCTACGGCGGGGTTGCCCGCGGAGCGAGCGTCCCTTGCCCAGAGAAAAAGGGGACAGCAGACAGTAAACAGGCAGCCCGCGATGCCCCCTGTGTCCTGCCTCCTGTTTCCTGTATACTCTTGGTGGCCCTTCGCCGTCTCCCGAGGCCTATCTCATTTCCACCCTGTAGAAGCGCCGCGGGACTGAAGGGTCGAAAGGCCCCTTCCGTGTGGAATCCCCTCTGTCGGTAAAGGAAAGAAAGCTTCCCGTTCCCTCCATCGCCTCGGAGCAAGGCTTCCACACTGTCAGGTCGGGCACCGGCTCGCCTTCTTGCGCCGCCGAGCCGAACCTTCTCCCGCGGGGCGGACACAGCTCATCCGCGTAGAAAACCGTATACTTCCTGCCGCCGAGGCTCAACCAGGTTGTCACCGTTCCGCCGCTTTCATCACCCACTCCAACGAAGGTGATAACCCGCAGGCACGACCCCGCCTCAAACGGGTTTGTGCCTGCCAGATACTCTTCACGATTCGACTTCCCGTCGCCGTCCACGTCCGCCGACGCGTCCGTTCCGTCTTTCGGGTTCAGCCCGTAGGCGACTTCCCAGTCGTCGGAAATGAGGTCTCTGTCGGCGTCCATGACGTACTCGTACGCGCCGATGTCGAAATAAGAGCGCGGCCCACCGCCCCTGTCAAGGGTGTCGGGGTCGTCCCAACGGAGATAGCCGCTCGCGTCAATGAGCGGCGCCATTTCGCTCGTCCCGGAGTCAATGCACGGTGAGCCAGGGCTGAGACGAAAATCCCCGTTCTCCGAATCGCGGAACAGCGGGTCAAGGGAGATGTTCCCCTCGCCCGGGTCTCCATCCTCCGTATCGAGATAAGCGCCGGCGCACCCAACCAGGTCATCGCCATTGTTCCACAAGATGCAGTTGGCGATTTTCGGCGTGGCGTCGGACGCATAAATCCCGTACTCGCACCCGACGATCGTGTTATTCGCAATCAACGGTTCCGTGGAGTAGCCGCAGAAAATGGCGTAATACAGGTTGGAGAAAACGTTCCCCGTGAAGGAAAGGGCCGAGGACTGACACTTGACCCCGCCCGTGGGGGAGCCGTTCCATGCTTTTCCAACCAGGCGGCAGTTCCGGATGCTCCCGGTACTCGTCGGGGAAAACGCCAGGAACGTCCGCGGCTCCGCAGGCACGCCAAATTCTATGGTCGCTCCCTCCGCATGGAGAGTTCCCGAAACGTAGAAGTCGGTCCCCGGCTGGGCTAATTGCACCGTCGCTCCCGGCGCAATCCAGAGAGTGCTTTCTTGCGGAACAGAGAGGTCTCCGATGACAAACTGCGTGCAATCGTAGCCCGGCCAAATGGTGTCACCTTCTATGGAGGTGCGAATTAACCCGTCGTAGCCGTTGCCATCGAAGCTGTTTCCCGAGATCACCGGGTAAGTTGCCCCCTCGCAGGAAATCGGATACATGCACTCCATGAACGTATTATCGGTGATTTCCGGCGACGAGTATCGTTCCGCCGCAGCGTGGAGAAACACAGCGTAATGGCACACGACAAACGTGTTCCCCGAAATCCTCGGAGAACACGACAGGCAGTGAAAACCGTAGTAGGCGTTCCTGACGATGTTGTTGGTGAACCGCACGTGCGAGCTGTAGCACTCAATCCCGCCGGACAACTGGTACGAGGGACCCCGAACCGAAATCACCGAATTCTCAATGATTCCCGCGGCTCCCTCTTCGAAGAAAATGTGGGCGAAATCGCCGCTCGGCAGGTTAAACTCAAACGTAACGCCGCGCGCGATAAGTCCGCCTCGCACGAAGATGTCCTTCTTGTTCGTGTTAAACTGGACGACAACTCCCGGCTCAATCGTCAGAGTCACAGGGTCCGGTTCTGTCCCGGTTCCCACGTACACAGTTCCGTTGACGACGTAGGGATGCCCTTCAACATATTTCCAAACCGTGTTCTCGGTGAGCGTTCCCCCCTGGGCAAATCCCAGCGTCAGGAAGCTGTAAAGCTTCCCGTCGTTGTCAGCTACGGCGGTGTTGCCCGCTTTATCAACCGCCTCGACCTTGAAATAGTAAACGGTCCTCGGCTGCAAACCGCTCAGGAGCACCTGGTGAGTCGCCGTTCGCGTGGTCTCGACAGCAGCCTGGTCCGTGTTCGTGGAGCTCGTTCCGTAAGGGACCGCACCCCGGCACTCCTCGTCGGTCTGCCACTTTATGATTGCAGAGGAATTCGCAACCTGCGTTGACTCCACGCGGGTGATTATCGGCGACCCAAGGTCAACGGTCGCCGTGGCGCGTTCCCCGCCGGTGTAAGAAACCGTGATCGTATCGTTGTGAGCCACGCCAATCTTACCGTCGTTGGGCTTTCTCCATTTCGCCGTTGGAATCTCACCGGCGAAGGTCGAGGAGTTCGCGCTCGTTTCCTTCAGTGTAACGACCTCGGGGATGCTCTCAAAAGTGCTCGTGACCTCAACCGAAACCGCCTCGGCAGACTCCGGATTAGTGTTAGCTGCCGCATCAATGACGGCTATCAGTAACGTATCGCCCAATTTGTAGAACAGCTTATCCAGGTTGACCGTCCCCATGGGGCGGATGATTGCTATGTCGTCTATGTACCAGCCGTCACCCGGGCCGACATCCGTGTTATCGTCCGACTCCATCCGAAAACGAATGCGGATTGCCTCTCCTGCGTATTCCGAAAGGTCGAACGTCACTCTTTCCCAGGGAACGTTCCCGCTCCACCCGGGCACCGGGCCGGAGGGGTTCCCCGTGCTCAGTGTTACGAACGGAGTCCCCTCCATCATTTGCTCCTGGGTCAGCGAAAACCATTCCTCCGTCCCTTCCCGCCGAACCTGGACGAAACCGCCATCCCAGTCCGTTTCAGCAAGCATCCTGTGCCAGAACGAAAGCTCAGCCGTGACCATTCCCTTCAAGTCAATCGCTGGCGTGTCCAATACGCTCGCCGAAGGGGCACCGTAATCGTCCACGTGCCAGGAGGAGCTCTCAGACCGGAAATCGTCCGTTGTGATGGCCCAGTCCGAAACACCCCCCGTAATGACCTGGTGCGACCATTGGCCGGCCGCGGACGGGCTCCCTTCCTCCACGTCGTCGAGAAACACGGCGACCTGGTACATGGTCTTGAACGAGTAATACTGCCCGCCGTTGTCGTCAACCGTCTCGTTCCCCACGAGGTCTATCGCCGCCACCCGGAAACGATAGACCGTCTCCTTGTCAAGCCCGCTGAGCGCTAACCGGTGGGTGTCAGTAACCTCGTCGCTGACCACCGACGACGTGAACGGAGGAGACAGACCGTAGTCCAGTCTCGCTGTGGCAAGCTCGTTGCTCTGGCACTCAATCACCGCCCACGTGTCGCGCACCTCCGCAATGCGCACGTTGTATATCCTGGGCGGCGAATCGTCTATCGTTGCCGTCACCGTTACGGTCTGCGGCAATCCGGCCCCATCGTCCGCGTCTTCATAAGTTGCGAAAATTGTGTCGCCGTCCTTGACCTGGAGCACGCCGTCCAGAGCCGGCGCCTCGGTCGAGAGGGGAACCTCCGCAACGAAGACCCCGGAATTCGAGGTCGTCTCCAGGGCAAAGACTGTCTCTCTATCGCGCGGGCTTACGAGCTTGACCATCGCGACCTCCGTCACCAACGGGCTGGCGTTCAGGTCAATGTCCGCCACCTCCAGGACGACAGGTGTCCTCGGCGAATATTGCGGCTGGTCAAAGGTGAGCAAGCCCTTGCTCGTCGCCGTGAACAGAGGCGTCTCCGGATCGCCGAGAAGGTTTAGCTCAAAATAGCACCAGCGAGTGGACCCCGTCTGAAGGACATCGCCGATGTTTGCCTCCTTCGATTCCTGGAGAGCTCGCCCGAGGTTCGTGATCCTTCTGTCAAAAACCGCTTTCAGAAACTCCCTGTCGAAAGCCTGCGACGTGCCAAGCGTGGTCTCCGGCGAGTACCAGCCGTACCGCGAATTCGATATCACCGCGAAAGCCCCCGCCGTGCCCATGACGAAGTGCTCGGCAATGCAATCATCCCGGTCGAAAGCCCCTGCGTCGCATCCCTGCGTGTAGAAGAAAAACGGGAACTCGTTCTGAAGCCTGTCCACATTCATCGTCGTCAGACCCAGGACTTTGTCCTCCGTCGAGTGGCCGAGGTGATTGACAATGTGGGGCGAGGCGTCCAGAGCAGAAATGACGCCCTCAACCGAGAAGGTCCCGTCCTTATCATAAAGCCTCGTCAACTCAAAGCTCCCCGGAAGCAAGCTCACGAGTTCTTCCTTGGAATCGCTTCCCCAGGTCCTACTATCGAGCATCTCGCCGACCCACAGCGCATCCGAGAGGTTCGGAGACCCCTCCGCCTCATATTGAATCGTCTTGCGGACGAAACTCTCCGCTTCCCATGGGGTGCTCACCGGTGCCCGTCCGACGTACACCTCTGCAATAAGGTCAATTTCTCCGCCGTTTTCGCCGTCGCCGGCCTCGCCGTAAACCCCATCCCCGTCGTAGTCCCAGCTCCCGTCGAGACATGCGAAATAGATGTCCGCCGGCATCTCGGAGTCCTTGTACGGCCCAACCTCCCCGTAAGCTCCCCTCGCAGGGACGATGTCCGTGTCTCCGCCCAGGAGCACGTACTCGGTTCCAAGGGTTCGATAACACTCCGCGATATAATTCCTTATCTTTTCCTGAAGGTCTCTTCCGGCATAAGCTGCGTTAATCTCCTCCAGCGTGGCGACCTTTCCGGTCAGCCCCCTCTGCAATTTCCAGTACACGAGAGGCTCAAACTTCATCGCATACGGAGCCTTCGTGATGACCAGATAATCGCAAGAGGCCACTCCTTGTGAAGATTCGGTTACGCTTTGTCCGTCGAGAAGCCCCGAGGACGAAAGGCGGGACGCGGAGCGGGCGACTGACAGACCGCCAGGGGCAGGATATGTCGTCAGGATTTCCGGATTGTCCACCGCCTTCCTGACTCTCGCCTCGTCGCGCGGCTTCCCGCGAAACGTCCGGGAGCTCACCGCCTGGGTGGCGCCGCCGTTCGAAGCCGGTGAAAGCCTCGCCGAAGAAAGCGTCAAAGTGACCGTGAGGGACTCGCAGTAAGTTATGCGTCCTTCGCTCGCCACATAGCGCACAGGATAAAGACGCAAAATCGCTATCCGGTAGCCGCGCATGACTTGAACTGAGGCCAGTTCATAAAGAGAGGTAGGAAAGGGCTTATCTTCGTCGAAAGCTGTCGGTCCATTGGAAGCCGTCGCAGCTTCGCGCGCCATCGTCGGCTGAGGAGCGCGCCCGCGCTCAAGCTCGAATCGCCCCGGAATCTCCTTCTCTTCGGACGCCACCACATCAACCGATGCGATGATGCCAGACGGAGGAAGAAGAATTCTCGCTGTCTTAAAGGGGACGACCGGCTTTCCGTCCTGGGCAAGAAGAGACATCCCGGGCATTGTCACCCGGGTGCGCCCGTTCGATGTGCTGACCGAAGGCGGCGGAAAGCTGTAGCTAACAGCGGCCTGCTTGCCTGTTCCTTCCGCAATTCCATTCCCTGCCACCTCGGCAGAGAACGACAGCCCCCATTCCCCTCCAACTGTCCCAACTATACAAAGCACGCTCGCCCACAATTTCTTCCAGACGAAGGCACCGCAAGACAGACGCATAATTAAGCTCCATTCTCATGTTCCGCGGGGCCCCCCTCAAACCGCCTCAACCCGCAGGTTTTTCTCAGAACTCCATCATCGCCTTCACCGTTCACGAGCCAATGCCCACGTGGGGACGCCAACCGGCCTCACCCTCGGCAAGAGCCATGTGGCCTCGGGTCGCCACGCGGAAATTCTGTGGTGGCATGGGCATCTTGCCCATGGTCTTCCATCCCGCCTACGGCGGGACAAAGGCGGGATGTCGCGCGTGCGCTGCCCAGCCTACCAGCCGCAGCCCGCAGCCCTGGCGCCTGAGCGCCTCACGAGCCTATTCTCGGTCGCTCAACGAGCGCCACCTTCGCCTTTGGCTTCTGAAGACGGCTCTTCAAGTCGCCATAGTTTATGGCGATGCTGACTATCGCGGAAGCCGTCACCACGAGTATCGCCAGGGCCATGCCCGCGTTCCAGAAAAGGCGTTTTGCTCCTCTGGGCATCGCCTCGCCCATGTAGCTCTTCTTGTTGTGAAGGACCATGAAGCAAATGTAAGCCATCGGCAGAAAGATGACGCATAAAGCCGAGCAGAAAACACCCACGCCAAATGGCACTTTCCAGGCGACGCCGAATACACCGATGGCCGGCGTCAGAACCATCAGCCTGTATTTCCAGCCGGTTGCGTCAATGCCGAACATCTCCGATAAAATAAACGCGCACATCAACATGTGCACTGTTATTGAGGACAACGCAATACCCAGCATCCCTATCCCGAACATCACCCGCCCAAACACTGCCCCAACCACCGGCGCCAGAACCCTCGTCGCTTCCACCGCGCTGCGAGTGACCGTTCGACTCTGGACGCTCCTCGCGACAAGGTCAGTAGCCGCATCGGGCCTGGCCCGGAAAACCAACTCAGTCAGCGGCTTCTCGCCGTTGTTTTCAATTTTCACGTCATACCGAATCGTATCGCCCGTCGTCGGAACCCTATTCCCGTCGCGGTCGGTCACCAGCTTGTCCCGGTTAGCAACGACGAGCAGCGGGGGGCTTCCCTTCGCCTTTCCCTTGCTGACGGGCTGCATCGCTTGTCCGAGCACCGTGACCGTCGCGTCGCCGACTGCTGGCGTGTCGGGGTCGTCGCTTTTTTGCGGAGCGAGTTCCTTGCTGGTCACCTCCGCCTCACATGAGACTGACTTGATGTCCGATGCCAATGGCTTCCGGAGAATCACATCGAAGCTCACTGTGATATTGCTCTCGGCTGAGATACTGCCGACATTGACTACAACCGCCTTGTCTCCCGGGTTGTTCCCAGTCTCAACGACTCCCCGACGATGGAGGGTGTTGGAGGTCGCCAGGACTACAAACCCCGTCGCCAGAACAAACGGCAAAAACATCGCCGTTATCAGGTCGAAGTACGCCAGCCGATTGTGCTCTCTCGCCCATCCTCTTGCCAGGAGCGAGTAGGGATACAGAAAAACCATGTTCACGCCGACGGTCGCACCGAGAAGCGCAATCATGAGAATTGCTTGCTCGCGGTCAAACGACCCGTCCGGCAGTTTCGGTAACCTTGGAACGAGACCCGCGAAAAGCTCTTTCCAATTGACCCCGGTTTTCAGGACGACCAGCGCGAACGCCGCCACAATCACCCAGACCATCACCTTGAGAATCTTCTCGTAAATCTTGATTCCCCTGAGTCCCTTTCCGTAATTCCAGGTCACAAAAATCGAGAAGCCCAGGAAAACCAGACCCAACACGGGAGCCGGAATCGGATTTGTCTTCCCCGTCACAAGGCCAGCCATGTCGTTCGTCGCGTCCCCCGCGAGCGAATATTGAGGAAAATGCCAGATCACTGTGGACAGCAGCGCGCTCAATCCGAAAAGCAAGGCGAACGCGAAATGCAATTCCTTGCTCATCGCCTCGTACGGGCGCCGACGAACCAAGACCGCCTGCTTCGCCATCGCAAAAAACATGAACATCCCTAAGAGCATCGCCAGCGGCTGCACCCACAGAAGCCGATACCCGAACTGCGAGCCAGCGATCAGGCATCCGCCAGCGGTTCCGGCCCCGAGCGTCACCGCGCTCTGAATGTACGCGGGCCCCGTGAATTTACTGAACCCGAGGATTCTCTTGAAAAACGGCTTTCTGTTTAGCTCATCAAGCTTTTGTCGTTCCTGCTCAAGGCGCTGAGGGTCTATCGGTTTGCCGATGTGAAACTTGGTTCCAAGCTCCTCCGCCGGCCTTTCGGCGCTCACAGCTTTCTTCGGCTCTTCCACAGTCGAAGTCCTTCGTCTGAGTTACCGGTGGCGTGCACGACCCGAATCCTACTGCGGGTCTTTTCTCGAAAAGCCAATCTCAACTGCCCCTGGATAGTTTCGGGAACAATGTCAGAAAACCCCCTGCAGTTCAAGGAGTTTCTCCGCTTCAGGGCGCTACCTCAATCGCGAGGGGACGTACCGCAGAGACCGCAGAGAACGAGGAACGCATCAGGGCCCCCGCTCTGCGACCTCTGCGCTCTCGGCGGTGCATCCTTCCCTCGCGACAATGAATGGTTACCTTCAAGAGCGATTCGCCTTAACCGCCGTCGTCTGGCGGCATGCGGGGAGAAGACTCCTTTTCAAGCTGCCCTAACAGCTTTTTTGCCCTTTCATGCTTCGGATTCAGTTCGAGGGCAGCTTTCAACAACTCCACCGCTTCATCCTTCCGAAGCATCATGAGCGATTTCGCCATCGCGCAGGCAGCTTCAGCACCGATTTCCGCGTACCTTGCCGCCTCCTTCTCATCTCCCATGCCCCTGTTTGCGTCCACAAGTAACCCGTAGATTCGCACGTCGTAAAGGTTATATTCCAGGACTCTCTCCAGGACGTTTATCGCCTTCCCATACTCTTTCCGCGAAAGATAGATGCCGATAAGCTTCTTCGATGTTTGAACGTTCCTTCGGTCCGCCAGAGCCTCCCCTTCCAGGGCTCGAATCGTGTTCTCCTCTTCTTTTCGTTTTGAATAGATTTCTCCCAGGCGATACCAGATGTCCGGCGCCCGGGGGTCCAGGCGCGCTGCCATCTCCAGTTCTTTAATCGCCTCTTCGTCGTCGCCAGTCATCTGATGGGCAATCCCCAGACGCCGGTGAGCCGCAAAGTCTCCACCGCCAATCGCCATCGCCTGAATTGCAGCGTTCTTCGCCTCGTCGTACTCGCCAAGTGCAAGATGAATCTCTGCCAGGGCCAGAAATGCCGGCAAAGCTCCTCGCTCATCATCAAGCAACTCTTCGAGGGCTTTCACCGCTTCGTCCACCCTCGCCTCTCGCTCACGTTCAGGAAGAGCTTGCGACCTGTGAAAGATCAGCCTTGCCCGAGCCACCTTCAGAAATGCGTCATCCGGTCTCTTCTCCAGCCCTTCTGCAACCAGCTCGTCGTCTCCCGGCAAAAATACCGGGTCCACCATCCTCTCCCTGGCCCTCGCAAAAATGTACTCCTCGATCTCACGCTCAGACTCCTCCTCGGTCTTCGAGAGGCATCTCCCAATAACCTCCGCCGTCGGCAAGTTCTCCGCGTAGGTCTCCATCATCTTTCTGATGGCCTGCTCGCCATATCTCTCGCTCAGGAACCGGCAAATCAGATTCGCCTCCGCATATGCTGCCTGTTTGTGGGCGGGCGTCTTCGGTCGCGTGAAGTGGCTGTTCAGCTCTTCCAGAGGAATGATTCGACCCAGATACAGCATCCGCGCGACAAACCCATCCCACACCTCCGGCAAAGGCGATTCCTCATGACGAGTCGCCAGCCCTTCCGTCAGCCAGAAAGGTATCTGCATCTTGCTCTGCTGAAGGTTCACCACGTGCACAAACTCGTGCCGCAAAACGTCCCTCCAATCGAACAAAGCGCTGCGCGGCGAATCCGCCGCCACGACTTTGCCTAAACTCGCCCCGACCGTCGCCACGTATGGAAGCCCGACTATCCTCGCAGAGAACAGGTCGTGCGAATCGAAAATCTCCACGAGAGTCGGATTCTTCGGCTCGAACCCGAACTCCCGACAGACTTCCCGGTAAACCTCCTCCGCATGTTGCGGCAGGAAGAACCCCAGCGCTGCATCCTTCTCGCCATCCCACCTGAAAAGAAAATGCTCCGTGCGAGTGCTCACAAAATCCCGGTTCATGTGGTCAAGAAGGTTAATGAAATTCGTCGTCCTGGGGTTGTAGCTATCGAGCTGGTAGGATTTCCGGAGGTATGTCTCTGCTTCTTCCTCTTCGCCCTCGCGCATCAGGAGAATCCCAATCATCGTGTAGGCAGGGGCGTAATCCGGATTGATGGCGACTGCGTCCTTCAGCAACGTCATCGCATCTTCATTCTGCCTCTTGCTCTCGCATGCGCGAACGACAATCCAGTAGAACTCGCTGTACCCTGGATTGATTCCAAACACCTTCTTCCTGACTTCCTCATATGCATCCCTCTTCCCCTCCTGCCAGTAGCACGACGCCAGAAACGACAGGCTCGAAAGGGAACGCGGATTGACTGCCAGAGCCTTCCTAACCGTCTCTTCCGCCTTCGCGTACTCGAAATCGAGGAGCTGTATTGAGGAGAGGAGGTCGAGGGCGCGGATAAGGTTCGGGTTGGTCTTCAAGGCTCGTTCGCAAGTTTCGGCTGCGACATCGTACTGGCCCGCTTCGATAGCAATTGCCGCAACCTCCGCCCGCGCCTCAGGATGATTTGGGTTGATGCCGAGAAGCTTTTGAAGCTCCCGCATGGCATCGGTCGGCTGGTGCCGCTCCGCAAAAAGACGTGCCTCCCACAGAAGCGCTTCCGTGTCGGTTGGGTCCTTCTTCAACGCCTGCTCCAGAACGTCAAGGGCGTCCTGGGGATTGTCCGTCAAGGCGCACGCGATAGCTACGTCAACCATGTCGCGAGCTTCAACCAAATGCGGCTCTGCGGCTCGCGCATCCCAGAAGTCGTACAGCTTGAAGAACTGCTCCTTCGCCAGCTCCGTCTTCCCCGTCTCACGGTACGACATCCCCAAGCCCAGAATAGCATCGGGATACCCGGGCTTGACCTCGAGGGCTTTCCGAAAGCGCTTCTGCGCTTCCTCATATTCGCCGACGTAATTCAAAACACGCCCAAGAGAAACAAGAAGCGCCTGCGAATCCGGCATCGCCTTGAGCGCTTCGCTCAACGTCTCCCTCGCCTCCGCGTATCTCCCCGTCGAGAACAAGACCCGCCCGTAACCGTCAGCGGCCTCCACGCATTCAGGATTTTTCCCCCAAGCCTCGTGGAAAGCAATCTCCGCGGCAACGTACTCGCCCATTCTCAGAAAGAGCTCCCACAGGGCAATTGACGGCTCGGCCCTCTCCGGGTAGAACTCAACCGCCTGCGTCAAATTCCTGGCCGCTTCCCAGAGCTTCCCGATTCTCTTCAGACACTCGCCAATCCCCAATAGGGCAGTGAGGTTCTTTTCGTCCCGCCTCAGGATTTCTCCATAAACTCCTACAGCGAGCACCCAGTGGGACCGCTCAGCGCACTTCGCAGCAACCCTCTCAAGTCCTTCGACAGTAGAGGAAGGGACCGCCTCGTATGCCTCGATCCTTTGCCTCGTCCATTCAAGGTCTTCCGCCGACCGCAGAACCTCGATAACCTTCACCAGCGCCGAGAGGTCCTGCGGTTCACGTTTGAGCAGCGCCTCATACGCCCCCTTCGCTTTGTCGGGGAAGCCATTTGCCGCGCATATTTCGGCTATCGAGCGAACTTGCTCCGGGGAGAGGCTTTCCATCGCCAGGGCAGCGTCAATTTCCCTCCTCGCCTCGTCTTCTCTGCCCTCAAGACGAGCGAGAAGCTCAATCAGTTTCAGCCTCGCCGTGAAATCGCCTTCGCCCTTTTTCAGGGCAGTCCGATAGAATTCGACCGCCGCCGAGTACTTCCCCGCCCTGTACGCCTCATCCCCCACCCGCACAAAGTCCGCAGCGCTTCTCTCCGCTTCGGCAAACGCCTCACGGAATGGCACCGATGGCAAGAAAAACGACAAGGTCGTGATGAAAAGAGCCAGCCGCTTCATAAGGGCACCGGAACGCCAAATCTCCAGTTCGCGTTCAATCCTCGCATAAAAACATTAGAGACATCGGACTCACTTTCGCAAACCATTAGGAGGAATCTTAGGATGATGTAATCGGCGAAAGGAGCCTCGATGTCTCAATATCAGGCTACCACGCTTTTCATTCCCGTGCAAGGGTCAGAATCTGGAAAAAAGACAGCCACCGCGGCGAGCGCTTGCCCCTTTGCGAGACGTTTGCTCTTTGCGCGTTCTGCCTTTTCTCGCCAGGACGCCAAGACGCCAGGAATTGATGGGGCCTGCTCCTTTGCGTCCTTCCCGCCTTCGGCGGGAGAAAGGGTTCCCGTAGCCCCGCCCTTGACCTCACCGCAAGAGGCGGCAGGGCCAGGTCAAGCATGGGGAAAGGGAAGTCTCTCCGAGGCGGCAGGTTCGCTCGCGCGGACTGAGAGGGCTTTCATCGGCTGCGCCCATCTGGCGAAGCGAGCGCCATATGTCCCTGAATGATTGGTCTCGGACGTTGCCAGCGTTGACCTCCAACGCGGTGCATGGCCGAACCTCACCCCACGGCGAAATCGTCGCAAGAGCCTTCCCGGCGACGCACGCTCCATCGCCCGAATGCAAGACCTCCCGGGGCATCCCATGCCGGGCCGCGAGACCTCGCTTGTCGTCAGCCTGGCGCGGGGAAAGGATTTCTGGCGAATCCGGGAGTTCCCGTGACTGCCCCTGTGGCGAGCTCCCCACTTTGCTCTTCCGCGGCGATGCCTGGGATGTCTCCCTCCCGCACGGCATATTCAAACCCCGCAGACTTCCATCCTTCGGAGGCGCTTCACCATCGCAGCCAACCGTGCGCACCGAAACGCAAACTCCCTTGTCACGCAGGGCCTCCACCCCCCACATCGCGCGGTCGAATGATCCGGTCACTCCCGTCGCCCGGTCGTGAAACTCCGGGGACATCCCAACCAGACATATCTCCACCTCCGACGGAGAAAGCTCCCTCATGCGTTCCGCTTCTTCCGAGCCGATCAGAGTCCCGTTAGTGCTCAGCACAACGAGAAAGCCTTTTTCCTTCGCGTGCAATGCGATTTCCCAGAAATCCGCACGGGACATGACCTCTCCGCCGGACATGAGAAGATACAGCGTGCCGGATTCGGAAAGCTCAGAAAGAAGGTGGTCAATCTCGTCGAGCGTGAGGTCGGGATTTCGGCGGGCTTCAGCCCCGCCTTGGCGGTGGCAGGGCGAGCAGCGGAGATTGCAGCGGTACGTCAACTCCAGTTGCACGACCAGAGGCACAGCCTCTGCCGCACAAATTCTCTTCAGTTCCGCTCGCAAGCTTCTAACGTAGCCGGGAGAGAAAAATCTCATTGCGCCTGCTACTACACGGCATCATCGAGGACTCGCACAACACCTTTCTGTGCAAGCTCATCCAGGAACTCTCTCGTGCTGGCTCCGGCGATCTCCTGGCTCAAACCGAACTTCAGGGAAACCTTCCTTGCGATCTCCCTCAGCGTGGAACCGTTCTCCAGCAACCCCCAGATGAACATCCCCACACGGTTCAAGGTGTGTACGCGTTTCCCTCTCTGGTCTAAGAGGAACGCGTCTCCCTCGGTGATCCGGCCAACTATGGTGTTGCACCTTTCAAATCGAACGTCCAGTCCATCCATCAGCGCGTATTCCTTTACCCGGCCCCTGACTCCATACCGGTCGCACGGCTTCACACCCAATTAGCCGCACGACACAGCGCCTTTTCCAAAGACGCCCTCTTCACCGGGCGCTAAAAGTCTATCCAGCACAGGGCGGGGCAGAAAAACTGACAACACTCCGCTTCGCCCCGCGCCTGTGCTCTGGTTCGTCATCAATCCGATCACATGTCCCCCCCACAAAGGGGCCACACGCTTGCCTGACTTCGGCTCAGCGTGGATCGCGCTGACGTCCCACAGCCCGGTGACGAGCGCGCATCGCGTTTTTGCATATACCGCGCCAGGCGCGTGCCTCAAGCCGGCCTCGAACGTAATCATCTGCACGCGAAGTAGTTACGACGCACAAGCAAAAACCATCCCGGCAGCAGTCAAGTTGAAAAAACGTTCTCTGCCGGCAACATTTCCAAACCTGATTTCGCAACCCACGACGCTCCAGGTAATTACATACGTTGGCACTTTGGAACAACTGTTAATCGCCGTCAACACATCCTCAAACCGGTCCCCATAACTGCAATTTCTCGGAAACGCTGGCACGTTGGGTGTGGCTACGCCTGAGCGGTGGATTCCGAGTATGGGCCTCGAGTAGCGTCCCCCGCGGAACGCCGGGCGGGTTCAACTGCGAGGCCGCTGCCTCGTGGTTAAGATCGTGTGCGGGAGAACCTTTCGAGAACCTGTGGCTCATTTTGTGTCGCCCCCTGCGGGGATTTGTGCGGCTACATTTCCCCGTTTTCGCCCGGACAAGATGCTGGCGGTACACCCAGCGGCGACGCATGTTGCAGGATGTCGTCGTCCCCGGAACACCTTAGGTCATGAATTGTTGCCGTTGTTGCTTGCCACGGTTACACAGCCGCGCCTCTGCGGTCAGCGATTCCGCATCTTGTTTTTTGGGGTGGCGGGGACCGAGGCGGTTTTTGGGATATTGGGGGGTGATGGGGGTGTGGGAGCAAATTCGCATTGGCAAAAAATTCTTGACCGTGGTGTGGTTATGATATAATAGGGAAGTATCAGGACAGAGTGGAGGGCTACGCGGATGGTCGGGAAAAGCCGCAGTTTCCGACGAAGGGGGTGGTATGGCCTGTTTTTCTGATGTAGCTATGCCGGCTGAGGAGTCTGAATGCTCTCGAGCAGAGCAAGGGGGCGGTGTTCTGGCGCAAGCTGGGTGCCCGCCAGGTCAGGGGTCGTCGTCTGCCCAGCGCCGATACCATGGGATACGTGTACCAACGGATCCAATGCGAGGGTCTGAGGCGGGCAATACTGCGGACTTACGAGCGGCTGGGCCGGATGAAGGCGCTGGGGACGGTGGCGGGCTTCAAGGCGGTCACCCTCGACGGGCATGGGCTGACCAAGAGTTATAGCCGGTGTTGCGACGGGTGCAGCGTGCGGAACGTTCGCGTAGGGGACGAGTACAAGCCCCAATATTACCATCGGATTGTAGCGCTGCAGCTTTTGGGACCGCAGTTTCAATTGCTTCTGGATTTCGAGTTGCAGT
>CAYZXL010000070.1:0-24208 GCA_964482435.1 uncultured Verrucomicrobiota bacterium
TTGGTGGGTTCAGCCGGAAAGTGAGTTTCACATATTTCTCCAGCACCGCGGTGAGACGCTGGTGGACTCCCTGAGCGTCTCCCAGGGGAGCACGCAGTTTTTAAGCAACGGCTCCTTTGAGTCGGGCACAAGCGGTTGGTTGATCGAAGGAACACACGTCGAGTCGTTTGTTACGGATGCAGACAGCGTGGACGGCTCTCATTCTCTCCACATCGTTTCGAGCGGTCGAGGAGACACGTACTGCAACCGGATCGAGTGCGACATCTCCCCTCTGACCATCGGGCAGACCTATACCATGAGCGGTTACGCGCGCTGGCTGAGCGGCTCGAAATGGCTTCTTGTTCGGACACACGGGCAGGGGATGGCACATGCCGTTGAGCTGCAAGTCCCCGAGATGCTCGGCAGCCCGGGAGAGAAGAACGGCGCCTTTCGCGCGAACCGCGGCCCGAGCATCACGGAGGTTCAGCAGCGCCCGCTCCTTCCCAAAGCTGGCGAAACTGTCACGGTCGCGGCGCGCATCGCCGACATAGACGGCATCACGAGCGCGCAGCTCTTTTACGGGGTCGAGGGCACCGGCTCGTACACTCCCGCCTCTATGACCCTGACGACCACACCCGCCACCTACTCAGCACAAATCCCGGGTCAAACCGCCAATACCCTCATCGCCCTCTACATCCGCGCCACCGACGGGCAGGGCGCCAGCAACACCTTCCCCGCGGACACCAGCTACGAGCAGTGTCTCTATCAAGTTGGTGTCGCCAAGCTTTCCAACTTCCCGGTTCACAGAATCCTGTTCCCCTCCTCGACGAGGCAGAAGCTCAGCACGTGGCCGAGAATGAGCAACCATCTACTTCCTTGCGTCTTCATCTACGACGACACAGAAATCTACTACAATTCCAGAGTCCGCTTCCGCGGTAGTCCGTTCATTCGCGGGACAGCCGACCCCGTCTCCAGCAAGATGGCGCTTCGCTTGCGTTTTCCTGCTGACAAGCGCCTTCACGGGCGGCCGGAAATGAATCTTGACACTATGGAACCCGGCCGCAACCCGGCGCTACAGAGCGAGCGGATTGCATACTGGATTTGCCGGAAAATCGGAGTCCCGTGGAGCGACACGCGGTTCGCTCGGGTGCTTTGCAACCAGACCGACCATGGCCTTTACGGCGACATCCAGAAAGTTGATGAGGACTATGCCGCCTTCTGGTTCCCCGGCGACGAGGACGGATACCTTTACAAGATAGACGACTGGTTTGAGTTCACCGATAGCGGAGGCTTTAGTAACCGCGATGCCGACCTCCGCTGGTGGGGCGAAGACGAGGAACTGTACCGCTGGAACTACGAAATCCGCAGCCGCGATTACGAGGACAACCTCCAGCCCATCATTAACATGGTCGAGAAAATGAATGCCCCCGACAGCCAGTACGTCGCCGCCGTGTCTTCGATTCTGGACGTCGAGGAAGTCCTCAAGGAGATGGCCGTCCGCCACGTTGTCGGCGACTGGGATAGCTGGGGATACAGCCGCGGCAAGAACAACCTGCTCTATCAGCGCCCCTCCGACGGCCGGTTCGTACTAATCCCCTGGGACATTGACTTCGTCCTCGGCAGTGGCAGTAGCTCAAACAGCTCCCTGACCGAGAGCGGCCTCAACGGCTTCGCCAGGTTCTTCTCTGCCTTCGGTGCGACCTACGACCGTATCCTGCGCGACATCGCAAAGGGGCCTCTTGCTCCCGGCGCCGCCGATGGATACATGGACCGAACTTACGAGCTCCTCAGCCAGGAAGGCGTCGGAGCTCAAAGTCCTGATAGCATCAAGTCCTACCTCGCCGCCCGCCGCGCGTTCATTCTCGGACCGCCGGTGGCGATTACCACCAACGGCGGTCAGCCCCTTGTGACCACCGACCCCAACGTTGTTTTGACAGGCACCGCTCCCTATGACGCTGCCGCAATGACACTGAATGGCCTGCCCGTTGTGCCGAACTGGACAAGCCCCACGGGCTGGTCTCTTTCCGGCGTCGTCACGTACGGGGTCAACGATTTGACCGTCGAAATTCTCGACAGCCAGGGCGCCAGCCTCGGAACAGCCCACATCGTAATCACGGTAAACCCCTTCGTCATCCACACCGTTCGCCCCGACACGAGTGGTGTGTATATCGAGTGGTACAGCATCCCTATGCGAGACTACTCGGTCGTCGCCGGTCAGACGCCTGCCCCAGACACCATCCTCGCAATGAACCTCCGAGCCACCGGTCCGACCCTCGGTTTCCTTGACGAGAACGCACAATTCTATTCTCAACGATACTATCAGGTCCTGGTCCAGCCGCCGACCATCGAGCAGGGGCTCAGGGGAGAGTACTTCAGCGGCATGAATTTCAACACGAAAGTTCTGACCCGGATTGACAATGTCGTTGACTTCGATTGGGGAACTGGCTCCCCCGACCCAGCGGTTCCTTCGGACCAATTTTCTGTAAGATGGACCGGTTTCGTAATCATCAACGTCGCCGGAACCTACACTTTCTGGACCGACAGCGACGACGGCGTGCGCCTGAAGGTTTCCGACGGCACCGTTATCGAGAACTGGACGGACCACGCGCCAACATGGAACTCCGGAAGCATCTTCCTGTCCGCAGATGCCCATCCGCTCGTGCTCGAGTTTTACGAGAACGGCGGCGGCGCCGTCATGCAACTCCAATACCAGGGTCCGGGCATCGCCCGCCAAACCATCCCAACGAGCGCCCTGGGACACACACCTTAATAGGTTCTCGCGCTTTGCCCGGCACGGCCGCATGGTCTGTCGTTCACAGCGCTCGGACGTGAACGCTTCGCGTCCATTCAGCACTCGTGGCGTCTTTTCCCCAAAAAAGCCCTCACAAAACAATTCCGATGGATCAACGATTTCTTCTACCGAACCGATGGTTCCAGAGTCTCGGGCGTAATTGCAGCACACGTCCTCAACCGCACGAATCTCCCAATAGACCGATACCAATTCTGCCGGGACATGATGGGAGAGGTTGCTCTGCGGCACACGCCATCTCCCTCCGTGACGCAGGAAAACAGGTGGCTCCTGATGAAAATCCTGAAATCCACGCTCGGCGAGGACACGAAAGTCCTGTTTGAAGAAACAACCGACTTTCCTGTAACCCCGTACCGGAAGAGACGCTTTGCGATGTGGCGAGTTGTTCGTCCTTCATAAGGGCGTATGGTCTGTCAATCGTGTGCCGTCCGCCTGCCCTGGTTCATACGCGCTCAGCGAATCTGACACGAACATGCCGTGAGCGTGCTGCGACCTTCCCCTCCGGGCTTTCCGGCGATAAAGCGGGGTGACCGCTTATCCCTCGGCGCGGCCGTCAGGGCGAGCACAAGGATATCGTAATGCCTGACTTATGGGGGGCACGGGTCCCAGAGAAGAAGCCAGGGGTTCGACAGAATAACAGGACGGATCGGATAATCCTGAAAATCCTGTTAATCCTGTCCCTCATTCCTCTACGGTCTCTGCGTTCTGTGCGGTGAATCCCCCCTGACTGAGGGATTACAGGATATCCTTTTTTTCAGTACTGTTCATGTACAAGGTAGACAGGCTTATGGGAGGTTAAGGTTTCTTTGTGGTGAGGTGATGAGGAGGGTGAGGGAGAGGGGGAGGATGCCCCCCATGGGGGGATCGGGCGATTGACAAATCAACCTCGCGGTCTCGGGGAGAAGGTGATATAGTTTCGTTCCGCAAACGACCACCAACCCCCGAAACCGGAGGTTTGATATGACTTATTACCAGGTGATCAGGAATATGTCAAATGCGTTCGATTTGAGGCTGAGGATGGTCAAGATGGCACAGGAGAAGGGGATCTCCGCTACGGCTCGGTACTACCGCACGACGAGAAAGACGGTGCAGAAGTGGGTGAGACGGTATCGCCAGGGAGGTCTAAAAGCTCTGGAGGACCGCAAGCGGGCGCCGAAGCGAATTTCTCACAAGATGCCGAAGGAGTTGGAGAAAAGGATTGTGGAGTTGAGGAAGAGGTATCCGGGCTGGGGTCCAAAGCGTCTGAAGACCTACTTTAACCTCCCGTGCTCCGAAGGGGCTATCCATAGAGTGCTGAAGCAAAACGGTCTGATTCGCAAGCGAAAGAAGAAGTGGAGGAAGCGTCGAGACCTTAGAAAACTCAAGGCAGCATTGAGGCCCTTCGAGAAGCTGATCCTGGACGGGAAGGACCTGAAGGATATCGAGCACTACTGGCCCCAAATGAGGTTCAAGGGACTGCCGAGCTATCAGTACACAGCCCGCGACGTTCGCACCGGAGCGACATACTTCGCGTACTGCGATACCAACGATTCCACAAGCGCCACGATCTTCCTGCGGTATCTCCTGGAGCATCTGGCAGCGTGCGGAGTGGATTTGGGGACGCTGACAGTGCAGACGGACAACGGTTGCGACCTCGTCGGGTCGCCCAACCAGAAGCCCTCGAAAATGAGCGCATTTGAGGTTATGGCGCGATTTCTCGGGGTGAAGCATGTCCGGATACCACCTCGTCGTCCCACGTGGAATAGCGAAGTGGAAAGCTTCCATAGAACGTGCGAGGACGAGTTCTACGACACGGAGAACTTCGCGCATCGGGCGGCGTTCTTTGACAAGGCTGCGACCTATCAGTGGCGCGTTGTCGCGCCACACGGAACGAAAGAACCGCTGGCGGGACAACAAGACCCCCTTGGACCTCATCGAAGAACTTGCCCCTAACATTGACTCCCAGCGGGTCGTCAACCTCCGCCCTGTTGCCCTCGGCTCGCTGATAGACCATGGATACCATCTACCCGCTTCACCCAACCCGAGTGCGTAACGCCATTGACCCCAGAGCCTAAGCCTGGTACAATATATGTTAGTTTTCGGGGGCAAGCTCACTTTGAGCATACGGTCTGCGTTAACCGCACGCCCTCGGGCTTTCGGTGAATCGAAGAAAGTAGCTCCCGGTCCGGCCACGTGTCAGCGGCACGTTTGCAGTCACTCGACGACAGGAGGGTCCCCAAAATGTCTTCCCACCACCTCAAGAAGCTCGGGTTTGATCTCGCGTACCTCACTTTGCTCACAAGAGCCGGCCTCAAGCCGCTGAGCCGCTGGGAAGGGTCAACTAACCGCTCGGCACGACGAACCTCTGGCGCTTCTTCCACGCCGGGCCGAGGAAGCGGCCGGAAGCTCCCTCTCGACCTCCCCGCGGCCTCGCCGGAGGCAGAAACAATTCTTCGGGACCTCGGATTAAAGACTCGCTGGGTCGAGCGGCGGGTTCTCTCTGGCGATGGAATCCGGGAGCTCATTTTCAGCAAGTCAGACGAGTGCATTGACCTTTACTTCTCCCGATTCAACGGGACGTTGATTGACCGCAGCCCGACCGCTATGAGGATCGAAGGATTGTTATTCGGCTATCCCTCCTGTTGCGTCGAGAGCTACGTCGCAAAAGGGTACGCGAAAAACTCCTTGCGGCGGCAGGACCAGCGAATTCTGTTTCACTGGGCTTGCCCGAAATGCGTGGTTACGCCGGTGCTCCTCCCCTATTACAGGGAGATATATCGTGAATGCCGAAAGGCAATGCAAGGACGGCTCCTCTCTGCGATTTCCACGGTGCGGGAAGCTGTCATTCATAACAGTCTCAAGCGGGCGGTCGCGACAGCCGCTTCTCTCATAGCGCTGGGCGCTCTGCCAACGTCAGACGCAAAGTACGGCGACGACCCTCACCGCATTCCATTGGAACTCTGGCAGGATGCAGACGGGGACTTCCTGACCGGCGACGAGGAACTCTTCCTTGGAACCAACCCATCCCTGCCGGACGAAGACGGCAACCTCATCCCCGACGGAGTGGACCTTGCGTTGGCGTTATCTTCCCAAATAGATTCTCTTCCCACGGAGCCATCCCCGACCAATATCTACGTCATCCACGCCCCCGCCTTCGGAGTCGAAGCCTGCCAGGCTTGCGGCGAACTGATAAATATGGGAATAATGGAAGTCGTCAACCCGCTTGAGAAGCTTTCCATCGCCATCCCCTACATCGCCAAGCATTACATGGAGCACGGCAGCTTCTCCTATGCGGGTGCGATACACACCGGCCGTGTCAACGTCTCCGTTCTGAAAACTGTCCTCCGGCCGGACGGGCTCGCTCATTTCATTGCCGAGCCGGAAGGAACGGATGCAGACAACGATGGGCTGCGCGATTGGGAAGAGCCGGTGTTTCAGACCGAGCCGCAAAATCCCGACACCGACGGAGACCATCTCCTCGACGGGATAGACCTTGCCAGGGAATTGCGTGCCCAGCTCGAGTCACTTCCCAGGGGCGAGACCAAAGACCAGCCGTATGTTATCGAGCACCCTATGAACGGGATAGAAGCATGCCCGCGCTGCGGCGAATGGGTCGTTATGGACATCTGGGACGTCATAAATCCGATGACCGGCGATTCAATTCAGATTCCTTCCATGGCCCTTCATTTCATGGAGCATGGGGCCTTCGGGTGGAAGGGGGGCCAGCTCGTCGGCGGGGAGGGGAGGGTTGACCCGAGACAGCTCCATGCCGTTCTTACCGGCGAGGGCGACGGCCACTGGCTTCACGTCTCGCCCGACCGGGATGGAGATTATCTCGCCGATCAGGACGAAACAGACCTCGGCAGAGACCTCGACAACCCCGACGAAAACGGCAACCAGATTCTCGACGGCGTCGAGTTTGCGGAGAGCGCCGCTGGCGTAATCTCCGCTCTTCCGACCAAGCCGGGCGACAACTACGTCTATCGCCTCAACTTCGAGCTGAAGGGGCTTGAACGCTGCGACATCTGCGGCATAAACGTAAACATGGGGCATTTGACCGTCGTTAACCCGATGGCTCAGCTTTACGTGGAAGTCCCCTACATCGCTTTCCATTACCTCGAACACGGGAGCTTTTCCTCCGCCGGCAACGTCCATGGCTCGGAAAGGCTCGACGTGAAGTTGCTCTTCGATGCTCTTTATTCGCCCGGGCCGGGGCACATGCTTGCGGTCTCTCACGATACTGATGGCGATGGTTTGAGGGACTGGGAAGAGGACTACTTCGGGACCGATAAGGGAGTCCCGGACACCGACACCGACGGCGTTCCCGATGGTTTTGGCATAGCGCACGGTCTCTGGGGAGCCGTCAATGCCCTGCCCTCCTTCCCCGACCCGGAAAGCGGTCCGAAAGATTCGCCCTTTGCGGTTCACCACCCGCTCAGGGGTCTGGAGGTCTGTGAGACGTGCGGCGAGAACGTCAACATGGGCTGGGTCGAGGTTATCAACCCAAGAGAAAACATCGTCCTGTCAATCCCGTATATCGCTCTCCATTACATGGAGCTGGGGAGCTTCTCTTACAAGGGGGACCTTCACAGTGGCCGCGCTAACCCCTGCCTTCTCGACCTTGCTCTGAAAGGAACCGGCACGTCCCACTTGGTGGTTGTTCCCGGCGACACGGACCGCGACGGACTCCTCGACGCCGAGGAGCTCCATTTCGGCACTCGCCCGGATGTCGCCGACACGAATGGCGACTCGATCCTCGACGGCATCGAGTTGTCGCGGAAGATGGTCGAGCAGATAAAAGCTTTGCCCACCGGCGAGAACCCCGCGAACCCTTACGTCATCCATTACGAAGCTGACTGTTATAGTCCCTGCCCGGTCTGCGCCGAGGACATCAATTGCGGGCAGATCGAGATTACCAACCCCATGTCCGGCCTTAGCATGAATATCCCGTATATTAACCTCCATTTCATGGAGTTCGGCGGCTTCGCGGCTTCCGGGACCATCCCCCCCGGGAGGGTTGACCCGGTACGTCTCGAGGCAATTCTGCGCCCGGGCATCGTTATCGCAGTCGGAGAAAACAAGATAACTCTTCGCTGGAACAGCATCGTTGGGAAGACATATCAGGTCCTTACCGCACCGGACCCCTCCGGTCCGTGGACGCCCGGGCCGAGTCTGCCGGGGACTGGGGGAGAACTGGAGTTCACCACTGACGACCAATATTACGTGCTGAGAAGCTCCGGGTTCCTGAAGATTGTCGTCTGGTGAAACGTCCCTGGCGCGGCCCGAAGCGACCCAATCCAGGGCGGCCCCGTCGGAGCGACGGCTCCGCAGTCGTAGGCGCTCAGTTGCGCGCGGGCAGGGGCGTCTCGCCCGTGGAAGATCATGGGCAGGATGCCCATGCCACCTCAGAACAGGCAACCTGGTCCTATGCGTATGCACCGCGTCTCGGCCCGACGCCAGTGGGTTGGCCCCAGCCGATTTTTGGCGTTGCTTCACGACACCGAAGTAGTTTACCCTCTCTCGTGGCAGTCATTTTGCCTCACCCCAGCACGAGAAAGGCTTCACGGTGCCATACGAGCTTTCTGTTTGTCTCAGGTATCTCAGACCGAGGCGAAGCCGCGCCTACATATCCATTAACACTCTCATCTCCATCGTCGGTCTCGCCGTCGGCGTAATGACTCTCATCGTCGTCATCGCCGTCATGAGCGGCTTCGCAGGGAACCTTCGGGAACGCTCCATCGGCCTCAGTTCCCATATCGAGATCACAGGAAGCGGGCGGCTCATTTCCGACTGGCGAGAGGTCGAAAAGAACATCCGCTCTGTGCCCCACGTGGCCGCGGTCAGCCCCTTTGTCTGGGGTGACCTAACCCTCAAGATGGACAACGTTTCCTACGTTATATTCTTTCGCGGCGTTGACCCGCAGACAATCGAGGAGGTCTCAAAGCTCCCCAAATACCTTGTCTATTTCACTTGCCCGAAATGCAAGACCTCCTATACCAGGGAGGAGTATCGCCGAAACGTCAAAGATGGCATCTTCAAATGCGCCAAGCCCGGTTGCACCTTCGTCGGCGAGGACGACCACCTCCTGAAGAGCGACCTTCGACTCGAGGAAGTGGAGCCAATCACCGAGTCCGGCGAGAAAATGCTCGTCATGCCGCTCGTCCTCGGGAAGGCTTTCTGCGAATACTTCGACCTCAAGCTCGGCGATACTCTCCGTCTGGCCTCAGCCCGGATCAGCGCTCTCGGAGATAGACGCCCGTTCTGGGGGCGGGTCTCCGGCATTTTCCGGTCGGGTTTGGCCGAGGAGGACATGAAGCTCGGCTACACCTCTCTCAAATGCGGGCAGATTCTTCAGCAGATGTCGGAAGACGACGTCATCCATGGCTTTTCCGTAAGGCTCGATGACATCGAGGAATCCGATGCCGTCAAAAAGCTCCTTTCCCGAAAACTCGGCCTGTCCTACATAGTCAAAACCTGGATGGACCTGAGAATTTCGCTTTTCCGGGCAATCCAGCAGGAAAGGGTCATCATGTTTATTATTGTGGCCCTTATTGTCGCTGTAGCCGCCCTCAACATCATATCCAGCCTGAGCATGACTGTAATGCACAAGCGCAAGGAAATCGGCATCCTTCGCTCCATGGGCGCCCGGAAAGCCTCCATCACGGCGATTTTTGCCCTGGGGGGCATCATCATCGGCATCGTGGGCATTGTCCTGGGCCTTATCGGCGGACTGCTTCTGTCATATAACATTGACCCCGTTGCGGATTTGGTCAGCAAGGTAACCGGCACAACAAAGCTATTCAGCGGAGACATTTTCTATCTCGATAGGATACCCGTGGACCTCTCCGGGAGAGACGTGGGGCTTATTTGCATCGTAGCTTTAGTTCTTGCGATTCTCGCCAGCGTTTACCCGGCCTGGAAAGCCGCCACCCTCGACCCGGTGGAAGTCCTTCGGTACGAATAGGATAGCTCATTGTTGCGTGGGCAACGTGCCCCTTTCGCCAGCGGATTCTCCAACCCGCTGCGGGCGCGACGTCGCGAGCGCAGGCTAAGGATGCTAATGGCAGAAATCCTCGTTGCGAGACAAATCGTTAAATCCTTTCCTGTGGGGAAGGAAAAGCTCGTCGTCCTGAAGGGTGCCGACCTCGCCGTTCAGGAGGGCGAAATGCTCGCGATTGTTGGGGTTTCCGGAGTCGGCAAATCCACATTTTTGCACATCCTCGGCGCTCTCGACCGGCCGGACGAAGGCTCGGTGGAGGTCAACGGCACTGATATAACTCGCCTGCGAGACCATCGTCGAGCCAGGTTCAGAAACTCGTTCATCGGCTTTGTCTTTCAGTTTTATCACCTTCTGGCGGACTTCAGTTTGCTCGAGAACGTTGTCTTCCCGGCGAGGATTGGGAGGAAACTTTCCGGCAGAAAGAAGAGTCTAATATATGCGAAGGCCGTCGAGCTCCTTAACACGGTGGGCCTTGGAGAGAGGTTGAAGCATAAGCCCGGGCAGCTCTCCGGCGGAGAACAACAGAGGGCTGCCATAGCCAGGGCGCTGCTCAACGAGCCGAAAATTCTTCTCGCGGATGAGCCGACCGGGAATTTGGATAGCCAGTCGGGGGAGTCGGTTCTTCAGCTCATTCGACACCTTAACAGAAGCAACCGTCAAACGGCTGTCATAGCGACCCATGACGAAAAGGTCGCGCACGTGTGTGACCGGGTCGTGCGAATGGCCGATGGTGTCATCCTTGAGTGAGCATCGCGCGGCCTGGCACGGGTCTTGCACTTCCCCCCCCGGGAACCTTGCCTATGGCCTCCTTGTTAAACGTATGCGGGCAACCGCGGCGAAGTTCCCAGTTGACTTCCGCGTGATTTTAGTCGAGAATTTCTTTCTGAGAGTCAAATCGTTTATGTCGGAGAGGAAAGATGCTTTGCGAAATATGCAAGGAACAGATAGCCACCATCCATTACACGGAAGTTCTCCCCAATAGCGAGCCGAAAAAAATGGCTCTCTGCGAGGCCTGCGCAAAGCAGAAGAACCTCCCGCTGGCGGCCCATTTCTCCGTCGCCGATATCCTCAAAGGGTTAACCCAGGCAGTTCAGGCCGAAGACGAAGACGGCAAAACCAAATGTTCCCGCTGTGGCTTGACGTTTGCTCAGTTCCGCAAAAGCGGCAGGTTCGGCTGCGCGAGTTGCTACGACGCCTTCAAGCCCAGGATTCAGGACATCATCGAGGAAATTCACAGAGATAAGCAGCACGTCGGCAAAGTCCCTAAGTGCATCGCCGAGCAGTCCGGCACTGCCGCAGAGCTCACTCAGCTTCACCAGGACCTGAGAAAGGCGATTGACAGCGAGGAATTTGAGCGCGCGGCGGTTTTGAGAGACCGCATCCAGACGGTAAAAGAGAAGATTAAAAGCCCCAAAGAGGAAGAATGAATTTCGAGGACTTTGTTACCGGCAAGCGAGGCTGGCTCGGGGCAAACGGCCCGGAGTCTGAGATTGTCTTCAGCAGCAGGGTGAGGGTTGCGAGAAATCTCGCCGACCACCTCTTCCCGAGCAAAGCATCCGCCGCCGAGAAAAGAGAAGTGATGGAAGAGATCCTCTCCGCCGTCAGGAGCATCCCTCATTTCCGGGGATGCAACGTCCTGAAGACCGAGGACCTTTCCGATATAGACAAGCAGCTCCTTATGGAGCGCTACTTGATAAGCCGTGAACTGGCCGGGAAGAAATCCGGGAGCGCGGTAGTCATTGATTCCAAAGAAGTTGTCACCGTCATGATTAACGAAGAAGACCACATCAGGATGCAGGCGCTCATGTCGGGAATGCGTCTGACAAAATGCTGGGACATCATCAACGAGATTGATGACGAACTGGAATGCCAGCTCGGCTTTGCATTCTCCCCGCAGATTGGCTACCTGACCGCCTGCCCCACCAACGTTGGGACTGGCATACGGGTTTCGGCGATGCTCCATCTTCCCGGCTTGATCCTGAGCAAGCAGATTGACCAGGTTTTGCAGGCGGTCGCAAAGCTCCGCTTAGCAGTGCGGGGTCTTTACGGCGAGGGAACCGGCGCCTTCGGAAACCTGTTCCAGGTTTCCAACCAGGAGACCCTCGGCAAAAGCGAGGTCGAAATCATCGCAACCCTTGAGAAGGTCGTTCAGCAGGTCGTCGAAACTGAGAAGAACGGCCGAAGGGCTCTTCTGAAAACTGATGCCGACGTTCTCCACGATAAAGTTGGCAGGGCGTATGGGATATTGAGCAACGCTCACGTCATTACCTCCAGGGAAGCCATTGACCTTCTGTCCACCCTGAGAATGGGCGTTGACCTCGGAATCATCGGGGAGCTTGACCGCAAAGACATAAACGAGCTTTTTGTCCTGACGCAACCGGCTCATCTCCAGAAAATCAATGGAAAGGAGCTGGATGCGGTTTCCAGGGACGTTGAGAGGGGGAACTTGCTCCGCAGCAGGCTTGGCAAGGCCAAGCAGTAAGGGCTAACGTCTGTTGCACCCGGCTCGTTTCGCGCCGGCATCGCCTTCTCGTACACATTATCTCGTGGTTCGTCAGAGGCCCCAGGAGGTTCAAGAGGCACACAATGTGGGATAAATTCACTAACCGAGCCAAGCAAGTCAAGAGGCTCGCTGAGAAAGAAGCTCAGAGGCTTAATCACAACTATGTCGGAACGGAGCATATTTTGCTCGGTCTTATCAAGCTGGGCCAGGGCGTCGCAGTGGACGTCCTGAAGAGGCTGGGACTCGACTTCGACATCGTCCGGGGCGAGGTCGAGAAAATGGTCGGCTCCGGACCGCCCAACAAGAGCGCCGCTAAGCCAGCCAATACTCCACGGGCAGACAAAGTCTATGAAAATGCCTGGGAGGAAGCTCAGCGCCTCAAGCATAACTACGTCGGCACCGAACACATCCTCCTCGGATTGCTCAAGGAGGAGGACGGCATCGCTGCAAAAGTCTTGCAGAACTTAGACGTGGACCTGGAAAAGGCCCGGAACGAGGTCCTGGAAATCCTGTCGGGATTTGCCCCGCCACCAGGGCAAGCTCGACCGGCGGATGGCAAGCCCGGTACCACAAAGTTTCCCGCCCTGAGAGCCTTTGGCAGAGACCTGACGGAGCTCGCCGCTGAAGGGAAGCTCGACCCCGTCATCGGGAGAAAGGACGAGATTGAGAGGGTCGTTCAGATTCTCTGTCGGCGAAGAAAGAACAACCCCGCCCTCCTCGGCGATGCCGGTATCGGAAAGACAGCTATTGTCGAAGGACTCGCCCAGCGAATCGTCGCGGGGGACGTCCCCGAGCTCCTGGCGAACAAGAGGCTCATCGCCCTTGACCTCGCTCTCATGGTCGCCGGGACAAAGTACCGCGGTCAGTTTGAAGAGAGAATTAAAGCGGTCATGGACGAAATCCGCCGTTCGCAGGACGTGGTGCTGTTCATAGACGAGCTGCACACAATCGTCGGCGCCGGAGCGGCAGAGGGCGCGATAGACGCGTCCAACATCCTCAAGCCTGTGCTCGCGCGCGGCGAGCTTCAGTGCATCGGCGCCACCACCGTTGACGAATATCGAAAGTACATCGAGAAAGACGCCGCTCTGGAGAGGCGCTTTCAGACCATCATGGTCAACGAGCCGAGCGTAGAGGAAACCATTGAAATCCTCAAGGGCCTCCGCGAGAGATACGAAGCCCATCACAACGTTCGCATCACCGACCACGCCCTCATCTCGGCGGCGAATCTTTCGGCGCGATACGTCTCCGGCAGGAATTTGCCGGACAAGGCCATTGACCTGATTGACGAGGCAGGCGCCCGAGCTCACATCTCCGTCATGACTCGCCCGGCGGACTTGAAAAAACTCGAGGAACAAATTGAGGCTGCCCGGCGGGAGAAACAGTCCGCCATCGCCAACCAAGAATACGAGAGAGCCGCGCGCCTCCGGGACAAGGAAAAAGAGCTGAAAGCCGCCTATGATTCTTCCCTCAAAGACTGGAGGGAGAACCGCCAGGAGCAGAGGATCGAGGTCGGCGATGAGGACATCGCCTACCTCGTTTCCAAGTGGACCGGAGTGCCCTTGTCCAAGCTGGAAGAGAAAGAGACCGACAAGCTCCTCCGAATGGAGGAAGAGCTCCACAAGCGAATCGTCGGCCAGGATGAGGCCGTCAAGGCAGTTTCAAAAGCGCTGCGGCGGTCGAGAGCCGATATGAAGGACCCTCGCCGTCCTATTGGGTCCTTCATTTTCCTCGGCCCGACGGGTGTCGGCAAAACGCTTTTGGGGAAAGCCGTCGCCGAATTCATGTTCGGCGACGAAGACGCCATCATCCAGCTCGACATGTCCGAATACATGGAGAAGTTCTCGTCTTCGCGGCTCGTCGGCTCGCCCCCGGGCTATGTCGGCTACGAGGAGGGTGGGCAGCTCACCGAGCAAGTCCGCAGGCGTCCTTATTCGGTTGTCCTTTTCGATGAGATCGAGAAGGCTCATCCCGACGTCATGCACATCCTCCTCCAGGTTCTTGAGGAGGGAAAGCTCACCGACAACTTTGGGCGCGTGATAGATTTCCGAAACACCATCGTGGTGATGACCTCCAACGTCGGGGCGGAAGTCGTCAGAAAGGAATCTTCTCTTGGGTTTGCGGCGCCCTCCGCGCAAGCCGATTATGAAAAAATGAAAGACAAAATCCTCGGCGAAGTGAAGAGGCTTTTCCGGCCGGAATTTCTGAACAGGGTTGACGACATGATCGTCTTCCGTGCCCTGACCAGAGAAGACCTCCTCAGCATCATTGACATAGAGGTTCGGAAGGTTCAGGACCGCCTGGATAAGCAGGGCGTCAAGCTGGTCCTGACCGACCAGGCGAAGCAGTTTCTTATCAACGAGGGATTTGACGAGAGGTTCGGCGCGAGACCTCTCCGGCGTGCCATTGAAAGGCACCTCGAGGACCCCCTCGCCGAGCAGATTCTCCGGGAGGAAATGCCCAAGGGCAAGATTCTCACCGTGGACGAGAAGGATAGCAAGCTGATATTCCGTTAGCCGATGGTCCACGAGGGTTATGTCCGAGCGGGGGAGTCGAGAGATGCGGAGCCATTCGCGGCCTTTGAGCCTCTCTTCGCCGGGGAGAAGAGAAATCAGCGTTCAGTTCCCTTTCGTCTTAGCGCTCCGATTCATATATCCAATTACGTGTTTTTGCCTGACAGGATGAACAGGATAGACAGGATTCTGTGAATCCCGTTTGTCCGGTCTTCGGTTCTGTGAGTTTCGGTCATGGCACGGCAGTCTCCGGGCGGGACAGCGGGTCGCCCGCGGCTTCCTGCCTTGCCTTTCAAATCCGGTCGATCCTGTAAATCCTGTCGAGAATATCCTCGCGGTTGGCGCCCTGAAGGCGGGGACACGTCGTCGTGTTTCTGAATTCGTGCACTTGGTTCTATCAGCCATGGCAAACGTGATAGCTCGCGTCGGGTCAAGAGTCAGTGCCTTTCTCATGGACCTCGCCGAGACGACGAGGCTTTTCTTCACCACCGTGGGCCTCGCCCTCACCTCGCCCCCTAAGTGGCGATACATTTCCTCGCAGATGTTCAGCATGGGCGTTCTTTCGCTGCCGGTCGTCCTGGTCACGGGGGTCTTCATGGGAATGGTCGTCGCCGCCCAGAGCTATTACCTTCTTCATAAGATTTCCATGGAATCTGCCATCGGCCCCCTTGTGTCCCTCTCCATGACTAACGAGCTGGGACCTGTGATCACCGGCATCATCATCGCCGGAAGAGTCGGCGCCTCCATGGCCGCAGAGCTTGGTACGATGAAAGTCACCGAGCAGATTGACGCCCTCCGCGCCATGGCCACCAGCCCCACTCGTTATCTCGTAGTGCCGCGGTTCATTTCCGGCCTTTTCATGGTCCCGGTGCTGACCGCCTTTTCGACTTTCATCGGTATCGTCGGGGGCTACCTTGTCGCGGTCGTGCTTAAAGGTGTCAACGCCGCTTTCTTCATAAAGGAGATGGACTTTTACACCGACCCGGCGGACGTCAGAACCGGACTCATAAAATCGGTAGTTTTCGGAGCCATCATCGTAATTGTAGCGTGTCGCCGTGGCTTTGCTGCGGAAGGGGGCGCCGAGGGCGTTGGGAGAGCCGCCACTCAGACGGTGGTCATCTCATGCATCGCGCTGCTGATTGTTGACTTTTTCTTAGACATGCTCTTGCTTTACTGAAAACCCTGTTTTTCGGAACTTCGTTGGACCTGAAAGGCGAACGCTGTGATTCAGGTAGAGAACCTGACCAGAAGCTTCGACGAGAACCTCGTCCTCGATAGCCTTTGCCTCAACGTGGAGGAGGGGGAAACCGTCGTCGTCATCGGCAGGAGCGGCTGCGGGAAGAGCGTTTTGCTCAAGCACATTATTGGCCTCCTCAAACCGGATTCCGGCCGCATCATCGTCAAAGGCCAGGACATAACGTCGCTCGGGGAAAGAGAGCTCAACCGCGTCCGCAGGCTTTTCGGCGTGGTCTTCCAGGGTTCGGCGTTGTTCGACTCTCTCACCGTTGCCGAAAATGTCGCTTTTGGCCTGACCGAGCACACCCGAATGAGCCGAGCAGAAATCGAGGCCAAAGTCGCCCGGTGCCTCGAGATGGTCGGAATGAACGGCGTCCAGAACAAGATGCCTTCCGAGCTGAGCGGCGGAATGAAAAAAAGGGTCGCACTCGCAAGAGCCATCGCCTTCGACCCTTCCATCATCCTTTACGATGAGCCGACCACCGGCCTCGACCCAATTATGGCCGACGTCATCAACGACCTGATTGTCTCCCTCAGCGGCAAGCTCGCCGTCACGTCTGTCGCCGTCACACACGATATGAGCAGCGCCTACAAAATCGCGCACCGAATTGCCATGCTCTACGAAGGCAAAATCATCGAGACCGGGACCCCCGAGCAAATCCGAAACTCTCGCAATCCCATCGTTCAGCAGTTTATCCAGGGCAAAGCGGAAGGACCCATAACCCGTCCCTCCCAGCCCGGACATTGGAGGGAATCACCATGAAGCGCAAATATCTCGACCTATATCTTGGTGTGTTCGTGTTCGCAGGACTCATCGCCGCCGCTTACATGATTCTGCGGTTCGGCGGCATGTCCACTGAGGAAAGGTACCAGGTCATCGTGCTCTTCGACCGAGTGGAGGCTCTCATCCGCGAGGCTCCGGTCTATCACGCCGGGGTCGAATGCGGGATAGTAACCAAAATCGTCCCCATAGGGGGTCTGGTGGATGGCAAACCGAACATCCCCATGGACAAAGTGAAGGTTGTCTTATCTGTAAACCAGGATACGACGATCCGAAAGGAGGATGTCATCTCCGTCGAGACCGTGAGCCTCCTCGGGGAGAAAGCGGTTGAGATTGTTCCGGGCCGTTTTGGCGCGGAACCTCTCCCCAAGGACGGCTCGGCTGTCGTCGTTGGCAAAAACCCGGAGGGCCTCTTCGCACCCCTGCGGGACCTTCTCGGTCCTTTAGCCGACCGGGAGACTCAGGAATACATCGCAAACATCCTGCGGTCTTTCTCGGATTCCATTCCGCCCCTTATGGCAAACCTGACTCAATTGACGGGTGAGGAGCTTCAGCTCCCCTTGAAAGACGCCCTGGACAACCTCAGCCGTGCAGCCAACGAGTTCCCCAAAGTCCTCGACAATTTCGGAGAGGGGGTGAGGACGTTCACTCGCGCTGGCGAGGAGGTCGAAAAACTCATCATCGAAAATCGCGAGCAAATTGGTGGCCTGATAGCTACCGCCGACCAAAGCCTGAAGAGCTTCAATCGCGTCGTGGACGGGCTCTACCCCGTTGTCGAGGACCTAAAGGCTGGCAGGGGCGGGCTGGGAAAGCTCGTCAGGGATTCGGGTTGGTACACCAACTTCAACAAAATCCTCATCGCTCTGAGGGAATACGGCCCGGTCCGTATGGATGAGGCTTTCAAGAAGGAACAGGAAGAAGCGAGGCGAAGGCCCGCCGAACCTCCTGTCCGCGTCTGGTAAATTGCTGCGGAAAGTCGCGACGTCCAATGTTTCGCCGTACTTGAGTTTCGGCTTTTATGATAGAATAGAAGTAAATTCACAGCATTTTGTTCACAACTGAGGTGGAATCGGAGCGTGAGAGAGAGCATTGCTGATATTTTGACGCAAGCACTGAAGCTTCCCCCTGAGGCCCGCGCGGCTCTTGCAGGGACTTTGCTTGACAGCCTTGACGACAAAGTGGATCAAGATGCGGAGTCCGCATGGGAAGCCGAAATACTGCTTCGCCTTAAGGAGATTGACGAAGGCAAGGCCAAGCTAATGCCCTGGTCCGAAGCCAGAACCAGAATTTCAGGGCAGTGATGTCCTCACGACAAGTGGAAATCCATCCCGAAGCTGTTGCTGAAGCGCAGGCGGCAGCGCGGTGGTACCGAGAACGGAGCGCTTCTGTGGCGAATGCCTTCCTCGCTGAGCTTGACCGTGCCGTTGAAACAGTTGCGCGACACCCTGAGATGTGGCCATCCTATGTTGGGGGCACGCGACGTTTCCTGCTACAGCGGTTTCCCTTCGCTGTGGTATATCGTCTCCTGTCTAATAGGATCGAAGTTCTCGCTGTAGCTCACGGTAGGCGAAAACCCGGATATTGGAAGGGACGTTTAGGCTGATAAATCAATGCGGTGGAGGCGAAGAGCCTCCGCTTATTCTGCACGATATAAGGTTTTTGGATGCTCCCTGTCGGCCTTTTCTTTCGTCTCAAGAACCGGCAGGAAGCATATTCACGTATCCCTACAGAATCCGCCTCCCTTCGCGGAGGAAGCGCCGGCCGGGTGTGCGGCCGGCCCGTGGCTTGAAGGCCGCGGATTCCTAAGGTCAGATTCTCGGTACATAGGAGACTCGTCTATGAGAAAGTATCTTGTTCGAGGCGTCGTGGCGCTCCTGTTAGCCGCGATTGGCGCTATGATTCTCGCCCTTTCTGGTCTGGACCTCCCCACATGGGTCGTTTTCCTCTCCTGGCTTCTTTTGGCGGCGGCGATCCTCGCTTTGCAGGTCGGCGCTGAACGGTTTTCCGTCAAAGACTTCTCCGTCCTGATGATTGGCCTGGTCGTCGGCGTCCTGATGTCGTTCCTTATCAAGGCCCTCCTCGCGGGGATGGTGTTCACTCTTCTTGGCGAGGACAATCCGCAGGCCAGCAAGGTCATCAACTGGGTTTGGGGCATCTCCGTGATTCTCTTCATCTATCTCGGCGTCGTCGTCGCGAAGCGCGCCGCAAGCCAGCTCACTATCTTCGCCCCGCAAGAGCGCAGCTCCTCTGAGGGAAAAGGCCCGTGCAAGGCCATTGTTGACACCAGCGTCATCATTGACGGACGGCTTGCCGACATCGCCACAACCGGGTTCCTCGAAGGGCAAATGGTTATCCCGCGGTTCGTCCTCAAGGAACTCCAGACGATTGCCGATTCTTCCGACCCGCTGAAAAGAGCTCGCGGGCGAAGGGGCCTCGACATCCTCAATCGTATTCAAAAAGACCCCCATGTCCAGGTAGTCATCCACGAAGACGATCTTCAGGGAGGGCGGGACGTTGATGCCAAGCTCGTCCAACTTGCAAAACAGCTCGATGCCAAAGTCTTCACCAACGATTACAACCTCAACAAACTCGCCGAGTTCCAACAGGTACAGGTCCTCAATGTTAACGACCTCGCAAATGCTCTCAAGCCCGTTGTTCTCCCGGGCGAGGCCATGACCGTCCGAATCGTTCGCGAAGGCAAGGAACCCGGGCAGGGCGTCGCGTACCTCGATGACGGCACGATGGTCGTCGTCAATAATGGCAGAGATAAAGTGGGCCAGAAACTGGACGTCGCCGTTACAAGCGTCCTCCAGAAACCCGCTGGCAGGATGATTTTCGCAGAAATAAAGTGAGCGCTCACCGCAGAGCACGCCGAGGTCGCAGAGAGGGCGGACTTGCGTCTGGGCCGTGGATGGAATACCCGGCGCGAGCGAGGCCCGGCTCGCTGTTGTCTGCGGTGACTCTCCAGGGGGCCATTCGTCTGAGAATCGGAATCGGTTACGACATTCACCCTTTGGTCCGAGGACGTAAGCTCGTCATAGGCGGCGTCGTGATTGACTTCGAGAAAGGGCTTCAGGGCCATTCGGACGCCGACGTTTTGATTCATTCCATCTGCGATGCTATTCTTGGCGCCGCCGGCATGGGCGACATTGGGCTCCATTTCCCCAGCACCGACGACACCTACAAAGACGCCCCCAGCACCGATTTCCTGCGAAAGGTCGTCGCCCTCCTCCGCGAAAGCGGAAAGGAAATCGTCAACATTGACTCGGTCGTCATCGCCCAGGAGCCCCGACTCAACCCATTCTTCCCCCGGATGAAAGAAGCCATCGCCTCTGCGGCTGGAATTCCTGCGGAGAAGGTGAGTGTCAAGGCAAAAAGCCCCGAGGGCGTCGGCTCATTCGGCAGAGGCGAAGCCATCGCCGCGTACGCCGTCGCTCTCCTCTCAGACCGCCCCAACTCCTCCCAATCATGAACAGGATTCTGCGAATCCTGTTTCCGATTTCAGTTTCACGAGTTTCGTCATGGCAGGGAACCGTCGGAGCTGGGCGCGCCAAAGGCGCGGCAGCTTGGTGTTCTCCCTCTCAAATCCTGGCCATCCTGTATATCCTGTGGAGATATCCTCGCCTTTGGCCCCGTCTTCGGCCGAGATACGTCACAGTATTTCTGAACTCGTGTGCCAAGGAGTGAGACAGCTTCGGCGATCGGCTTTCGGTGAGACGCCCGTCGCTGATTCTTCCTCCCGGTCGCCCCTGCCCATGGGTGGCGAGTCACCTGGCGAGGACCGGGGGCGCAATTCTCGGCGGACGTTTCTCCGACTCAAGCCCTGCGATAAATATCGGCGCGTACGAGACCGTCACGGTGACCGTCCCGTCAACGACGTCAATTTCCTTGCTGTTCCCCATTATGTCGGTCGTAACCACGTTGCGCTGCGATGCGAACTTTATCTCCGATTCACTCCCCGCCACGTCGGACCACGCCACCAGTATATTCTCCTTCCCCCTCTGGAACTGAAACCCGCAACCATCAGGCCCAAGATTCGCCGATGGGACGAATTTCGCCCCCTCCAACTGGTCTGCCATTGTTCGGTACTCGACCGTGGCCCAACGCGGCGTCAAGTCCGGATTTACAACCTGCCTTCCTTCGCCCACGTTCCAACTGAAAACGAAGACTCGTCGTATTTCGAGAGCAAAGTTCCTCACATACGCTTTTGTTGGCGACTGGTTGGTGGCGCCTTTGGTACCATAATGGCTCTTCTCACCGAGCTTGGGGGGCTCATCGCCACCGCTCCCGCGAGATTCGGTGTTCCAGATGACCTTCTTCACTCCCGCCCCGTCGAGCGCTTTCCGGTAATGTGAGAGGGGCGAAATGTCTCCCGCGGGGCCGGTCAGGTAGTGCACGCTCATAATGTCGTACAGTTCCGGCCTCTTGACCAACCGTGGCAACACCCCCCCGCCGTTGTACATGCTCGCCGCCACGACCGTAGCTTTCGGCTGGGCTGCCCGAATCGCCTTCGCCGTCACCTCCAAGTACTCCATGTACTCGTCGTCGGTGCCTTTGAAGTAGCCGTGTCCTTCCGGCTCGTTGCCGACTTCCCACGTGCGGCAGATTTCGCCATATTGCCTGACAACAGCACCGACGACCTCCGCCCACTTCTTCGGGTCAGAAGGCGGGCTGAGATTCAGCTCGGAGTCCCAGTACGCGTGCACGTCCTTTTCTTTTCGTTTCGAAATCCAGTCGGCCTGCCCGAGGAACTTCAGCATCAAACACAGCCCTTCGTTGTGGAGCCCATGGACAAACGCATCGAAGTTCTGGGGGCTGTCGCCAACGGTGGAGGCGTCCCAGAGGTAAATTCCGTCGCTCGGATTAATCTGCGCCAGTGGAATGTCAATATCCACCCAGCGCACGCCAGCGAGTTTCAGACTGTGCGCAAAATCGGCGACCTCCTCCGCCGTCAACCTTGTCGAAACGATCGCTCCAAACGGCGAGTCCTCCGCCGGTACTCTGTCCTTGATTGGCGGCACCATGGCAAACGTGGTGCTCGCCGAGTTCGCGCCAGCCCTGACAGTCATCCTGTGCCATCCGAGGCGAGGAAGTTCGTTGGTGGAGATGACGATCTTGACGGGCTTCCCCTCTGCCCCCGGCTCCTTCCGCTCGATGACCTCCTCCCCGTAGTAATTGACCACCTCGACCGAAACCTCCCCCCTCGCCCCCGTCAGGGTGAAGGTTGCCTCTTCGCCGACGACATAGATCGCTCCGATTCGGTCGCATGCCAGATGCAGCGCTCCTTCCGCCTGAGTGGCGACGGGCGCCGCCGCACCTATCATGCAACCTGCAATAAGAACCAGGGGGAGTCTGCGTGCCGCCAGGGGACACCTCCTTCAAGCAAGGCGCTCGATTCCACTCAGAACTCTTCAGGGTCAGGGAATGCACTATCGCGCTGGCATCGGCCTCGCAAGGGGCTTTTCAGACGATGGCCTTCTCGGTCTCGGGGTCGAAGAAGTGAGCCTTCTCCATCTGGAAGACCATATCTATGCTCTGGCGGATGCCACTTTTCGGATGGGATTTGACGCGGGCAATGTACGAATGGATTCCCGTATTGAGATAGAGGTAAACTTCCGACCCTATCGGCTCGACGACCTCAATTGAGGACGTAACGACCCTTTCCCTTGCCGAAGCCTCCTGATAGCCTTCCCCTGGTGCTGTGGGAGACGTTTTCGGCCAGATGTCCTCCGGCCTTATCCCGAAAAGAACCCTCCTATCGGCGTGGGGACCGACCTTTTCCCTGTGCCTGTCGCTCACGCGAACCCTGAACTTCCCTTCATCGAAATAAAGCGCCCCATTCTCCGCCCTTATCGTCCCTTTGAAGAAATTCATTGGCGGGCTGCCAATGAATCCCGCTACGAAAACCGTCGCAGGGTGGTCGTAAAGGTTTATCGGATTGTCAATTTGCTGGACGACCCCGTCCTTCATCACGACGATCCGGTCGCCCATGGTCATCGCTTCCACCTGGTCGTGGGTCACGTAAATCATCGTGGTCTCAAGCCTCTGGTGCAGCTTGCTCAACTCCGCTCGCATCTGCACTCGCAGCTTCGCGTCGAGATTGCTCAGAGGCTCGTCGAAAAGGAACACCTTCGGCTTTCGGACAATCGCCCGCCCGACCGCTACCCTCTGCCTTTCCCCGCCGGAGAGGGCTTTCGGTTTCCGGCCGAGAAGATGCCGAATTCCTAAAATATCCGCCGCTTCCTTCACCCGCTTATCAATCTCCGCTTTCGGCATCCGGCGCAGCTTCAGCCCGAAAGCCATGTTCCTGTAAACGGTCATGTGGGGATAAAGAGCGTAATTCTGGAACACCATGGCAATGTCGCGGTTCTTTGGCGGGACGTCGTTCACGAGCTTGTCGTCAATGTAGATTTCCCCCTTTGTTACCTCTTCCAGTCCGGCAATCAGCCGCAGGGTCGTGGATTTCCCGCAGCCGGAAGGACCCACCAGAACCAGGAATTCCTTGTCGGGAACCTCAAGCGTGATTTCGTCAACCGCCCGAACATCCGGCGGAAATACTTTTGTTACGCCACTCAGCCGCACACTGGCCATGGCATCTCTCCTCCCACTTTTCCCGTGTCTCGGCGGCGAAGATAGCAGATGGTGCAGAAACTGTCAACCAGCAGCAGAATCTCGCCACAATCGAGCCGATGCGTTTTCAGCGGTAAGGCCCCGGTCTTGTGAGGAACTCACCGCGGAGAACGCCGAGAACGCTGAGGACGAATTGACCACAGAGGCTTGCCTCTGCGATCTCAGCGAACTCTGCGGTCCCGCTTCCACGCGCGCCTCTGGATCGTCGTTGACCTTCGCCACCCGGCACTGAGGGGTTACTCGCTGCGCAAATTCCACCTTGCCTCGGCGAAATCCGTGAGCTATATTCTTTCGGTGGCCTTCTTCGGGCGAGCCAAATGGCAGGTGCGTCCCTGCGCCGAAATGCCGATCATGAGGGGCTATCATGAAAACGCGAATGGTAACGGTCCTCGTCCCCATGCTGATGCTGAGCGTCTCTTCGTGTCTCTGCGACACCCACTATGTCTCCACCTCCGGTTCAAATCAGTATCCGTACACAACCCCGGAATCCGCCGCCCTGAAAATCCAGGAGGCCGTTGACGCCGCCGAACCGAGCGACACGGTGAGAGTCGCCCGGGGAGAGTACAGTGAAGAGATCAAGATGAAACCGTCTGCGCACATTGTCGGGGACGGATGGGACTCCACCAGCATTATCGCTTCCAACCCACGACGGAAGTTCACCCGAAGCGAAGGGGGAACGTGATGGGCGTGGACTGGACGTGGTTCAGGGCTTGAGGCGGTTTTGGGGGAGCTTTTTTCGCGTGACTACAGGGAGGTGTCTATGCGGGAGGGCTCGGGGCAG
>CAYZXL010000071.1:0-23636 GCA_964482435.1 uncultured Verrucomicrobiota bacterium
AACAAGGTCTTGAAGTTCGAGGAGGTCTCCACGTTCAAACCAAACGAGAAGGCCCAGATCGAGCTGACGTACCGCAACATCCCGAAGGTGGACATCAAGACCTACAAGGTTGACCTCATGAAGCTCTTCCTCCAGGAGAAAAACCTCAGCCGAATCACCGGGATAAAACTCGCCGGAATCTCACCAACCCACGAGGAGACAATCTCACTCGGCGACGGAAAAGACTACGCCGACAAGAAAAAGACCATCGTTTTGCCGATCAAGGACGAAGGGGCGTATCTCGTCCTTGCGCGAGGGGACGACCTCCACGCCTCGGGATTCGTCCTCATCAGCCCCCTCAAAATGGAAGTCCAGGAAGACGCAGTCAGCGGGCGAGTCAGAGTCAACCTCCTGGACCTCACCACAAACGCCTACGTCAACAAAGCCGAAGTCAAAGTGATTGGCTCCCAAAGCGGTCAGTTCGTCTCCGGAGAGACCGACCTGAGAGGAATCTTCGTCGCCGACGGCATTAGAGGAACCGCCGCCGCAATCGCTCGAGACCCAAAACGCCGCTACGCCTTCCACCGCGGCACCACCCCCCTCGCCCCCGTCGAGAGAGAAGGAAAAGCGGTGCGCAAGCTGCCAACGCAGCAGGCGGAATGGGCATCGAATCTCATCGGAGAGAACATAAAACTCCAGCGCGACAACGTTGACCGGCTCGGGACGTTCTACGGTCAGGAGCAGGTGGGCGTGCAGGTACAGCAGGCGATGTGATGGGTCGCGTCAAATCCGCCCAGGCGCCGCGATATGGAGGCATGGCAGTAGTGTGTGGGGCAAGGGAGTCTTCCCTGACGGCGCTGGCTTTCTGGAAGCGGGCTTGCCGACGCTATCCCAACTGCCGGCAGGCGCGCTGTGCGCGGTATGAGACGCGCAGTGGTGTTATTCACGGGCGCGACGCCCGTGCCACGCTGCTGCGCGCGGGCCGTTGGGGGTCTTCCAACATTTCCCTCCCACAACTGCGGTTATGGCGAGTCGTGATGCCTCAGTCCTGGGGGGGACTCACCGCAGAGGACGCAGAGACCGCAGAGGGATCTCAGACAGGATTAACAGGATTTTCAGGATTATCCGGTCCATCCTGTTGTCCTGTCGAAGTCGTGGCTTGCTTTCTGCCGCGTCTGCCGCCCGTAACTGAGGGGATACGGCGAGTCAGAGTTTATCCTTGCTCTCTGCGCGCGATTAGCGCATTCTCCTTCCAGCATCCTTAAAGCAACACGGCGGGCATGAATTGGCAAGGAGCTGCTTGTGTTTCCTGCGACTGAAAGCTCGACGGCGCCTGAGTGTTGTTTTCGTTGGACGGTTCAGGAAACAATGCTCATAGCGTGGTGACGTGAGCACAAGCCCTCCCCAATGAGGTCCGGCGATAGGGCGAGAACGGAAAGGTGAGAGGAGGACAAGCGTCATGCGAATGTTCTGGACTCTATGGTTCATTTGCCAAGTTATAACGGTTTCAGCGACCGCGGCCGTCCCGGGAGGCGATTTCTTCGTCGCTGCGGACGGGAACGATGGTTGGTCAGGGAAGCTGGCCTCGCCAAATGCGGCACGCACCGATGGTCCGTTTGCGACTGTCGAGCGGGCGCAGCAGGCAGTTCGGGGACGTCAAGCGGCGGAACCCGGGCGGCGAGGTCCGATCGAGGTGCTCGTTCGCGGCGGGACATACTTCTTGACGAAGAGCCTGGTCTTTTTGCCTGAGAACTCCGGCACGGCGGATGCCCTGGTGGTTTATGTTGCGTACCCGGACGAAAAGCCGGTGATAAGCGGGGGCGTTTTGCTGAAAGGGTGGAAGCTTGACGACAAGGGCAGATGGCAGTTGCAGATTCCGGAAGTGCAGCGGGGCGAGTGGTCGTTCTCGCAGCTTTTCGTGAACGGGGAGCGGCGGTATCGCCCTCGTCTCCCGAAAGACGGTTATTTCGCCATTGAGGCGGAAGTGCCGTCCACGCCCGAGGCCCAGGGCAAGGGATTCGACAGATTTCAATTCAAGGCGGGCGACCTCCAGAGCGATTGGACAAACCTCGACGACGTTGAGGTGCTCTGTTTTCACTCCTGGGCGATGTCCCGAATGCGGATTGCTTCGCTCGATGAGTCGAGACGGATTGTCACATTCACGGCGCCGACGTGCAGCACGTCTGAGTGGGCGGGGCTCCTGAAGGGACGGCTTTATCTGGTTGAGAACGTCGCGGACGCATTGGAGAAGCCCGGAGAGTGGTATCTCGACCGCAAGACAGGAGTTTTGACTTACATCCCGCTGTCGGGGGAGGAGATTGGGAAGACGGCGGTCATTGCTCCGCGGCTCGAGCGTTTGATGGAGTTAAAGGGCGACGTTCCGGGGCGCCAATGGGTGCAGCACATTATCTTTCGCGGTTTGTCTTTCTCGCACACGAACTGGAATGCGCCACGGGAGGGCTACAGCTTCTCCCAGGCGGAGGCGATTTTGCCAGGTGCAATCACGGCAGAAGGCGCTCGATACTGCGCGGTGGAGAAGTGCGCCATCAGTGACACAGGCACCTATGCAGTGGAATGGGGAGCGGGCTGCAGGAGTAACAGGGTTGAGGACTGCGAGCTCACGGACCTTGGCGCGGGCGGCGTCAAAATCGGAACGATGAGGATGGCTAAGGACGAGGAAGCGGTCGCCAGCAACAACGTCGTCGTGAACAATCTCATCGCCCACGGCGGTCGAATGCACCCTGCGGCGGTCGGCGTGTGGATCGGACACTCGCCGTACAATCGTATCGAGCACAACGACATTTGCGACCTCTATTACACTGGCGTGTCGGTGGGATGGTCGTGGGGATATGGGCGGAGTCTAGCGCACCACAACACCATTGGATATAACCATATCTACCAGATAGGGCAGGGGGTTTTGAGCGACATGGGGGGCATTTACACGCTTGGCATTTCGCCCGGGACCGTCCTCCGCTACAACCACATTCACGACGTGGAATGCTACGATTACGGCGGCTGGGGCATCTATTTCGACGAGGGGAGCACCGACATCCTTGCCGAGAACAACCTGGTCTATCGCGCCGAGACCGGCGGATTTCACCAGCACTACGGAAAAGAGAACCGCGTCATCAACAACATCTTTGCCCTTGCGCGAACGGGTCAAATCATCCGGTCGCGGGCAGAGGAGCACCTCTCCTTCACTTTTCAGCGCAACATCGTCTATTGGAAAGAGGGGCCGCTCCTTGGGAGCAACTGGTCGGGTGATCGTTATGCCCTCGAGTACAATCTATACTGGAACGCGAAAGGCGAACCGGTTCGCTTCGGGGAGATGACTCAGGAGGAATGGCAGAAGAAGGGGCAGGACGTGCATTCGCTGATTGCCGACCCGCTTTTCGTCAATCCGGAAAAAGATGATTTTCGGCTGAGCCCCGGCTCGCCGGCGACGAAGGTTGGATTTCAGCCATTTGACACAAGGCAGATCGGGCGCACAGGCCCGGCGAAGGGAGAGATGTTGCCACGCGTGCCAGCAGCTTATCCACCGACGCCACCCCGATGAGCGGTCCCCCGGCGTCGGGGCATCCTGCTCGCGATCATACACGGGCGAGACGCCCGTGCCATTCTGTCCTCAGCGAGGCAACCCGGACAGTGCCGTCCGTGCCTCATGACGAGCGGGTTGCGTTTTTTGAATTTTCCACCTTGCACGAAGGCGATTCTTGGTGTAAGTTGATATAGAGAAGTTTTTCGGGTGCAAGAGTGGAGTCCTTCATGGGGAGGGTCTTCTCCGCATGAGATCGGCGGGACGGACGCGGCTGCATGTAAGGGAAGCGTACGCTTTCGTGGAACTTCTGGCGAGGCTCACGAAGTGCGGAGTTTCCCTGCCTCAAGGTATTGAGATAGCTTCAAAAGAGCTGAAGGACTCCTTTGTCAAAGAAGCCGCCGCCAGAATCAAAGAACGGGTCGAGGGGGGAAATCCACTATCGCGCGCTCTTTCGGCCGAAAGCTGGCTTTTCCCAGGGAGTTACGTCGCAGCCATAGCCGAAGGGGAGAAAAGCGGTAATCTTCCGTCCATCCTGAAAGCCATATCCGAAGAAATCGAGGAGTCCGTCGAGGCGGAAAAGCTCCTTCGGAGGATAGCGCTATATCGGATTTCTGCCGTTGCGGGGGCCATCGCGGTAATTCTGGTGGGAGTGTTCGCCGTCTTGCCCTTTGCTATGGCGACGGTCTGGGCTCACAAGGAAGTCCTGGATGGCTTCGACACCACGCTTCCCGCCACGGGGTTCGTCTCCTTAGTGCTCATCGGCAGATTCGCCAGCGGGCACCCCCTGACAATTGTCCTTCTTCTATTTGGGGTCCTGGGGCTTCTGATTTTGGCGTTACGCGGCGGCTCTCTGCGGGCCGCGAACCTGCGCATCTTCTGCGGGGTTGTCGGGAGGAATCTGAAATGCGGAATGACTGCGCGAGAGGCTCTCACGGCGGCTCGTGAAGCCGTCCGGGGCAAGCCGTTCCGGACGGAGATTGCCAGGATTGCCGCGAATATCGACCGCGGTGCAACTCTGTCCGAATCCATGAAAGGGTCCTGGTTCTTCCCGCGGTCTCTGGTTCTGGCCGCCGCGGCCGGTGAGTCAAGGGGCAACCTCGCTGATGCGTTCCTCGACATGGCGGACTTTTACCGACAGGAGAGCGAGCGCGCGAGAGCGAAGCTGGCAGTCCGCGCCGTGGCAGTCCCGGCGTCGTTCATGGCGGTTTTCGTTGTCTTCTGCGTCATCAGCACTGTCATTACCGCGGCCACTTTTTTCAAGCCTCTTTTTGGCGGTGTATCGTGAGGGTCCGTCTAAGGCGCCCGGGGGGCGCCGGTGAAACAAAATGGGCGTTGAGCGAACTATGGATTCCAGCTTCCGGAAAAGAAAACGAAGAATGCCCAAAGCAGCGGTCTTTGTGGACCAGCTCCGTCGTCTTATCGCGCAAGGCGTGCCGGAGGGCGAGGCGGTGGAGGCGCTCCTCCGGGACATGCCACGAGGCCGCTTCAAGGAAGCGGTCAGGCGCGTCGCCAGCAGACTGAAAAGCGGTTTGTCCCTGTCCTCTTCCCTTTCGGGCTTCCCTCGGTATTTTGCGGAGGGTTTTGTGAGCATTGTGGAAGCTGGAGAAAAGAGCGGCGACCTGCCGCGGGCGCTGGAGCTGGCTTCGGCTTATCTGAAAAGGCGAGACGTCAGCCCGCAGCGGATATTTCTGGGGATTTTTCTGCCGGTCCTCACAACCTTCGTATGCCTCGGGGTGATGCAGTTCTGGCAGCTCATGCTCCTGCCCGCTCTGGAAGGGACGCAGGCGGATTTTTCTTCCGAGGGCATGGCCATATCGGCGGCGCCGCAGTTGACGCGCCTTTTCGACACGGCGCTGATCGTCTTCGGAGGGCTGATGGTCTCGCTGCTGATTGTGTTTTTTGCCGTGCTGTACTATCCGGCCCGGAGAAACGTCACTCTATATCGCTTTTGCAGCCTTCTTCAGATTCTTTTGGAGGGCAAACTCCCACTCGAGGAATGTCATCGCCTCGCCCGGAAGGGTTTCTCGGGTGTCTCCTTCCGGGTCAAAAGGGCGGTTGATAACCTTTTCAAAAGCCTCTACCGAGGCGAGACCATGGCCGATGCATTTGCAAGGACCCGGTACTTCCGGGGAGTGTTGAGCTGGATGATAGCCGCCGGAGAGAGGAAAGGAGAGATTCCGGGGGCACTGTCGCAGGCTGCGGCATTCCACGAGATCAGGGCGGACTCGAGACTATCTCTGCTGTTCAACGTCGTTCCGCCGGTGCTCACCATAGCCATTGCGATTCCTGTCGCCATTCTGGGCATGTCGTTGTTTGGTTTTCTGAGGTGGGTTGTTGATGTGGCTTTCAGTCTCATTCCTTGAGGCGACATGTGCTCCACAAATGCGAGAAGCTGGACGGCAGACGCGACCGCCGGTTTTCCAGAAGAAAAGGTCTTCAGTAAATTAAGATGCATTCGTTCGCTTATGGGCTGCCCCGGCAGCAGCGAGAGCCACAACGCGGAGGATGAAACGTGGCAAAGGGAAAAATCAGCGATACCGATTTTGTGATATTCAATCAGCAGCTCGCCAGCCTCACAAAAAGCGGGTTGCCTCTTTCGAGGAGCCTCCAGAGCCTGTCGAAAGAGGTCCGCAGCCGCCGACTCAGGCAAGGCATAGAAAAGGTCAAGCGGGAGGTCGAGGCGGGCATTCCTCTTTCCCAGGCGGTGCATGGGCGGCCAGACGTTTTCCCTGAACTCTATTCCCGCATCATTGCGGCAGGAGAGAAGTCGGACAACCTCCCGGAAGTTCTGTCTCAACTGGCGAAATACTCCGAAATCCTGGCGAGGATGAGAAGAAAGGTGAAGGACGCTCTCGCTTACCCCCTCACCGTTTTCATCGCCGGAATTATCATTCTTTCAATGATGACCCTTTTCGTTTTTCCGAATATGTTGCGATCGCTTGAGGTGATCACGGAGGAGGCGTCCACTTCTCCCGCGTCAGGGGCGGCGAAAGGCACCGGGATTTTCTTCTGCGCTGCCAGGGCGCTCGCTTACCACAACGTCGAGATAGCCGTGGGAATCGGGTGTGTCGTCGCGGCTGCACTCGTGGCGTGGGCTGTTCTAAGGTCTTCTCGCGGGGGTCGGATTTTCCTCGACCGAATAAAGCTCTCGCTCCCCTTTTACGGGAAGTGCCTCATGAGCGGATACATGCTGAGGTTCTCCCAGACGCTGGCGACGCTTCTGAAGTCGCGCGTCCCCATCGGAGACGCCATTTACCTGACCGGAGAATCGGTTGGCAGCGAATCCATGAAGCCCGCGATGATTCGCTTGCGGAAGGAAGTCGAGGAGGGGACGCGGCTTTCGGAATCCCTCAAAAAGTCGCGGATGTTTCCGGATGCGGCGATGTGGATTCTCTCGGCGGGGGACGAGAAAGGGCAACTGGACGAGGCTTTGACAGAGGTTTCGGGAGTTTACGAAGCCGAACTGGAAAGCGCCACCGGGAGAATGGCCTTCTGGCTGGAGGTTATCGCAACGGGGATGATCTCGCTGTTCGTTGCCTTCGTTGTGCTGACGGTTTTCGTCCCCATCATGAGAACCATAAGTGTGATAAGCGCGCCCGAGGAATAGGCTGAACACGTGCGCCAGCGAATGCCATCACGTGTCGTAGCGGCACCGCCCGCTACGGGCAGAGCATAATGTGCGACAGGATGTGCAGGATGGCCGAGATTTGAAAGGAGAGGCAGGAAAGCTGCGCCGCCCGGATACTGCGCTGCCATAACCCACGGCCATAAAACTGAAGACGCGACAAGCGCGATTCACAAAATCCTGTCCATCCCGTTCATCCTGTCAGAGGAAAATGCGTAATTGAGTTTAGGAGAGGATGTATGCTGCCGTGAAGGAGAAGTCCGACGAAGGCGCAATAAGGCTCGTTGAGAAAATAATCGGAAAGGCTGTTGCCGGCGGCGCGACCGATATTCATCTGAATCCCACGCACTCCGGGCTTGCGGTTCGTTTCCGGCACGACGGGATACTGAGGGACATCGAATTCCTCGACGCCACCGTGAAGGAGAGCGTGGTCGCCCGGATCAAAGTCCTTTCCAACCTCATCGTCTATAAGCGGAATGTCCCCCAGGACGGAAGGATAGTCAAGGACGTGGGGCTGACCGCCGACAACATCGAACTGAGGGTGACGACTTTCCCGACGATTCACGGCGAGAAGGTTGCTATCAGGATATTCGACTCCAACAGGGTGCTTCTGACCCTCGAGAGCCTCGGTTTTTCGGAGAAGGTGAGCGGCGCACTGATTCGCCTTCTCGACAATCCGCAGGGCACCATCTTGCTGACCGGACCGAGCAGCAGCGGAAAGACCACGACGATTTACGCGGCCCTGCGGTGGCTGCGAAAGAATAAGGGCGAGACGACGAATATCATCACAATAGAAGACCCCGTCGAATTCGATTTGAAAGACGTCAGCCAGACGCAGATCGAGCCAGCGTTGGGATTGACGTTCGCAGCCGCTCTGCGGTCCATCCTCCGGCAGGACCCGGAAGTGATAATGATTGGCGAAATACGCGACAGGGAAACCGCCCAAATCGCCGTCGAGGCGGGGCTGACCGGGCACCTCGTCATCAGCACCATTCATTGCGGGACGGCGGCAGGGGTATTCACGCGGCTATTGGAGATGGGAATCGAGCCGTTTCTTGTAGCTTCTTCCGTAACGGGTGTTCTTTCTCAGAGGCTGGTGCGTGTCGTCTGTCCGGAATGCGGCGAGAATTACGCCCCGCCGGAGCATTTGCTGAAAGAGTTTCGAGTGAAGCCAACCGACACCGAGGGATTTCGTCGGGGGAAGGGATGCGACCGCTGCAATGGCAGTGGATACTCCGGTCGCACCGCCATTGGCGAACTCCTCCTGGCGTCGGAGAGAATCGGAGACATGGTTTTGACAAGGGCACGGACAAGCGACCTCGCCAGGGAAGCTGAAAGGCAGGGAATGGAGACGCTCCGGAAGGACGGTCTCCGAAAAGCCCGCCAGGGCAAGACAACCCTCGAGGAGCTCTATCGTGTCCTGATGCACAAGGTCGTGGAGACAAAGGATGAGAAGGAATAAAGGATACGTCATCATCGAGTTGATTGCGGCGATGTTCGTGCTGTCGGTCGGTTTCGGCATCGTTTGCTCGGTGTTGGTAAGCAGCGCGGCGAAGCTCCGGGAGTTCGATAATGTCGTTACAGCGAGAATCGTTGCCGCGAACCATCTCGCCCAGTTGAAACATGGGGTTCACGAAGGCACGGCTCTGGCGACCGGGGAGAGACTAAACGCGGTTTCGCCCATGGCGGAAAGGCTCCGCGGCTTCGACGGCTGGGGCGAGGTGAAAGACGTTCGCGATGGACTTAAGCAAATCGAAGTCGTCGTCAAATGGAAAGAAAGGGGAGGAGTCAGGACCGTCCGGCTCCGCTCATTAGTGGCGAGGGTAGAATCATGAAAGGTAGATCGCTTGAGAGCGTCCTGGGCCGTCGCAAAGGGATGACCCTCATCGAAATGCTGACTTATATGGCAACCTTCGGCCTCGTGTTGTCCATGGTTGGCCCCTTAATGTTCGATTTCGGAAGGGCGAACAAAAGGCTGACGAGAAGTCTCGAGCACATCACGGAGACCGATTGGCTCAACAGGGTCTTCAGGGCTGATGTGGCGAAGGCGAAGGAGATTGTCGCTGCCTACGGCGGGTTTTCGCTCGGCCCCGAGACGTTGATTCTGAAGTCGGTCTCGACGAGGTTCGACACGCCGTCCCCCGAACCCAGAGAAGAGTGCGTCGTCTATTCGCTCGACCCGAATCGCCCGTCCCGGCTTATCAGGACTGCTTTGTCCCCGGGGTGCGATAGGGCGAGCGCAGTGGTAAGGGTCGTCGCGAGAGACCTCGAGGGAGTGGAGTTCGTGTACGGCCCGGCGGAGTCCTCGCAAAAGAAAATCGTCGAGCTGCGCCTGACGTTCAAAAAAGGAATTGTCCATAAAGTCAAACCAACTTCGTACAGTTTTTTCGCCGTCGTCGGAGAATAGCATGAAGAGTCGTGAACAGAGAGGTTTTGTCGTTCTCATAGCGCTCGCTGCGGTTTCCGTGGTGTCAATCTTTGCGTTTGTCGCAGTGGGTAATATTGCCTCCATGCATGCCCGATTGCGACATTCCGCAAACTGGCAGCGTGCCATGACAATTGCGGGTTCAGGGGTCGAATCCGCCATCGCTTCCTTGAGGAAAGACCCGGGCTTTGGGGGAGAAAAGGAGGTCAGTTTCGACGGAGGGACTTTCACGACGGAAATAACGAAGCCGGAGCCTGCGGACGACGTTCGGATTATTCGGTCTCGCTCTCTCTTCCGCTCTGGTCGCCAGAGAACGTACCGAAAAGAGCTGCTGGTTGCTGTCCGCCTGTTGGAGAGCGGCGTTGAGACACTCTGGCGGCGTGAGCGCACGCCCATTGAGTGATTCCATTGGAGGCCGCCGGGGAGGCGATTCTCGGCGGGGTGGGGGGTGCATTTCGGCGCTGTGAGTCGAGGGGGGACGCTTCATCTTCTTTTGGAAGCCTACGGCCACCTTGCCCCGGCGTTCCCTGCCGGGCTTCAGCCGGCACCTGCTCACGCACGGGCTTCAGTCCGTGCTGTCTCGCCAGCCGACGTCCTTTCTGCCACAGCAGGCTTCAGCCTGGCTTCTCGATCAACGGATTTATCCATCGCGCCCCTCCTGCGCGGCTACACACCCCTGGCGCGTGCGGCGGGCAACGCCGAAGGGCAGTGCCGCCAGAACTCTCCGCGCGGATGTCTTGCGACCCTTCCCTTCCCGTGGGCGAGGCCTATTCTCGTACCCCCTTTGCAGAGGAGAATATCCCGCACGTCGCCACGGCAAAGGCCGCAAAGGCGAGACGAGCTTCCGTCGAGAAACCCAGCCGATAGCTGAACAGGAGCGCTGCCGCAAGCGTTCCCAGTCCGACGATGTAAGCGACCATCGCTCCAATCAACGCGAGGACTGTCCCGGTGCGAAGACGCAGCCAGCAACACGCTCTCGCTACAAGAGGCGGCGTCAGGAAAAGAAGGGCAAAGACGAGGATTGTCGGGACAAAGCTGTAGGCAATCGCCTCGCCAAAGCGTAAGCGCTCGGTCACGTCCAAGGGAAAGAAGCCCGCGAATACGACAAGACCTGCGTGAGATAGCACCCATAGAGTGAACACGGAACTCCTCCTTCACTTCGCCTGCAAAATTGCGCGGTCCCGCGAGAACCTTCTCCAGCAGCTCGGTGCCGACCTGTTGACCTTCACCTGCCCATCCAATGTGACGACCTGCACCCAACGGCAGGTCAAACAGAGGCTCAGTGGGCCACACCGCCCACGTGCTCTTCACGTCATTTGCCGTGGGATGCTCGCGACATAAATATCGCACATGTTCCCGCCGGATGCAAGGGCCGCGGTCCGGACGGGCGTTGCTGTACAATCGTGGCATCCCCCGCCGCGGGCGGGGCGGGACCCGCAGAACTCCATCGGCAAGATGCCCATGCCACGACAGAACCCCTGGCTCCCTCCCGTGCGGACGATGCCCGCACGTCCACCCGAGAGAGACGGATTGCAAGGAAGGCAAAAAAGGCCTTGACAAAAGGGGTGAGTTGGTGTATTAGCGCGTTAGTACTATGCGATTCGCTGCGCTCACTTCACGAAAGGGAAGACCAATGGCACGAACAAAGCGAAAGCTCCTGGCAAATCTCGAACTGAAGCTGATGAACATCGTCTGGAGGATGGGGAAGGCCACCGTCAACGACGTGAAGAAGGCTCTCCCCAGGCGAAGGCCCCTCGCTTATTCGACGGTCCTGACCGTCATGCGGATTTTAGAGAAGAAGGGATTTCTTCGCCACGAAACCGTTGACCGGACGTACCTCTATTACCCGATTGTGACGAGGGATGAAGTGGTTCGCTCGACACTGCGAGACCTCACTGACAGGCTTTTCGATGGCTCGGCGGAGCTTCTGATGGTCAACGTCTTAGAGAAAGGGAAATTCGGTCCGGACGAATTGAGCAGGTTGAAGCAGCTTATCTCGGCGAAGGAAGAAGAGGCGAGGACGTAGAGCCGTCCGCGTCTTTCGTTCGCTCATTCCTTTGCCTAAAAACAGGCAGTCGGTTCTGGTGAGTTGAGCAGCGTGAGGAAGTTCCTCACGCCAGAGAATAGGGAGGCAAAAATGGGTGCGTTGGTATCTTTGGGGGAGAAGATTTTTCCGCATCTTCTGGATGCGGCGTGGAAGGCGACGGTTCTGATGGGGGCCGCCATCGGGCTTCAAATGATTCTTGGCAAGAAGCGCATCGTCGCGAGGTACTGGCTTGGAGTCTATTGCCTCGTCGGAATTGTCGTGATGCCAGCCACTTCGTTCCTGGCGAGGGGGCATAGGGTGTGCCTTTTCAGGACCGAGGGGCATCACGCGGCTGCTGTCATCTCTTTGGGCGCCTTGGACGCGCCATCGGAGGAATCTCAGCGCGCACCGAGTCAGTTCCTGCCGGGGACTGGCGGTCCTGGCCGGCCGGCGATACCGGAACGGACGAACGACACGGTTCCGGTCGTGTCCCCAGTGCGCCCGGCGGCCGAGGATGCCATCCCGGCAAGAACACTGGGTGCTGCTTCGATTGAGCCTCGTGGCTCACCCGAGGTCTCGGTGGTCGAATCGGCTTCTCCAACCAATTGTGAAGTGCTGCGAGCGGAGGCAGCTTCGACCACGTCGGCGCCAGTGCTGTGGCGGGGCGTAGTTGGCCTGTCCTGGATGGCGGGATGCGTCGCCCTTCTCCTTAGGCTGGTCGTCGCGGCGGCCTCGGTTTCGAGGATTCGGCGTGGGTCCTTACCGGTTTCCGACCCGGTGTTGCTTGAGTTATTCGAGCGCACGAAAGAGGCCGCAGGTATCAAGACGAGGACAAAGATTCGGCTCGGAAAGAGGTTGTCTTCCCCGGTCTTCGTCGGGATTTTCCGGCCGACGATTCTTCTGCCGGAGTCGCTCGTTCGCGAAATGCCCGTGGAACAACTCCGGCCCATCCTGATTCACGAACTGTCGCACGTTCGATGGAGCGACTACGCCGTCAACATTCTCCAGCGGATTGCGGAATCGTTTTTCTTTTTCCACCCGTTCCTGTGGCTCATCAGCAGGCAGCTCAGCCGCCTGAGAGAAGAAATCTCCGACAACTGGGTCCTTGAACGATGCTCCGGGGGAACGCTTTACGCGAGGGCATTGACCGAACTCGCAGAAAGGAGCGTCCGTCCTCGCCGGAGTCGCCTCGCCACACTGGGGCTTTTCAGTCACGTGAGCCGGTTTGGGAAGCGAATCGAGCATATCCTCGCCTCGGTGGAACGTCCTGCCACGTCCTTTCCGTGGAAGACCGCCCTGGCGTTGCTGTCGGTCTTTTTGAGCATCGTCGGCTTTTTGTCTTTCGCTTCGTTTTCAGCGCGGGCGGTGGAAGAAGAGGGAAAGACGGCAGAAACAGGCTCAGCCACTCCAGCGGCGCCGAGGGAGGTCCCCGAAGCGCCCAGCCCTGCGCCCGCTCCGGGTGAGAAAGAGGCAGGCAAACCGGCGCCGACGGCAGAAAGCACCGAGCACGACCCGATGTGGAACGAGCCGCTTGCGAGGGAGAAGGTGCCGAGCCAACTGAGAGACAAAACCATCTTGGTGTGTCCTGGTTGCCACAGATACATAAGACCGAATTCTCTGATATGTCCCTTCTGCGGAAGAGGTCCCGACCGCAGACTGGCGACCGTGTACTCACCGGACTTTTTCCGGCCATGGAAATGGTGTCTGCTGGTGAATGGCGATGAGGTCTGGGCGACGGGTTGGGGCGGCGTGAGCGTCTATAGCATCAGGGAGATGAAGGAGATTCGCCGATTCACGAAGCAGGATGGGCTCCACTCCGAGCTTCTCGGATTTGGAATGTTGACGAAGGATGACCTGGGACGCATCACGGTAAGCGGGGGCATTCCGGAACGGGAACCTTTTGGCGTGTCGAGGTGGGACGGCGCAAAGTGGACGCCCTACACGATCAACGTCGAACTGATGGAGATGGGACTTGGGACGTATGGATTTGCGTACACGTGGGATTCTGCATGGCTGGGTGGTCCGGGGGCAGGCCTGATTTCCTTCAACCCGGATTGGAAATTCGGGGACGAAGGCCCGCCCTGGCGGCGGTACTGCTCGGGGAACTTCGATTTGATACCCAACGACAATGTGACGGACATTATCGTGGATCGCGACGACCCCAGCATCCTCTGGCTTGCCCTTTACGACCGGCCGAAAGGGGGCGAACCCCACAGGGCACCGCTTTACGATCCCGAGACCAACCGCGTCACCCGTTATTGGTGGGAGGAACCCAAAGGCATCGGGGGAATATGGCGAAGACCAATTGAGGGCGTCCCACCCTGGAAAAAAGGGGACGAAATAAAGGACCCCGGCGGGCTTGTGAAGTGGGGATGTCGGTGGGGAAGGGATGTTGGATTCTGGAGACCCGGCCCGACCGATTGTCCGACAGGCCGAGCGTTGGCGCTTGCTGAGGACGGGAAAGGCCGCATCTGGCTTGGGGGCGATGAGCCGACAAAAGGAGTCGGCTGCTTCGATAAGAAGTCGGGGAAATGGACGATTTACAACGAAGCCAACGGGTGTCCGGTCAAAGCCGTCTGGGGGATTGCCGTGGACAGATGGGACAACGTCTGGTTCACGCACGGTCGTGACCCCATCTATCGCTTCGATGGAGAGACGTGGGCGGCCTTAGAACCGGAGTTTCCGGGGAAAGGAAAGGCGGGTGTCCCCGGCGGCCATGCTCTTTCCGTCTTGAGCAGCCGCGACTTCCTCGTCTCAACTGAGCACGGACTTTTGCTCTACAACTGGGCGGCCAAATCGTGGAAGGCGTTCAAAGACCTTCCTTATCCCGATGAGACTGGCGAACTGCCCGCTCCCAAGGCCGTCGGTCCGGAGGTCATTCCCAGGGAGCGAGCCGAAGCAAGAATGCCCGTCGTCATCGAGGTCGCGAAAGACGGGAGACTCCTCGTCGGGGGAACGCAGAGGCCTCTACAGGCAATTGATGAGTTAATGCAGAAAGTCGCAGGACAGAATCTCGGCGTCCGCATCATAGTCCGGGCGGATGCGGAGGTTGCCTACAGGAGAGTTGCGACGGTTCTCGACGCGTGCGCGAGAGCCAATATCTCCAACGTCTCCTTCGCCCTCGGCGAAAGCGAGAAGAAGGAGGAAAAGCGAGAAGTCCGCCCGGTGCTTCCCGCCGGGACAGAGGCCCCGGCAACACGCGCCGCCGAAGGCCCATTTGTTTATGTTGGAGGAGAGGTCGGCAGACCGGGGAAGTACTGCTTCTCTGAGAAAGAGCCGATCACGCTCCTTCGCGCGATCATCCTTGCGGGAGGGTTCACCGACTTCGCCGACAGAAAGAGGGTGATCCTTCTCACCGCGGACGATTCCGGGAAGTGGAAAAGGCCGGAGGTAAACGTCTCCGAAATCCTCGACAAACCGGAGCTCGATCCCGCTGTCAAACCAGGCGATCTGATTTTTGTCCGCAGGAAGGGAACTCTGGGTCTGTGAGGCCTCCTTCCCACCATATACGGGCGAGACGCCCCGATCGAGTTCAGGAAGTTACCGGGGAGGTCCCGGGTGGCCGGCGGCTCTTTGGGAAATCGGTAATCGGTTCGCGCATTGGGCAGGGAGCGCCCCGGGCGCACCGGGGCGAATAGTGGCTAAGCGCGCTTCTCTCCCGGGCGCACAGCCGCGAAAAGACTCCCGACTGGGTACCCTTGTGCCTCCCCACCAGAGCATTGATGAAAGAGGCAGATGGTGGTAGGATGCCCGTAGCTTCTCCACAGAAACTGCAACGGAAAAAGGAGTACGGGAATGCAAATATCAAGACGTGAGTTTGTCGGGAAGACGCTGTTAGCTGCGTCGGCGTCAGTTTTCGGGTCGGTGGGAGATTTGGCCGCCGAGGAACCGGGTGCAGCGACGACAGGGAGCGCGAAAGGACCCACCTCAAAGGCTCGCTTTCGGATCGGGACTACGACCTATTCCTACTGGCACTTTCGGGAGGAGAAGGTGCCGATAGAGACGGTCCTTGAGAAGGCGTGCGAACTGGACCTGGACGGAGTCGAGATTCTTCATCGCCAGATGACAGAGGAATCGCCAGCTTATCTTCAGAAATTGAAGCGGCTGGCGTTCACACGCGGACTGGATTTGTACGACCTGGCCATCCACCAGAACTTCGTGAGTCCCGACGAGGAAAAGAGGAAGGCGCAGATTGACCACACGCTCCACTGCATTGAGCTTGCTCACGAGATGGGGATTCCCGCGATTCGGCTCAATTCTGGCCGCTGGAACACGATTCAATCCTTTGACGAGTTGATGGCGAAGCGAGGGATCGAGCCGCCGCTGCCCGGCTACACGGAAGACGATGCCTTTCGGTGGGTCATAGGCTGTATCGAGAAGTGCCTGCCAAAAGCGGAGACGGCGGGAGTCGTCATGGCGCTTGAAAACCACTGGGGACTGACCAGAACCGCTGACGGAGTGCTGCGGATTCTGAACGCCATCCGCTCGCCGTGGCTTGGCGCGACGATGGACACGGGAAACTTCCTCGAGGAGCCCTATGGAGAACTCGAAAAGCTCGCGCCTCACGCGGTCCTCGTCCACGCCAAGACTTATTTCGGCGGCGGGGAGTGGTACACTCTCGACCTCGATTACGACCGAATCGCGGCGATTCTCCGCAAGGTCGGTTATCGCGGATACATCTCGATTGAATTTGAGGGGAAGGAAGACCCCGACTCCGGCGTGAAAAAGAGCGTAGAGCTTCTCAGAAAGAGCTTCGCGCCAAAGGGATGATGAGCGCCGAGAACCTGCCTGAAGTGCAGTGAGCGACGGTGCTGTCTCGTCTCTTTCCTGGGCGATCGCGCACGGTGCGAGGCTACGGCTGGACTCGCACGACGCGGTAGAATCGTGGCGAGAAAGATTCCGTCGGAAGGATGAACGTCGTGTAGAGGCCGCCGGAGGGCACGGTCGCGACGGATTCCCAGTGCAGGAGGTCCGTGCCGGTCTCCACTGTGTAGTTCTCTCCGGGCGAGCTTGTCCAGGTGAGGGCGACCTGCCCCGCATCTTTCGCGATGGACAGCCTGCCGAACTCGTGCCGCGGATTCTCGTAAGCGCCCATATCCACAAGGCCGTTGAGGACTCTCATCTGCCCACTCAAATCGGCTTCGTAGCCGTTGATGCAGGAGTTCCAACCAGCATCTATGCAAGGCGAGGTGTCTTTCAAGCGGTAGTCGCCGGAGGCGGGGTCAACGAATTCGGGGTCGAGGTTGATGTTCCCCGGCCCTTGTGCCCACTCAGGCGGAGTGCCGACGACGGAAAACTCCGCGGGCGCCTCGAGAACATCAACTCCGTTCCCCCACAGGATGCAGTTTCTCACTGTCGCCATGCACTCGGCAGCCCCCAATCCCCCGACGCGGTAGTAGAAGAAAGGGTCCGGCTCGACGAAGTTGTCCGCGATGGTGCAGTTGATGATGATTGGCGAGCCGAACATGGCCCAGATGCCGGCCCCGAGCTTGTAGGAAGAAGGGCTGTCCAGGTAGTTCTTGACGATGAGGGAGTTGGTGAGCTTCGGATGAGAACCATGGAGCGTCAGCCCGCCGCCCCAGTACGGATACCCCGCCTGCTTGACTCCGTTATTCTCGACCATGCAGCGGTCTATCTCAAGCGGCGAAAAATACGAGTAAATCCCCCCGCCTGCCTGGACCGCATAGTAAGTCCCGAGACCGGTCGCATTGTTTCTGACGACGCAGTCGCGTATCTTCGCCGGTGAGAGGTTCGCATAAATGCCGCCGCCGAGGTAGTTGGCGCTATTCGATTCTATGACGCAATTCTCGATTGTGATTCCGGATTCGTACAGGAAAAGTCCACCGCCCTTGTCGGCCAAACCGTTCTTTATTGTGAAGCCGGAGAGTTTCCCGAAGGGGAGCAGCCAGAAAGAAATGGCGGAGCCTTTCTGCTGCCCGTCAATCGTCGCCAGGTCCGAACCGGGGCCGAGGAGGTCTATTGGAGTTGCCACGGTTGCAGGGCCGGAATATTGGCCCGGAGCAACCTGCACAACGTCCCCCTCGCCCGCCGCGTCCGCTGCCTCCTGGACCGAACCGAAAGCCGTCTCCCAGGATTTCCCGTCGCCCGAGGAGACGGCCTTTGCGTCAACGTACCAGCGCTGATAAGAAGAGATGTCGAGCTGATACGCCTGCTGGGCCTCTCCCTGAAGGTTTCCGACGGAAAAAGTGAGTTGGTAGGTTCCCGGGGCGGCCGGGGCGCCGAACAGGATTCCTTGGGGGGAAAAGGAAAGACCCGCGGGCAGGCCGCCCGAAACGAGTGACCAGGAATATGGTGCAAAGCCCCCCGTGGCTTTCAGTTCTGCCCGGTATTGGTGGTCGGCGATTGCCCCCGGAAGGGATCTTGTGCAAACCTGGAGCGGCACAGACGGATCGTATTCGTATGCCCCCAGGTCCGGAAGGTCGAGAAACCGCCCGAAGACGACGCGAGGTTTCCCCTCGATATCGGTCCCAGGGATGATGTCCGGGTCATACAACCCCATGTCAATGCACGGCGAATCACCCAAAAGCCGAAAATCGCCATTTTCCGGGTCCACAAACCTCGGCTCCGAGTGAAAGAACCCCGGGCCCGTCAGCATGTCTTCCGTATCGCAGTGGCCAACGGTCAGGTTGGCCCCGGTGGAGACGGAGATGTCCTGCGTGTTGTCCCAGAAGATGCAGTTAGCGATTGTCGCGGTTCCCCCTTCTATGAACAGCCCCCCGCCCCTCCGGTAAAGGTCCTCGTTCATCCGCTCCCCTACCTTGTTTCCCGCTATTGTGGAGTCTGTCAGAACCATGGTACCGGTCCCGCTAAACCAGATGCCGGCACCGCCCGTGGAGCCATCAGTCCCGCCGGCGTTTGCCCAGTTGTTTGCAATGACGGAGTTTGTTGCCGAGAAATCGGAGTCGTAGACGTAGATGCCGCCTCCGCTGGTGTACGATACGTTGTCCACGACGGTGCAGTTCCTCATGGTGAGCCGGGTGTCCTCGCAAATTATTCCCCCGCCATAGTTGTGAGCGATCGTGCAATTCTCGAGGACGATCTCGCCAGACCCGATAAGGAAGATCCCAGCTCCGACACCCCGGTTGGACTCGATAACGCAGCCGGTCATCCTAAGGGAGCAAGGCGAGGGATGGGCGTAGAGGTAAATGCCCCCCCCTTTTCCCGCGTCGTTGTCTCTTACGACGCAGTTGACGAGAGTCAGGGACGAACCATCTGAGGCATAAATGCCGCCGCCGTTGCCCCGGCTCGTCCCCAGAGTTCCGAGCTGTGACCATGCCAGGACGCAGTCTCTGAGGAGGACTTCACTGCCCGTGCAGAAAAGGGCACCGCCGCCTATTGGCAAATTCTGTGTGGAGGACCGTTCCCCCCAGCTGCCCAAGATCGTCAGACCCTCGATCACGACGCCTCGGACGCCCTCCGCCTTGAACACCGCGCGCCAATCGCGCCTGTCATATTCGACCGTGGTCGTGGACGACTCAGAACCAATGATCGTGAGGTCGTTCTTGAGCGGATGCGCAGATGAGATGCCGTACCACCCCGGGAGCACCATGATCGTGTCGCCCTCCTGGGCGGCTTCCATAGCGTCCCACAGATAGGTGTAGGGCTCGGAAGGAACGATCAGCACCGCCCCACGCACCCCGATCGGGCCAAGGGCCGTAATGGCCGCGCATGCCACAGCCGCCGACGTCAGCTTGACCGCGCGGGCATGGTAGCCGGCCTCGACTTTGGCCCGGCGCCTCCCGGCCCTTCCGCGGGCTGCGTGGTCGTGGGTCAATTCAGGGCCCTCACTCTGTAGAGCCTCATCCTGGTGGCCCCGGCGGTTGTATCAAGGTAACTTGCCCTCTGGAGGCCGGTCCCGTCAATCGTCTCGGGAAACGTGTTCCAGGTCATTCCAATGCTCAACTGATCCGCATAGTCAACCTTGAACAGCGTGGAACACCAGATGCAGTCCCATGAAATCTCGATGCCTGAAGCGGTCTTCCTGATAGCTGCGGACCGGGTCCAGTAATACTCGTCGGCCCCCATATCCACGGTCTGGCCGCATGGTCCCATCGCGACCCTGGGATCAGCCTCAAAATCTGTCTGTGGCAGGCCCTCGCCCTCGGCCTCGTTCCCGGCGCCCTTAAGCGCCCTTTCCGAAAGAACTGACCGACAATCGTCCCGGCGGATGAGGAATGCGCCCGGCAGGACTTGAACCTGCAGCCTTTGGGTTCGAAGCCCACCGCTCTGTCCAATTGAGCTACGGGCGCACAATGAAGACCTCTCTTGATGCATAGTCCGCGTCAGACAGGCCACCGCAGTGCCTCAGGAGCTTCGCTCACCCGGAGAGCATGAAAATCCTTCTGTCAACCGTCTTTTCTCTCGCCAAGACGCAGAGACGCGAGGGACTCGCAAGGCGTGCTCGTTTGCGGCCTTAGCGGCTTTGCGAGAGAGTGCCCGCTCGCCGCGTAGCGGTTATTTTCATGGCAGAGAGTGGAGAAGACCACCGGTCCCTCTGCGCTGTCAGCGGCCTCGGCGGTCAACTGCCCCCCCCTCAGAAGTCAGGCGTTGCGGACGCCGTTCACTTTTTCTTCGTTTCGGGAAAGACCGGCACCAGGTCCGCACCTTTACTTTCGTCCGTCGGCGAGATGGTGATGTTCCTGATTTCAATCCCTTCCGGGCTCATGCTATCCACCCAGTCCTCGTCGGGTCTGCGCCTCAGGGGGTTGCCCATCTTGGCCTCGTCAACTTTCTCGCCGCGTTTCCTCGCCTCGATGAGTCTTTTTGTCTCGAGGTCGTACTTCTCGTAGTAGGCGATGAAGGCCTTGCCATCCTTTCCCTTGAATTTGAGCGCCAGCACCGCCGTCGTCTTTCCGCATTTGGGGCAGTTGATGGGGGCAATCAACTTCGAGGAGCCCACGAACTCGTTCTTGCAGTTCTCGCAATAGTAGTAGGCGTCGCCCATTGCCTCCCTCGCGGCGCTTTTAACGCGTTTCAGGATCATAGCTACGGCGATGGCGATACAGATGACGGCGATGACCGCGACTAACGCTTCTGCTCCCCCGCGTCTGGACCTCATTGAAATCATCGGCTGCCCTCCTGTCTGATTTATTAACGACTATTTCCGTTTACGAAAGAAACCGCGTTCCGCCAGACAGAGACCCAGGCGTTGGCTCTGCTTTGGAATGAATGGACCTTTCCACCGTGCACTGCTGTGGCACTGCCCACATGCAGCAGCGTTATCTTACCATTTCGGCCCCTCCAACTCCATAGAATGTAAATCTCGCATGTAGTTACTTCAGTTCGGGGAGAGCCAACCGCAGAGGGCGCGGAGAGCGCAGAGGGCGCACTTTTCGGCAGAGAATCGCAGGTTCTTTGGTCTTCTCCGCGTCCTCAGCGCTCTCGGGGGTTCAGAACCATCGCACCACAATCTGAACCGCCTTTTGCCTCACACGAGTGCAGCTGCGTGCAACTCTCGCACGCAGACCAGGTCACGCGCTTCCGATTCGCCATCTCCCGGCAGGTCCACTGCGTTCTGCTTCGAGCACACCGAAACCCGGCCCTCAAGGGATTTTCAGTCGAGGTTCCTGGCCGACCTCCTCAAAAGGAGGGAATTGGTCACGACCGACACCGACGAAAGTGCCATTGCCAGCCCCGCCCACTCCGGGTGGATTTTCCCGACGGCGGCAAGTGGAATTCCGAGGCAGTTGTAGAACAAAGCCCAGAAGAGGTTCTGCTTGACTTTCCGAAGCGTTTTGCCGCCCAGCACAATCGAGCGGGGAACATCCCGCAAGTCGTCTTTCACGAGGACAACGTCGCCTGTTTCTTTGGCTATGTCCGTTCCGGAGCCGATGGCGACGCCGACGTCCGCGGCGGCCAGAGCCGGCGCGTCGTTGATGCCGTCGCCCACCATGGCGACTTTTCGGCCAGCGCGAGACAATTCCCGCACAAGCCCTATCTTATCTTGAGGAAGAATTTCTGCCCGGACATCGGAAATGCCCGCTTTTTCAGCGACTTGTCGGGCGATGGCGTCGTTGTCGCCCGTGACCATGATGACTCCCAATCCCAATTTCTTCAGCCTTGCTATAGCCTCGACGGAAGAGTCCTTGATTTCGTCGGCGAGGGCTATTGCCCCGACGAGTTTTGAATCGAACGCCACAAACACGAGCGACTTTCCTGACAATGCCAGCTTCTCGTGTCGGGAGGAGTCCACGACGACGTCGTGCGATTCGAGAAACTTCTTGCTCCCCACGAGGAGGTCCCTTGAGGCCAGGGTGCACTTTATTCCGGAACCTTTTACCTCGTGAATGTGCTCAACGGGCTGGAACTCAAGCCCTTTCCCTTTCGCCGACTGGACGATTCCTCTCGCAAAGGGATGCGTCGAATAGCGCTCTGCCGATGCCGCGATGCTCAGCACTTGCTCCGGGGAATAAGGCGGCTCAGGGACGATTTCCGCGACGGCCAATTTCCCTGCGGTTATCGTCCCCGTCTTGTCCATGAGGATGGTGTCAACGGACGAGATGACCTCCAGAGACGTCGCCTTCTTGAAAAGAATCCCGCGGCTCAGACCAATTCCCGACCCGACGGCAATGGCTGTGGGTGTCGCTAAACCTAAAGCGCACGGACACGCAATCACCAGCACGGCTATCGCCGCTGAAAGAGCCTTGACCAGCGGGATGGTCGAGGCGGTCAGCAGCCAGACCAGAAATGTCACTGCGGCGATGACCAGGACCGCCGGAACAAAATAGTTCGAGACCCTGTCGGCGAACCTCTGGATGGGCGGCTTGTCAGCCTGAGCGTCCTTGACCATCTTGACCATCTGCGCGAGAAACGAATCTCCCCCGACCCGCGTGGTCTTGACGCGAAGCACCCCAGACCCGTTAACCGTTGCTCCGACGACCTCGTCTCCCGGTTTTTTCTCGACGGGAACCGACTCGCCGGTAACCAGAGACTCGTCCACCTCCGAAACCCCTTCGACCACCGTTCCGTCAACAGGAACTCTCTCTCCCGGTCGAACGACAACCACGTCGCCAGCTTTGACCTGGGAAACCGGGACCGTTCTTTCCTGTCCGTCGGAAATCACGGTCGCGGTTGGGGCTTGCAAGCTCAAGAGCTTTTCAAGAGCCTTGTTGGCCGAATATCGCGCCCTCGCCTCGAGCCACTTCCCGCAGCGAATGAAAGTTATGAGTAGAGCCGGCGTTTCAAAAAAATGCTCCCCGCCGGTGAAGAGAGAAGGCAGAAACGTCGTCAGCAGGCTATAAACGTACGCGGCGGATATGCCAATGGAGACAAGCACGTCCATATTCGCCGAGCGGTTCTTCAACGAACGATAAGCCCCCGAATAGAAAGTCGCCCCTGCGGTGAACTGAAGGATGCTTGCTATGACAACGCGCGCGTAGTTGCTGAAGGGGTCGGTGAGCGAGCCGTAGGTGATGACGAGGATGGGCGCCGCCAGAAAAGCGCTATATATCAGCCAGTAAAGCTCTCTCCGGGCAGCTACTTCTTTTTTTTCGAGGTCACCCTCCAGTGGCGTGTAGCCGATGTCCCGGATAGCGTCAAAAATCCCCTCTTTGCTGACGATTGACGGGTCGAACTCGACGCTGCACGTCTCCGCCGCAAAATTGACTGTGGCAGAGGAGACACCCGGCGTCTTTTTGAGGACCTTTTCAATGGTCCTGGCGCACGCAGCACAGTGCATCCCGCCGATTTGGATTTCCAGCTTGCTGTTAGCCATTTGCGTCCCCCGCGCAAGAGAAACTGGTCTCGCTCGTTCACAATACTCTGACAGGGTCGTCTCTTTATGTCAACGGTTGCGAAGCCCGCCTTGTTCCGAGAAGTCGAGCCGAGGGGATTTTGCCAGAGAGGAGGTCGCCTGAGACACGAGGCAAAATGGAATTTCCCAGGGGCATTTATCTGTTCAAAGACGGGACGTTCCGATGCACGGAAACGCACGACCCCTGGGGGCGAATAAGGAAAACCAACCAATACATGGGAGGAGAAGGATTCGAACCTTCGAAGGACATCGCCAGCAGATTTACAGTCT
>CAYZXL010000072.1:0-22673 GCA_964482435.1 uncultured Verrucomicrobiota bacterium
CCGTCGTAACTCCCACCACGCAAACATCATACCCCCGGTGCAATAGCGGAACTACCGACTAACCCCTCTGATACCAATGCATTAAGTACGCATCAGTGAGGTGAACTTCCGCCCTCAGATAGCGAGTAGGACCCGTAAGCTGATGAAATACGTGCGCGAGCAGGTTAGCAGACGTGCCGCGAGGCTGGGCCTCGCATCTCAAGCTGCACAGGTGAAATGGGCTAAGGAACTTGGAATTGGCACCACGATAGTTTTGTGCGGCCTACCCCCACATGTCCAAGAGCAAGTCCGAACCTCCCTCGGCGCACAGGCTCGGGCGAGGGTCCCCAACAGAATAGACATAGCCCGTATGCGTCATTCCACTGTCATTTTGCGCCCCCGAAGAGAACGCACCATGAGCCATACTGGATGGCGGGAGCAGCCACCCGCCCGATTCGGGACTTTTTCGACCAGGCATGACTCCTACCGGTCTCTGTGGTAGGCGATGAACGCGGAGCCTGGCCGGTCCGCGATGTTGATACGCAAACCGTCCCCCATCAACTTCTCACCGGTCAGCTTCTCCGTATTGCCCGTATCCAGGTTCTCCACCGCACAGACGGCTTTGGGGTCCAATCCTTGCAGTTTGAAGACCCGTGAATCCTCCGCACAGTCATCACGCCGGAACGCTTCCACCATCCCCTCGCCTTTCTCCGGGAGGTCGAACTGCCAGGCTATCCAGGCGTTCTTCTCTAAGCTGTATGGCGTGAGAGGATAGTAGTCGCCCATCATGCACTTGCTCAGATGCCGCCACTCTTTCACCATCCGCCGCATCAGGTCCCAGTCACACCCTTCCTTCCGGACGTCCCACGCGATGCCGTAAATCGGCGCCATCGTGCTTCGGTTCTCATAGGCGCCTTTCATGTACAGCCCGGTGCCGTTGATCGGAACCCACATCGAGAGACCATAGGTGTGGCCCTGATTTCCGATCGGGTCCATTGTGTAGTCGCTTCGCAATATGGGAACTGAACGCCGCAATGTTTCGAGGTTGTTACGGCGGCCACCGGAGGCGCATGTGTCAATGAGCAGATTTGGGTGCCTGCGCCGCAGCTCGTCCCAATACGCATAATAGCCTTCAACGTGCCGGATCTCCGTGATGCCCTGCCTGTCTTCGGTGTCGTTGCCTCGCCAATAAGGGAGCGGATCCATGTTGAAGTCCTGCCGGTACACGTCAACACCCTGGGTCGTGATCAGGTTGTCGAAGTGTTCGGTGATCCACTTGCGGCATTCGGGGTCTCCCAGCTTCACAAGACCGCCTTCGGCGCCGCCATAGATCCAGTCCGGATGGTTCCGGGCAAGCCAGGTTCCCTTGGAAACTCGCTCCGGCTCAAACCAGAGGATGAACTTGATGTTCTTGGAGTGCAAGTGGTCACTCATCGCCTTCAGGCCGCCGGGGAAGCGGTCCGTGTCCGGCTCCCAGTTGCCGACCTGCGGCCAGCCGACGGCTGGATCGCACGGATACCAGCCGGCATCCATGTCCCAGTACTCCACGCCGATGCGTTCGGCCGCGTAGCGGTCAATGAAAAGTTTTTCCGCTTTCAGGTTGGAGCGAAGACCATCGAAGTATCCGTTGCTGCACATGTAAAGCATAGGCGATGGCATCACACCCTTAATGTGAGGTATGTTATGCGCGAACATCCATCGGCGCCAGACGTTCTGCGCGCGGATCCAATCGCCATCGTAGAACTGTAGCACAGCGAGAGGCGAGCTGAGTTCCTGCCCCGGATGCAACGTGAAGTGCGTCAGTTCCTGTCCTCCGCGGACCCGGAGGGTCTTGCCGCTATCGCGCTTGAACTCCGAGGACCACTGTCCGGCCCAACTCAACACGACGATGACGCCGCCGCCGTCCATCTCGATGTTGTAGTATGGATACGCGCCTGTCGTGGGACGCCCGCCGGCGCAGGCGAACCGCCTTGCGGCATCGGGCCCCATAGCTTCCACATGAGGAGCATAGCTATCCTGGGTGCAGTTGTCGGCGGTGTGATAGTGAAGTTGGAACTCCGCGTTGGTCTTGCGAGCGAAGCTTACATCCAGCGGCCGCACGTCGGAAATGACCGGCGTGCCGGCTTTGCCGGTGTTCTTGAAGAACAGCGTCCACTCGATAGTCGGGAAATCGTCATACTCAATCGCGCGGCAGGTGACGACCAGCCCCGTGGCAGGATCGGTATAAGTGACGACGCGTTCGATCTTTGACTTGTCCAGCTTGCGCGACTTACGCCCGACTTTCCACGTATTGAGGAAGTCCGACGAGGGCCGGTCGCCATAGGTGAACGAAAATGGCGGACCGGCTGATGGGGCTTTCTGGCCATCGCCAAACCGCGCCACGGACCAATTGTGTGCGCGCGCAATCTCCGCCGACGTGGATTTTACCGCTCCCACGGGCGACGCAACCAGCAGCGGCATTGCCGCCAATGTTAACATCAACTCGCAATGCAAACGCATGGTGTACCTCCCGCGCCGTTATTTCACGGCGCCTATTGAGATTTTTCGTCTGGTGAGGCGAGACGCCCGCACCACAAGTATGACCAAGTTAGCCTCTCCTACGGTTCTGGATCGAGGTTTCCAGCAGAACGCAAGGAAGTGGGAGCGACCCCCTCCGTAAAATCGCCCACTTTGCCGACGCGGCTGAGATCGTTTCCAACCAGCGCGATGCCCGCGGTGTCCCGGCCTTCGAGGCGCAGGAAGACGCCGTCGGAGGCCTCGGGCTGGCAACCCCGGATCAGGACATTGCGGGACTGAACCAGACGGATGAGCGACGCGGCGGCAGGGGCGCGCGAACAGGTCAATCCGCTGATATTGGCCTCCTGGACGTCGTCCAGCACCAGGGCGTGGCGGCCGTCGGGCTCGTCGGTCTGAAGCCGCACGTTGGAAAGGGTCAAGCCCCGGACGTGGCGGCAGTACAGGCCGTGCGCTGGCAGCTTTCCGAACATGGTTGCCTCGGGGTACTGCTCGGGAAGCTCCTGGATCACGGCGGAGCACCACTCGCTCTTCCCGCCGCCTTCGCTGCGGATGGTCACGTTGCTCAGCGTCACGTTCTCGATGGCATGACCCGGTATGCCGACGAGGGAGCAGCCGGTTTTGCCGGCGCGGGTGGCCACGATATTGGCGAACGAGACGTTGCGCAGCGTGCCGACCGGATACTCCTCTTTCGGCCTGGCGCCCGAGGGTAGAAAACCTACTCCGCGGTTGCCCAGGCGGACAAAAATCGGCACTTCCACGCCGTCAATCGTCACGTTCGATACGGCGATCCGATCCATTTGGCCGCCGTCAACGAGTTCCAGGGAGATGCCGCTGATTCGCCGCTGCAGTCCACAGAGGACCTTGGATTCCCTCGGCGAGATGATCGAGCAATTGGCGATCGTGACGTTCACAAAGCCCCCCGTGGAATCGGTGCCCATCTTGATGGCGTTGCAGTGGCTGCTGATCACGCAGTTGCTGATGAGTATGTTTTCGCAGGGTCGCTCCGATGTACTTTTCAAGCAGAGGGCGTCGTCGTCGCTATCCAGGAAACAGTCGGAGACGACGAAATCCCGGCAGCCGTCAATGTCCACTCCGTCAACGTTGTACGTCGCATGGTTCCACACGCGCACGCCGTGCAACCGCACGCGCTGACAAGCCAGATAATGTTGGTTCCAGAAGCCCGTGTTCTGCATACATACGTTTTCCACCAGCACGTCGCGGCAGTTGATAACCCGAATGAGGACGGGACGACTGCCGTCGTGGCGCCGATCGAAAAAGGCGCTGCCATTTCCGTCGAGCGTGCCCCGGCCAACGATGGCGATTCTTTCGAGGTCCTCCGCACAGATGAGGCTGCGAACGGCGTAAAGGTTCGTTCGGGAGGGGACCTTTGAGGTCCTATACGGATAATCCCCCAGGTCGGTGCTTCCCAAAAGCGTTGCATTCGCCTCAAGCTCCAGGGTCACATGGCTTTTCAAAAAAACCGTGCCGGACAGATACGTGCCGGGCGGAAAATAGACCGTACCCCCGCCGGAGACGCTGCAACGGTTGATTGCTTTTTGAATGGCCTCGGTGCAGAGCGTCTTGCCGTCGGGCACGGCGCCCAACTCACGAATATTCACGACCTGTTCCGCGGCGGTCAGCGGTGCGGCTCCCAGCAGACAAATTGAAACCATGAATACCAGTAACTTTATCCCCATCAGGCTTTCTCCTTTTTATACGACGGTTTATTGAGAACCAGGAAATGAGGCGGTCGGCAACAAAAAAGATCGAACATCGAGTGACTAAAGTACTTGCGCAGTTGTTCAATGTGCATTTGACATCATGCAATCATCTGGTTGCGGCCAGAGGCCGCGTTAAGCGTGTGCAGTTAATCTTATTAAAACATGGGGAGGAGAAAAAGGGGGCGGGAGTCGTTTTTTGAATATCGCCTCAGGGAGATATTTTGTGGGGCCGTCCTTGCGCGCGAAGCGTGGGTTCCAGCCCAAAAAGCTTTGCAGTTCGTTCAATCGCAGGGTGATTGCAGAAAGGCAATCCTGGCGAACGCCGCGGCGAATCGGTGCCTATTCGGGTCCCGCCTCGCGGATATTCTGACAGTCTGGACCAATCTTCATGACAGGGCACCGAGCAATCGCTTGTTGCCTCAACCGAATTTCGCAGGACGACCGAAACGGATTCACTGTCCTGTTGCTTGACAGGCGCCGTCTCAATGTTCGTGATGCAGCTTGTACAGCTCGGTCCAGGGCCGTGGAAGGGTCCAGGATGAGTTTGGTGACGGAGAGAAACCCTCTCATCCCGGACGGTACTGGATGCCAAAAGGCAGTCTGACGCTCTGTCCGGAAGAAAACCGAAGGTTGTCCCTTTTCGGCTGAGGCTATTCAGCGCCTGTTGAATGTGGCGCCTCCGGCGTGGAAGAAGAAACCCGGCTTTGATCCAGTGTCTCATTCCGTCGTCGGACGAGAAGTGGCCTGTGCTGAGCGCTCTCGCCCTGTCTCTCTAGCCGGCTCATGAATCATCAAAAAGCGGTTCACGAGCCGGACGTTTTTCAAGACCTGTTTTATCCCCGAGGGCCAGATAATCTCAATGCTGTCCACTTTGGTTGCGCTGCTGAGACCGAGGTGAATCCGGCGGTCGCTGACGGATAAGTAGCTCCCACCTCCCCTCAGATAATGGTACTGGACCTTCCCTGCCACACGGGCAATCACCCGGGCGCCGATCGCGTCCAGGTTGCTCTTCGTGCCGATCAGCTTAAGCGTCAGCCAGTTTCCACCTTTTGTGTTGTTTCGCAGAACCACCGCCGGCCCCTCGCAAACGTTCACGACGATGTCAAGGTCCCCATCGTTGTCGAGGTCTCCGACGGCTGTGCCGCGGGAAACCGTCGGCCGGAGAAAATGCAGTCCCGCCTTGGCTGGTGGCACTCTCCGGAAAAAACCACGGCCGTCGTTTTCCAGAAGAAGGTCAACCTGGGCGTATCGCTCCTTAAACTGCCACGGAGTGGCATATCCGTTAAGAACAGCCTCCTCCAGCGTTATCACCCGCCCGGTGCTTATGAAGAGGTCCATGTCGGCGTCATTGTCATAGTCCAGGAAGCTTGGGCTGAAACCGGTATAGCCCTTCGTAGCCTTGTCCAGTCCGCATTGGGCAGGGGCGTCGGTGAAGACCGGCCATTCGTTGTGGTAGAGGGTATGGATTTCGAAGCACCGGCAGGGCACCATGATGTCCAACAACCCATCGTTGTCCACGTCTGCGACGTCCACTCCCATAGAGGACTCCACATTGCCGTCGGCGCTGACCGCTACTCCCGCGGCCACTCCCCGCTCGTAGAATTTCCCTCCGTGGTTCTCGAACAGATAGTTCTCCATGAAATCGTTCGCCACGAAGATGTCTGCATCACCATCGTTATCGAAGTCGGCCACGCCCAGCCCCATTCCCTTCCCTTCCGGCGCATACAAACCGACTCGTTCTGTAACATCAGTGAAGATGCCGTCACCATCGTTGCGGTACATAACGTTCGGACTCCCCTTAAAGACCTGCGGTCCCCGGTAATCGTTTATCACCTTCCCTGCAACCATGGCCAGCCCCAGGGGCTCACCCTTGGGGTCATAAGTCAGGTAGTTGACCAGGTAGATGTCGAGATCGCCGTCGTTGTCGTAATCCACCGCCGAGCAGCACTGCCCCCAGCCCTCGTGCGCGAGAAGGGAAGTGCGAGTGAACTTCCCATTCCCTTCGTTTCGGAAATAGACATTGACTCCGAAATTCGTGACATAGAGATCCTGATCGCCATCGTTATCGAAGTCCGCTGCTTCCGCGCCCTGCCCGTAGCCGCTGTCGGCAACACCCGCTTCCTCCGTCACATCCGTGAAACGCAATCTTCCCCCGGGTTCGGTGTCATTTCGATAGAGAACGTTGGTGATCTTCGGGTCCGGCTCTCTCCCCCGGAGGTAGTTCCCGTTCAAAAAATAAATGTCCAGATCACCATCCCCGTCGTAGTCGAATAGGGCTACGCCCGCCCCCATGATTTCGGGATAGAGCATGTAGTGGGTATCCTGACCGGCGGTGTGTCGGAACGTGATGCCCGCCTCCATTGCCACGTCTGTGAAAAGGGAACCGTCGTCCCCGGCGGTTTTGTCACGGCGGCGCAAGCGCCACGCCGCCAACGCGATGCCCATGACAAGAACCATCGCCACTACCGAGAGCACTGCCCTCCGGCGAGAGCCGCCGTTCTTCGCGGCAGTCCCCCCGCGGGCGTTCGGTTTGTACAAGCGGGCTTCTCGCCCCTTCTTAGGTTTCCTCTCCGGAGATTGCCTGGGGCTCATCTCCACCACCAGCGTCCAGATGTTCCTGCAACTGCTCGCCATATGCAATGGTATGCTATCTCGACCTTCAATACAACGCTCCAAAAAGGGTGGCTGCGGCTATGCCTCAGTGCGAGGTATTGCTCACGAAGCGGCGTGAAGGAATGGGATGAGTTGAGGTTGGTTGGGCAGGTGCGGCGCTGTAGCGCCCGAATCATCCCGGCCCTGGCCGCTGAAACGCCTTGTGGCTAACCAACGTGCCGGACATAGGGCGGTGACCGCGGGCGTCGTCAGCGCGCTCGCGGGAACGCTTGGTCGGCGAAGAGTTGCAGTTGTTGGTGGAGAAACACGGAATCGAATCCAACCAGCTTTTCGTGGATCGGTTTCCGCGATTTTGGAGGCAAGCGCCGCATAGTTTACAAAACGCGCCATGTTTCTCTATGCGAAGATTATCATGCGTGATTAGGCGAGAGTGTCAAAAAAACGTAGTAACCGCATCTTCGGTGGAGGGTCAAACCGCTTCTCGGAAGGCGCCAAGGCGCCCGGAGCTCACAAGGTCCACCCTTCACGGTAGCTGCGCCTGATGTAGGGTTCCGCCTTGGGACAGTTCGTTGCTCTCAAGTTCACCGGGTCCCACTGGAGCTTCTCTCCAACGCGGTAAGCCACGTTCCCCAACAGAACCGCTTCGCTCAGCGCACCGGAGTAATCGAAATTGCAGGTGGTCGGGCCTCCCGTCTTGCAGGCGACAATCCATTCCTTGTGGTGGCCGATCGAGTCAGGGATGGTAGGCTCCGGCGGTTGAAAGTCCGCGAATTTCGATTCGGGAAGCAGCTTCCACTTGCCGTAGCCGCTCAGCAATACCCCTTTCTCACCCATGAAGAGCACGCCGGACTCCCACTCGGCCACGTCTTCCTTTGGCAGAACCTTGGCCAGGATCGGCGGGCCGTTCTTTGCGTGATAGAACATCATCTTGACCGGCGGCAGCTTGTCTCGGGCGGGGAATTCGTAGTGGACGGTCATCCATCGGGGAGACGTTTCCGGATGCACTGGGGGACCTTCGGCCTCAACGGAGACAGGATGGCGCAGCTTCAATGCCCAGAACGCGAGGTCCATGATGTGGACTCCGTTATTCCCCGTCTCGCCCGTTCCGAAGTCCCACCAGAATCGCCAACCATAGGGGACGTAAACCGGATGATAGGGACGATACGGAGCCGGCCCAAGCCACAGGTCCCATTTCAGGTGCGGCGGATTTGGAGGGGTGTCCGTCGGCCTCTCGCCGCCACCGCGCTCCCCACCGATCCAGACGTGGCACTCTCCCACCGACCCGATCGCCCCGGACTGGATTAGCTCCACAATCCGGCGGTGGCTGCCTGTGGCGTGATGTTGCGTCCCCATCTGGGTAATAACTTTCCTCTCGGCGGCGACGTCCGCCATCACCCGGGACTCATACACGGAATGAGTCAAGGGCTTCTCACAGTAGCAGTGCTTGCGCATCTTCATGGCCATCACGCTCGGCGGTGCGTGGGTGTGATCGGGCGTGCTCACCACGACTGCGTCAATTTCCTTATCCATCTCGTCGAGCATCTTCCGGAAATCGTTGTACGTCTTCGCCTTCGGGAAGCGCTTTGCCGCGACGCCCAGGTAGTTGTCATCAATGTCGCACAGCGCTACGATGTTCTCGCCCACGACCTCGTCCGTATTGGCTCGTCCTCGGCCGGCCACACCAATGATCCCGATGTTCAATTTTCCGTTCGCAGAGTTGCCCTGAGCCAGCACACGGCTGCTGGCCGCCCAGAAGCCAAGGCCCCCCAGGGCAGTCTTCCGCAGCATTTCACGACGAGTGAGTCGCTCCGCCATTGTCCAATCCTCCTATCATGAGGGACTGAGTCCACGTCTTTTACTCTTCCCGGCCATTGTGTCTTATCCTTGAGGTGGCCGCAATCAAGAACTTGGGTGCAGCCCTTGGCTGGTGTCGTGCCGGCCCTTTGACTTTCCTGGCGACTTTGGACCCTGTGCACGTTACCCAGCAAAGAGTTTGCTGTGCCACTGTGCAGACCTTGGTGGCCCTATCATGGGGAAAATCCTCCTGACTGATCCCCGGCTTTGGCAGGACATCAACGCCTGAACAGCACTCCCTTCGGAAGGGGTAGCGCCGTTATGTGGCGAAGGAGCGTGGCCAGGTCCCTAACATGGGATGAAACGCGTTTGTTCAGCTTCTGCTTCCTAACTCGACCAGTCTTTCAGAATTCTGCTTTCCCTGCGACCGCCTCTCGCTCCGCTTCCTCCCAGAACAATCGCCGTAGCTCCGCCAAGCAGCCCAGTCCAGCCTCGTGTATCTGAAATGCTCAGCACACCACTCCCCCCAAGACCTCTCTCCTAAAGGCCTTCCTGCGTTCCGAATTCTCAGAGCAGGTTGTTGCCTAAAGGCGATAGGCGCGGTATGGTGTATCCGCTCGTGAAGTCATCTCCCCGTATCAGCTTCTGTCGGACTGTGCGGCTGAGTGCGTGACGGGTCTTGTCGCGCAGGAAGTCTGCCGGTCCGGATGACAACCGAAGGCAGCCCAACAATGAAGACTGTTGCTTTCTTTTGCTTTGTGCGTGCACTCCTTTTAGGGTGCTTTGGAGCCGGGCGTGCCAAGATGAGATTGGTCGTTCATGGTGTGATCAAGTCGTTATGCCGCGGCGCTGGACATCGGGTAGCTTGGACAGCCATGGGCGGGCCGGCAATGAAAACACACGTGTACTTTCTATTCGTTGCATTTCTGGTTGCCTCTTCGCTCTCAGGCTGTGGGAAGAAGGGTCCAGGTTATGCCGGCACCTCTGCTGCTCGGAAGAGGATCGCCTGGTATGCATTGATCGTGCATCCCTATTTTGAGGAGGTGCGGAAAGGCGTCGTTGCGTTCGAAAGGGACAGTGGCATCCTGGTCAAAACACAAATTGGCCAGGAAGCTACGCAGGACAATGAGAACGCCAATGTGGAGGCTCTCGCGGCACAGGGCTATCGCGGTTTTTCCATTTATCCCGGGGACGCCAGCGCTGCCAACGGGCTATACGACGAACTGGTCGCCAATGGTGCTTTCGTGGTCAGTTTCGGGGCGCCGACTGCGACGCCCACCGGGGCTTCCTTCTGTGTGGCGACGGACGTGCAAAAGGCCGCCGAAAAAGCGACAGAGGCCCTGATCCGTTTTATGGGTGGCCGAGGGAAAATCTTGAACGTTCTTGAGTTGGTCGAGGACCCGAACACGGTGCTTCGCCGCGAGGGCATAGAGAAAGAAGTTGCCCGGCACGGAGGCGTGAAGATTGTGCAAACTGTTGCTGGAATGAGCTCGTTTGAGGAAAGTATGGCCAAAATCCAGGATGCCCTCTCTGCCCGAATCCGCGAAATAGATGGCATTATCTGTACCGGCTACACGCCGACCGTCGCCGCCGCCACGATCCTGTCAGAATGGCACCAGAAAGCAGGAAATAAGCGAATACACTTTGTCGGCATTGACACGGATGAAGTCGTGTTAAAGGCAATCGAAGCCGGGCAGATTGATGGAACCATCGCGCAGAATCCTCACGGGCACGGCTACATTAGCTGCAAACTGTTGTCTTACCTGTTGGATGGCTGGACACGGAAGAAGGGTGCGTACTTTGTGGACACAGGGGCGATCCTCGTGACCCGAGACAACCTGAAGACCTACCGTGAGGAAGTTATGGCGATTACAGAAAGCATCCTGGCGGAACTGGACACTAAATATCTTGACCCGCCCAAATGAGACGAGGCCGGGTTCTCCTGAGCCTCGACCCAATTTCAGAGAAAATCCCTGGCCGCGGCGCTTGTGGTTCATGGTTGGGGCGGAGGTCGTGTGTTGTCGTTTTGAGCAAGCACGTGAAAGGAACGAAGCAAAAACGTGCCGTCCGGTTTGTGCCGGGGTGTCAGGGAACTGAGCCGAATTGGGTAGAGAACAGATGTATGGGTAGAGCAAACGTAAGAAGCTTGTTGAGGAGCAAAGATGCGGGGATCACCCTGTCCGCTTTTTTGCTTTTTGTTTTCTTCTCGGTGACGTCAACGAGCTTCCTGACCCGGTACAACATGTTCAATGTCTCACGCATGGTCGGATTCTTCGCACTGGTTGCTCTCTCGCAGGCTGCTGCGCTGGTCGTAGGAGGCATGAATCTTTCGGTTGGGGCAATAGGCGGCCTCTCTACGATAACTGCGGGCTACCTGGTTACGAGAGGAGGCCTCCCCGGCCTTGCGGCTGGCATCCTGGCCCTTCTCGTAGGTTTGGGTGCTGGTGCTGTGAACGGCCTGGTGGTCACCAGGCTGAGGCTCAGTTCTTTTATCACCACGCTGGCGACGTTGTTCATTTTCACCGGGCTGGTGTTCGGCTTCTCAAAAGGATACGCGTACACGGGCATCCCCAAAAGCTTCACTCTGGTCGGCCGGGGAGAACTTCTGTTCTTGTCCAACTTGTTCTGGCTTGCCCTGATTGTCCTGGCTGCGACGCATTGCATGTTTTGCCATACGGTCTTCGGACGTCATTTACTGGCAACCGGCAGCAATTTGGAGGGAGCTCGACTTTCCGGGATACGCACCGACAGGATGATTCTGGCCGCGAATGCTCTGTCGGGATTGTATGCGGCCCTGGCAGCAGTACTCTGGGTGTCGCGCATGGGGTCCGCCCAGCCAGCCACGGGGAAAGACTGGTTGCTCAACTCCTTCGCCATCGCTATCGTCGGTGGGACCGGATTGTCCGGTGGCAGCATTTCGTCACCCGGAATTCTCATGGGCGCAATCGTCATCGTTCTCGTCAAGAATGGACTTGTGACGTTAGGTGCGAATGTTTACTTCGAGCAAAGCTTTTTGGGGTCCATTATTCTCATGGCCGTCATCCTGAATAGAGCACGGGAGTTGTGGGTCAAGGAATAGCAAGGGGTGAGGAGGGCTTGAGCCATGGCTGTCAAACGCTACGGATGGGTTACCGGTATCAGGCCGGAAAAGATTGACTACTACAAGGAACTCCATGCGAATCCCTGGCCCGGCGTGGTGGCCAGGATCAAGGAGTGCAACATCCGGAATTTTTCCATCTTCCTGAAAGAAATCGAGGGAAGGCATTACCTATTTGCGTACCTCGAATACACAGGGGATGATTTCGAGGCAGATATGGCCAAAATGGCCGGCGATCCCAAGACCCAGCGCTGGTGGAAGGAAACCGATCCTTGCCAGATTCCCCTGCCCGAAGGAGCGGTGCAAGGGAAAATCTGGGCCGACATGGAGCAGGTGTTCCATTTGCCATAGCCAGTTGTGTCAGGAGGAAATCGAGATGAACGCACGCGAGCGCGTGATCGCTGCTATAGAGCACCGTGAGCCGGACCGCATCCCCGTGGACCTCGGCGCCACGCCCAGCTCAGGCATCTCTGCGATTGCGTACGGAAACCTCAAAAGGCATCTTGACATGACCGGCGGCAATACGCGCATCTACGATGTTGTTCAGCAGCTCGCCCAACCAGAGGAGTTACTCCTCGGCCGCTTCAATATTGACGTGGTTGACGTCGGACGGACGTTTAACGTTGATGATTCGGACTGGTACGACGTCACACTGGCCGACGGACAGACTGCGCAATATCCCGCCTGGTTCAAGCCGGAGCCGTTCTTGGACGGCTCCTGGATTGCGCGCGCGGCCGACGGCACCGTCATAGCACGCATCCCCGGCGGTGGTGCGTTCTTCGATCAGGCTTACTTTCCATGGCTCGACGGCTATCCGGAGAGCTTCGTCGCCCTTCCCGAGGCGATGGGCAAAGTCCTGTGGGCAGCCCTGGTTCATAGTCCGTGGGACCATGCCGCGGAGCCTCACTTCTGGGAAGAGTTGCGAAGACGAGCGATTGCGTTGCGGGCATCCACAGACCGGGCGCTGATGGTCGTGGCAGGATGCAATCTCTTCGAATGGGGCACGTTTCTCCGGCGGATGGATAACTTCCTGATGGATTTGTGCGCGGAACAGAAGAACGTGGAGCGCCTGCTTGACTCGCTCATGGAGATACACCTCAACACTCTTGAGAAGGTCTGCCTGGCAGTAGGCGATGTCTGCGACATGCTGCGCTTTGGTGACGACTTAGGCACAAACGATGGCCCATTCATGTCCCCGGACCTGTACCGCCGCTTCTTCAAATGGCGTCATGCTCAACTATGCGAATACGTTCACAAAAACAGCCCGATGAAAACCTTTCTTCACTCCTGCGGCTCAATCTACAGACTGCTGCCAGACCTGATCGAAGCGGGCTACGACATCATTAACCCCGTTCAGACCAATTGTCGCGACATGGAACCTGAAAAACTCAAGCGGGAGTTCGGCAAGGAGCTCTGCTTCTGGGGTGGCGGCTGCGACACGCGAAGCGTGCTCAATCATGGCACGCCGGAGGAGGTGCGGCGCCATGTGCTGAAGCGTCTGGAGACCTTTGCCCCCGGCGGCGGCTTCGTTTTCAGCGCGGTTCACAACATTCTTCCCGATGTTCCCCCGCAAAACATCGTCGCCATGTACGAAGCGATCGAGGCCTTCGCGGGATATTCCTGCAACCCGGGTCCTGATGGAGGAAAAACCCATGCGACCGGCTCTCAGGCTGTTGGATGATTCACTGATCGAGAAAATCGTTGCAGAAGCTCTCGATCTGCTCTGCACGCTGGGAGTGGAGATTCACAACCCGAGCGTTCTGAGAATGCTGGCTGACCACGGCGCCGAGGTGACCGAGGCAAAATGCCATGCTCAACTTGCCCCTGCAATCATTGACAAGGCACTGCGCACGGTGCCGCGCTCCTTCAAGCTGTATGACGTTCTGGGCAACGAGACACATCATTTTGTCGGGAATAACGTTTACTTCACTCCGGGCTCGGCCGCCATCAACATTCTCGACAGCCGGACCGGTTCGATCCGCAGGCCGACCACGGAGGACTACATTCGATACGTCAAGGTGGTCTCGGGCCTGGCCCACATTGCATCGCAGAGCACCGCACTCATCGCCGCCGACGTTCACGAGAAAATCTCGGATAGCTACCGCCTCTATCTGAGCCTGCTGTACGGCGAGAAGCCTGTGGTGACGGGTGCGTTCACCATCGAATCCTTCGAGGTCATGAAGGAGCTTCAGGCCGCCGTGCGCGGCAGCGCGGAGAGGCTCAAGGAGCAGCCCTTGACGGTCTTCTCCTGCTGCCCCACCGCTCCCCTCAAGTGGAGCGACGTCACCAGCCAGAATCTGGTTGATTGCGCCAGGTGGTCAATCCCGGTGGAGCTTGTATCCATGCCGCTGTCGGGATTCATGGCGCCGGTGACCCTGGTCGGCAGCCTGATCCAGCAGACCGCAGAGAACCTGAGCGGGCTGGTGATCAGCCAACTCACAAACCCAGGACATCCGATTCTTTACGGCGGCTCGCCGGCAATCTTCGACGTGCGCTACGAAACCACCCCCATGGGCGCGGTCGAGACCGCGATGCTCAATTGTGCCAACAGCGAGATCGGCAAGTACCTGGGGATGCCCACCCAGGGCTACATAGCGCTGAGCGATGCCAAGCAGCTCGACGCACAGGCGGGTCTCGAAACGACGCTGGGGGCCACGCTGGCGGCGCTTTCCGGCATCAACAGCATTTCAGGGCCGGGGATGCTCGACTTCGAAAGCTGCCAGAGCCTGGAGAAACTCGTCCTTGACAACGAGATTTGCGGAATGGCTTTTCGGCTGCTTCGGGGCATAGAGCCGCGAGAGGACTTCCCCGCCATTCCGATCTTCCAGGAACTCCTGCGCGAGAAGCACCTCTTGATTGCCGACCACACGCGGCGCCACTTGCGAGAGGAGATCACCTTCCCCGGCCCCGTCATCAACCGCGCCAACCGGGCCCGCTGGCTCCAGGAGGGAAGAACGACGTTGCGAGAACGCGCCGAGAGAGAGGTTGCTCGGTTAGTCGAGAGCTACACACCGCCGCGGCTCCCCGAGAATGTGAAAAGCGAGTTGACCCGGATGATGGAACGTGAAGCGCGAAGATACGGCATGGATAGCCTGCCCGCGAGAATGGAGTGAGAGAGGTTTCATTCCACGGTTGCCGTAGATTCTCAGTGTTGCTGATGGTGTCTTCGGGATTATTGATTCTCCTCGGCTATGAGCTGCGACAGGGTTTTGACCTGCCTTTCATCCATGGCCACGAAACGGAGACCTGTTGCGAATCTGCCGCCTTCCAGATGGTGCGACCAGATAACCTGGCCCTGGACGTGGAAGACACCTTTTTTCTGTGGAGATTGCGGCAAGGCATGCTCTTCCGGCTCCGGCAAGAGAAGTTCCAACACAAGGGCGCTACCGACTGGGTAATGCCTATGAGTTTCGATTCCGATCCCGCCAAGGGAAATGTCCTTTCCAGTCGCGTCCGCGCACTCAGGGCCAAGGAGCGGATTCACTTCACAAACCTTCCAGACCATCGCCTCCCAGCCTTTGGACGGAATCGGTTTCAGGACTGGCGACCCAAGGACAACAGCGGCTGAATCACGTATTTACCTGCCCGCTCAGCAAGCCTTTTTCGTTCTCCTTTTCTTTTGAAAAATGTGAAAAGAGAGCGTTCGTTCCGCCTGAAAAAATGGAAGCTAATTTAAGAATGCGACATCTCTGTTGCCTACTTACCTGGTATCCGGATGATCTCAAATCGGCAAGGCTTTTGATGCGAAGCCTCGGGCAGGATCACGAAGATCAGCCCACCGTCTTGGCTGCCCGCTGAGGGCCGGCCGTTGATCCGCACATGAACTTCTGCCGCCGCGTTCTTTTTGGGCAAACGCACTCCCAGCTTCTGCGATCCGCCGCCCTCATACGTTCCCGTGACTCGGTCAAATCGCATGTTGTATTCCAGAATCCTGTCGCGCCACCTGAGGGTCTGCCCGAAACCTTTCTGCCAGAACTCTTCTGTTACTGTGGGCACAAGAAGGAGAGAACCGTCGAGCCGGAATTCGACCCCGAGCAGAAATCGCTGGACGATGCGGATCAGGTTGGCCGGATATTCACAATAGGTGTTGGGGCCGGCCGCGACGAAGCCTCCCTTGCCGTCGGGTTGGTACCTTTCACGCCAATAGAAGCCGTTTTTGCGGCCCTCTTCGCAGACCTTTCGGATTCCTGCCAAAAGGCCTTCGGCGTCGCCCATGCGCGCCCGCGCCTGCGCGTCCAGATACCAGACCCGCCCCATCGCGGCCAAGTCGTGCCGTCTGGGGTGCGAGAATTCCCAGTCCTCGTAAGTTTCCGGCCGCGTGGCGATGCCCGTGGGCATCCCGCCGTAATAGAAACGCCTCTCGTCTTTCAGCTGCGGCCACAAAATCGCACGCTGCTTGGCTGTCGCGACATCCAGAGCGATGGAAGCCCAATCCACGTCCGTCAGCCCATGACCCGCGATCAGTCCGTGCTGTGGATTATAGTATTCGGCGAAGTGGTCCTTGACCCAGAACTGGCTCACAAAATGCCGCAGGATTCGCGCGGCCAACTCCTCGTATCTTTTTGCCCTCGCGGCATCTCCCATCACGCGATTCAGCGCCGCCACCCGGCGAAAAGCATCAACGGCATGGCACTGCGCAACGCCGTCCAACTCGATTCGGGCAGGCATCTCGATATAGTAGCCTCCGCCTTTGACAGCGCCTTGATCGTCAGTCAAAGAGGCAAGATGGTCTGCCGCCAGATTGACCGAGGGAAGTTGGGCCGCCAGCCACTTTTCGTCCAGCGTGGCCCGAAAGATATCATCGGCATTCTGGATGTACGTCGGGTCGGCGAGAGCCTCCAAAGGATTGCCCGGGACCCAGTGCGTGTACAGCCCGCCGTTCGGGGACACGGTCGCCACATGGTTCCCTTCGCCAACCTGACTGCCGGCCAAGGCGGGCAGAATGGCTATCGGCAAAGAGCCATCCTGACGTTGAAACGAGCGGACATAATCCCAATTGGCTTTCACAACCTCGGCTTGGCCGAGCCAGAGCAGCGCGTCGGTCATCTGGTGGCCGTCAAGCGAAGGATAGGTGTTACCGTAGCCGAATCCCTGGCCGTCCGCGCACACAGACCAGTAGCCGAAGAAAATCTTTGGGTTGACTGCCGCGAGCACGTTCTGCACAGCCGCTCGTTCGTAGGCCTGCAAAATCTCTTGATCCGGAAGTTCGGGCAAAACCAAGGGTGGCGGGCGCTCACCACCGAACCCCGCTGCCAGCAAGACCAGGATAATGGGGACCTTGAGAAGATGCGACGTGCTCACCTGCTAACAACCTCGGGGAAAATATATGCCTGGCTGGCGAGCGATGTCAAGGTAGTGTGGTTCATTGACGTATCAATAGAACTTCGGTAGACCGATCTGCCGCAGGGGCGGCCGACGCCAGATAACGCTGAGTGCCACCTGCCAGGCTCGGATAATTGACTATAGAATTCTGGGCAAAATGGCGAAAAGGGATTTTGCAGGTTAGAACGCACCTCTTCCTGCGTAAGAGTACTTTCTCGTCGGCCTCTTTGCGCCCTTCCGGCCCACCGGTCTTAGCCCCTGTCCCGACGCTGCTGGTCTTGTCTTTGCCGTTCCTGTTGCTTTTCCCCCCACCGTCCCGGCATGTACCGGTAGCCGTGCTCGTCCCTCTCGTAACGGGGCGCGACCCAGACGGCGCGCGCGTGCGGCGGGACGGCCCAGCGGCCACGTTGCCAGACATACCGCTGGCCGCTCCAGTGCCAGTTGCCGTCAATCCAGATGTGACCCCGGGAGGGCGGAGACGGCCGTCGCTCCATGATGATCGGCGGCGGGGCCTCGGGGACGATGATGTACTCCGGCTGCGGCTGCGCCACGTACACCATCGCGCGGGGGGAGCGCTCGACGAGGCCGTAGCAGCCCAGCAGGCCCAGGGCTACGACACTGGCCGACACCCACATCAGTGCTTGAAGGGTCTTCATGGTCGGTTCTCCTTTTTCAGACTGTGTTTGACTCACGTATCGCCCGGCAGGCGCCGGTTGCGCGCCGCAACAGAATCCGGGCCTACGTCATCAGCCTCTGTCCCTGAATTGCACGAACGACCATAACGATCAGAGGCAGTATCATACTGCCGGACGGTGGCCTGTCAACATAATCTCTGATTCTGCGGCGTCAGTAAAAGGAAGAGACCTACTGGTGGCCTTGTTGGTATTCGTGTGCTTCGGTGTGATGGGAGGAGCAGGAATTGGAGCGGTCGCTCGCACACTCTCGATGAGCGCCTCAGTCTGGGCTTCTGATTGCATGTCGTCGAACTGGACGCCGCCGTCCCGGTTATCGGCGGTGAGCTTCGGTTGCCAACGAGCGAAATTGACGGCAAGGACTACGGAATTGTCCTCACGAGGCGGAAGCCCAGGTAGCCGCACCGGTCCGACGGCGAGTACCCGACGCGAACCGCCGAGCGGCAGTTGATGGCTTGGCTGCTCCAACCGCCCCCGCGCAAGACGCGGCTGGCCCCGCCGGCAGCGCCCTTAGGATCGACCACCTCCTTGTCTGCCGGGTACGCCCCACTGTACCGGTCCTCGCACCACTCCTCCACGTTCCCGCTCATGTCATAGAGGCCCCAGAGATTGGGCTTCTTCTGGCCTACAGGCTGGGGTCCCCACGGGCTTGTATCCCAGTTGCCGCGGTACCACTGGTATTGGACGATCTCCGGAAGATCAGGGTCATCTCCCCAGTAGTACTCGCTTATCGTGCCCGCCCGACAGGCGTATTCCCATTCAGCCTCTGTAGGCAGGCGGTAAGTGACGTTTTCCTTCTGAGAGAGCTTTCGGGCGAATTCCTGCGCATCGTCCCAGCTCACGTTTTCCACTGGGTTCTTAGGACCCTTAGAGTGGGACCGATTAGAGCCCATCACCTTCTCCCATTGTTCCTGCGTCACCTCATAGACGCCTATGTAGAACGCCTTTGTGAGAGTGACCTTGTGGACGGGTTTCTCGTCTGACTCCCCTTTCTCCGACCCCATCATGAAGGAGCCCGGCTGAATTAGCCGGAACCTCATCCCGATACTGTTCACCAACTCCTCCGGGACCTTCTTGAGCGGCGCTGGCCCGCCCTCGCACCAGGCGAAAGGCATGCACACCACGATTCCCAGGATTGCCTGAAACGTCTTTTTCATTTTCCGCCTCCTTTCTTCGCTTCGAGTCTCCACCGCATCTCTCCAATGCCCCTTCGGAAAATGCTTGATCGTTCTGTTTTCCTCCCATCATGCTCCGGTCTCGAGCTATGTCAAGTCGATGTGCTTACGCAGCATTTCGTCAGGAGTCTCTTTTCGAGTAAGGCATCGCCTGTAACGTATAAACACCTGTATCAGGCGGCCTTAGTCGCCATCTCCGCCATTGTCTCCTCTGTGCCCGAGTAGTTGAAGTCGCGCCGCCCCGGTGAACACCGCTGCCACCCGCACGGGTGCTATGGGTCATTCCTTGGGGAACGTCGAGTGCTCTTAATCGGTTTCAAGGTTCTTGATCGAGAGGCTATCTATTTATCCTCTTCAGCGGTGTGGTCCAGAGATAAACCTTGTGTTCAGAGTCGTCTTCTTTCAGAGTAACCGTGACGACCTTGTCTGGCTTGACTCCTTTCATATCGAAGTCGTGCGACACAATCCGCGAGCCGGGCTTGAGCTTCTCCAACTGAGGGATCAGCTTCACATTCAGCTTCGGCAGCAGGTAAAGAGTGATCACGTTTGCCTTGCTGAGGTCGAGGGTGAAGATGTCCTTCTCCTCAACTGTAACGAGGTTCGCAACGTTGTTCTTCCGGGCATTTTCCAGGGACTCTTTCACGCACTGCCTGTCAATGTCGTAACCCACAGCCTTGCAGCCGTACCTCTTGGCCGCCGTCACCAGGATGCGCCCATCCCCGCAGCCAAGGTCGTAAACCAAGTCGCTCTTCTTGACTTCCGCCAATTCCAACATCTTGTCCACCACCACCTGGGGTGTGGGGACAAATTGGACGTCTGGTCGTCTTGGGAATCGTTTGGTGTATTTTTCAAGCTCGGCGAGCTGCCTGCGGGCGGGTCTGAAGCCGGGGTAGACTCTCAAGGCGCGCCTGAATTGGACCATGGCCTCTTCGTATTTGCCTTCGTCGTACAGGTTCGCGCCCCTGTCGGTAAACATGACGGCAAGGAATTTCGCTGGTACGTAGAGCGCCGCGAAGGCGAGCACGAGAATCATAACACCCAACTTGATCTTCTTCCACACCCGAAATCGCGGCTTTTTGGGTTCGGCATCAGTCATATCTTGGCTCCCATGATGAATGACTACTTCATCGTTTGATTTGTACTCTGGAGACCCATTGTGAGTATCTGAGAGAAAGGACAGAAGAGCCTCGCCACCAAAGAAAAGCATAACGCGCGTCGTGATCCCCAAGCAACAACGGACTTCAGGAACCGGAGAACTGACCAACGTCCTTGATGGTGCGGAACCTCCTGAGCGGACAGGAAAGCGCACGGGCTGAGGGGTTACCGATGACTATACCCGTGCACAAAGGGAAATCGCACGCTTTGTGAACAGTACTCAGCCCACCTCGCGTTTCCGGTGACGGGGACTCGTTAAGCGTCACGAGAAACGGCGCATTCAAGAAGGTTGTCGGGTGCAAGCAGGGACTTCGAAATCTTCGTCAAGAACGATTGCGAAAACGCCTTTTGGGAATTCGTAAGTGACGACATGGGCATCTGTCAGGAAGACGTCGGGTGTTACACATCCGTGGAACCAGTTTTTGCTCGTCAGCGGGCGCCTTTTATCCGCGTGGAATTGGCGATTTCCAAGCATGGAATGCGATGCGATTTGGCGATTTTTGGCTCCGCTTCATGCAGTGCTTTCCGCATCAACAGGACGACCACTCCCTGCGCCGCTGGGTCGCTCGCAGGTTTTCTACGGATTCTCCAAAACGCGGTGGAAGCGGCGGGGGACGAGGCTCGGCGCGACGCCTGTTGCCGAACCATCCTCAGTCCGGAACGTTCTTGTGTTGCCGGAGCAGGGGAACTTCGAGACGGCGAGGTGCCAGGTGAGGAGGTCGTCCGAGTAGAAGACGGAATAGGTTTTGTCGGCGAGGGAGCTCCAGGTGAAGGTCGTTTGCTCGGGGTTCGGGCCACGGGTCAGGTCGTTGATGTAGAACTCGTACGCCCCCATGCCCACAGTCAGGCTCTTCCCGCCGGACATGATTCTGTGCATTTCCACAATGCCCGTCTCCGCCAAATCCGGATCGTTGAATCCTGCATCACTCATGCAATACCGGAGATAAACTTTCTCTTTACATTGCCGTCACCGCCGCTGTACTTTCGCCAAAAGATGTCTGACAGTGCTGCGATGCAGACACCTGTGCAGTCTTGACGGGATGCGCTCCATTCACGATGCCACGCGGTCTTTCACAGTGTTTGTGGACCATTTCTCAACAGGCGCAGGAAAGGCAAGTAGCATGAATAGACCCGTTATGTATCTTATCGGTTGCCTGGCAATCTGCTCGTACGCCGGAGAGTCTGCTTCACCAGAGAGCGGGCGAAAGGGGATCACCCTCTACGTGTCCAAGCTGGGGGATAACTCGGATGGTTCGTCGTGGGAAAAGGCGTTGAACACGATCCAGGCAGCGCTCAAGGCAATCCCCGACGACAAGGGGGGCCACCGAATCATCATTCGGCCCGATACATACATGGAGGCGATGCTGAGCCCAGCCCATAGAGGCGCCGCAGGCGCATACAACACGATCGAAGCCGACTTTGATGGAAGTCTTGGTTCCCGGGTTTCGGGCTACGCAGTCATTGACTCCAGCGACCCGGAGCTTGGGTTCAAGAGTGTTGATTGGTGGGGGCCGTTCCGCTGCACGGCTACGTTTTCTGCCAAAGACTGGGATCGCTGGGTTTTCCGCAGCTTGTACTGCACCGGGTCTGAAGGGGGCATGGGTTGGGACATGACCGCGGACCTGGGGGCGGAGTTTTCAGTGATCGTGGAGGACTGCGTCGGTATTGGCCGGGCCTTCGGGGGGATTGTGGCGGGCTTCGTGTCCAGGGCCGCGGAGCCGGTCATTTACCGGCGGTGTCAACTGTGGAGTCTCGATTGGTGGGGCGATACCGCAGGAATGTACGTGCGCTCCGAATCCCCCGCCATGTCGGTGCATCCCGATGTTATCCTGGAAGACTGCACGATGGTGAGTCCTCAATGCTCGCTGAAAGCCGGCAACCCGGGCTACAGCGGATACACCCGCGTGCGACTCAAGAACTGCCGGCTCGTCACGCTCAACTTCTCACAACCGGGCGGGACGCCTACGAATGGCATCATCCAGAGTGTCGTGGAAGGAAAATTCCTTCACGTGGATTTGGAGGACTGCACCCTTATGGGTTACAAGGTTTTTGGCGTGAGGGAACGTCGAGAGACAGAGAAGGACATTGGGTATACGACTAAAGGCTCCGTGCGGGCCTACGTGCAGTTCCAGCAATCCGTGCCCAAGGGGTTTCACCGCTTGGGGTACTGGCCGGTCGAGGTCTTCAAAGCGGTCCTCCCGCCAGAACCTCCAAGCAGTCGTCCCTTGCTGACGAAAGAGGGGGTCGTTCGCCGTGACATGTGTGAGGTCGCGCCGGTGGTCTGGCAGGGCCAGCTATGCCTGCTGGAATGCATTCGGCCCGTGAGTGGTGGTATGCCATCGGACTATTACCTGAGTTTGAAAGAGATGCAGGCGGACAGGGAACTTGCCAGATTTGCGGAAGGCTACAGTCTGGCCTCAGCCCAGGTTCACAACGGCACGCTGTATGTGTTCGCCGCGCGTTACGAGCCGAAGAGCGGCTGGAATGATGTAACCCTCTTCAAGTCATCGGACTTGAAGAGCTGGGAGAAGAAAATCGTCGTGAAGCAGGACGCGCGCGAGCATCTGTTCAATAGCTCCGTATGTGAAGGGCCGGATGGCTTCGTCAT
>CAYZXL010000073.1:0-22645 GCA_964482435.1 uncultured Verrucomicrobiota bacterium
CAACACCCATCTATCATCATACATCCTCCGCTCCATCTCTGGAACCCCAAAAATCCCTTTTCGGCTGAATTTCTAGGGCTTGAGCTTTTCCAGAAAAGGTTCAATCTCCGACTCCTTGAGGAAGATCAACTTTCCCGGTGTCGGGGTCTTTACCCGCTCGATCTGCAGCGGCATGTCACGCAACCATCCCTGCTTGACAGACCGTTTGAGAAAAGCCCTGAGACATCGAAGTTCCAGGTTCACCGTGTGCGGCGAGACCTCTCTCAGACGACGCTTCTTGAAGTTCTCTATCCGCAGGGACGTGACATCGGCTGGTGTTCTGACGCCCGGCATCCGGTCGAGAACGTTCCGCAATGCCCGTTTCGCCCTGTCGGTATGTTGAGCGGAGCGGTTGGCCTTGAGGCAGCCGAAATAGAGAGTAAGCAACTCCTCGATGGTGGGAGGTTCGTAAAAGGGATCATCGCCGCTGTCAACCTGCGAGCGTAAGCGGCGCTCAAACTCCTGGGCTGTGAGCTTGGATGTCTGGCGGGTACTGCCCCTGTATTGCCGACCCCGATACCAGAAATCGTGTTGTCAGTACGGCGAGCCGCTGCGTTTCCTCACCGTCATCCTGGAGTCCTCCAGGAATCGGTTACGACCATCATGCATCAAGAATTGTGCCTGCTAAGATAACCGCGGAAGGGTGGGAAGTCAAGAAAAAACCAGCGCAAAACCAGCGCACTACATGGACCGAGAAGTCATAAGTAATTGCGCCTGGCAGGATTTGAACCTGCGGCCCCGGGATTAGGAATCCCGTGCTCTATCCTGCTGAGCTACAGGCGCATCATCCTGGAAAATCAGTTGTCCGTATTCTGCGCCATCACGCCATTCGATGTCAAGCTGTTGTGAGAAGCAGGTGCGGCTGACCGGCGTTGATAGGGTGTGGCTGCATTTCAGTGGTACTTCTGGCGCGGGCCAATGGTCGCGCACGATGAGCGAAGTGGTGACGAGAAGGCTGCTCCAATAGCCCTCTGGGCCGGGCTTCAGCCAGCATCGCTGGTAGCCACCTGCTTTAGCTGGTGGTCTTCTGATGCGCCGTTTCCGTCTTGGGAGCCGGCTTCAGCCGGGCTTCTCGAACGGGGGATTCATCCATCGGATGCCACGCAAATACAGCCGCACCCCGGGGCGCCTCCTCAGCAAGATCACACCACCAAAATACAGCCACACCCGCGTTCATAACGGGGCTTGACTTCGCAAGCGTGTTCGGGTAGTATCCTCCGCGCATTTAACGCGAGGCCGAGGGATATCAGAACTCGGTCCGGGGGTGATTCGCTCCGGCGGGGTAGAACGCGCTCTTGGCGCGACTTGAAGCGCGTTCGTTTTCCGGCGCTATGCTCTGTTCGCAGGGCAAGGATTTGTGATAGACTCGTAGCGGAGGGATGCCCGCTTTCCGCGCCCGGCGCAAGATAAGGAAGAATTGGATGTTCAGGCTGCGATTGACTCAGACAAGGGAAGAAACCGGTAAGTTCCGGGTTGAGATAGCCCTCGAGGGGGACGATTTCGCGCGCCGGACAGTCCGGACGCCGCCGTTTGATTTCCAGCTCACTGCGCAGGACCATGAAGAGCTTCGGTGGTATCTCGAAGACTATCTTCAGTACCCGCAGGACCCGGCGCCTGCGATTGCGGCGCGCGTCGAGGAGCGAATGGCCGAAGTCGGGGCGAATCTGTTCGAGGTCGTGTTCCATTGCAGTGACGATGCCCGCGACCTCTGGGCGAATCTTCGGGAACGCCTGAACGACACTCGCGTCGAAATCATCACCTCCGTCGAGGACGCCACCTCGATTCCGTGGGAACTGCTGCGCGACCCGAAGACGGATGAGCCGCTGGCTCTTCGTGCCCAATCCTTCGTGCGTGCCCAGCCGGAAGCGGCGCAAGCTCCGCGGATCCCCAGGACGAAATCGGGTCCGATCCGTATTCTTCTCGTCATCTGTCGGCCGGGCGGGCGAGAGGACGTGCCTTTTCGGTCGGTGGCGCGCCCGCTGATTGAGGGGCTGACCGAGGAAGCACGCGAGCTTTTCCGGCTCGACGTTCTCCGGCCGCCGACCTTCCGGCAACTCGCGAACGCCCTGCGGGCGGCGAAGGCGAAGGGCGAGCCTTATCACGTCGTCCATTTCGATGGGCACGGAATGTATGCTGAAACACCCGAAACGAACGCGGCTGCGGAATGGCTTAAGAAGCTGATGCCGCTGGTGCTTTCCGGCCCGCGGAAAGGCTCGCACGGCTACCTCGTTTTTGAGAACCCGAAGGTGAAGGAGAACATACAGTTGGTGGACGGCCCGGGCTTGGGGAAGCTCCTCGTCGAGACGGACGTTCCGGTTCTTGTGCTGAACGCTTGCCGCTCTGCCTACGCTGATGCGCGGCGAGCGCCTGCCGGTGCGGGGGCGGATGAGGAAGACCCCCACGCGAGAGTCCGTGCGTTGGGTTCGCTTGCCCAGGAGGTTATGGATGCAGGCGTCGCGGGGGTTGTCGCGATGCGGTACAACGTCTATGTCGTCACGGCCGCCCGGTTCGTGGCGGACATGTATGCCTCTCTGACGCAAGGGCATTCGTTTGGGGAGGCGGCGACGCTTGGTCGAAAGCAACTGGCGGACGACCCACTCCGAGAAATCGCTTTTGACCCGCGACCCCTGCGAGATTGGTGCGTGCCGGTCGTCTATGAGGCGGCGCCGATTGCGCTATTTCCAGAGCCACCCAAGAAGCCGGCAGAGGGGAAAATTGAGATCGGCCCCGCAGGCAAGGCGGCGGGAGAGCCAAGGGGATTGGACCCGACTCTCCCCAAAAGGCCCGATGTGGGATTTTTCGGCCGGGACGAGACGCTTCTTGCCCTCGACCGCGCTTTCGATAGCCAGCGCATCGTCCTGCTCCGCGGATTCGCCGGGAGCGGGAAGACCGCGACGGCCGCGGAGTTCGCTCGGTGGTACTCACTGACCGGGGGTCTGAACGGCGGGCCAGTTTTGTTCAGCTCTTTCCAGCACCACATGCCCCTTAGAAGCGTTCTGGGTCATTTCGGGGAGGTTTTCGGGGGGCTTCTGGAGAGGCTGCGGCTGAACTGGTTCGCAATCACGGAAACCGAGGAGATGCGCCGCCTGGCGCTGGAGGTGCTCGAGAAGGTTCCCGTCCTGTGGATTTGGGACAATGTGGAGCCGGTCGCCGGATTTCCGAAAGGGACGAAGTCGGATTGGAGCGCGGACGAGCAAAGGGAGCTGGTTGATTTCCTGAGAGACGCGCAGGGGACAAAAGCGAAGTTTCTGCTGACCTCCCGGCGGGAAGAGAAGGAGTGGCTCGGCGAGCTGCCGGCTCGGATTACGATTCCGCGTATGCCGATGCAGGAGAGGGTCCAACTGGCCAGGGCCCTCGCGGAGAAACGGGGAAGGCGGCTGGCGGAGGTCGAGGATTGGAGACCGCTCCTGGAGTTCACTCAGGGGAATCCGCTGACGATTACGGTTCTCGTGGGGCAGGCGTTCAGGGACGGGCTGAAAACGAAAGACCAGATCGAGGAATCCGTCGCCAAATTGCGGGCGGGGGAGGCGGCGTTTGAGGATGAAGCGAGCGAAGGGCGGTCGAAATCTCTTGGGGCATCCCTGAGCTACGGTTTCGAGCATGCGTTCAACGAGGAGGAACGGAAAAGGCTCTCGCTTTTGCATCTTTTTCAGGGATTCGTGAATGTGGATGTTTTGAAGTACATGGGCGAGCCAGAAGTGGATTGGCGCCTGCCTGAACTTGGGCGGCTGACGAGAGACGACGGGATTGCCCTCCTCGACCGCGCAGCCGAGATCGGCCTCCTGACCGCCCTCGGGGCCGGCCATTACATAATCCATCCCGCCCTTCCATGGTTCTTCAAAAGCCTGTTCGACAGATACTATCCCGGAGCGGCAAGTGCTGAAGCTGGAATTCCGGACCGGCGAAGCGCTGCGATTAGGGCGTACGTGGAGGCGACGGGCTCGCTTGCGAACTATTACCATGACCGGTACGTGGACGGCGACCGGGAGGTAATTGCGGCTCTGACGGCGGAAGAGGCCAATCTGCTTCATGCCCGCCGGGTGGCTCGGGAACATGGATGGTGGGGACGGGTCATCAGAGCCATGCAGGGCTTGCACGCCCTCTACGACCAAACGGGCCGCCGGGCGGAGTGGAGAAAGCTCGTCGAGGAAATCGTCCCGGATTTCGTTGACCCGGCGACGGATGGCCCACTGCCGGGACAAGAGGAGGAATGGAGCATCGTGACGGAATATCGTGTGCTTCTTGCCGAGGAGGCGCGGCAGTGGAAGGAAGCCGGGCGGCTTCAGCGCGCACGCGTTGACTGGGGCCGAAAGCGCGCGGCTTCGCCTCTCGGGAAGCCCCCAGAGAAGTTAAGCGACGAGGAGCGGAACACCATCCGGACCCTGGCCGTGTCGGTCCACCAGATGGCTGATGTCCAGCGCGAACAGGCGCTCAAGGAGTGCGTGCCGACATACGAGGAGGCCCTTTCTCTCGCCGAGCGCGTTGGCGATGGAGTGCTCGCAGCGATTTGCGCCTTCAACCTCGGACACGCTTACGAGGATATCGCCGGGCTGCGCGACCTCGACAGGGCGGAGTCGTGGTATCGGCGCAGCCTGCGGCTATTGGGCGAGCCAGACAATCTCGGGAGGGGGCGCTGCATCGGGCAGCTCGGCTGTGTGGCGTACGAACGATTCTTAGAGGGGCGGGAGGCGGTGAAACCGAAAGGGGAACTCCTCGGGCACCTCAATGCCGCCCTGAAACTCTACCTGGACGCGCTGGAGATTCTTCCCGCCGACGCGGTCGGTGACCTCGCGGTGGTCCACAATCAGCTTGGCCTTATTTACAGCGACGGCGGGGACGTTGACAAAGCCCTCGGACATTACCGGGAGGCCATCCGCCACCTCGAGGCCCTGCGCGACCTTTACCGCGCCGCCCGGGCCCGGTTCAACGTCGCGCTCCTGCTCAGGGACGCCGGCCGGATTCGAGATGCCCTCGATTACGCCAAAGCAGCCCTCTCCAACTACGAAAGCTTTGGCGACCGCGCGGCGAAGGAGGCTCGGAGGACCCGGGAGTTCATCGCAAAGATCCAGCGCCAGACGGAGAGAGGAGAGAAGTCATGACGTTTGAGGAATTCAAGGGGTTTGTGGAGGGAGAGCCGCGGCTGGCAGAGAGCCTCGAGAGGGCTGCGGCTGCCGCACAGGCGCCAGCGCAGACGAACAGCTTCGATTTCTTTTCGACGATGGCGCTTACATCGGTTCTAATCGTGTTCTTTCCCATCGTGAATCGAATCGTTCGGCGGATAGGGCTGCCGTGGCTCAGCTCGCTGGAGCGATATTCGGAGCTGTGGCGGATGGAGTTCGACCGGTGGGTCGGGAAGCAGTATAAGAAGCGGGGCTTCGACCCGGTCGCGGCGAGGGCGGCGAGCGAAGCGCTGGCAGAGGAACTGCAAAAGACCACCGATGCGGAAGCCAGAGGGTCATGGGAGCGGCTGGTAGCTGTGTTGTCGAACGAGCGTCGGGAAAAGTGAACCGCTGCCAGCCAGGAACGGCCCCCGCCCAGGCGGGACGGCCGCGCTCCTTGCTGAATTTGCAGGCGAGACGCCTGCGCCACACCGGGGGCAGGATGCCCCCTGGCCCAGCCGGCAAGATGCCGGCGGTACAACCACCTTGTCGTTTGCGACCCCGACCCCGGAACGCATTTGGAGGAAAAAGTGTTGAAATGCAGGTTGGTAGAGTTATAGAGTAAAAGCCAGTCGGAACATCACCTGAGAAGAAAGAGAGAGAGGATGAAAGAGAAGATTGAAGAGGTTATCAATACGAAAATCAAGCCCCTTTTGCAGGGGGATGGCGGAGACATCGAGCTGGTTAGCGTGGAGGAAGGAGTCGTGAAGGTTCGCCTGACAGGAGCCTGCGGCTGCTGCCCTATGGCGGCTATGACCCTTCAGGCGGGCGTGGAGAGAATTCTGAAGCAGTTTGTCCCGGAAGTGCAGCGAGTTGTTTCTGTGTGAAGTCGTGGCGAGGGCACGGTCGTCGGAACTCGTGAGGTGAAAAGATGGAAATCATTTTCCCGTGGATTCACGTTTGCTCCATGGCGATGTTAGTTGGAGGCATGACGTTTGTGTTTCTGGCCTTGAGGCCGGGCCTTGCCCGGCGCGCGGAAGAGGCAAGCGTAAGGGAAGTTTCGTCTTTTCTGAGGGGGCGGTTTCGCGTCATCGCCGTGTTTTTAACGGCTGCGATTGTGGCTTCGGGGATTCTCAACATCATTTTCTACCCGCCGAAGGGAGCATGGAAAATCGTGCTGCTGATTGTGAAGGTTCTTCTTGCGGGGGGAATTCTGTTCCTTTACTTTCGGAGCGCATTTTTGAAGGCAGCGGCCAGAGGTGCTGCGAAGCCTTCGGCATCTGCCGGTGCAACTCCGGCGGAGGGACCGGGGGAGTGGAAGGCGGCGTGGCTTTCGTCTCCGAGTCCCACCCAGGTGAAGATAGAGCTGATTTCGATTGCGGGCGTCCTTGTCGTGATTCTCCTGGGCGTCATTCTCACCTTGTGCTGAGCTCTCCCATGGTTTCATTGGTGTGAATGCTGAGTCGAGGGGTGAATTGTTTCGAGGAATGAAATGGTGAGCCTTCCGATTATTTCAGCGTCAGGCATTATCAGCGGATACGGCGGCAAAGCTGTTCTCCACGACGTATCAGTGGAGATTCAGGCCGGGGACTTTTACGGCGTCATCGGGCCGAATGGTTCGGGGAAGAGCACGCTTCTGAAGACCCTGACGGGCATCATCAAACCGATGAGGGGGCTGGTGCAGCTTTACGGGAGAGACATCGGCGAGCTGTCGCCGCGGGAAATTGCGAGGAAAGTCGCGGCTATTCCGCAGGAGGTGTCGGTCCTTTTCCCGTTCACGTCGAGGGAGATTGTGGCGATGGGGCGACACCCGCACATCGGGCGTTTCCGAAGGGAAAGCTCGGCGGACCTGGCGGTAGTTGAGGGCTCAATGCGCGATACCGATACCTCCCTGTTCGCCGACCGCTACGTTGACGAGCTGAGCGGCGGGGAGAGGCAGCGGGTGATTATTGCGAGGGCTTTGTGCCAGGAGCCGGAGGTATTGTTTCTGGACGAGCCGACCTCTCACCTCGACATCAATCACCAGATGGAGGTATTCGAGCTTTTGACCGAGCTAAACACGAAAAGAAATCTGGCGGTGGTGGTGATTTCGCACGACCTCAATATCTGCGCGGAGTACTGCCGCGAGTTGCTGATTATCAAAGAAGGGCGGATATTCCGCCGGGGTGAGCCGAAGAATATCCTGACGGAAGAAATCGTCAGAGAGGTTTACGGGGCGGAGGTTTCAATTCTCACCAACCCGAGGAGTGAAGCGCCTGTCGTGACAATTGTTCCGCGAGGGACTCGATGAATAGAGCGGCTGCTGCGAAAGCGAATATCGCGCCCGGACGATTCTTCGTCGCTGGGCCTGGCACTGGCAGCCCGCCCGGGGAGAGCTCTGACCGATGACGCCCGGTTTTCTCTCCCACCCCCAGAAACGAATTGTCCTCACCTTTTCGCTGGCGGCTTTCCTTTTCGCTTTCTCGACGGTCGTGGAGTCGGTTTATCTTCCAATTTATCTCGAGAAGGTGATTGGACTCGGAAGGTCCGAGATCGGCCTGCTCATTTCCCTTTATGCCCTGACGCTGGTTATTCTGGTTGCGCCGTTCGGCCACTTCTCTGATAGGGTCTCTCCGAAGAAAATCATTCAAGCAGGGCTGCTTTTGTCTGCGGCTTATTGCTGCCTTCTCGCATGGATGAGAAAGCTTGCGTTTTTCATTCCGGCGCAGGTCATCGGCGGGGTTGGCAATTCGCTCGTTGTCATCGCCCTTCCGTCGCTCTATTACAAACATCTCAAGCCTTCCCGAAGAGGGCAGAAACTCGGCGCTTACATGTTCGCCAGTTTTCTCGGCTTTGCCTGTGGGCCGCTCGCGACGGGATTTCTTCTGAGGCGATGCGGTTTCACGTATGGTGAGGCTTTCATGGCGGTCGGAGCGCTCATGGGAGGGCTTTGGCTGTTCAGCGGGACCTTGAAGGACGCGCTGCCGTTCAAGATAAGGCTTTTTGATTACAAGCAGGACATTGTCCGGAAGGAAGTTTTTCTGCTGGTCTGCATGTTGCTTGCCATGGGGATTACTTTCGGGAACGAGCAGTCAAGCCTTGCACTGTATATGCGGGACGTGATTAAGCTGGACGACCTCGGCGTCGGCTCGGTGTTCGCGGTGCTTGGGTCCTGGATCGCCATCCTCGCGGCGGTTACGGGGACGCTTTATGACCGCAGCAGGAAGGTCCTTCTGTTCATCTGCTTAGGGCTTGTGGTGTCTGGTTCGTTCCACATCCTTACGGCCTTCACGAAAAGCTACGGTTCCATCCTTGGGGTGCGCCTCCTGCACACGACCGGGGATGCTGTCGTCATCTTCGCCATGAACGCCATCATCGCTTCCATATTCCCGACGCACAGGATGGGAGGTAACGTGGGCTTCACAACGTTCTTCCAGACGCAGGGGACATTCTTAGGGGCGCTTGCGAGCGGCTTTTTCGACGCGAACTATGGCAGCCGGTTGTCTTTCATCGTTGCGGGTTCGGGGACGATCTTTGTCGGATTTCTCCTCGCGGCGAATTGGAGGACGATGCTAAGCCTCTCGAGGGAATTGCAGAGGCAATGACCGGGAGCCATCGTCCCGTTGGCTGACTCCCCGGTTACGGGGACTGGCGCGATGGAACGTCCGGACGTATAGGTTCGCCATAGTCTGGGCCATCCGGGAGACGCTGAACTGTTCCACGGCTTTCCTCAGACCCCGATAAATCATGTCGCGTCTCAAGGTCGGATTGTCGAGCAATCGGATGATGCTCTCCGCAAGTGGCCGTGGACGCCCCGGTGGGACAAGAAGCCCGTCCACACCATTCTCGATTATCTCGGGGATTCCTCCGACTCTCGACGCGATAACCGGAACGCCGCAGGCGAGCGCCTCTATGATCGCGACGCCAAACCCTTCCCACAAAGACGGCAGGACAAACACCTCGAAGCAGTTGAGGACCGCAGGAACATCGTTCCGAATCCCGGCAAAGACGAGCGCGTCCTGAACGCCCAGGCTCTTTGCCCGTTCTTCCAGCTCCTTTCGCAGCAGCCCTTTCCCGACGAGGACGAACTTGGCCCGCGGATACTTCAGCCGGACAAGCGGAATCGCTTCAACGAGGAGCTCGTAGCCCTTTTGCCGGCTCACATGCCCGACAGAGCCGATGACTGTATCGCCCGGCTCGATCCCCAACTCCTTTCGCACGCTCTCCACTTGCGGAAAGAGTGGTGAGCCTTTCTTCATCGGGCAAAAGACGCTTGTGTCAACGGCATTCGGGACGACCACGACTTTGAGGGGACTAATGCCGACTTTCTCGACGAGGTGCTCGCGGACTCTGTTAGAGCACGCGATGATCAGGTCGGTCAGAGCGCTCAGTCTCCGCTCGGTCCACGAAAAAGGCGGACGGGTCTTGAGCTCGTAAACGTTCTGCTCGGAACTGATGACGCACCTTGTCCGAGCCAGCCACGCAGCGAGGCGGCCGTAAATCTGGCTGTAGATGAGGTGCGTGTGGACGATGTCGTAACGCCCTTTTTGAATGATGCGCCCGAGGCGAAGCAAAACCGTCGCGTCGAGGTTTCCGGCGGTTCGGAAGACGGTTATGGGTATCCCGATTCTTTTGCATTCCACCTGGAGGTCTCGGGTGGCGTCCTTGCCCCTGTCCGGGACGCACACCTCCTGAAAAAATCTCTCTTTTGGGAGATGCTCGAGGAGCTGCAAAAGAAAGCGCTCGTTCCCCCCGATGTCCAAGCTGTTGATAACGTGAAGAATCCTTGTCGTTCTCATGGTTTTGACCGTCCGGGCGGACTTGAGAGGTTATCTTATGCCCGGCGGACGAAAAGTCAACCTCTTTGCCGTGGCGAGGCGCGGCTTCGGTTTAGCGGCAGGGGGCCGCACAAACGAGAGCGCGTCTGGATTCGTGGAATCCCCGCAGGGGATGAAAGAAAGTAGCCACGGGCGTCAACCCGTGGAACCAGCTTATGAATCGGTGCCCTTACCGGCGTCCCTCTCGCCGGAATAGAGCTTTCGGTCCGGCGGCGCCTGGCAGCTTATGCAGACCATTCCCTCCGGTCCCGCGACGGTCCCGTGAATTTCACCTGCGGGCACAAAAACCACGTCGCCCGCTTTTATCGGCCGCTCGATTTTGCCCTGCTTCAAAACGCCCGAACCCTCCAGGACGACGAAGACGTCTTCCGACTCGTCGTGGTCGTGCTGCGGAAATTCGTCCCCCGGGCCGAAGACGATGTAGTTGAGCGTCAGATTCTTCGCCCCCATTCCCGGATAGACGACCTTCCGTGTGTCGCCAGCCCCCATTTGAAACCTTGTTCCTTCTTTCAGCTTCAATATCGTCGCCATATTCTTGCCTCACTGGTTTGGGGTCCGCGTCTCAAGGAGATGTTCTCCGGCCGAATGCCTATTCTACTCATGGTGACCTTACCACGCCGGCGTGTCCGCCCGCCAGCGCAATGTGACCGTGATTCATTTGCATTGAATTCGCCGCTCCTTATCCGGGCAGGCAGCTGATACGTCGAACGAGGAGCTGAGACACCGGGGGCGCCACTCTGTTGTTGGTCTCAAGGCCCCTATTTTCTCTCGCCAAGCCGCAAAGAGCGCAAAGAAGCATATGGTGCTGCCGCTTTTTTCTCAGCGACCTCTGCGCCTTTGCGAGAGCCTTTCCGCCACGTGTTTTGCTCGCCAAGTCGCCAAGAGCGCAGAGGGGCCATAAGACTGCTTGACATCGGTGCGGGGTCTGGCATAATAAACCGCGGATAAAGAGACGCCGCCCTTTTGGAAGAAGCAGTCAAACGTTTCGGGGGCCATAGCAATGAGCGGCCTGAGAGGGTTGCTGTTAGCCCCTTTCAGATGTGGCGGTCGGGTCGTCACAACAGGTTTATAGACCAATGGTTATGTCGATGCGACATCTGTTTCGCGGGCGTATTATGAGGCGCTTGTAGTGGTGCTTGGGGTGTTATATGGGTCAATCCAAACAGTGTTGTCCGTATATGGTTTTGAGACCAGGAGGATAGGTCCGTGGCAAAGCCAACGGTCTTCATCAGTCACGTCCACCGTGACGGGCCGTCGGCCGACGCCCTTGAAAAGGTGCTCCGCAAAGCGATCCTCGGAGGCGTCGACGTTTTCAACTCCTCCAACCGACGGTCCATCTCAGCAGGTGACCCATGGCGCGAGCGTGTCATTGAGATGCTGAGGAACTCGAGCTGTGTGCTTGTTCTGGCCTCGCCAGACAGCGTCGCGACGCCCTGGGTGAACTTCGAATCCGGCGGTGCGTGGGTCTCCGGTACGCGCGTGATCCCATGCTGCATCAAGGGAATGAAACCCTCCAGTCTCCCTGCACCACTCAGCCATCTTCAGGCGTTGAACCTCGCCAATCCGGACGACTTACGCTCCCTCATAGGCCAGATTGCCGAGATGGCTTCTCTGGATTTCCCCAGTGATTTCGACGTCCGTGACGCCACGCGCACGATCGTTGATTCGTGGGAGACAGAACGTAGCTCCGGAGCGAACGAGGAGTTCCTCGCCTGGATTCAGAAGGCCGTCAGGCGCCCAAGGAAATACAGCGGAACCTCAGCCCGCGGACTCTTTCGCGTCAGCCAGATTTCCGCGACCAACCCCCAGCAGACCGGCCAGTTCCCCAAGGAGGACCTGGCTCCCGGCGATACCGTCGTTTGCCATGTTGAACCCGAGGGTGCAGAGTCTGGAGGTCTTGACTACTGCTTTGCCACGGCCAAGGTAGCAGATTCCCTCGAGGGCTCGGAACCTGAGGACGTGTTATCCGGAGAGGTCAAGTGCCTTGGGCAGATTAGGGTGTACGAATACGGCATCCCGATTCTCGACGAAGAACGGGGCGTCGAGTACCATGTCGCATGGCTTATTGTCAGCGCAACGAAGGCATAACAACCCGACGGCCGGTCCTCTCACGGCCCTTGCGGGGGCAATCGCGATGCCGGCCGCGCCCGCGCGTTAGCCCCAGCGTTACGTGGGCCACAACAGCTGGAGGATTGATCATATGAGTGAACCTGTTGATCAGGAAGTGGAGGCTATCAAGGCGGTTCTGACAGCTCTTGCACCATTATCGGAAAAGGCCCGGGCCAGCGTGCTCGATTACGTCGTACGACGCTTGAGCGTGCCGTCATTGACCCCTAGACTGCCCGCCCCTCCCGCTCCGGCAGGGATCGCAGATGTCGATTCCGGGGGAGCTGGGCGCGGTGCAAGCCCGGTGCACATCAAGCAGTTCAAAGAGGAGAGCGGACCACGATCAGCCAACGAGATGGCCGCGGTGGTCGCCTATTACCTCGCCAACGTTGCCGCTCCCGCCGAAAGGAAGGCAAGCGTCAATCACAAGGACATTGAGAGCTACTTCAAGATTGCAGGTTTCCGCTTGCCCCGCCGCGTCCGGCAGACGCTTCCAAACGCCAAGAACGCGGGGTACTTCGACCTTGTCGGCGAAGGGGAGTATCGGCTGAACGCGGTCGGCCACAACCTAGTTGCGCACAGTCTTCCCCGCGGACAGCTGGCAAGGCGCGGGAAGGGCCGCGTTCGAGAGGGCGGCGCGAGGACGAGGAAAGCGGTAGGACGACGCAGCCGGCCGAAGTGAGAGCGGGCATGATCCAGGAACTGTTCCACCTGGTCTCGGCATTCCATGGTCGCCTGAGAGGGCGTTCCACCGTCAATGTCAACGATCGTGAGAGCAAGCACAATGCTATTGGCCTCGCGTTAGCGTACTTCAACACATATCGCGAGGAGATTGTCGAAGCAACCGGGGCGACAGACGCCGTACTTCGCCACGACGAAAAATGGCAAGACTTGGTCCGCCTGGCCCACGGCAACAACCAGCGGAGCTCCTACACGAAGCTGTTGGCCTCGCTCGCGAAGGAAGTAAGAGAGTTCAGCGTTGTTTCCCTTGCCAGGGTGGCGCACACCGGCGGCCGTGGCGGGCCCTCCGATCTCAGTCCTTCCGAGCTTGCCCTCGTCTCGACTCTGGAAGGACTACTGCCAACAGCGGCTGCCTCCTACCGCCAAGGCCTCCTCGATCTTCAGGGGGCAGATCGGCTTTCTTACCGCGGAACCGCCTCGGAGTTTCGCGAAGCCCTTCGGGAGACACTCGACTATCTTGCTCCGGACTCTGAGGTCATCAAGCAAGCCGGCTTCAAGTTGGAGGATGGCCAAAAACGGCCCACGATGAAGCAGAAGGCGCGCTTTGTGCTGACATCCCGCGGCCGTGGCAAAACGCAGAGGGCCGTTACGGAGAGAGCCATTGGAGTGACCGAGGATCTTGTCGGCGACGTCGTGCGTGCCACGTATGACAGGGCGTCTTTAGCCGCGCACCTGGAGACGACCAGAGCAGAGGTGTTGCGCATTAAGCGCTACGTCGACACGGTGCTGTTCGATCTCTTGGAGGTGCGAGATGCGGCAGCACGCCGCCTAACACCCCGATGAACCCGACGACGGTTTCGCTGCGCTACGCCGCCGCGGGGCCCGGCGCCCGATGGGCGGCGCATATGCCGCGATGACTGGCCAGTTACGCTTCACTAACAGCTCGCCAACTATCCGGATGAAGTCGGCATAGCGCTCCATCTTGAGTCGGATGAAGTCCCTGGACCCGGAGAGCATCTCTCCCCGATCTCGGGAGAGGAACTGGCGCCGGGTATCCCCGTAGAGTGGGACCCACGATGGTCTCACAACCGGGCGCGTCTTGTCGCGAAGGTGGGAAAAGACCAGAGCCCGGAGGTTGGCGTCCGCGCGATGCAAGCGTTGATCTCTCGCACCCGTGACATCGTCGAGAAGAACTTGAAGACCTGAGAATGCGAACCAATCGCTCAAGCCGACGCCCGCTTTAGCACAAGTCCTCGGCGGGCGCGGCTTAGCAGATGCTTTCGTAAATACAGTTACGAGCGGTGCACGGCGCTACAGACCGCGACGACCCACTTTGAACATTGTCGTGTCCTGCCGGGCTTCAGCCGGCATCGTCCTGTAGCCACCGTCTTCAGGCGGTGGTGTCAGAGTCCCGCGGCTTGTCGTCCGGAGCCGGCTTTAGCCGGGCTTCTCGACCAGCGGATTCATCCGAAAATACGTCACCGTATTTATGAAACGGACCACTCAGCTGAGTCATTCGGGCACGAAGAACCGAGGATGGCGAAGATTGACTACAATAGCGTGGCTTCCTCTTACGCCCGTCACAGGGGCGCCAGCGGCTTTGTCCTTGCGGAGCTGGACCGTGGTAGTGGTCTCTCCCCGGAATCGAAGGTACTCGAAGTCGGCTGCGGGACTGGCAACTACATTGCCGAGATTGTTGCATTGCATGGCTGTCGCGGTTGGGGCATTGACCCGTCGAACGAGATGCTCCGCCGCGCACCCCGGATGGACCGGCTGCAATTCCAGCTCGGCACGTCCCCAGACTTTGGCCTCCCCGATGGTGTCTTCGACTTCGTCTTCTCCGTCAACGTCATTCATCACGTGCAGGATACCCTGGCGCACTTCCGGGAGGCTTATCGCGTGCTCCGGGCGAAGGGCGTCATCTGCACAGTTACGGATTCCGAGGAGATTATCCGCAAGCGGAGGCCGTTGTCGGAATACTGGCCGGAGACGGTGAAGGCAGACCTGAAGAGGTATCCGCCGATCAGCCATCTACGCGACGAGATGGCCGAACTGGGATTCACAGCCATCACGGAGCGCGTGATCCAACAGACGATGCCGGTTACGGACGCGGCTCCTTACCGAGACAAGGCCTTTTCATGTCTGCACTTGATACCGGAAGAAGCGTTTCAGGCAGGCCTGCGTCGTCTCCAACAAGACCTTGCCGCGGGCCCGGTCGCTGGCTGGTCCGGGTACGTATGTCTGTGGGGCAGGGTGCCATAACGGGCGTGGCTGTATTTCAGCGGCGGCAGGGCTCCTGGTGTTCGCCAGCATGGGTCTGAAGTGTGAGCCCTCGTGAGCCAGCGGCCTGGACACACCTCCGGCGTTAGGTTTGTACCGCTGGCATCCTGCCGGCTGTCCCGGGGGCATCCTGCCCCCGACGGCGAGGGCGAGACGCCCTCGCGATTGCCGCCGACACGGCGGCGTTACCCCCCACAATCACCCACTGAGACGCAGCCACACCCTTGAATTTTCAGCCGTGGCGTGGCAAAATGATTGATGATGCACTTCCAGATTCTCGGCCAGATTACGGACACCGAGACCATTGCCCGTGGGCGGGCCATGCGCCAGGAGTAAGGCCGCTTCTTCCGGCGCATCTCTTCAACACAAGGAGGGCGACTTATGGCAAGAAGGATTTCGGCATCGGTTGGACGGATGGGGGGAGTCAATCGCCCCGACGATGTCAAGACAGTCCAGGAACTTCTGAATCAGGTTCCTCCAGGGTCAGGCGGTCCCAAGCCGCCCCTGGCTGTGGACGGGATTTGCGGGCCAAAGACCATCAATGCCATCCAGACATTCCAGCTTCATCATTTCGGTTGGAAAGGCGCAGATGGTCGAGTTGACCCCGGCGGCCCAACCCTCGAGAAACTCAACGAGTATGACGTTGCGAAGCAACAACCCCACCTCCTTTCGATCAGGTGCGTCCTGGAGCCCGGCAGGTTTCTCGACCTACGTCGCCCGGAGCACTGGTTTTTCGAGGTTACCGAGGCCGAGAAGGGCGTTCGAGCCATTTACCACCTCAGCGGAGACTTTGAGCACCCGCCTGTCTATGTGCCCGGAGTGTTCCTGGGTGGGATAGAGACCTTCCGCAGCGTGCACCCCGCGTCCGCTCTTGAAACCAGGGGGGCCGGCTATAAGACCCTGTACGATCTCAGCTGGGATCCTGACAAAGGACGGCCTGAAAAGCTCCGTCCTATATTCAGCAAGTTGCTGATGTATGTTCCTTCGCAACCGTCGCAGCCCGGACAGTCTATGGCTCTTGAAAAGATAGACATCGTCTACCCAGCTCATATAGAACCCCCGGTGTTGCCTGACATGGACGACTCTCCACTTCCGCCTCGCTGGGAGCATACCGGGCTGGGCGGGTTGCCCTATACCATCAGCTCAAAAAGGGGCCGCTTCAACCTGGTCAGGTCTTTGCAACGTTGATCCTCATCGGTGCCGGTTCAGGGACATGCGCGAGGGCTTTGGTTACCAATGAAAATCACTCGCGCTTGACAGTGCCGACAAATCTGGCTACATTATAGCCATCATGAAATATAAGATCATTTTAGCACCGGAAGCGGTTGAAGATTTGAAGGAATTGGGCGCCAATATCAGGGCAAAAGTCAAAGACTTGATACAAGTTCATTTGAGATATGAGCCCACGAAGACGAGTAAAAGCGCGATTAAAAGGCTGAAGGGGCTAAGCCATCCTCAGTACAGGCTGAGGATAGGCGAGGTCAGAGTTTTTTATGACGTTCACGAAAACGGGGTAGAGATACTCGCGATAGTCTCGAAAGCAAAGGCAAGTGAATGGCTTCAAAAAGCAGGAGAGAGGGCATGAAAAAGGTGGCTCTGTCGGAGGTGAAAGATGGCCTTTCAAGATACCTGCGTGCTGCGGAGAAGGAGGAGGTCATTATTACACGTCATGGGAAGCCAGCGGGAGTACTGATAGGATTTGAAACAGAGGACGATTGGTTTGATTACCGTTTGGAGAATGATCCGCGATTTCTTCGTCGAATTGAGAAGGCCAGACGCAGCATAAAGCTGGGCAGCGGTGTCAAATTGGAGGATATATAGGACAGCCTAACGCCCCGTCAGACCCGGGACTCCCTCACCCCCTCTTGAGGAATCTTTCGCGGGGGCCGTCTGCAATGAGGCACGGGGGTCGGGCTCCGCGCGGGGCGCTGGCATCGCCCCGGCCATCCGGGACGTGGGCCACTCGCGCGAGGCGAGACTGCGGCTCGAAAAAGCCAAAGGCCGCCGGGGCAAAATGTGTTGGCTGAAACCTCCGCCGGGAGAACAGCAGTTCGTGCCCGGCGACTACCCTGCACGAAAGGATGGTCGGGATGCCGAGTTGGTCGCAGAACGGCGTAAAGGTGAACATCTCCTTTGACCACAGCGGATGGCCTCGGCGCCTTTTGCGGTTTGCCGGGACCATAGGCTTCCTCGTCCTCATTCTCTGCGCTTCTTTGATCGGTCTTCCCTCACCCGCCCTGACATCCGCAGTTTTGCGTCCTGGCAAGCCGGAAAGTGTCGGGATAAGCCCGAGCGCCCTGGTCGAAATAGACGGCGTTGCTGAGAAAGCCATCGCCCAGGGCAAAATCCCCGGCTGCGTGGTCCTTGTCGCCCGCAAGGGAACGATTGTCTGGGAAAAAGCGTATGGTTATCGCTCTCTTCGTCCCGAAAAGGTCGAGAATTCCCCCGACGCCATTTACGACCTCGCTTCCGTCACGAAGCCCGTTGCGACTGCGACCGCCATCGCCCTCCTCCTCGAAGATGGCAAGCTTAGTCTCGACGACAAGGTCGTCAAATACCTCCCCGCCTTCGCCCAGAACGGCAAGGGCGACATAACAATCGCTCATCTCCTGACCCACGTCTCCGGCCTGAAACCTTACCTCGATATGGACGCGGTCCGAAAGGAGGGCGGACTCGGACCGAATCCCGATTTCATTATCGAGCACATCTCCGCCCTTCCGAAATCCTACGAGACCGGTAAGTCGTGCGTGTACAGTTGCCTGAACTTCGTCGTTCTGGCAAGGATCGTCGAGAACGTTGCTCGAGAGCCTATGGGCAATTTCCTCAAGCGGCGAGTCTGGCAGCCCCTCGGAATGAGTGACACGGGATTCTTTCTCACCGAGGAGCAGCGGAAAAGAGCGGCGCCGACGGAGCTTGACGGCCCGCCCGAGTCCTGCGGCAAGGTTCACGACCCCATAGCCCGCTACTACATTACTCCAGACCACGTTTGCGGCAACGCGGGCCTTTTCTCGACGGCGGGGGACCTCGCCATCTTCGCCCAGATGCTTCTCAACGGCGGCAGTTACGGCGAGGCGAGAATACTGAAGCCCGAGACGGTTGACCTATTGACCGGCGTGCGGACTCCCGACGGCTTGCCGAAAAGAGGGCTTGGCTGGGACATTGATTCGCCGCTGGCCGCTCAGGCCCGGGGCGACGTGATTCCTGCGGCGGACTCCTTCGGGCACATCGGCTTCACCGGCTGCTCTCTCTGGATTGACAAGAAAAGCGGTGCTTTCGTGGTCATTTTATCGAACCGCACTCACGTCGAGAAGGGAGATGTCGTCGGGCTTCGCAGCGACATCGCCAATATCGTCGGCCGCTCGATGGACGTTTACGGGGACCAGGTGCTGCCCAAGGCTCCTTGAACGCATTCTTCAGCGGTCCGGCCTTATCGTCGGGCAGTTCAGCCCGGCATTCCCACCGAAGCGCAGCCACACCGGGAGTAGGGTTTTGTCTCATCGTGGCAGTCCTGCGCCCTGGGTCCGTAACGCCGCGGTCCCGGCGTCGCGTTTCCCGCATACCACGGCACGGATGGCCCAGGACCCACAAAACGCATCACTCAAAAGTAGCCACGCCCGCGAAGCAGGGTGTGGCTGCATTTCAGTGGTACTTCTGGCGCGGCGCAAAGGTCGCGCACGATGAGCGAAGCGGTGACCAGAAGCACCCTCCAATAGCCCTCTGGGCCGGGCTTCAGCCGGCACAACCTTTAGCCACCTGCTTTAGCTGGTGGTCTTCTGATGCGCCGTTTCCGTCTTGGGAGCCGGCTTCAGCCGGGCTTCTCGAACGGGGGATTCATCCATCGGATGCCACGCAAATACAGCCGCACCCCGGGGCGCCTCCTCAGCAAGATGACACCACCAAAATACAGCCACGCCCTGCGAAGCATCCGAAGATGACATATCCGAGAGCGGGTGATAAACTTGACCGGAATCGTTACAAGGGACTCAAGCGGACGAACCAATACGGAGGAACCTGCATGAGAATCTCCTGCTTGACTATTGTAGCACTCCTGTTTCTGGTCTCCTTCTCATCAGCGCGAGCGGCTGAGGTGAGAAGCTTCCTCGACGTGGCGTATGGTACCCCGAGCGGCATCCCGGTGGAGCTCGATGCATTCCTCGTCAAGAGCGAAAAGCCCGCCCCCATTCTGCTTTTCATCCACGGCGGCGGTTGGAAACAGGGAAACAAGAGAGCCCTTCCGCCGTTCGTGAAAACCGCTCTCCTCGACGCTGGCATATCCGTTGTCTCAATCAACTATCGCCTCTCCGACCAGGCTCCCTATCCCGCGCAGGTTGACGACTGCACCAGAGCCGTCCAGTTCGTCCGCAGCAAGGCAAAGGAGTGGAATATCAATCCAGCGCGAATCGGGCTTATGGGTCCTTCCGCTGGCGGACACTTGAGCCTCTGGGTTGGCCTCCACGACGACCGAAAAAAGCCCGATTCCCCGGATCCCGTCGAGCGGGAGTCCTCTCGCGTCTCCTGCATCGTCAACTACTTCGGCCCGACAGACTTCTCCTTGTTGCGGAAGATGGAGAAGCGCCACCCGGCTTACCTGCTTCTCTTCGGTCGCAAGCCGGGCGATGACCCAACCGCAATCCCTGAGACCGTCCTCCAAGCCGCGTCTCCGGTCACGTACGTTTCGCCCGACGATCCGCCGGTTTTCACCGCCCACGGAACCGGTGATTTGATAGTCCCGCACGCGCACGCCCTCGCCCTCATCAAAAAGCTCAAAGAGAAGGGCGTTCCGACGGAAAATTACATTCTAAAAGGAGGCAACCACGGCCTCGGGAATCGCCGCCCGGACTGGCCCGATTTCCGTGCCGCAACAATCGAGTTTCTCAAGAAGCATCTGTTGAATTGAGGAGGCGAGACTCACCGGTGCGGCAATGCGATTTGCGCGACTGCTCGCGCTTCCGCGTCGGCCTCATTCGTCTCGGAAACCTCCTGACAAAAGTGCAGGAGATGAAAAAACCCGCGAAAGGGGTGGAATATGATCAGGAGGCTGCTCTTCACAATCATCGCAGTTGCGATGCTTTGTCTGTTCGGATGCCGAAAGCGACAAACTGAATCCGAAACCAGACCGCGCGAAAAGCCAAAGGTCATCGGCGTTTCGCTTCTCAACCTTCAGCACGAGTTCTACCAGGACCTCCGGCAGGGAATGCTGAATGGGGCGAAGAAGCATGGCTACGAGCTGAAAATTCTCTCGGCGGACTTCGACCCCGGCATCCAGGCAAACCACATCCGCGATTTCATCGTCCAGAAGGTTGACGCGATGATTATCTGCCCCTGCGACTCCAGGACCGTTGGGACTTCCATCGAAGAGGCAAACAAGACCGACATCCCCGTCTTCACCGCTGACATCAAAAACGATTCCCCCCAGGGGAAGGTCGTCGCCCACATCGCATCCAACAATTATCAAGGAGGGGTGCTCGCCGCAGACCTCATGAACGAGGCTCTTGCCGGCAAGGGAAACGTCGCCCTCATCACTCACCCGGGCGTCGAGTCCTGCACGGAACGAATCCGTGGCTTCAAGGACAAGATCAGGGAATATCCCGGCATCAGAATCGTCGAGGAGCTATCCGCCGAAGGGCAGAGAGACAGAGCTCTGGATGTCGCGCGGGACATCCTCACAAAGCACCCCGACCTCAACGGAATTTTCGGAATCAACGACGATTCCGCTCTCGGCGCTCTCGCCGCCGTCGAAGCCGCCGGAAAAGCTGCCACAGTGAAAATCGTCGGCTACGACGCCACCCAGGAGGCAAAGAGAAGAATCCGCGAGGGCAAAATCTACGCCGACGTCATTCAGTATCCCACGCTCATGGGCGAGACGACCCTCGACATGGTCCACGAGTATTTCGCGTTTCGGTCAATCCCCCGCGAGCACCTCGAGCAGTTCCTTAAAGGCGAGCAGCTCAATGTCCCGATTAAAGGCGGCGCCTGGAAAGGCGATTCCAAATAGAGCACAGAGGAATCGTGGCACGGGCATCTTGCCTGTGATTCTTCACGTGGCACGGGCATCTTGCCTGTGATTATTCACTGGTCCCGCCAAAGGCGGGATGCCACACTGAAATCGGCTCTGCGCTCTCTCCGCCCCCTGGCCCGAAAATAGGCCCTGCGCGGCGAGGACCATGACAGGCAAGACCTGTCTCGCGAAGGCGCGAAGTACGCAAAGAGGGAGAACTCCTGAATTCCTGGCATCTTAGCGTCTTGGCGAGAAAAAAAGGGCCCGATAGAGCCATTTTCATGGTCTCCGGGTGAGCGAAGTTTATGAGGGACTGCGATGAAAGTGCGCGAGACAGGAACCACCGAAATCGCGGAGAACGCACAGACAACGCGGGTCTAAGTACATGCTTTCGTAAATACAGTTACGAGCGGTGCACGGCGCTACAGACCGCGATGACCCACTTTGCACATTGTCGTGTCCTGCCGGGCTTCAGCCGGCATCGTCCTGTAGCCACCGTCTTCAGGCGGTGGTGTCAGAGTCCCGCGGCTTGTCGTCCGGAGCCGGCTTTAGCCGGGCTTCTCGACCAGCGGATTCATCCCAAAATACGTCACCGTATTTATGAAACGGACCACTAAGGTATTGCGGAATGAAACTCCGAAAGCTCCTCGAGACCCATAGCCTCTGGGCATTTCTCATCATCCTCATTCTCGTCCTGGCCATCCGCACTCGCTTCGAATTCGTCCGCCCGGAAAACGCCGCCAACATCCTCAGCCAGATGTCCGTCGAGATGATTATCGGCCTCGGAATGACCCTCGTCATCATCACCGCGGGCATTGACCTCTCCGTCGGCTCCGTCGTGGCCATTGCTGGCGTTCTGGGCGCGATGTCCTTAGCGTCCGCCAGCGGTCTTCCCCTCTGGCTGGCTTTCGTCGTCGCCATCCTCGTCAGCGTCATAGTCGGCTTCTCATGCGGCTCCATCTCCGGGTTTGTCATCACCCGCTTCGGCATTCCCCCATTCGTCGCCACCCTCGCCATGATGTTCGTCTGCCGCGGACTGGCCTTCATTGTCTGCCGCGAAAGACCCGTCGCCATCCCCACCGAATACGAGCAATTCACCTTCCTCGGCAGAGGATTCCTCGGCAAAGAGCTATTCGGCATGAAATGGTTTCCCGGCATTCCCCTCAGCGGCATCATCATGATTGCAGGCATCGTCTTCTTCCACATTCTCTTGTCCGGAACCGTCTTCGGAAGAAAAATCTACGCAGTCGGCGGAAACGAAGAAGCCAGCAGGCTTTCCGGCATCAGCGTCAAAAAAATCAAGTTCCTCGTCTATGCCATCACGGGCGCCCTGTGCGGCCTCTCCGGCATCATCCAGGCCGCCACACTCGGCTCCGCCGACCCAAAGTCCGGCGACAAATGGGAACTTCAGGTCATCGCCGCAGTCGTCGTTGGCGGCACCAGCCTCTTCGGCGGAAAGGGCACAATCATCGGCACCTTCGTCGGCGTCCTTCTCATCCGCGTCCTCGCCGTCGGCGTCAACTTCCTCCAGGTCTCCCGATTCTATCAGTACGTAGTCGTGGGCGGCGTCCTCCTCCTCGCCGTCCTCGTTGACACCCTTTCCAAAAAATCCAAATCCTGATTCC
>CAYZXL010000074.1:0-20784 GCA_964482435.1 uncultured Verrucomicrobiota bacterium
AAGATGCTCACATAAAGAATCCGAAAAATTCAGTTGACGCCCGCTTTCATAGATGGCATTATCGTGGCACGGGCAGCTCGCCCGTGATTCTGGTGCCTTGGTGTCTTTGTGGCTGGGAGGTGTTGCCGCGTTGACAAAACAGAGGGGGAACACACTGTTGGCAGCCGGTCGTCATCGAGGCGGCGGGTCCCGGGGAGCGTGTTTGCGACGGCTCCGCCCACAGGTCGGGGGCGAAACGGTCGGACCCCTGCCCAAGCCCAGGACGGACCTTGACGCGGGGATACAGACGTACCGTTTCTCAGCTCTGTCGCCAGGCACGCAACCTCGCCAAATCCGTCCCAGCCCAGCCGGATGCGTCACGGGTTTTCGAGAATGCGGTAGAAGCGCCGGGGGAGAAGAGACGGCGGAAGACCTGTGAGGGACCCATCGTCAATCCAGGAGGTTGTCGTGTTCCCGGAGGAGGGGAAAGCGCTGAGGGCGAGATGCCAGGTGAGGAGCTCGTCGGTGTAGAAGATGGAGTAGGTCTTGTCGGCGAGGGAGCTCCAGGTGAAGGTGGTCTGGTGGGGTTCCGGGCCGGGGGTCAGGTCGTTGATGTAGAACTCGTACGCCCCCATATCAACTCTGAGGCTCCTTCCGCCGAACATTATCCTGTGCATCCCCACGATGTCCGTCTCCGGCAACTCCGGATCATTGAACCCCGCATCAACGCACCGCGAATCCGGCAAAAGCCGAAAATCCCCATTCTCCGCATCCACAAACCTCGGCTCCTCACTTATGTTCCCCTCCCCTCCCCCAGTCCAATCCTGAATGCAGGAATACGTTGGCACGCTTGAAACATGGAGCTGGGGAGACTCCAGGGGTGAGACATTGCCCCAGATGACGTTGTTGGCGACGGTCCCGCGGCAGCGCGAGAGGCCGGGCCCGTCCAACGAGGAGTTCCCAACGATCACGTTGTTCAGGATTGTGCCCGCGCACCAGTCAAGCGCACCACCATCGGATGGGGCTGAGTTGCGAGAAATGGCGTTGTTCCGGATCATCCCATCGCAGGCACACAGGGCTCCGCCCACGGCATGGGACATAATTGTCCAAGGGTCGTAATTTGCCGAATTCCGCGCGATGGTGTTGCTCTCAATGAGCCCATCGCAGTCATATAGTCCCCCGCCGAAGCTTACCTCCAGCCCCTCGGCGCGGTTCTCTATGATGACGTTGTTGCGGATGATCCCGTCGCAGAAGGCAATTCCGCCCCCGCCGCCCTGGTCGGCGTCGGCGACATTGTTACAGATCACATTGTTCTCGATCGTGGCGTGGGTATGGCCTCCCCAGGTGGACCCGTATATGCCAGCAGCAAAGGGCGCTCTGCCGTTTCGGATGGTAAACCCCGAAAGGACGCAGGTTCCGTTCTCCGTGCCGCAGAAGCTGACGACGCGCGTGCGGCCCGCTCCATCGAGGATCGTCGTAGCGACGACACGGGGGTCAAGCGGATTCACACTTCGAAGCACGATATTCTTGCCGGGGAGCGCCACGGCCGCGGATCCGAGGGGCTCCCCCGCGGCACCGCGCTCGCGCCCCGGCGCCGATGTGGCCTCCGTCCAGGTGGAATAGACCCCGGGGGCGACGATGACAGTGTCACCCTCCTGCGCGGCGTTTGTCCCCTGCCTCACTGTCTTGAATGCTGTCTCCCACGACATGCCGTCGCCGGACTCGGCCACCGAACTGCTGACGTACCATGTCGTTCCCAGGCAGCTTGCCGCGATGGTACAAACCGCCATCACAATGCCGGTCGCTAATAAAGTGCGCATCTGTTATTCTCCTGATACATCTGCGGCCCGGCACCGTGCTACGGCGCCTTGAAGCACCTTATGGACGCGATATACACGCGCCTCGGCTCCTCACCCTCCTTGCCCTGGACCTGCGCTCCGATTTGCCAGTCGTAGTCGGTCTCGCCCGGAGCGACATGGAAGGTGCCCCGCACGAAGTAAGCTCTTCGATCCGTTCCTACGCTCTGGTCAACCCTCGTCAGGACGTACTCCTGATACTCCCTATCCTCTTCGGTAATGCGATTGGGGCGCGGCTCCTGGTCACCGGTGTAAATGGCGAGGGGGAGCACCGCAGGCGTGACGTCGCCCCCGTCGGTAAACGCGAGGAACTCCAGGGCGTAGTCGCATTCGTCGTCCGGGAGGACGACGGTCTGCCAGAGGCGCCTCGGGTCAGCAGAGGCATTCCAGCATTTGATGCTCATGGAATCGCTGCGGAGAGGGGACTGGAAGGTTCGGATCCATGCCCCGTCGAGAGTCCATTTCTGAAGCCTGTCGCGGAACCAATCGGTGGTCAGGAAGGTGGCTGGGGAGGGCGGCGTGATGCATGCGCCGCAGCGACTCCAATTGAGGCCTGGCCTTTCGCTGGTCTTTTCGATAAGTCTCTCCCGCCCGAGGAGTTGAAAAAGAAGCACCGGGATCGGGGCGCGAAGAGATCTGGCCTGCACTCTCGCCGCGGTCAAATTGTCCGGTCTCATCTTCTCTCCCCTCCATTTTTGCCTGCGCGGCAAATTCGTTTTGCCACGCACAGTTCTGTATAACGCCCGCAGAGCCACAAGTCAAGCCCATCTTTTGGGATCGTGCCCGTTCGCAGCGGTCCCTGTCCTCTCGCGAATGCAGACCTGACGCAGAGAAGGAATCAAGGCAGAGGTTTGCGGGCACGTGGAACTGCGGCGCGTGTCAAAAAGAGAGGAACCCCGGCTCCCCGAAAGACGTATAAATGCGTGAAAAGGAGGAGAAATTGGGGTTCGTCCCGAGTGGCGGACGCCGGGAAATCTTAGAGGGATTGCCGGGTGGCGCTCGCCAATAAGGGAACGAAAAAAGCTTCGTGGGAAAGGAATTAACGCTTAACTCAGGAGGGCGTGAAAATGGGCAAGGTCTCAGGAACAAAACTCGTTGTTTTCGGTGCAGTGGTCGCGGCGATTCTCGGCTTGGTGACCTGGGGTTTCAGCGCGCTGAAGAGCGCCATTGGAGAAGGGTCGCTTTGCTTCGCCGCTGAGGGTGAGGTCGAAGGGGCGTTCGGTGGCGTCGGGCTTCAGATAACGAAGAAGGACGGAGCGATAGTCGTCGTCGAGGCCATGAAGGACAAGCCGGCCCAGAAGGCGGGAGTCGAGGCCGGCGACCAGATTGTCAAAATCAACGATGAGGCGCTCGGAGACGACCCCGTCCTTGAGGACATCGTGAAGAAGCTGCGAGGCGAGCCAGGGAGCGAAGTCACTGTGGCTGTTAAGCGAGGAGAGGAAACGAAGTCCTTCACAATCAAGCGAGAGAAGATAGAGGTCCCGGCGCCGGAGTTCAGGGTCATCAGGAAAGGACCAAGCGGCATCGAAGAGCTGGAGCCGCAGGAGCTTTGGCCGTTTGGGCAGGGCAGCCCGTTTGTGTGGGGTGGAGACAAGAAGACTCTTGAGGAATACAGGGAAGCTCTTCGGAGACTTCGTGAAGCACAGAGGAGGTTGTGGCGGTCGGCGCCACGACAGGCGCCTTTCTGGGGCCCGGGTGTCCCGGAGGGCGTTTTCCGTGTTCCTCCTCCGGATTTCGTGCCTGAGGCAAAAGAGTTCCGCATGGACATGGATGTCCGCGAAACCGACGATGCCATCACAATCAAGTGCGACATGCCGGGCATGAAAAAGGAGGACATTGACATTAGCCTCAAGGGGAAACTCCTGACGATTAAAGGCTCGCGAAACGTCGAAGAGGAAACAAAGGACGAAAAAGGGAAAATCATTCGCAAGGAAAGAAGGTTCGGCAGCTTCACCCGCAGCTTCACGGTCCCCGGAAAGGTCAAGTCAGAGGACATCAAGACCTCTTACGCCGCCGGCGTCCTGACGATAGTCATCCCGAAGGAGCCACCGAAGCCGGAAGAGGAGGAAAAGGAGATAAAGATTAATATCGGCACGATTTGAGAGCGCGTTTGAGTGATAGAGCGTGCCGAGTGAATAGTTAACCGAGTCCCGGCCGGTTTGGCACTGCGACAAAAAGAGGCGGCGCATCGGGCAGAAGTCCGATGCGCCGTTTCATGCCCTCAGCTCACCGCTGCCTGACCAACACTGAGTCACGAGGCACTCGCGGCAAATGGGGCTTTGGGTGCTTTCAGGATTTGACGAACTTATCACCCCGGGAGACAAGACGGACTTCCGGAAGCGCCACTTTTCGTTCCGGATCGCGCACCGCATAACCGAGGCATCTTGCCGGCGTGTCATGCTTTTTCGCTATTCGCGCAACCTTATCAACATCTCCCTCCGGGCAGACCACGCAGAAGCCAATCCCCATGTTGAAAACGCGATACATTTCCTCGACAGCAACGCCGCCCTTTTCCTGAATCAGCCGGAAAATCGGCTTCGGCTTCGGAAGAGACCCGAGAATGAAACCAACCTCCGCCTCTACCCGCGCCACGTTCAGCAGTCCGTCGCCGGTGATGTGGCTGAGGGCTTTGATTCGCACTCCTTCCTGAAGCATCTCCATGACCTGCGGCACGTATATCCTCGTCGGCTCTAACAGCTCCTCCCCGATGGTTCGCCCGAGTTCCGGGACATGCTTGTCGGGGGGCCAGCCGAGCTTGTCGAAAAAGACCTTCCGCGCGAGGGTCAGCCCGTTGCTATGGATTCCGCTGCTTGCCATTCCAACCACCACGTCCCCCTCCTGAACTTCCTTCCCGATGATAATCTTATCTACGTCAACGAATCCGACTGCCGTGCCAGCGAGGTCGAGCCCCTTGCCTTCCTGTTTCCCCCTTATCATGTCTTTGAGCTGGGCGGTTTCACCGCCGCAGATGCTGATGTTTGCCTGTCTTGCCCCTTCCGCCAGCCCTTTGCCAATTTGGCTAAGGATTTCGGCGTCGAGCTTCTCCGCGGCTATGTAATTGACCATTGCGATTGGTTCTGCGCCGACGCACAGGACATCGTTGACGTTCATTGCCACGCAGTCTATTCCGACCGTGTCGTATTTTCCGAGCATTTCCGCCACGAGCATCTTCGTGCCGACACCGTCAGTTGAAATCGCCAGCCCTTTTCCCCCGCCGAGGTCAAGGACATTCGCGAAGTGCCGCAGGCTCAAAAGCGGACGCCCGGGAAGCCCCTTCCTCAGGTCGAACGTGCCGGTAACGTGCCGCAGGAGCCCCTTCATCAACGATTCTTTCAGGTCGGTCTCCACGCCCGCTCTCGAATAGGTCATCTCCTCCATACGATGCTCTCCTCCTCTCTCGCGTCGCCGGACGCCCCAGCGTTCACGGACTTCTCCTCAACTCTTTGCTCGAGGCTTGTCTCTCAGAATCAAAGATGCTACATCCAGGTCTCGCCCGGTTGTCACCTTCACGTTCTCAGGGGGGCCCTCGACGAGCTTCACCTTCCTGCCGAGGCGCAGGACGAGCTGCACGTCGTCCGTAGCGTCTCGCACTCCATCGCGTCTCGCTTTCCTGTGCCCCTCCCATATCAAATCGAGCCGAAAAACCTGCGGCGTTTGTGCGTTGAAAAGGCTCTGCCTGTCCGGAATAGAGACGATGAACCCCTTTCTCGTCTCAAGGAGGGTATCCGTTGTCCTGGTGGCGACAGCTGCTGCCCCATGTTGCTTCGCCTCCCGAACGGACTTTTCCACGGTCTCCGGAGTCACGAGCGGACGGGCAGCGTCGTGAATGGCGACGAGCGCCACATCCCCTCTTCTCGCCAGCCACTCGACTGCTTTGAAAGACGAATCCTGCCGCGTTTTTCCTCCGACGATAACCTTTGTGGGCAACCGGAGCTTCTGAGAGTCAAGGATGCACTTCATTCTGGCGGTCATCCCGGGCGGCACAACCACCACAATCTCGTCTATTGAAGAGCAGCCATCGAACGTCTTGATGGAATATAGAAACACTGGTTTGCCTCCCAGGTCCAGGAATTGTTTCGGTCCCCTGTTGGAAGGCATTCTTGTTCCCTTCCCTGCTCCCAAGATGACTCCGATTATTTTACCGCCCTGGTCTTTCTTATCCCTCATGGCAGTCAGTAGGAGGTATCGCTTCTCTTTCCGCATGATAACAGAGGCTTCGCCCCCCCGACAATTAAATTTCGCCCAACCCACGTAAGCCCTCAGTCACTGGCGGACTCACCGCAGTCGCTCATGAGCTTCGCACACCCGGAGACCATGAAAATCCTGCTATCAACCCTGTTTTTTCTCGCCAAGACGCTAAGACGCCAGGAATTCATGGGGCTTGCTCCTTTGCGTCCTTCGCGGCTTTGCGAGAAAGGGTCCGCGTCCGAATGGTGGCCGCGTAGCGGTTATTTTCAGGGCAGTCCGCGGAGATCGCAGAGGGACGTCTGCGTTGTCCACTCCATTCTCTGTGTTCTCTGCGGTGAGTTCCCCATGTGGCTGAGGGATTGCTCGCGCGGCTCTTTTTGTATTGCTTTGGCGCGGGGCCGTGTGGTTTAATCACGTCCGAGAATGATTGTCCGGGCATGTGACCGGGGGAGGCGCTCATACTCGGGCCATCGAGAGGGCCTGAGGTGCACCCTGCCGTCAACGCCCGGAAAAAAAGACGAGTTATCGGGCTCCGCTATTTTCAAGGAGGAGTTTCGATGTTTCTAAACAAGCTTTTGGGTTTTTTCTCCAACGACATGGGCATTGACCTCGGAACGGCGAACACCGTCGTGTACGTGAAGGGGAAGGGAATTGTGTTGAATGAGCCGTCGGTCGTCGCCATCCTGAAGGACACTAACCGGATCCTCGCCGTCGGGAATGAAGCAAAGAGGATGATCGGGCGAACGCCGGGGTCCATCGTTGCGATGCGCCCGCTGAAGGACGGCGTCATCGCCGATTTCGAGATCACCGAGAACATGATCAGCTACTTCATACAGAAGGTCCATAACCGCAGGCGCCTGAACCGGCCCCGGGTGGTCATAGGCGTTCCGTCAGGGATTACCCAGGTGGAAAAGAGAGCTGTCGAGGAAAGCGCGACTCGAGCCGGGGCAAGGGATGTGTTTCTCATCGAGGAGCCGATGGCAGGAGCGATAGGTGTCGGGCTGCCGGTTGACGAGCCCGCAGGCAACATGATTGTTGACATCGGCGGCGGCACGACGGAAGTTGCCATCATCTCCCTCGGCGGAATTGTCTTCAGTCGGAGCGTGAGAGTCGGTGGCGACGAGATGGACGAAGCCATCATCCTGTACATAAAGCGAAGTTACAACCTGATGATTGGCGAGAGAACCGCCGAGCAGATTAAGATAGACGTCGGGGCGGCCATACCGCTCGACGAGCCGCTGACCATGGAGGTGAAAGGGCGAGACCTGGTCGCGGGCCTTCCGAAAACCCTCACCGTCAATTCCGAAGAAATCCGCGAAGCTCTCGCGGAACCGGTTTCAACCATCGTCGAGTCCGTCCGCATTTCACTGGAGCGATGTCCGCCGGAACTTTCCGCTGACCTCGTTGACAGGGGGATTGTGATGGTCGGCGGAGGGTCCCTTCTGAGAGGACTCGACAAGCTTCTTTCCAAGGAGACGGGACTTCCCGTGCACGTTGCGGACGACCCGCTGAGCGCGGTGGCGCTTGGGACGGGAAAGGTCGTCGAGAACCTCCATTACCTCAAGGAACTGCGAAGCCGCGGGAAAAGGTGAGCAGGCTGCCGTAGGGCCTCAGTTACGGGAGGAGAACTACGCAAACGTCCGGCTTGCTGGGGCCGCCGGACCCTCCCGCATTTGTCATCCGCGTTCATCCGCGGTTTCCTCCCTCCCGCTCACCCATGCAAGCCTGCCTCACCCCAAGGCCCCTGCCGCCCGAAGCTGACCCATTACAGGCTGCCAATGGCCGGGTTCCGCGGCCCCGCCGTTCAATCACACCGTCGTTTTTGAGAAAAGCTTGCGGAGAACCTCAATTGCCCGTTCCACGTCGCGGCGGCTGACGTCGAGATGAGTGACAGCGCGGATTCTCCTGCTTCCGACAGGTCCCATGAGGACGCCTTCCTGGCGGAGCATTGCCGCGACCCTGACGGCATTCAGATTCTCGGCGACAACGTCGAAGAAAACCATGTTGGTCTCGACGGCATCCAGGTCAACACGAAAGCACTTCAGCTCGCTGATCGCTTTTGCCAGAAACCGTGCGTTTTCGTGGTCTTCGGCGAGTCGTCCGATGTGATGATCGAGCGCGTATATGGCGGCTGCCGCCAGGTAGCCTACCTGCCTCATCCCCCCACCAAACATCTTCCGAAATCTGTGCGCCCGCCTTATGAAGTCCTTGCTTCCGGCGACGGCCGACCCTACGGGCGCTCCAAGCCCCTTTGAGAAGCAGATGCTCAGTGAATCAACGTGGCGCGAGTACTCGGTCGGCTCAACTCCGAGAGCGACGCAGGCGTTGAAAAGCCTCGCCCCGTCCATGTGCAATATCAACCCCTTCTCCTTCGCCACCTCCCAAAGCTCCTCGACGACCTTTATCGGATAGACCGAGCCGCCGCCCATGTTGTGAGTGTTCTCTATCATGATCATCCGCGTCTTCGGGAAATGGTCTTTTTCCGGGTCGTGAATGGCTTCCGCCACGTCTTTCGGGTCGAGGATGCCCCTGGCGCCTTCCCGCAGAGAGAACTGGACTCCGCACAAAGCAGCGGCGGCCGCGCTCTCGTACAGATAAGTGTGAGAAAGCTTGTGGATGATGACCTCATCTCCCGGTTCCGTCCACGCCCTTATTGAGGCGTGATTCGCCATGGTTCCCGACGGGACAAAGAGGGCCGCCTCCTTCCCCAGGAGCGCTGCAATCTTTTCCTGAAGGAGGTTGGCGGTCGGGTCCTCGCCCATGACATCGTCGCCGACTTCCCCCTTCATCATCGCCTTGAGCATCTCCGGGGATGGCTTCGTCACCGTATCGCTCCGAAAATCAATCATCATTTTTCTCCTTTGAAAGTTTCCGCACCGGCAGCCATTCTGATGACCAGGTCGTGCGGCGCAGGCTTCTCTGAGGGAAAAACCTCCGGCGCAATACTCATAAGACCCACCTGCGCGCAGTACTCAATATCTTCGGCAAAACCTATCTGCTGGAGAAATCGGCCGTGCTGCGAGTTCGACAGGGCCTCGTAAAGGCGGCCCCGATGCACGCCGAAGAGTGCCGCCGAGGCGACAGCCGCGTCGGTCTTCTGCCCGCCGAGCTTCGACAGAATCATTCCGGCGCAGAGCGTGTCCTCGATAGAAAAGGTCCCTTCCCTGCCGGCGCACACAATTGTAACGTCGTCGCTTTGTTTCTCAAGAAGGGACGCCACTGCCGGAGCATTCAGAAAGCACCCGATAACGGTACGACGAAAACCCGCCCCGACGCGAATGGCTGCTGTCCCGTTCGTCGTGCACATGACCAGTTCCTTGCCTTCGACCGCCTCTCTGCTGAATTCCAGCGGTGAGTTGCCCAGGTGGTAACCGGAGATTTTCACTCCCTGCCTCTCGCCGCACGCGAGAACGCGCGCCCCCTCAGCGAAGGGAAACGCCTCCGAAGGCTCGCTCACCGGGTAGATGCCGGGGCATCCGTTCGACAGCGCCGTCGTGATTGACGAACTCGCGCGCAGGACGTCCACCACCACGCACACACCGGATAGTTTGCGGCGTTTCACACCGTCGGGATTAAAAGCGACATCAACTCTCATTGTTACCCACGTGTTATTTCAGCGACATACGAACCGAGCTTAGAAAACTACAATGGGCTTTTCAAGGGCAATCGAGGTTGGGGTAGTGGCTGTACTTCACGAGCGCTGGCGTGGGCCACCTGTGCTCCTCGATCGAGGAGGTGCCGACGAGAAGGACCCTCCAGTTCAGCGCGTTGCCTCGCTTATGGTCATCAACTATTTGGGTTGACAGCCGGGCAGGAGGGGCAAGCCGCTCCTTCTTGTGGCGGCGACAAGGTAATTTGTTGATGACCATCAGCGGGGAAAACCCCTTCGGGAAGGCCCTTGCGCTCGGCAGCGTTTTAGTTCCAGCGCGCGTTTGTCTCGACGAAGTCTTTGGAACGCTGAACGATTTTGCCGCGCCGCCGCGAAGCTACGAAAAAGCCCTCGCCCTCAATCCCCGTTCGCAGAGAGTCTATATCTCGACGGCAGACACGTATTACAAGCTCGATCGTGTCGAAGAATCGCTTGAGGTCTTGAATCGCTGCCTCGCCATCTGGCCAAACTTCGTCCCTGCTCACGACAAGCTCGCGCGCGCCTAACTTCAGGCAGAAAAAGTACGACCTGGTGCTGGAAGCGATTGAGAAAGCAGTTGCGCTGGCGCCAAATGACCTCGCTCTTCGGCGACGGAGGGATGCCGTCAGGGAGGCCGTTCAGGAAGGATCGCCGTGAAGCCCTTCGCGTGAAGCTTGTCTGGGTGCCACATCTTGCGCAATCACGCCGTCGGGGATTGCGGAGAAGGTTCCTGTACGAGCGCGGGCCGGGGCAATAGCCCCGCACCCTCGACGACCTCTGGGATGACTTCCTCCCATTCCACCGTCGAGACATGCACGCCGCGAAGCCCCTTGAGCTCTCGCAACTGCTGGATTATCTCAACGCAAATCCTCACACCTTCCTTCTTGGGATCCGGGGCCTGCTCCATCCTCTTGATAAGCTCATCCGGTATTGACATCCCCGACACACTCTCCTTCATATAGACGAGAGCCTTGTGCGACTTCACCGGCATGACCCCGCCGAGAATGAACACCTTCTCGTGCAGACCCGCGTCAACAACCCTCGAAAGCCACTCCTTCAATTTCGGCACGTCAAAGATCGTTTGCGTCTGGATGAAATTGGCCCCCGCGGCGACCTTCTTTGCTAAGCGCAGAACGCGGAACTCCAGAGGTGGCGCAAACGGATTCGCCGCCGCACCGACGAAAATCTTCGGCGGAAGAAGCGGCGACTTCTTTGTGTTCTTCAATTCCTCGCCGCACAGGAGCTTTCCCTCGTCCCTCATTTTCACTGCGAGTCTGACGAGCTGAATTGAATCAATGTCGTAAACTCCTTTCGCATCGGGTTGGTTACCGAGCGTCTGATGGTCCCCGGACAGACAGAGGATGTTCTTGACACCCAAAGCAGCCCCGCCGAGGATGTCGCTCTGGAGCGCAATTCGGTTTCTGTCACGGCATGTCATCTGCATGACCGGCTCGACGCCCTCGTCCAAAAGTATCGTTGCGGCTGCCATGCTGCAAACGCGAACAATCGCCGTCTGATTGTCGGTGATATTCACCGCGTCCACGAGTCCCTTGAGCAGTCGAGCCTTCTTCCTGACAAGCTCCGCGTCAACGCTCTTCGGAGGACCGAGCTCCCCAGTGACCGCAAAGGCGCCCGACGTAAGAACCCTCTCAAGATTGGATGCTGCCTTCGTCACGATTTCTCCGCCGCAACGGCGACGGCCTGTCGTCGGAGACTCCGTTTGAACTCTCGCTGCCCATCTCTGCCGCTGAAGTAATTGACCCAGGCGGACGTATCCGCCAGCCTCCAGTCTATGGTGAACTGAATGACCTCCAGCTTTCGCGTACGCCCGAGAAATCTCGACCGCGAATGAATCATCGCCCAGATGCATTTCCGCTCGGGATAGACCTCACAGTGCAAGTTCTCCCGGGTGCCTCCGCAAGGCCCATCTCGAAGTTGCTTGGGACATCGCATGGGACACGTGAAGCCCGTGAACTGAAGAACGCATTGCCCGCACATGTGACACCGAAAAACGAGCTTCTTGAAAATGAACTCGACGGTCAGAAGCAAATAGTACGGGATTTTCGATATTGCTTTCAGGAAACGCATCATAGTCGTGCCGTTCCTTCGCGTCTGTTCTCATCCTCGCGGCCAAAGAATCGCCCACGAGAAATAAAGCAAACAGCGCCTTTTTGCAAGCGCGTTCTCAGGCCAGCTGTAATCGGTTGCTCACCAGGGGGCTCACCGCAGACAACACAGAGGATAGAGAAGGCTGCCGGTTCCTCCCTCTGCGCTCTGAGCGGACTCTGTGGTGCCTACTTCCGCCGGGACCGTCTGGATGCTGCAGTTACCCAGGAGCTGGCCCGCGCGATAGCGAGACCTGCTCAGGTCAATTCGGTTCCACCGACGATTCTTATGTCACCAGCAGAAATTCTTTTGGTGATCCCGCTGTCGAGGCGGAGGACGAGGCTGCCATCCTCGTCGAGCCCGGTCGGAAAACCCATGAACGTCCGCCCCTCGGTGTGTGCCTCTACTCGGCGTCCGAGCGTGAGCGATAAGTCCACCCATTCGTCAGCGATAGACGAGAAGCCTTCTCTCAGAAGACGGCGGTATCGCGCCTCAAGCTCCTCTAACAGCCTTGCGACAACCTCGACCCTGTCGCATTTCTTGCCAGTCTCGATGCGAACGGAAGTGCAGTTGTGGCGCAGGCTCGGCGGTATCTCGTGCTTGTCAAGGTTGAGGTTCATTCCCACTCCGACGACGGCATGGTGAATCCGGTCGAGCTCCGCGCTAAGCTCCGTCAGAATACCGCCCGCTTTTTTCCCGTGGATATAGATGTCGTTGGGCCACTTGATCAGAGCCGGCAGATCGAAAAGCTCCCGCACGCAGACAGCCGCTGAGACCGCCGTCGTCGCTCCCAGTTGAGAAGCTCTCCCCGGGCTGAAAGAAGGATGAAGAATCAGAGACAGGATGAGGTTCTTTCCTGGCGGAGAGAACCATTTTCGCCCGAACCGTCCGCGTCCTTCCGTCTGGTTCTCGGCGACGACGACGGTTCCTTCCGGCGCACCCTTCGCCGCCAGCTCGAGAGCCGCGTCGTTTGTGGACCCCACCTCCTGGTAGTGGTAAATCCCCTTCCCTAAAAAACGCGTTTTCAGTCGAAATGCGATTTCCTGCGGAAACATTTTGTCGGGGACTGTCAGGAGCTTGTAGCCGAGGTGGGTCTGCGCGGCAAACTCATAGCCCAACTTCTTGAGGAGATGAATGTGATTCCAGATTGTCGTTCGTGAGACCCCCAGTCTTTCCGCCAGTTCCTCCCCCGAAAGGAACTTCCCCCGATTCTCGTGGAAGACCCTGACGAGCTCCTCGTTCAAACCCATTCGGTCAGCTCCATTTTCATCCGGATGCCTCGCGCGGCTGTGGTCAGGGCCCCAATCGAAATGCAGTCCACACCCGTGCCTGCAATCTCCTCCACGTTCTCCATGCTCACTCCCCCCGAAGCCTCCAGAACGACTTCTCCTTTTGCCATCTTAACGGCTTGCGCGATTTCCTCAGCGGACATGTTGTCGAGGAGAATCATATCCGGCTGAGCCTTGAGGGCCTGCTTGAATTCCTCGAGATTCTCCACTTCGACCTCGACGAGGAGGTTCGGATTGAACTTCCGTGCACGCTGGATAGCAATGGGAATCGCACGCACTTTATCCGAGGCAATCGCCCGGAGATGATTGTCCTTTATCAGGAACATGTCATACAGCCCCATCCTGTGGTTCGAGGCGCCGCCGACTCTCGCCGCGTACTTCTCCAGGTATCGTAATCCGGGCGTGGTTTTCCTTGTGTCCATGACTTTCGTGCCGAATCGCTTTGTTTTCTCGACGAACTGAGAGGTGAGGGTCGCGATGCCCGAAAGCCTTTGGAGGAAATTCAGCGCAGTACGTTCCCCGGTCAAGATGCTGCGCGCAGAGCCGTGCACCCTGACGATGACGGTTCCTTCGTTGGCCCTTCTCCCATCCTCGACTTCTTTCTGGAAATCGAGTTCCTCGTCAATTGCTTCGTACACCGCCCTGGCAACGGGAACTCCCGCGATAACGCAATCCTCCTCGACGAGAATCTCTGCCCTCGCTTCGCGGTTCTTATCAACGACAGAGTTCGTCGTGACGTCCCCGGCTCCAACGTCCTCCTCGATCGCTTCTGCCACAATTCGGACAAGGATGTCCGGGGCGAGCTGGCTCATGGTAGATTCTCCTGGCTTGCCTTCTGTTTGGAATCGAAGCCAAACCCGGCATCTTCGTTCATCCGCACCGGGCCGCAACAACTGCATCGTCGCACTCGTTGCGAGGCAGCGATTCCCCGCGCTACTGGAAAAGGTCGAGGCTCTTCTTGATTTTCTCGCCCTGGGCCGTCAACGTGGAAAGGCGCTCCCTTTCTCTTTGAACAACCTCCGGTGGGGCTTTCTGGAGGAAATCCGGGTTCTCCAGTTTCCGCCTTGACCGTTCGAGCTCGGCGCTGACCTTCTCATATTGCTTCCTCCAGCGAGCAGCTTCTGCCTCCACGTCAACTTCTCCTTCGAGGCAGAGATAAATCGTCCCCATGGGGCTTATCGCCGAAGGCGCCATTTTCGTCGGGGCAAAATCCATGTCCACGCTCACCTCCGAAGCGCGGAGCATTAGCCCGACATTATCTCGCTCCTGGAGGATGAAATCCCTTTCTTTCGCGCCAGAAGGCTTGACGGCGAACCTCATTTTCTTGTCGGGCGGTATATCGTACTCCCCGCGAAGATTCCGGCCCGCACGGATCAGCTCGTACTTCGCCATGACCATGTCTGATACTCGCCTGTCGAGGGAAAGCCTCAACGACTTGGGCCAGGAGGAGGCCATCAATGGCGTGTCGTCATCACGAGGCAAAAGCCCCCAGACCGCCTCCGTCAGAAACGGCATGAACGGATGGAGAAGCCGAAGAGAGGCATCCAGAACAAAGTGGAGAACGTTCTGCGTGCGTGCCTTCTCTTCCCCGGAATCGCCAAAAAGCTTCGGCTTTGCATATTCGATGTACCGGTCACAATAGTGATGCCAGAAGAAATCGTAAACCGCCGATGCCGCGTCGCTGAACCGATACTTTCGGAGGGCTGAGGAGACCTCCCTGATGGTATCGTCGAGCTTTGAGAGGATACACACGTCGTCGGAGGAGAGGGTGCTTGGGTCCAAGCGCCCCATTCGAGAGAAACCTTCCAGATTCGACAGCACGAACCGCGACGCATTCCAGACCTTGTTGGCGAAGTTGCGCCCAATCTCGAACTTCTCTCTCGAAAGGAAAACGTCCTGCCCCTGCGCCGTGATCAGGATGATGCTGAACCTCAGCGCATCCGCTCCGAACTCCTCGATAATCTCCAGAGGGTCAATGATGTTCCCCAGAGACTTGCTCATCTTCGTGCCGGTGTCGTCCCTGACCGTGCCGTGGATGTAAACGTCCTTGAACGGAATGCCTCCGACGAACTCCAGCCCCGCCATAATCATCTTCGCCACCCAGAAGAAAATAATCTCCTGCGCGGTGACCAGCGCATCGGTCGGATAATAGAACCTCAAATCGTCGTTGTCCTCCGGCCAACCGAGGGTCGAAAAGGGCCATAGCCACGAGGAGAACCACGTGTCAAGAACGTCCTCGTCCTGCTTGAGGTCTGTCCCTGGGCACCTCGGGCAAGATTCCGGTCGCCCGATGGAGGCAACGACCTCCCGGCAGCCCTCACAGTACCAGATGGGGAGGCGGTGTCCCCACCATAGCTGCCGCGAGATGCACCAATCGCGGATGTTCTCCATCCAGTTGGTGTACACCTTCGTCCAGCGCTTCGGATAGAACTTGATTTTCCCGTCGAGGACGACCTTCAAGGCGGGCTCTGCGAGGGGTTTCATTTTCACAAACCACTGAAGGGAAAGACGCGGCTCCACGATGGTGTCGCATCGGTAGCACCGCCCTAAGGCATAGGTATGCTTCTCGACTTTTTCCAGCAGCCCGCGCTCGTCGAGGTCCTCTAAAAGCTTTGTTCGACAGATAAACCGGTCCAGTCCCTCGTACGGCCCGGCGTTCGCGTTCATGGTCCCATCCTCGTTCATCACATTGACGGACGGCAAATCGTGGCGTTGTCCCATGAGGAAATCGTTCGGGTCGTGCGCCGGGGTCACTTTCACAATCCCCGTCCCGAACTTGGGGTCAACAAAATCGTCGGCGACTACCCTCAGCTCCCTTTCGAGGATTGGCAGCATGACGACCTTGTCCTTGAGGGTCCGCAGCCTCTTATCCTTTGGGTTGAGGGCCACCGCAGTGTCGCCGAGCATGGTCTCCGGCCGCGTCGTAGCGACGATGACGAAATCGCCGCTCTCCCTTATCGGATACTTGATGTAGTAGAGCCTTCCCTCCTGGTCAGTCCGGCTCACCTCCTCTTCAGAAAGCGCCGTCTGACATCTTGGACACCAGTTGACGATGTAGTTCCCCCGGTAAATGTAGCCTTTCTTGTAGAGGCGCAAAAAGACTTCCTGGACAGCTCTGGTCAGCCCCTCGTCCATGGTGAAGCGCTCTCGCTGCCAGTCGCAAGAGCAGCCGAGCTTCTGGAGTTGTTCCTTGATGGTGCTTCCGTGCCGCTCCCTCCATTCCCAGACCTTCTCGACGAATTTTTCTCTTCCGAGGTCTTTCCTGGAGATGCCCTGTCTGGCAAGGCTTTTCTCGACGGCGTTTTGCGTCGCAATTCCGGCGTGGTCTGTCCCGTAAAGCCACAGGGTGTTGAACCCGGACATTCGCTTCCAGCGGATGAGAATGTCCTGGATGGTATTGTTGAGGGCGTGCCCCATGTGGAGGATGCCCGTGACGTTAGGCGGAGGGATGGCGATGCAGTACGGCTCTCCTCCGGCACCGGACTCCGAATGGAAAAGGCCCTTTGAACGCCACAACTCGAAGATTTTGCCTTCGGTATCCTTCGGGTTATATTGCTTGGGGATTTCCATTACGGCGACCTACCTCAGTGAGAAATCCGCCCGGGCGAAATGCCCCCCCGGCGTCAGGCCCACTTCCTTCGACGGCGACCTTGAACACCGTTCACTCCGATTCGTCGGCTTCCGGAGCTTCCCCCAGTTTGAAATTCTCATGGATGGCGCGAGCGGCCGCCTCGCCGGCTTCCGCCTTCACAAGGCAGGATATTTTGATCTCCGAAGTGCTAATCATCTCGATATTGACGTTGTTCTCCGCCAGAGCGGCGAAGACATCTGCCGCAACGCCCGGATGCCCTCTCATTCCAATGCCGACCGCCGAGACCTTCGAGAAACCTTCCTCGACGGTCATTCCGCCCGCTCCTATCTCAGCGATGGCTTTCTTGACTGCTTCCTGAGTCTTTTTGAGTTCCGCTCGCGCGACGCTGAAGGACATGTCTGGTTTTCCCTGCTGATTCAGCGCCTGCACAATCATGTCAACGTCAACGTTCACCTTTGCTATGGCGCCGAAAATCCTGGCAGCCACTCCGGGCCTGTCCGGAACGTTGAATATGTTGATTCTCGCCTGGTCTTTCAAAAGGGCTACTCCGGTGATTCTCGTCTTTTCCATATCGGGAGTCTCCTCAACGATGAGTGTACCTGGGTCTTCCGTGAAGCTCGACCTCACTGACAGAGGCACGTTATATTTGCTGGCGAACTCCACGGACCTCAATTGCAAAACCTTTGCTCCAAGCCCCGCCAGCTCCAGCATTTCGTCGGTGCTAATCTTTTCCAACTTCCGAGCCGAGGGCACGACCCGCGGGTCAGCCGTGTAAACGCCGTCCACGTCGGTGTATATCTCGCACAGGTCTGCCTTCAAGGCCGCCGCAACAGCCACCGCGGAGGTATCCGAGCCCCCTCGCCCGAGAGTCGTAATGTTCCCGTTGATGTCAACTCCCTGGAAGCCCGCGATGACGACGATGTATCCTTCCTTCATCTTGCTGAGGATGTTACCGGTGCCGATGTCTATTATCCGGGCCTTGGTGTGAGTGCTATCCGTCAGGATTCCCACCTGGTAGCCAGTCATGGAGATAGCCTTGCAACCAAGTTCCTGAATCGCCATAGCCAGCAACGCCACAGATATTTGCTCCCCCGTCGAAACAAGCATGTCGTATTCCCGCCCGTGGGGGTCCGGACTTATCTCGTACGCCATGGAGATGAGCCTGTCAGTGGTGCCGGCTGCGGCAGACGCCACCACCGCCACCTCGTGCCCTTCATCCTTCGTCCGGCAAATCCTTTTCGCGACGTTTCTGAGGCGCTCCGCGTTGGCCACGGATGTTCCGCCGTACTTTTGCACGATCAATGCCATGCGTTCATTTCCTTCCCAAACAAGATAGACATCAGGCAATGCCCTTCCACAGTCTTCAGAGACCCTTCCCTGGCCGAGAACTCGTCAAATCCCTGCACGCTGTCGGCAGGAATATCCTTCCCGCACACCGCGAAAGGAACCGGCTCCGGCGTGTGGTCTCTGACGGAGATGGGAGTGTAGTGATCGGGCATTACCATGACCCTGTAGTCTTTCAGCTCCTCCAATTTCGCAACAACACTCCCAACAATCTTTGCGTCAAACCTCTCAATTGCCGCTATTTTCTGAAGAATGTCCGCATTGTGCCCTGCTTCGTCCGCCGCTTCCACGTGCACCAGCACAAAGTCCCCCTTCTCCAGAGCCTCTATCGCAGAGAAAGCCTTCGCATCATAGTTGGTGTCGTAATACCCCGTCGCTCCCGGCACGTTCACGACGCGAAGTCCTATAAGTTTGCCAATGCCCTTTATCAGATCAACCGCAGCGATGACCGTGCCTTCCACTCCGAACTTTTCGCGGAACGACGGCGGGATTTCGAGCTTTCCCCCGCCCCATAACCATATCATGTTCGCGGGATTCTCCTTCAGGTCAATTTTGACCTGGTTCACGGGCTGAGCGCTGAGAATCTCGCGCGACCTCTCCATCAGCTCTCGCAAAAGCGATGAACCTTGCCCGGTGGGCAGGTTCGGCTCTATGGGCTGTCCGATGATAGCATGTGGCGGAACGCAGTGCAACTCCCCCTTACCGTCCTTCAGGAGGCTTTCCTTAACGGTTGTTACGTGGCGATAACTCACTCCCGGATAAAACGTTACGCCCTCAACCTTCATTTCCTTGTTGAGGGCTTCGATCAGCACCCTCGCTTCCTTCGTCGAGATGTGCCCGGCGCTGTAGTCCTGCATCAGCCCGTCCGAAACCGAAACCAGGTTGCACCGAAACACAATCTCATCGAAGGCAGGTTGAATGTCAAGGCTCACGGCCTCCAGAGGCCCTCTGCCCCTGTAATACACTCGCGGGTCATAGCCCAGAATAGAAAGAGCTGCGACATCGCTTCCGGGCGTCATATTCTGCGGGATCGTCGCCGCGAGACCTGTCGCTCCCTCGCGCGCGATGCGGTTGAGGTTGGGTGTGTCCGCGACTTGGAGCGGCGTCTTCCCCTGGAGTTTCTCCAGTGGGTAATCAGCCATCCCGTCGCAAATCAGAAGGGCGTATTTCACGTTCCTGTGCCTGAACAAAGTTCACGAGGGCTGACCCGTTGCCTTGCCCGAGAAGTCAACTCCTACTTCCAAGCGGAACTTCAGGGGCACCCTCGCACAATCGTGTCTTTCCTTCTATCTAACACAAAGCTCGCCCGGCTGACAGGGAACGCCGCAGTCGCACGAGCCGAAGCGCGAGAATTCTCGTAGTCGCATTTCGTGGTGAGAGACGGCACTCTAAGCATAAGCCTTCAGCGTCAGTGTGTACTCCAAAGTCCCTTCCTCTGTTGGCACCTCCTCACCATGCTCCTTCAAGCTCTCTATGTATAACTCAATAGCTTCCCTTGCCATGACTATTGCTTCTTCTATTGTCTCCCCATAGGTGACGCAGCCGGGGAGGCAAGGGACTGTCACCGTATAGCCGCCCTCAGGCTCTTTCCGCAATAAGATTTTATACCTTAACACCTTCATACCATTGCTTGATCCGACCTGCTGCGAGCCACATTTCAGCCAGCAGCGCGGTTGCTTATTGCCGTTCTGAAGTCCCTCAAAGACGCGCACTTCTCGAGCCAACGTCCCGACCTACCCGCTAAGCTGCCGGAAATTCATAGCGCTCAGGGGAAGATGCCCGGCAACAACATAGCGCGGGGCGCGAACACTAACGGACCACGTGTAGCCGGTTCTCAGAAATACGCCCGGCGCCCCGTCTCCTCCAAAGCTCAATGGCTTTTCGGCCTCGAAGAGCGCATGGCCCAATCTCCGAGTCCAAAACGACGCGCGATAGGCGACCTTTAGCGGGAAACGACCGAAGGAACAGGTGCTCCTCCGCCAAAGAATCGAAATATGAAATATGGTCGGGACGACTGGATTTGAACCAGCGACCCCTTGAACCCCATTCAAGTGCGCTACCAGGCTGCGCCACGTCCCGACCATACCTTGCTTTCAAATTACCACACCCTTCCCCCCGAAATCAACAGGTTTTTGTTGCGTCTCGTCCTCTCTCAATGACAGACGGCGGGTGGAAAAACTCCTGGGTTGCATGCGCTGGCCGAGGGCAGAGGCTTTGTCACCATGAAAGCGGGCTGCCCTTCGATGGGGGTTTGTGGTAAAACCGTCCTGACGCCAAGACCAGGGCGGGCGACCAAACCCGAGGGGTCGCGTGATGCGCCCCAAACCAAGAAAGGAGCAGCCCATGACACTCTATCCCGCCGTCGGCGGGACACGTTCATAGCAAGCAGACAGCGTACGTAGCAGCGATTCCGCATCTTGTTTTTTGGGGTGGCGGGGACCGAGGCGGTTTTTGGGATATTGGGGGGTGATGGGGGTGTGGGAGCAAATTCGCATTGGCAAAAAATTCTTGACCGTGGTGTGGTTATGATATAATAGGGAAGTATCAGGACAGAGTGGAGGGCTGCGCGGATGAACAGGAGTCGGATGCCTGCGGCGGAGCGGAGGGCACGGTCTCGGTTAGCTCAGATGTTGCACGACAGGCAGTTGCTGCACGCCAGCATAGTAAGGATGGCCAGGGTGTGCGGGAATCCGAACTGCAAGTGCACGAGGGGGGAAAAGCACGTTTCGCTGTATCTTTCGGGTCGGAAAGATGGGAAGCAGCGGATGCTTTTCGTGCCGAGGGACTGGGAAGAGAAGGTGA
>CAYZXL010000075.1:0-15962 GCA_964482435.1 uncultured Verrucomicrobiota bacterium
CGTGCAGTTGAGCACGTACCGCGACGTTGCGTTGAAGCTGTTAGGGAGGGGGGCGCTGGGTTCGGACAAGGAGCAGGCTCGGTTCGAGCGAGAAGTTGAGCTGACCGCTCGCCTTCATCATCCCAATATCGCCCAGATTTTTGACAGCGGAATCCACCACGGCGTCTATTACTATGCCATGGAGCTGATCGAGGGCCTGCCGCTTGACAAGCACGTCGAAGAGAATCGCTTGACGCAAAGGCAAATCTTAGAGCTGATGCGGACGGTGTGTCAGGCGGTGCAGCACGCTCACGAGCGAGGGGTCATCCACCGCGACCTGAAACCATCAAACATCCTCGTGTCCCACGATGGGCAGCCGCACCTCCTGGACTTCGGATTGGCAAAGGCCTTCGCCGGACGGGAGCCGGGACTGAAAGTATCAATGGAGGGCGAGCCGACGGGGACGCCCGCGTATATGTCGCCGGAGCAAGCGGCTGGGAAATTGCACGAGATTAACACGCGGACAGATGTGTACAGTCTGGGGGTGATTTTGTTTGGCCTGTTGACGGGCGAATCGCCTCATGACTTGTCCGGGACACGCTACGAGGTTCTTCGCCGGATTGCGGAAGAGGAGGTCAGACGCCCCCGCGAGATCACCCGGGACATTGACCGTGAGCTGGAAGCCGTCCTTTTGAAGGCTCTCGCCCATAACCCGAAGGAACGGTATCCTTCCGCTGGCATCCTCGCCCAGGACATTCAAAACTATCTCACTGGCGAGCCGCTGATTGCCAGACGGCCAACTGTCATCTACTTCCTTCGCAAGCGCATCAGGAAATATCGGGCTCGGGTAGCCGTCGCCTCTTCGTTCGTAGCGGTACTTATTGGAGTGGCTGTTTTCGCTCACCTCCGCGTCTCAAGCGAGCGGGACAAAGCCGTTGCGGCGCGCAACAGTCTTCAGAGGCAGGTGGACAAGACCAGCGCCACGTACGAGTTTCTGGGGGCGGCTATCGTTGACCGCTGCCTCAATTTGGGCATCACGGGACAGGCTGCCCTGGACCTTGCTGCCGAAGAAGTGGAGAAAACCTACCCAAATCGGCCGGAATATGAGGCAGCGGCTCGGATGGCGATGGGGAGGATATACTTGTTTCTCGACAGGTTTGACACGGCCGAAAAGCATTTTCGCCGCGCCATGGAGATAAACATCAGAGTCCTTGGGGAGGAGCACCCGGACAGCATCGAGTCAATGGGTTGGATGGTGACTACCGTAAGTCGCTTAGGCAAACGGGACGAGCAGGAAGCAATCGTCAGGAGGCTCCTGAACGCTCGCCGCCGCGTTTTAGGCGAGAGCCACCCGTACACGCTGCGCTCGATGGAGAACCTGGTTGGGTTGCTTTGGCTGAAGGAAGATTTCGCCGGGGCGGACGAAATGCTCAGGCGAATTGTTGAGATTCGTCGGAAAGCATACGGCGAGGAGGATGAGGATATGATGCTGGACATGGCGACACGGGCTTTCTGCCTTGAGCAAAGCGGGTGGCTGAAGGAGGCGGAAGCCAGGTGGAGAGAAGCTCTCGAGATTCGGCTTCGTGCCTCTGGCGAGCGGCACCTGGAAACGCTGGTCTGCATGAACTCCCTGGCTCGTGTGCTCCGACAGACTGGCGGGCTTGACGAGGCCCAGACAATCAGCCGGCAGATCTACGAAATACGCCGCGAAACTCAGGGTGAGAACCACCCGGAGACGGTCTGGGCAAAGGCCAATGCAGATGATGTGTTTACCGAGATGCCCCCGGCTGAAAGCGGGGCCGTGTCGGCCTATGATGGTTTTGAGGGGGGCCTGAGCCTTGGTTGGGACATACTTAAGCCGGATCCTTCGCACTTCTCGCTGTCGAAAAACCAGGGGGCCCTCACAATCACGACCCAGCACGGCGAGCTCGGCTCCGATGATTATGAAAACCTGTTCCTCGTGGATTGTCCAGCGGGCAGCGGGCAAGATTTTCAGCTTACCACGTGTCTGTTCGGTTTCAAGCCCGCGGCCAATTTCCATCAAGCGGGCTTGGTTTGCTACAACGATGACGACAACTGGCTGAAGTTAGTCTATGGATGGAATATGCTCGTCGGCGTGCCTTTTTTCAACGTCGGCGCTGGGACCCACGGGCACCTCATCAACGTTTACTTTCGTGCGAATCCGGCAGCGGAGCAGGTGTGGCTTCGCATCACCAAGCGAGGGAATCGCTATACTTTTTATACAAGCCCGGACGGTGACTCATTTCTCCCGATGACACCCATGATTCTGGACCTCGCCGGAGTGTTTCAGGGTCGCGTCGTGTGGGGTGACGGCGCCGTTCGACGGGTCGGGCTACTTGCCAACAACGGCTCAGGTCCCGTTGCCCCTGAAATTGACGCATCGTTCGATTTCTTTGAGGTCAGGTCTCTTCGTGCAGAGCAGGGCGAGGAGACGAAGGAGATTCCCCAAACTGGGAAATAGGTCAATGTCGAAGGAGGTTGATGAGACAAAGGAGCGTAGCCGCGGAGGGCTATTCCAGACCACCCACTGGAGTGAGATATTCAATGCGGGTGCAAGCGATGACCCGCAGGGGCAGGAGGCCCTGGCGGCGCTCCTGAAAAGGTACTGGAAGGCCGTCTTTTGCTACCTTCGGTGCAGGGGCTACGAAAGCGAGGAGGCCAAGGACCTAACACAGGGCTTCTTTCAGGAAATCGTCCTGGGCAAAGGGATCGTTCAGAAGGCGGATCGCTCCAAAGGGCGGTTCCGAACATTTCTGGTAAGGTGCCTGGACCGATACGTGTCGAACGTACACCGCGCCGGGGTAGCGAAGCAGCGGATGCCAGAGGGCGGCCTGGTAAGCCTTGAAGGGGTTGACTGGGTTAACCTCCCTGGCCCCGTTCCATATACGACACCCGGGGAGGTCTTCGACTACGTTTGGGCATCGGCTCTGCTCGATCAGGTTGTCGCCGAGGTCTCGGCACAGTGTAGCGAAACCGGCAACGCCACCCACTGGGAGGTTTTCCGCGTCAGAGTCCTGCAACCGATTCTTGATAACACGCCGCCTCCCTCTCTTTCCCACCTTTGCCAGGAGTACTCGATACCAGAAAAAGGCAAGGCATCCAAAATGGTCACCAGAGTCAAGCGCCTCTTCCGGGCGTTGCTCCGGTGTCACGTCCGGCAGTTCGTGGATTCCGAGGCGGAGGTGGACGCTGAGATCGCCTACCTTATGAAAATTCTTTCAAAAAGTGGCGGAAGATTGTGACGAAACGCGTGTATGTATTAGTGAGGGGCCGTGATGCCTCTGAGTAAAGCGACAGCAGTTTTAGCAGGCTTGGTGCAGAAACTTCCGTGGGGAGGGACTGCCCCTCCAGACACGAACACGAGTTCGACTTGTGAAAGAGGAAACGACATACGGACTGAGCCCGAAACGCCTCGCCCGCCTTTTAGCCATCGGCCTGGAAAAGGACGATGGCGAGAACAACCCCGCCGACACGCGAACTCCCGCGGAAGAACTCCGGCACATCCTCGGGGCAAAGGTTACCCTCGACCCCGCCAAGTCCGATTCCATCCCCGCCATCCTCAAACGGCCCTGCGACGAGATGCTTTCCGCCTGCGGCCAGACCATCGGTTATCTCCTGTTGAGTCCAGAAACTGATTTGAACGTCATCAGAACCCTGAAAGACTACTTCAAGGAATTGGTCAGCCGCCGTCCTCCGAATGCCAAACAGGCTGCCTCCATCGTCCTTTACTATGCCGCCATTGCCAGCGCCCTCGTCTTTCACCGCCATAAGATTTCGCACCACTCATACGAGAAGCTTAATGAGGCTTTCGCCCAACTCAATGAAAAACCGTGGATTGCCACGGAATTGAAGGCTTTGTTGAAGAGAGCTCAGGAGATTTGCGAAAAGCGAAAACCGACAAGCTGAATAACTGCTGATCGGCCATTCGCTGCCCTCGCCAAAGGAAAGTCGAGAAAGGACAGCTTTAACAAAGCGGCCGGTGAGCCTACGCCGCCAAGCAAGCACTCACCGGCCAGGCATCGCCAGGGCGCCTTGTTACGCGCGCGCTGACGACGACTCTTGAATTGTACCGCAAATCGTACAGAGGGACAAGCGGTTGCGCGGGTGCGGCTGTAGTTTGGGGCCTGTCTACGGCTCGTAACGCCGCCGTCTCGGCGGCTGTCCTGAGGGCGTCTCGCCCTCAGGATCGGGGGCAGGATGCCCCCGGGCCAGCCGGCAAGATGCCGGCGGTACGAACAGCCTGCACTGAGCCGGCCCACTGAAATACAGCCAGACGCGCTCGCGCGAGGTGCCGTTGCGAACCCGTGGGCCGCCCGCGAGCCGGACCCAGCCTGGCGTCAGGAAGGCAACCCGGAGTGGCACGGGCGTCCCGCCCGTGAGATGTCGGGGAGAGCTGACATGGGCAAGATGCCCATGCCACGAACGCGGAGACAGACCCGGCCGCGTGGCCGCAGCCTCCGAGACTACAAGGATGCCGAGCCTGGCGCACCAGCGGACAGAGAGGTGGAAAGGAGGTGATGCGTTTAGAAAACTGCCTCAGGCTGGAGCCGGCTCAGGGAGATAAGTAAACCAGAACCAATCAATCAGGAAAGGAGAAAAGACCATGAAAGCAAAGAGAATCATCGCATTGGTGGCTGTTGTCGGATTGGCGGCCGCAGCGCTCGCTGCAACGTTTAGCGCCAGCGGACCGAATTGTCGCCCGGGGCCAGTGTACGATCTGTCCGGAACGTGGGTCGCGACGGTCGGCGACCCTGTAGCAGTTGCGATCATCTTCAACATCACCCCTTGCGACCCGGCGCGCAACAAGCTAACAGTCGTCGGGGACCTTCTCACCGACAACAGCTGGCTGTACGAGTACTTTGGGGTGGGACCGGTTGCTGCTGTGACAAAGTCGTACGGGACCATGGTAAAAACGGGACGCAACACGTACCAAATCACTATGGTGTGCTACTACGTGGATGCAGACTTCAACTTCCTCTGCTGGGATGTTCCGGTGGGCACGATCGTGCAGACAGGACCTGACACGTTCGAGTACTCAGGCACCTCCGCCTTCTACATGCCGGACCAGGACCCGTTCGGCGACGAGCCTCCCGCCATAGGGTGCTGGCCTGAGACGGTTGTATGTAGACGTGTCCCCATTCTCCCGCTGCGACAACTATAGAAGCGAGGGCGACACGATTAAGGCTCGCCGCGCGTAGAAGCGCGGTGACGTCGAGCATCCTTCTCACCGCGGTTTCGGGCGCGGCCGGTACTCGTCCCCGGATGACTCCGGCCGCGCCCCCTCCCCTATCTCTCTGGGACCCGGCGCGTGCGATCGGAATTAGGGACGGCAATATGTCAGAGCAAGAGCGGACCAGCACCACTTTCACCGGGGTATTCGGCACGCTGGACAGAGACGTCGAGTCGGTCATCCTCGACCCGAGCGGTGAATGAGGGGATGGGGGAGGTCTTCCTGCGGGCTCGCCCATGTTATTCCCACGGGGGCGCCGACAGCGACAGGCAAGTGACACTCTCCTGCCATTGTCACGAAGAGAGGGCCCCGCCCCCCCCTCTGAAGGCAGTCCACCCCATTGTCCTGGCCGGTCGCTCCAAGCTTCATTTAGCCCCCACGCACAAAGCGGCCCGGCTTTCCGACCCATCGAGAACGAAAGGTAAACCCCACACAGTTCCGGAATGGAGAAAAACGCCACTGTTCTCCACCCACCTGGCGTTTTTGGTAAGGGCGCTACTTTTCAAGCATCGCCAGACAAAGGGGGCATCCAAAGAACCGACGGTGGCCGAAATGGGGTTTTGGGATCTTCGTGGAGTACAATGCCGTTTCTGCGCTTTCCGGGATTATGCGGACTTTACCTTGAGCAAACAGCCCAGATGCAGCTGAGAAGGCGGCTGGGGGCCGAATCCTACACCCTTGGCCGGAACAGCGGTTTGACGCCAGGATTTGTGCGGGGGGCTCCGGGTAACCGGAGTCCCTACCGCGACCGACTTCTCGACGAAAGGGATTCATCCATAATGTATGGCGCAACTTGTGAGCCGAAGCACCAAGTCCTGCGTCTTTTTCTTTTCACTTGAGAGGGCCATCGTTCCGAGTACGCTCTATTCGCTGAGCAGCCGCGGCGTCTCGAACTCGGCTTTCATTTCTCGCGGCAGGACTCGAACATTCCCTTCCTTGTCGCAGAAATAGAGCGTAGATTCGGACGGCTCTCTCGCGTGCCCGTCGGCCCATAGAGCGTAGAAGTCCGGGTGCGCGTTCACAGGTCGCCGCGCGTAGGTGTGGTTGTACTGGCTGTTCTTCGTGAGCTGCTTGATTCTCTCCCAGCTCTTCCCCTGGTCCTTGCTGACCCACATCGCCATTTCGCCGCCGGTGTTGTAGGGCTGTGGTCCGGTTTCCGTTGGGGCGATGATTCGCCACGTCCCGTCGTCTTCAAGGTAGAGCGACCCCATGTCATAGTTGTTGTCGGAGGTCATCGCCGGTCGGATTTCCCATTTCTCTCCCGTCCACCGAGCCGTCGTCCATGTTCTCGGATCGTTCTTCGGTCCGGACTCGTACCCTTTGGCCGTCAGAAAGAGGATCACCGGCCGTCCTTCTTTGTCCGGCCGAATATCCCAGTCCAGCCGAATATCCTTCAGATAGACAAGCAGCCCCTCCGCCTGATAGTCGTGGACGAGTGCCGGATTGTTGATCTCCGTCAGCGGCAGCGTAAGCTTCTGCCCGTCAACCGTCTGCCATGTCTCGCCGAAGTCGTTTGTCTCCATGTAATACAGGTTTGTTCGCCAGTTCAGCCCCTTCCCCTGCGGATGGTAATTGAACGCTGTAGCTGCCTTCCTCCCGGACTGGGCGCTGACCTGGTAATGCCCCTCGTCAATCGCCGCCAGACGCGTCCACTCCGACCACTTCACTCCATCCGCGCTCGTCATGAAGCAGAGCGTCCGCTTCGCCGGATAATTGTACCGGGTGAAGAAGCAGACGAATCCCTCCTCCGGAACATGCCAGGCTTGCATGTACGAGAAATTCGTCATCGGGACTTCCTCGCCGGACTCCACTCTTGTCGCGGGGACAAGCTCAAACTCGCTGATGTCGTACGCTTTCTTGCTGCGGTGAATGTACGAGGGTCTCGACGTGCCGTGGGATGTCGAGAAAACCCAGATATGCCCCTTGTCATCCACGGAAATGACAGGGTTATCGTGAGCGTCGTCGGTCTTCTTGTCGAGGAGGATTGTGGGTCGCGGCACCATTCCGGTTTCGTGGTCGTAGTACGACACCATGTGAAGGAGATGCCGGTTGCTGTCCTTCGTTGTCCCGCCGTAGCAGAAGAACGTCTTCTTTGCCTCCCTGGAATATATCGCAAACGGCTGATGCTTTGCGCAATATGTCCCCAGTCCCCCGCTGTACTTGTACACGTACTCGTCGTTCGACGGCTGATTCATGTACCAGATGCCCCGATACCCCTCATCCCTCTTGCTCTGCCTGCGGAGGAAGTCAACCGTCTCTGCCTGGCGCCTCTGGAATTCCTCCTCCGACAGGAACTTCCAATAGTGAAACCCGAACAGCACAGGTCGGCCCACGTACTTCATCTTATGGATGTTGCACTCCCATCGTGTGGGCTTGTAGTAGTACAGCACAATCAAGTCGCTTGAGCTGTCAAGCCGCAGCCCCTCGTTGTAGCGATAGCAGGACACATCCTCGGACAGCGAACGGTGCCTCTCCCAGTACTCCATCGCCTTCTTTTGGAGGGCGTGACTCGTGAAGAAATGCGTATCCATAGGCTTGCTAATGCACTGGCCGACCGAATCGAGTGGCGTCTTTCCACCTCGTGGAAACCACCCGTCATGCTCCTCCGCGTAGTCCAGCAGGTAATAATGGATGAAGCTGCGACAGTTTGCGCAGGAAGCGTAGGGGTTGTAATGCTGCCTCCGCCAGAACTCGAGGCCGAATGGCAAGGCGCCTGCGAAAAGGAGAAGAGGCAAGAGTAGTTTGACCAGATGCCACCGGAGTTTCATGGGTCGCTGAGCGCTTTTCAACGGATTTCGCCCTCCCCGTATGCGAATATAGCACCCCCCCACGCACCGGGCAAGGGCGCCTTGGGTCTGCCTTGAAATTGTGCCATAAGGGCCGGGGTTCCTTGGGAGACGGGGCGCTGGGGGATGAAGAAAGGTTGGTTGTTCGGCCGATCGGGAGCCGGGCGGCGCGCCGGAGTGAGAGGGTGTTGCGTGCCCTCCTGCACGTTGGGTTTGGGCCAGGGAGGGGTGTGCGGTGGGAAGAGCACGGGGCGATTGGGTTGGGCACTGGCCGGCAAAGCGTATTTCCGCGATTCTGGGCAAAGCGCATATTCGTAATGCACGAGAGTATCGTTAGTCAAAGACGCTCGCGAAGCATTTTTGCGGTATAACTGCACTACTCTCCCGCCGACAGCTTCAGCCATAAACCGGCATCGTGCTTCGGCCGTCGCTCACAAGCATGTCTAATAATCAGGATTAGCCAGGTGGGCGGAGTACAATTCCCAAAGTGTAAGATTTGAAATTCAGGGAAGATTATCTCAACGATTCTGGAAAATGGTGCGTGGCAAGAAAAGCAGAAGCATTGAGGGGGCAGGTGGCGGAACGACTGCTATTCGGACTTTCCCTGTTGTTCCTCACAGAACGTGTGCACCTTCTGAAACAGGCGCCTAAGTTCGGGAGGGACCCAGGGCTTTTGGCGGACGCCTCCGTGGCTTCGTGGCGGAACTTCGCGCGGGGGACCGTGTCCCTCTATGGATTGGACTCCGTTCGCTTTAGTTCTCGCAGCATCCGGTGCACGATAAGAAAGACCCTCAGTTCTTTCTCGGCCTGGGCGAGCCTTTTCTCAAGTGCCGGGATGATGCCAGCACCAGCACTCCTTAGTTGCGAAAGCGCGGTCTTGACCGGCCCGGAGTCATCTCGTCTCAAAGAATCGGGCTCGTTTTCCGCCAACCCTCGCAGGAGCCGAAGGTACCTCGACTCCGACGGTAGATGCTCGGCAATAGTCCCAAGACAACGCTCCAAGACCTGCTCATAATTCGGCGAGTACGCAACGTCAAGCTGCAAGGGTGTGGCATCGTAGTATCTCTCATCTTCGCAAGCAGCCACCTCCACGCGGTACTTCCCGGCTTTCAGCTCCCCAAAGGAGAGCATGTTCCCCTCGTAAGCAAGCTGCCATTCGCCCCCAGCGATGCGATACGCGAGACGGGCTATCGCGTCGGCCTCCGAGGGAACCACCTTAGCTGGAATTTCCCAGAAGACGTCTTCTACCTCGTATGGCCCCTCTCTTGTCAGCAGCGTGTGCGGCAGAGGACAACTTGCGTTTACCATGAAGCTCAGAGGTTCAGGAGTAATTTCTCCAAGTGGTCCCATGGCCACGACCTCGATCTGGTACCGCCCTTCACCCGGGAAATGAATGGTTATTGGATTCCCCCCTTCGCCCTCCTGCCAAGAGCCGTCCTCGAATCGCCAAAAGAGTCTGGTATCTGGTCGAGGCTCCTGGCCCACCAAGACCTCCGGCCTCACCACCAAGGAACGCTTGACCTCAGTGGGAACATCCCTGGCCTTGAGTTTGAAACCGGCTGTCCCCTTCATGAAAACATGTCGAGTGCCTGCGTACTGGCCTGCGTCGAACCACAGGTTGTGCGCCCGGTCTTCCAGCACCTGCCGAATCTCATACTCCTGCCCGGCGAGAGGCGTGTGCCGAAAATCGCACTGGATAACTCTGCCGCCGAAGAATCTGAAAATGGGGCCAGCCACATAGTCAGTCCAAAAGCCGTGGGAAAATCCCGGGGTGAGTGTGTCATAATACTGAGGTAATGGATCGCCACGCACGTAATCCTGTGGGCGGGAACGGAGGGCCGTATCACCCCAACGAGGGACCAAGAGATAAAGCTTGTTCTCCCCGGCTCTCTCCACTGGCACGTATTCTCGAGGATACGCTTTCAGGAGTTCGTCTTCGAACGGCTGGAGAGACTGTGATCCCAGAAGCCATCGCCCAGGCTGGTTGAGCGAGAGGGGTATCTCTGATAGCTGCCCGCGATCATACGTGTAGTATTTCCCTCCACTTGTGTGGATCAAAACGCCATACTTGGGGCTCTCGTGGAGGTAATGAATCCCCTCGCGCATGTTAAACGTATCCCAGCGCTTGCCGTCGTAATAATAGACACTGCTGGAACCACGGGACCCAAACCAGATCCTTCCTTCGTCCAGCAGAACGCAACCCTGGAAGGAGCTATCCGGGCGAAAGCGCTTGGCCCCCCGCTTGACGGCAGCGGTGAGCATCTGTTCTATCCAGTCGTACCGTTCGATACCGCCCGGGCCGATGTCATAAGCTCCCCCCTTGAACACGCTGCTTTGCAGCAAGATATGCCCTTGATCATCGGACATGCCACGGACTATCGCAGCTATGTCGAAGCGGAAATCCATGTGGCCCCATTGATTCCCGTCCCAGCGGGAGATGGCTCCGGGGTGGTCCTCAAGGAACATCCAGATGTTCCCGTTGCTATCGCGGATCGGATGACATGCCGTCAGCCGATATTCTTCCCATTGGTTGACCCAGGAAGGTGGCTCAGCAGGAGCTTGCGCCTGACGGTACACATAAACCCCTGTCGGAGAACCCGCATAGATGCCTCCACGTGAATCCTCGAAGAGATAGCGGACTTCAGCGGTGCCAATCCCCTGCTTCCATCCAAACCACTCGATTTTGCCGTCCTTGTATCGCGCTGCCCCCGCCCGAGGTGTCCCGAACCAGATGGAACCGTCAGAAGCGTTGAGCACGGAATGGCGAAACTGCGAGCAGCGTGTGTTGTTCCAGCCCAGGCTTGCTGTTTCCTTCACGGGCGCGATTTCACCCTCTGGTGTGACCCGCAAAAAGATGTAGCTTCGGAGCTTGTCGCTCCAGGTGAGGAGCCATACTGCGCCGTCGCCGGCCCGGAAAATGTCATAAACGGGGCGGTCTGCGAGGTATCCGTTGATCTTCTCCACGTCTGCAGGCTCACCTGTTTCTAGGTGATAGACGTATACATGCTGGTAGCCATAATCGAGGATGACCATCATGTTCTTTCCCCAGAGCGCGCCGTGAACTCCTCTCTGTCCAGGGACGCTCTTGATGGGCGATGAAATCTCCAGATGGCCAAAATCGCCATGCTTGTCAACCCAGTAGAGGTTCTGGTTGTGGTAGAAATAGACCTTGTCCCCGGTATCGAAGACCAGCGTGCCCAGAAGGCTTAGAAGAGCTTCGATTCTCTTCCATTTCCCCCCAATATATGTCGCGAGAAACCGGTTCCCCCAGTTGAATACCTGCCCGGATGCTGATACATACAGGCCCGGGTGCTCGTGAGGAACCTCACGGTAGGAGTCGGTTACATAGACCGCTTGCCCGTCGCTCAGGTTGTACAACCTATCCTGATGGTCATTGTCCCCCGGCCCGGTCGCATATAATCCGCGGTCTGGCCCGCCGCAGAGAAACCCGTTCTACCTGCTGGAGCCGGCCTCCTCAGTTACGGGCGGCCGAAATTGCCGTCCATCCCAGAAATACACCGAGGTGCTCACCGTTATCCAGGGGATGTCTCCGGGCTCCACCCCCATTGACGAAACAAATGCGTCTTTGGCAGCTGGGAGCGGCAATTCTTCCCAACGTCCGACGGTCTCGCCACACGATGTTGGTTCACCATTGGTTGAGGAACCGAAGGTCAGCAAAGTCCCTGCAATGAGCGCCCCTGATAGACTTCTCATGACTGACGCACCTCCCAATCCGTTAAACCCCTTTCTCAGCGAAATGGGTATTTCTCCCTCAGTTTGCCGAGCCCGCGCCCTGAGTGCCAGACTGTTCCCCAACGACGAGGACGCCACCGGCTCCGACCGCCGCCGGCCCGACCGCACCTGTTCGTATGACTTTGAAAGCTACATCGGTGTTCGGGGCTGACCAAATGGTTAATCCAACTCCCCCCCAACCTTGAATATACCGCATCATCGCCCCCCTGGCAACAGTGCGTGAAATCCTGGCCCACCCTGTGCCTGAGGCCGGTCAAACTCTCCAAAAGCGCGCAGCCTATTGAGCATGTCGGGTATATACGTAGTTCCAGGAACGACTTTTCCTGTACGCTGGCGCATAGCCCGGAAGCGGCAAGAACGCCTTTCACCATGGGTTCGCTCCCAAACTCACCCGCTATTCAAGTGTCTTGATTACTGTTCTGACATCTGCTTTTGCTTCCTGCTGCCTCTTTAAAGAACCCTTTTGTCTCGGCATGCTTGAAGTGCAGGCCCCTCACCAGAAACGCCAGGTGGGTGGAGATAAGTCGCCTAAAGCGATACTCTGTTCCACAATCAGCGACACGCAAGCCCGTTACGAATGGCCCATTTGTCACCAATCGCGGGTAATGGCTTTCCCCGCCAAGGAGGCCGTTCTTATTTTCTGAGAATGGTCATTCTGCGGGTCTCCACTACGAGGCCGCAACGTGCGCCGCAGGCAACCTGTACGAGAGGTTGAGGCGATCGAGGCTTGGAAGCAGTCGGGCGAGCAGGGGCTTCGATGAAAGCGGGCGGTGCGAGTGAACGAAGAGTCCCGCTTTGTGATATCGGTCAACCGACGTCACGCGAAAGGGGTAGCAGTCGTCGACGGCGTTTTTGAACAGGTGGTCACTGGTGCTTGTTTACCACCACGTGACATCGCGGATGCAACCCGTTGTCTCAGGACCGGGAGAAGAGATTTCGCCTGTCGAGAAGCTTCGGCGTCAGCGTCTGCTGATAGTCACGGCGTCAGACGCTTGCCGTTTTCTATGACAGGGGGAAAGGGGGGAAGGGCAGACATGATGCCTTTGGAGTCGGTGAATTTTCTTGGCCCGAGCGCTGGTCTTGAACCGTTTCTCGTGATCCCGCCAGGCCTGCTCGCAAACAGGAGTGCGGGGGTTCACTGTGCGCCTCCTTCGGCCCATAAGCGACAAAAAAGTGCTTGACATAGGCGCTGGAGAGCCACACTATTATGCCTGAAAAGGGAATGCCGGGAGTGCTGACGCGGTGAAAGGGGGGCAAAATGGCCGTGGCAGGAAGTTTCCCAACCGAAGCTGCACACGCGATTTTCTCCGGTAATGGGTGCGCCTCACTGTTCATACAAGGGAATTGGCTTCCCATACCCTGTTGCTGCGTGCAGATTCCTCGTCCACCTGGCGGCCAACCCCTTGAGCCCTATTGTGCTATGGAGTCACGGGAAGGCCCCTCCTGGACATGTCGCTGCTTCTTCAGCACCGAATCAGCCACCCCGGCCCGAGTCATGCGCCTCGCATACATGGCGTTTCTTTTTGCTGGTCATTCAAGTCCTGACATACGCGTTCACGGCAACTGGACGCGCGTGCATAGCTTTTCTCTAACTGTCTCAGGATCAAAATGAGCAAAGAATTCTTGGCCCGCATAACGATCTACCGTGGAGGGGGGTACGATGAAAAAATCCGTTGTTGCTTCGGCAGGATTTAGCTCAGTCTTTCTTCTTTCATTGGCGGTCCTTGTGCCCGTATTTGTTCTGACAGGGTGTTCAAGTCTACCGCCAAAGATCGCGTCTCCGGAGAGAATTGCTCGGCTCGAGGTGAATAAGTCCACAAAAGAGGATGTTCTGGCGGTGATGGGGCTTCCCCATAGGAGAGAGGTCAAAACGACGGAGGGTGCCGAGGCTGTAGAATATTGGATTTACTTTAAGGGGCGCGGCAAAGGGCGGACGAGAATATTCCTACCTGTAGGTCCCTTTGATGTGGGCGCTTATACTGTAACCGCCATCTTACCTGTGGATGTCTCAAATGGGGAAAGGCGGAACCTCGCCGCAATCATCGGGTTCAATAAGGACGGACTGGTTGTGAGCTTGTTGACGGGAGGAACAGAATCATGAAAAGGCACCTGAGGAATTGGAGATGGGTTTTCATAGGCATCGGTCTTTTTGCCATCTTGGCGTTGTCTGGATGCACAACGGTCCCGCGCGTCGCCACCCTGTCAACAGAACCGCTGCGCTTGGACCAGCAGCCGCTTGGAGTTGTCATCCTTGTGCCGGAAAAAGGCGTCGAATTCTTCGAGGCGGTGCAGATCGCGCTAATAGGAATAAAGACAGTTTCCAATCTCTATACTTTCGCCGGAATTTGGGACCCCGCACCTGTTTTTGCCAAGAACCTACTCGCCTCGCTTCCTTCGGGTTGTGGAGTCAGTGCCGTTCCACTGTGGGAGCATCTCGATGAGAAGAGCTATGGCGAGCTTGTCGCAGCCTGCGAAGCTGCCTTCAATGAGGCAAGGACAAGAAAGGAAGCTGGGGCCCCAACGTTACCCGGGCTCGTGTTAGAGATGGCCGGGTCGCCCCCTACCAAGTATTTGGGTTCCCCGCCCATTGACCCGCTTAAAGGAGTCCGAGAGAGAGCGGGTACGGACCTCGTCTTGGAAATATCCATCGCGGGAATGGCGTATTACCGGGGCAAGACGGTTTTGTTCAGTGTGGGAAAGTTCTGGCTCTGCGTCTACGGGCGAATAATCCGTTTATCCGACGGACAAGTTCTTCGCTATTCTCAAAGGATCGAAAGTGTCATTCCCAAGCATCCGATGGGCAGTTTTTCTGAAATTGAAAAGGATGCCCTTGCGCCCTTGAAAGAGGATTATGAAAGAGCCTTGGCGAAGATTCTTCGAGCAGACGGCCCTTTCCTTAAGGAGCTCTTACGATAACGAGCGAGAGGAACCTGGCGCGCCGAGAGCAAGTGGCAACGCCTGGAAGCATTAGACCGCCAGAGCAACAAAAGTTGACTGTGTGGAGCAACGCGTTGGCGATGCAATAATTGCCACAACCCGTTGTCTGGGAAGCAAATAGTACATCGGCAGTCCGTGGCTGATGTGATGAAATCTAAGTTTGAGGAGGGGGAGAAAAGCCGTGAAAACAAAGAAATGGACTGGAGTCATTCTGGCTGCGGTCTTGGCTGTGCTGAGCGCCTGCAGCACTTTGCGCTCATATGGCGCGACGTACTACGTGAATGATGGCTCGACCACGAATGACGAGTGGTGCACCGCGCCCGGAAATGACGCAAATCCAGGCACGAGTCCGGGGAGTCCCAAGGCGACCGTGAAAGCGATTTTGGATTATGACCTGGGTCCTGGCGACGTCGTGAAGATTGATACTGGGACGTATAACCTCACCGACAACATTTGGGTATCGAGTGCCGACAGCGGGTCAAGCACTAACCCGGTGAGGTTTGAGGCGTCGCCGTATGGGGTGGACATAGATCGGGGCAATACCTCGCAGGGGAAATGGGGGTGGAGTATTTCTGCCAACTATGTGACCGTCACGACGGTGAGGGGCACACAGCATCCCGACGAGCCGGAAGTTTGGATGAAGGTCACGGGAGCATACTATGGGATCTATGTGTCCGGGGATTATTGCCGCCTGAGCCGGATAGATGTTTGCAACAACAGTTCGTCCGGCATCATGGTTTACAACCCTGCTGACCATGTGACAATTGAGAACTGCTTGGTTCGCTCCAACGACAACGAAGGCATCTACGCGGATGCCGATTACGTCGCGGTCAAGAACTGCACGTTTTACGGAAATAAAAAGCGAGGGGTGGCGCTTTACTACTCCTCGCACTCTGAACTGGTCAACAACATCATCTGGGCGGATGGGGCCGGAAGACAGTGCGTCTATGTTTATTACGACCCCTTGAGCGGTTCGGACTATAACGATCTGTATGTCACAAACGGAGCCCACGTCGGATACTACGAAGAGGAGTGTCCGAGCCTGATGGATTGGGTAAGGGAAACCGCCCGCGATGGGCAGAGCTTGAGCCGGGATCCACTTTTTGTGGATGCGGCTGGCGGCGATTTTCATCTGCGAAGCTCTCAGACGGAAGGGACGTACGTGATTGCGCTTGCTGCGTGGACGAGCTATCCGGGTGAAGACAGTCCGGGGATTGACACGGGATTTGGAGACCTGGGAGCAGAGCTTTCGCCGA
>CAYZXL010000075.1:16062-19489 GCA_964482435.1 uncultured Verrucomicrobiota bacterium
GGAAATGGGGGTGGAGTATTTCTGCCAACTATGTGACCGTCACGACGGTGAGGGGTACGCGGCACCCGTACCAGCCCGAAGTCTGGATGAAGGTCACGGGGGGAAACTGTGGGACTTACGTGACCGGCGATTATTGCCGCCTGAGCCGGATTGACGCGTGCAGCAACAGGTACGGCATCATGGTCTACGACGGTCATGATGTGACCATAGAGAATTGCCTCGCACGGGACAATGAGTACTCGGGCATCTATATTGATTCTGATTATGTTACGGTCAAAAACTGCACGATGTACGGGAATCGCAGGCAAGGTGTATACCTCGGTTCGTCCTGCGAGGACATTGAGTTGCTAAACAACATCATCTGTGCGGACGGCTCAGGCAGATACGGGGTGAACGTTCAGAGCTCTATCCTGAGCAATTCGGACTACAACAATATCTACGCGACGAATGGAGCCCACGTCGGATACTACAATGGAGACGTTTGCCCGACGCTCACGTACTGGCAATCGGAGACGGGCCTGGATGCAAATAGCTTGAGCCAGGACCCGTTGTTTGTCAACGTGGCCGGTGACGATTTCCATCTTCAGAGCACAGCGGGAAGCTATCACGATGGGGCATGGACGTCCGACGCGGATGACAGTCCATGCATCTGCGCGGGTGACCCCCGTTCTGATTACTCCAATGAGCCCGAACCCAACGGGGGCCGCATAAACATGGGCGCGTACGGGGATACGGAGCAAGCCAGCAAGGCCATGGACAGCGACGGGGATGGTCTTCCGGACGTTTGGGAGAAGCGGATCATAGATTTCTACCCGGATGACGAGATCATTACCGTCTGGCATGTTCTGCCCGGCGATGATTTCGAGAGCGATGGCTTATCCAATGAGACGGAGTATCTCCGCGGGTCAGACCCCACTGCGGTAAGTACAACCGACACATGGTATGTTGATGCCTCCGTTCCTTCTTCAGGCGATGGGACGACGCCGGGGACCGCCTTCAAGACGATTCAAGAAGGGATAAACGCCACGCTACCGGGTGATATTGTCATTGCGGCGGAGGGGACGTACCAGGAATGCATTGATTTTGGTGGGAAAGCGATCACGGTTCGTTCGCAAGATCCCTCGGTTCCAGATGTGGTTGACGGCACCGTGATTGATGGGCTTTCGATGGGCAGAGTCATCACATTTAACTCCGATGAGGGACCGGATAGCGTTCTGTGCGGTTTCACGATCACTGGAGGGTGGGCGACCTCTGAGGGCGGGGGAGGTATCTTGTGCAACGGAGCTTCCCCGGTCATCGCCAACAATGTTATCAGGAACAACCGAATCATGACGGGGAATGGTGCGGGCGTTTGCTGCATTGCTTCCTCGGCAGTCATTAGCGATAACGTGATCACGTGCAATCGCTGTTTTGGTAATCAGGACAAGGGTGGCGGGATATATTGCTCGGGAGGTTCACCAGAGATATCTCGCAACACGGTGAGTTTTAACTCGGCTGCGTCGCATGGTGGCGGGATATGCCTCTATGACTCAGCAGCGCTCGTGATGAACAACACCGTCTTCGGGAACGGAGCCGATTCTTCCGGCGGTGGAATACACTCCAGCGGGTCGGGAGCTTCGATAATCAGTAATACAATCGCCAACAACCAAGCATGGGAATCCGGGGGCGGTGTACACGGTGGGACTGTTTCCAACTGCATCGTGTGGGGGAACACGGCCTGGCAGAGCCCTCAGGTGTTCGAGGCCACGGTGACCTACTCCTGCATCGAAGGGGGCTACGCAGGACAGGGCAATCTCCCCTATCATCCCTACTTCGTGGACACGGATGCGGACAATTACCATCTTCTGTCCTGGTCGCCGTGCATTGATGCTGGTGGCCCTGCTTCTGATTACTCGAACGAGCCGGAGCCAAACGGCGGACGGATCAACATTGGCGCCGACGGGAATACCGCAGATGCTACTTCCAAGTCCTATAGTGACGAGGATGGCGATGGCCTCCCTGACAGTTGGGAGCAACAGATCGTGGACGCGGACCCGGACGACCCGATCAATTCGGTGTGGGACGTTGCGCCCGGTGACGATTTTGATGGAGACGGCGTATCTAATCAGGATGAGTTTCTGTATGGCTCAGACCCTACTGAGCAGCCGCCTGCGGACTACACTTTGTCGGATGACCGGTTGGTGGCGTTCGACGAGACCTTTGTTTCGCCTGTTTTCCAGGCGGTGCTGGCGAGCAAGGAAAATGTCGAGGGGGTCGGCGTCCAGTACGACGTGGAGCTGGGTGGCTTCGGCGAGGTGAATGTACGCGTTGGGGGACCTCCGGCTCAACCGGACTTGACCGCTTATGGGAACTATGTTTTGACAATTATCAACACAAGCCCGGATGACTTTTTCACCGTCAATCTCTACATTCGCAGCGGGGAAGAGATGACGATGAACGTTAGCCGCATAGTAACGCTGATGCCGGGGGCGTCAGTGAACCTGTCTGTGAACCTGGGATCGGTGCCGAATCCGAACGACGTGAGAGAGATTGGGTTTGCTGTAAAGGCGTACATTGGGCAGGGATTTGGCCTTGCGGATGCCATCCGGCTAAAGGTCGAGGAAAAGGTGACAGGGGGTGCAGGAAGCATGTCCGTTCAGGATGAGACAAGGCTGCAGTGTGCAGATAGCGATGGCGACAGTATGCCCGACATGTGGGAAATCGAGCAAGGTTTGAATTCATTATTGGACGATGCTGGACTTGATCTCGATCAAGATGGCCAAAGCAATCTCGCGGAATTCTTTGCTGGTACGGCTGTTAACGATCCCGCCTCAGTCTTCAGGGTTTTCCCCGATTCTGTTACAGCCGACAGCCTGGCACTCACTTGGACCTCGTCGCCGGGCAGGCTTTATCGGATCTGGCACAGCGATGACATGTTTTCCTGGTCTCCCGTGACACACCACATACCCGCTGATAGCGGGGAGACAACATCCTGGCAAATCCGTCTGTTGCCAGCAGCATCAAGGGGCTACTACGTGATAGAAGTCATCCGATAGGAGCCAGCGGCTCATGGAGAATTCCCCGGTATGGAAGAGGCACAGCGGTACCTGTCCGCGCAGAGGAGTGGAATGTGATTCTGCGGAGGGCCGCGAGGTGGCCGGGAGTAGGCAGTGTTGTGCGTGGTACTCGACGGCACCACGTCGGTCTGAGGCAAATTAAGCAATCGTTGGGGTCATGGAGAGCCAGTAAATGGCGCTCAGAGGCTGCCCGATTCCGGAGAGAGCCTTCGGGAATCGCCTGCTTGAATTCACTTGCTCGGGCACTGCAAGTCGATGTCCCTTATTGCCTTTGAACAGAACCTTTCACGAAACCACAAAGACTTTGTAGCTCAATTCCACAACGGAAGTTCACCCCAAGCGAAGGGGGGACGTGATGGGCGTGGACTGGA
>CAYZXL010000076.1:0-19463 GCA_964482435.1 uncultured Verrucomicrobiota bacterium
CCGGGCCCGGGAACCCATCGCAGGCATAAGGTACAACAACAACAGGAGGCTCGTGATAATGTCTCTGGCGAGGTGGTTGGGATTGCCCGTGGTGAAAACCAGTCGCGGCGCAAGCGACCACCTTGGCAAAATTGCCGATACGAGGATGGCCAACAAGGTGCCCGCAATGAAGCAGGACGATACAGCCGACAGTTCGTACCGGGTTTGCACAGAAGCCTGGATGAGGATCCAGAATAGAGCGAGCTGAGCGATAGTGAGGACCAGAAGAATGGGTGTGCCGGACTTTTGTTTCGCCCACAGGAACGACAACGCTGTCCAGGCGCCGAAAAGAAGCATCCAGCGGCTGGGCTTGTCGAAACGGAGGACGGCGCGCCTCAACTGGGATTTGACGAGGAAAGCGGCGAAAGTGACGACCCCGACGGCCTTGGTTGCGGCGATCCAGCCCCCCGCGAACGCATAAAGCTCGTCAACGGGCACAAGAAAAACCATGAGGCATAGACCGACAAGCGGCTCGAAGAGGATGGCTGCCCCTACCGTGAAACCAAGGAGGACGTAAACACCAGCTTTGGCAACGGTCCCCTGGGCGAAGAAATACGCCCACGCCACCCCCGCGGAGCACAAAATGACGATGCCAGCGACAAGAAGAAGAATTCCTCGCTTGCGCTCGGCGACTGCGCCGGGGAGACCGTAATCGAGCATGGACCCATCTCTGGTTAATGTTCGCGAGCCCTACAGGCCGCGGCAACCGGCGACACCAGCCAGTTCCCGCCCAAAGGCATACCGTGTTGAATTCTAACGCGCCGTTGCGCGCCGTGGCAACAAAGAAGTAAACCCTGCGCGACGAACCCTGGTGTCGCCCGGCGCTCAAGCCGGGCGAGGTGATTTGTCTGCCCCGGTGGACAGGACCCCGTCGAGGATCGCCGCAAGCTGTCCGGTCAGAAGCGGTCGCTCGAATCGGCGAATCACGCCGTCGGCTCCGTGGTATGCGACCACACCTTTCGTCTGATGCTCCAGATAGAAGTTGAGAATTGCTTCCTTAATCTCCTGTCGGTTGGCCGGGTCAACGACCGTGCCCGCGTTGGCCTCGCGGATGAGTTGAGCAGCGACGCCTCGCTTTGGAACCAGAGCGAGTATGGGGCGGCGGGCGCCGAGGTATTCAAACACCTTGCCGGTGTATACGCCGAGACCCAAGGAATCGCCCCGCACAATGAGCAACAGGACCGAAGCGCTCATCTGCTCGCGGATGGTGTCGCAGTGAGAAAGGCCGACCTGGACAGACACCACATCCGAAAGCCCCAGTTTCTGGGCAAGGTGACCGGTCTGCTGGGCGTATGTCTCGATTATCCTGACGCGAATCCTGTCCCTGGGGAGAATCCCCTGCTCGATAAGCTCCGCGAGGGCTGTCAAGAACGGTGCAGGGCTTCCTGCTTCGCCGGCGAAGGTGCCAGTGTAAGTGACGGTGAACGTCGGTGCCGGGCTGGGAGATGCCGCGGCAAAGTCGTCGGGGTCGTAGCCGTTGGTGATGGCGCAGAGCTTCCGTTCGATTCCTTTCACTCTGAGTTTGGCGAAGTTCTCCACCATCGGTCCGGAGACTCCGATAACGGCGTCGGCGTTTTTCATGACTCTCCGTTCGAGAAACCTGTCCACAGGTTTGCGAATCGCCCAGAAGGGCATTTCCACAAGACTGGGGTTCTGGGACCAGGGGTCACGGAAATCGGCCACCCAGGGCTTGCCGGTCAGACGCTTCAGTCTAAGGGCGATTAGATGCGCTGTGAAAGGAGGAGCGGAGGAGAGGATGACGTCAATCTCTCTCCTCTTGATGGCCGAAAGACCCGCTCGCACTCCAAAGGGAAACCAACCTATATCCGGGTCGGGGACGAAGACAAACGTATTGGCGAGGGTCCAGACGAGATTTCCCAATCGGGGTGCGGTGATCTTGCTCAGTTCAGGCATCGAGGCAGTCTGGGAAATCTTTTTCTTCGTTGCGCCGGAGAGGAGTTTTCTTCCGGCGAATCTGATGTCGAAGAAAGGAGTTCGGATGACATGGGGATAGGCTTCGTTCGCCACCGATTCCGGACTTGAAGCGATAGCGCGATAGGGACCCAGCGATTCGGTCAGAACGTGAGGCTCCCAGCCCCATTGGGGGAGATATTTGACGAAGCTCGCAATCCGGTGGGCTCCCGGGCCGATGGAAGGCGGGAACGCCGAAGTAACAATTAAAACCTTTTTTTTCTGGCTACTGGTGCGCATTGGATGTAGAGCAGAGCGTGTCGCCTCATAAGTATCATACCAGAACGGCACGCCCGTCGCCAGACAATCCCAACGGTCCCGGGGCGCCTGTCGGGCCACAAGGGCGCTCTGTGGACGGCCTCCCGGTGCTGCGGCAACGGGCGGCACAAACAGTCGCCGTGGACTCTCCCGCGAGGAGGGTGTGGGCGTGCGGGGCCTGGGGTTCCGGGTTTTTCCCCGGAAGGAAAGTGGGCCCGCGGGGCGCCGTTCCCGACCGGGCTTACTGGCTCGTCTGGCGACTAAAAAGATTCTTCAGGTGATGGGGATGGACCAAACCGACGAGAAAGGCGAGCGGCACAAAGAGCAGGCACATGCCCGCCTTCAGCCCGAGTGCAAGAGCGCCGGTGTCGGGCACCAAGAATTTGTCAACGGCGATCAGCACCCAGGAAAATCCTGCGGACAGAAGCACCGGGCCAAAACGGTAGGGGATGGGATAGCTCTTCTGGCTGACGGGAAACAAATACGCGACGGCAGCGAGAGAAGAAAGCATGCTGGCGATGGCGGCGCCATCTCTGCCGAGGAAGGGAACCAGGGCAAAGTTGAATAAAAGGCTCGCCAGTGCCGCAACGAAGATGCTGGTGGCGATAGGCATGGATTTCTTCACAATGGAAGGGCCCAGTGCCGCAATGCTTAACGACCCGTCTATCACGAAGGTGAACGTCAGAAAAGGAACGCTGGAGGCTGCCGCAAAATACTTCTGTGTCGTCAGAACGGAAAAAATGACCATGGAAAACAGCGATACCCCCGTGCTCAGAAAGCAACCCACAAACGCGTAAGCGGTCAAAACTCGCGCGTATCCTGCACGGGCGTGCTCCTCCTTGAGGATCGAGTAGGCGAAAGGACCCCAGGCCTGTCGGAAGGCCTCCGCGAAAAGTGCCACGCCTGAGGAGACCGACACGGCGATGGCGTACAGGCCGACCTCGGATTTGCCCCAGAAGCCCTGGAGAATGAGACGGTTGGAAGAAGCCTGCACCCAGGAAGCGATGGCAGCAGGAACCAGCGGCAACCCGAAGATGAGCATAGGCTTCAGCCGTCCCCAGGAAAAGTGGGTGGGGGCTATCCAGCTTCTCAGGATAACTGCGGCAACCACCGCAATCACTGCTCCCCAGATAAGCCGTGCCGAATAGATTCCCGTCAACCCCCATCGGTAATAAAGGACAAAGAGCACTGTCAGGCCGATAATCCCAAGAGTGTTGGTGGTGGAAAAGATGCTTGTAGTCCATGCGCGACGCTGATACCGCAGCCAGCTTCCTGTGAGTTTGACGAATGCACCAAGGGGGATGACAAAGGCGGCCAGGCGTATCAAGGCTGCATGGCCGGCCGAGCCAAGAAGAAGAAGGGAAACCTGCGGCGCCATGAGGAAGAGAACTGAGCTGGCTGCACAACCCACGCCAAACTGGCACCAGAACCACGAAGCGATGGTCACTTTGCGATGGTGCATTTCAGCGGTGTCGTAGAACCAGCGAGCCGAGGAATTGTCAAGTCCAAGAACGACAAATACCGCAATGAGGCCCGTGAAGGTGTCAATGAGTGTTACAACTCCATATTCGCTCGGAGAAAAAACTCGCGTGTAAACGGGAATGAGAAAGACTCCAATGAACCTGGCGATGGTGCCCGAGATCCCATAAATCGCCGACTCCCCTGCCAGACGACTGAGATACTTCCGGGTGGTCATGGGTTGTCTTTCAGGTCGTCTCCAACAAGTTGCTGTATGCGCTTACCAACGTTCATTTCTTCCGTTTTTTTCGCAGCAGCTCCTCGTATAGGCGAACAAGCTGGCGCGCGATTTTGTGCGCGTCGTGGTACTCTTCGACGTAGGCGCGACTGCGGCGACCGATTTCATGACGTCGCTGGCCATCTTCCAGCAGGTCCCTCAGTACGTCGGCAAGGTTATCCTGGTTCGCGTTGACAATTGGAAGATCGGGGGGGTACTTCGCGAGAAGAGATGGCTTGATGTAGCAAACGGTAGGCTTGCCGAATGCCATAGCCTCCAGGGCAGCCAGACCGTAGGCCCCACCGACGAATTGATCGAGCATGATGTCGCATTGACGGACTATACTCAGGGCGTAAGCCCGCGGAACGCCGTGGATGAGCCTGAAGTCGAAGTTATGGGAGCTCTTGAGCTGACCAATTGCGTTTAAGACCGCCTGAGTGCCTTTAGTCACCTTGTGAGATGGACAGTGGACAACTAATGGTCTTCGTTCGGTTGCGCGGGGGTACACGGCTTCAAAGTCGGAGAGCAAAATCCGCTGTCTTGTGAGATGGGGTGATGGGAACAAGTCCTTTTGAACATATGGAAGAAGGTGAAGGTCTGGGAGAAGGCACTCAAAGCCATAGCCTGCGAATTTGGCCTGCAGACGGCGAGATGCAGCGAAGCTCCCGGTCCGCACTTCTGAATTACGACAAAGCTCAGCCCAATAGGGATTGTCAGCCGACGCTACTTCCGGAATGCGGATGTCGGTGCCCCAGAATTCCACGATGCGCGCCTTATTCATGAGCGCCGCACATTTAAGGTCGAGGTCGTAGCGTAGGACGGCGTCGCTGTAGTGCCAATGAATCACGTCCGCCCACCGCAGAGCAGAAAGAATCCCACGCCACAGCGTGAGAGTTTGTAACCAACGACGCACGGGGTGTCGCGAATGATGTTCGGAGGAAAAGGTCTCAATCCCTCTGCTGTCTTGAATTGGGTGGTTGTCAATCACCAACCCGCGGGCGTCAACGCCGATGTCGCGAAGAGCGCGCACTGTCACCGAGATCTGGGAAGCAACGTTAGAGGGGAGGTGTAAGACTTTCATCTGGCAATGTATTTGCAGCTTTTCGTCGCCTCCGTGGGAGTCGAAAAGGTTCTATTTGCTGCGCTGGTTCATCAAATTTCGATCACCTCTCCAAGGCTTCCCGTCGGCCGGCGACATCCTCAGCAAACTCCCACTCCTCCTGTGGCAGTACGTCTTTGGCGGCATGAACGATAGCCTCTGGATGAGAATGCATCGTTACACGTTGGACGGGCCTTGGGAAAGAGCCCTCTGCAGTGCTCGCAGAAATTGATCATGCGGCATAGCGAAGTTACCCGTAACTGTTCGGCCTGGCTGTACATCTCTTACCACGACGGCTCCCAAAGAGATCCTTGCTCCCCGGCCAATAGTCAGGTTATCCGAAATCGAGGCACCGGGGCCTATCCAGACGTCGTCATGAATTACTGTTGACCCTCCGAGGGTGACCGAGGCCGCGAGCATGCAGCGGCGGCCAATACGGCACGCGTGAGCCACATGGATCAGGTTGTCAAGCTTGGTCTCCTCCGCGATGACCGTATCAGAGGCGAAAACATGTTTGTCTATCGCGCACAGCGCGCCAATTTCCACCCTATCGCCAATCTGGACTCCACCAGCATGGGGGATAACGATGCGGTGCCCCTTCAGCAGCTTGCATTCGAACCCTGTGCTCCCGATGACCACACCGGGCTGCAGGACGACCTCGTTGCCTATCGTGGTGCCTGGCAAGAGAACCACGTGATCCCCAATGATACAATTGTCCCCAATGACGACTCCGTCGTGGACAATTGCCGAGCGAGATACGCTGCTCTTGCCTACGATTCGTTTAGCCCGGTGGCTCGGGTTATTGTAGAAGGTTGTCTCCTGGATGAGCGTGAGGTGCAGCTCCCAAAAGGTCTCACGAGGGTTGTCAACGAAGACTGCGAATCGTGAACCGAGATCGAAGGGACAGCCCCTGTAGACATCCTCGGTCGTAATCACGCCTCCCACCGAACCGTTTTCCAGTGCGAGACGCAACTGTCCCACTGTCTCAGCAAAGACCAACAGTGGGGTTGCAAAGGTGGAAGAAGGCAAACCCAGTGAGGCGATGATCGAGTGCTTCCCGGTCACCGAGGCGCCGGGGATCAAATCGCTCAGTTGTGAGGAAGGGAGTTGGCCGAAGGAAATCATCTTGTTCCTCCAATTGGGTTGGCGACTTATCTTATCATCTCTGCACGCAGGAGTTGTGCGCTGTATCCCCCCGGGGATTAATCGGATCCATCCCCCATGTCAGCGTGCAGCCGGCCCAGGAAAGGCCAACCCCAAATCCGACAAGCATCAGTCTCATGCCCGGCTTGAGTTTGCCTTCATCCAGGAGCTTCCGCAAGGTCATAGGTATTGTCGCGGACACAGTGTTTCCTACGTCCTCGATGTATATCGGGACTTTTTCAGGGGGAACGCGCATCTGTTTCCTGAGGCTGTTCATCAGAATCAGGCTCGCCTGATGCATCACGTAAAAATCTATGTCCCCGGGGCCAAGGTTTGCTCTTTTTAGAAGGGCGTGCACGACACGCGGGACCGTGGACATCACAAAAGTGAATATCTCCGGCCCATTCATTGCGAGATTCTCCGCTGTTCGGACACATCCACTGTCGTCAATCTCCTCGCGGGCGGTCTCCGCCGAGCGAGGTAACCTTGCGCCCCCCGCACGCACGATGAGACATGCCGCGCGAGCGCCATCTGTCCCCGCCGCAAATTCCTCAAGGCCTGCCCGGCACCCATCAACTCCACGGATCAGGGTAGCTGCGGCGCCGTCACCGAATAGAGCGCGCACAGTTCTGTCTCTCGGGTGGATTAATTTCGAGTAGGTATCCGCTGTCAACAACAACGCGCAACGAGCCATCCGCGATTCCAGGAAGGCCTTTGCGACAGCCAATCCTCCCACGAAACCTGTGCAGCCAAGATTGAGGTCGAAGGTTGAGATCTCTTTGCTTAGGCCTATGCGGTGCTGCAAGAGAGAGGAGGTCTGAGGTAATAGGTAATCCGGACACTGGGTGCAGAATAGTAACAAGTCAATTTCCTCGCGAGGCACGGTGGTTTGGGAGAAGAGCGACTCTGCTGCTTTCACTGCCAAATCACTTGCTGTCTCATCGGGGCCGACTATATGGCGAGAACGCACTCCAGTCTTATCGTAGAGAAGGTTCATATCCCAGTCCGGGTTTTCTTCAGCCAGGTTCTCGTTTGTAACGACCTGAGATGGCAGATAGACGGCGATGGAGTCTATTACTGCTCTTGTATTAAGCATACGGCACTCTCCCTAATCTTCTATGGCGCCCGCTTGTCGCAGCGCGGCGATAATGCCTTCCACCGACCGAATCGCGTACAATCCAATGGCGTCGACATCCACGCCTTTATCGGCCAGCTCCGCGAGGAGAGTCACATGGCCGATTGAGTCCCAACTGGGGATCGAGTCCGAGGTGCTATCGAACTTGACCGTTCCTGGTGAAACGTCGAGGGCGTGATCCATCAATCTGAACAAATCAGAAACCTTCATCTTTTCCTCCCAATTCTGTGCATGACGCGGATTCATTTTCGGTTCGCGTCAACGTCCACCCTCTTCATCCTTTCGTTGAGTACTGTAAACGCAACCTCACAGGGTCCCCGTCTCAGGAGGATCCCGACGAGGCTCAGCGGTCCAACCTTTGTATCGTCCACGTCAGGCCCAAAACGGGACCTATTGACCGCCCTGATCGGTTCTCCGAAAGGGTGATAGATTGTTCGAGGGTGTCTACGCTATATGCACGTTCAGGCCAAAGCCGGTTCAGGAACCTTCGACAGCTCATAAAGGCTTTCTCCTGCGCCATCAGCATGAGTAACAAAGTCTCCGCTCCGTTATTATCCTCAGTGCGGACCTATTGATCACTTACGAGCCGTAAGCATCAACGTCGATGCGATGCAGATGCCCGCCGGCCTCCGAAATCTGGGAGAACCCGCTGCACAACAAATACAGAAAGCTCCTTTGCCACTCCTCTTTCACAGACACGTCGAGCTGTTGCCCCGGGAACAGTTCAACCTATCGGGCGAGCCGGATTCCCCGACACCCTGCTCTGGTCTGGCAAAGACCTGAGCACAGCTGCCCCAATACCTATTAGACAATCCGCCCCAACGCTTATCCGGTCGATGATCGAGCAATTCGGGCCCAGCCAGCTGCGTTGGCCAATTCGTACACTGCCAGAAATCTCTGCACAGGCGGTCACTATAACCCCCTGCTCCAGGTGACAATTGTGCGCTACGTGCACATGGTCGTCTAACTTGACACCATCCTCAATGATCGTCGGGTCTATGGTGCCCGAGCAGACCGTGCACAATGCCCCGATTTCGACATGTCTTCCAACGACTACGCCCCCGAGGTGAGGAATTCTCATTGCGGGCCTTCCTTTAGCTAGGGCAAAGCCGAATCCGTAGCCGCCTATCACACTGTTCTCCCGGATGATACTCTCCTCGCCGACCTGCACGCGAGGGCCAATCCGAGCACCGGTCATAATATACACACCTCCGCCAATAACACAACTCGAGCCAATGGTAGTCCCCGGCTCGACCACGGCCGAAGGATCTATCTTCACATTCTCTCCCAAGGACAGTCCTGTCGCCGGATCCCATCTGAGGGTGCCCCGCAAGGACTGCGTACTGCAAAATCTGCTCAGAACCTCTGCATACATATAGCGCGGATCGTCGGAATACAGGAGACCGTGACGCTTCTCAAGAGCTTCACAGGTCCTGCGATCGGCGCTGTTAAGAAGAAGTAGGCAGCCGGCACGAGACATCAGAGTGCTCAATATTTGTTCGGTCATCTTCGACACGAAGAGAAGACGGTTGTCTTGAGGTTGAAACGCAGAGCACACACCGGAAATCGTCAAGCGTTCTTCCCCGCACAAACCGGGGTACAGGCGCTTCCAATCATCGCTGCCTGGCCACTTTATCATTCTGCCCCCTGCGACGCTGCCTTGCGCTTCCTTTCCCTGGCAACTCGGGCGTCATGTGCTCTAGGGCCCGGGTGAGTATGCCAAACCTGCGCAACGTTTTCCATCAGATACTTGCTGTAAGCCGATATGGCCCTCCTAAGTAGAACCTTTTCAAGATATTCCATGCGGTCGTCTATGGCCCCATCCAGCCAAAGTTCAGGATGTGTTAAGAGAAGCAATCGCCGGGGGGCATTTTCGCTAAAGCATTTGAGGAGGGTTTCATCGCGCCAAGCGCGGCAACTATCACTAACGTAAAGCAGGTCGGCTTGAAGCTCAGAATCGTGTGGGTTCACGTACTTTGCCAGGTGTCGAAAAGGATCGCTACCACCCCTGTGAGGATTGTGCATAGTGATTGTCCGAATCTCCTGACCACAGAGGCGCTCCAGTACGGAGATTTCAAGCTCTAAATATTCTCGGGCTTCTCTCACATCTCTTGGGTAAACCTCCATATCGTAATGCAGCCCGATCTCGTGACCAAGCTCTGACAGCTTGCGAAGTACGCTGCGGTTCTGCGCCGAGAAAAGGTTGAAGGGCTGGGTTAGCGGGAAAAAGTAGGTGGCATGACATCGCAAAGCCCTCTCCGCACGGGCAAACGGCAGCGCGGTCAGAGGATCAAGGTCAATGTCGTGACGCAGGTACACTACTAAATGATCGAATTTTTCTCGCAGCCTGCTTATGGGCACAGTGCGGTATCCGTGACGCTTTAGGGCTGTCAAGACCTTCGAATACTCTCGTAGCGAGAACTTCGGGAGCCGTCCTAAGCCCACCCTATGAACGGCCTGTGATTTGGGTTGATTCAACATTTGACTGATCTCCCGATTCATTGCCGTTTGCAAGGACTTCGAGCCTCACGGTCTATGCGCTGCCCAGCGCACACCAAGAGCAGACGCGCCCCCCTTGGGAGCTCGCTCCGAGTTCGCGGCTCATCACCCGTCATAGGTCCGCTCCTTGCCGTACGCAGCCGCCTTGGCTGCCACCAAGAGGTTCCCTGCTTTCGGTCAGCGCTCCTTCCATACGTGCCGACGCCCATACGCCGGGAGCAGCATTTGGGTGCTCCTCCCCAAGTCTTCCCCAAATCCCACTGGCCTTCCCAGGGAATGCAGCGGGTGAGCTCCCCCACTATGCGGACGCCGGCTTCGGTCGAGTGTAATTTACCACGCTGCAGAGTTCGCTTTGTACTACGGCCCCCATGGTCCCTTGCCCCCCTGTGCCGGACCGACCGAATCCCGTACAATCCAATGGCGTCGACATCCACGCGTTTATCGGCCAGCTCCGCGAGGAGAGCCACATGGCCGATTGAGTCCCAACTGGGGATCGAGTCCGAGGTGCTATCGAACTTGACCGTTCCTGGTGAAACGTCGAGGGCATGATCCATCAATCTGAACAAATCAGAAACCTTCATCTTTCCGTCTCCAATTCTCTCCGAGACCCGGACTCCTTTTGGGTTAACCACAGCGACGGGCGTGTTGACCCTTTGGCTCCAGCGCTCGGTGAAGTGATCAGCACAGCGCCTCCACGCAGTCTCCCGTTGGAGCTTTGCTGCTCTCCTGCTACTCGCCTTGTTGGGTGTTCCGGCTTACAGCCGGCCCCCTTTATGTGAGACTCCCTGGGCAAGAGCGACCCAATGTCTGCCTTGAATCGGGGCTCGTTCACATTCAATACATCCGGACTTGCAGCGATTGCACGCGACTACAAGTCGGGACGAAATAGGGGACACTGACTACTCAGGCGCCCCAAATTAGGCGTAGCCCAGGGCTCTGCACCCAGTTTTTGCACCAGGCCTGAAATGGAAAAAGGCGTCATCTCCCCACTGCAAACTTTCTCCAACAGCGAGCTGAGAATGTTGCGGGTCCCAGGGCCTTTCCTGTTCACAAAAGGCTCGATGTCGCTTGCGCTCAGTTCCTGCAGCGAGCCTCGGTTTCGCAAGGCAACGTACCGGTCCATGACCTCAGTGTTGAGATAGATGTGCATTGGATGAAAATCACAGACCAGGGTCGAAGCGGAACGCATCCAGGAAGGCATTGGGACTTCAACACTCTCTCCGCGCAAAAGCGCGACATCGTCCTCAAAATTAAAAGGCAATCGAATAAGACCATTCCAATAGCGGAAACACCGGGGAGATGGGTTTTGATACTCAATAAGCGTCAGGTCGTAATTGATGCCGTATTCTACGTACAAATCCAAGACCGCCGAGAACTGAAACAAACGATGAGAGCGCACAGCCTGTGCGCCGGGAACCAGCTTCATCACCGTTTCAAGGACTTCCCGCGGCTTACTGCCATGACTTGAGCCTGGCATGAAATTGGGGTGAACACCCAGCTCCACGTTTGGGATACCGGCCAAAACCTTGCATGCCGCCTCATCTGTCACGAAGAATGTTGCTGGTATGTCATTAACAAGACTGAGCACATCTTCGATAAAAAAAGGTGGAACCCAGTCCGTGTCGAACGTCAGCAGAAGATTGCTCATAGGCTCCTTACGAAACAATGGTGCCACTCAGCTTTTCGCATTTTGCTAAACACAGCAACATGATGAAGCCCCCGCCAAAACCCGCCTGTGTGCTCAAGAAAGTATTGGACATCTGCAAAGGCTCTTGATCGCCCAATAAGCAAGGCACGCCAGCACTGTCTACCATACAGTCAGTCAAGCGTTCCCGGTCCTTTACCTCAGAGGTTCGCTTTGCCCACACAAACGCCAGAGGTGGCGGTTCAGCTGTCAATCCTACGGATGGGACCTCACGCTCAAGAAGGCGGAGCGCCTCTCCCCCCTGCTGGGGGTATACTTGCGCATCAAAATGGAGGCCCACCTCATGCCCGTAGCCCATGATGTGCCTGAGCACACCTCTGCTCTCTCTGGTCATCGGGTTATACCGTAGCGTCAGGGCTACGAAATACGCGGCGGTAATACCGGCTTCGGCCTCCATAGCGGCCATCGCTTCAGCCGGGCCGAGGTCGAAGTCCACATCGTGCCGAAGCAAAAAACAGCGTTTGCTCCGCCCCCTCGGGACATCGCGGCACAGGACCGGCCTCCCATGCGCCTTGAGGTTCGATAGGAGGCGAGTGTAGCATGCCAGAGTAAAATCCGGAAAAACGGGTGGCTTGCTTGGTCGCATACATTATCCTACCAATGTCCTGGCCTTCCGTCAACCTCCGGCCTTACGGTTTTCGGCAAACATATAGCATAAGTGTGCTTGTGGACACAAACTGCCCCCGGAGAAGCCCGCTCTTCCAAATCGTCTTAGCCACTTCGTTAAACCGTGCCTCAAACTTGGGCTCTTCCGGTGCCGTCATTAGCGGATGCACAACGCGACTCAGGAAATAGTACTCTCCGAAATCAACGATCTCCTCGACTGTAAGCACTTGTCTGAGAGCATGTTCCAACCTGTCCTTCTGGAAGAGCCGGTTGTGCCAGTCAAGACGGATCGCCCCCAGCCCGGCGCGCTCCCGCATAAGATTCATGAAAGCGAAATGCTCTGCAATTCCCTCGAGTAGGAAAAGTCTTCCCCCGGGTAGAAGTACTGCCGCAAGCTGTTCGATCGCAGCATACTGCTGTGCCTCCGTGGGCAGATTAATCAAGCAGCGGATGCAGGTGACCGCGCTGAAGACCTGACGGAAGGAGGATGCTATAGCCAAAACGTCTCCCCGCTCAGCGCGAATGTTCGCTCGACCGCTGCGTGTGATGGCCTCGCGGGCGGCCTCAACCATTTTCTCGCTGTAGTCTAACGCCAGGACGCTCTTACAATGCTCGGCGAACGCCAGCGACCCGAAAGCGTTACCGCAGCCGATGTCCAGTAACACATCCTCAGGGCATAGCCTGCAAGCGACTGCATCAATTTCCATGTTCCTCAGGATTACATCCTTCATAGTGGCTCTGGGGTCGGTCCGGAGTTGGTCCGCTTTCTTGTCCCAATAGGCTCTGATCTCGTCACCACAAGTTGTCATGGTCACCCGCGACGGATGGCGCGGCCCGGCGGTGTTCCGATGACCGGATAGTGCCCTGCGGACTGCCAGGGCACATGTCTCCACCTGCCACGTCTCCATCAGCGCGTGCACCGGCAGGGCAAGGCCCTGCGAGTGGAGCCTGGCGGAAACCCGCAGGTCACCGGGACAATACCGAAAGCGATCGCGGTACACCCCCATGCAATGTCCCGCCACCGAACCGGGTGCAGCACCGAATCCGGCTTCCACGAGGCTTCTGGCGACGGCGTCGCGGTCGTACCGGTCATCGAGAACAACCATGAATGTTTGCCAGGTATGCCCGGGACAATTGCTCGGAAGGCTTATCTCCGGACAATCCGCCAGCTTGGCGAGATATTGCTGCGCCAGTTCTGCCCGCTTCTTGAGTATCTCCGGGAACTTTTCCAGCTGGGCTCCGCCGATCGCGGCCTGAATGTCTGTCATGCGGTAGTTCAGGCCCGCGACGTGGAAATCCCTGTCGCCTGCGGAAAGGACCTGGCCGTGGTTGCGCCACATGCGGCATCTTTCGGCGAGAGAATCGTCGTCGGTAAGGATAGCGCCTCCTTCGCCCGTAGTGATGGCCTTGCGCGGGTGGAAACTGAGGATGCCGATTCTGCCGCAGGTGCCGACCGGTTTGCCTTTATAGGCTGCCCCGAAAGCGCATGCGGCGTCCTCTAAAACATCGAGCCGGTACTCTCCGGCTACCGTCAGAATCGCGTCCATGTCCGCTGCCAGGCCGAATTGGTGAACGGGCACGACCAGTCGAGGCGTGCCCCATTTTTCGGCTTCGCATTCGAGGATTCGCCGTCGCAGGTCAACCGGGTCCATGTTGTAGGTATCCGGGAGAACGTCCACGAATACCGGCCGAGCGCCGACGAGCACCGCCATGTTGGCGGCCGAAGGCCAGGCAAAGCTCGGGACAAACACGGCATCCCCCGGACCGATGCCCAGAGCCAGATAGCTGACGTGAAGCGCGGCTGTGCCGGAAGAAACGGCAACGCAATGGCGCGCCTGGTGGATGGCGGCAACGGCGCTCTCAAAGGCTTCGACTTCGGGTCCCTGGACGACCCAGCCACTTCTCAGGACACGTCGCACCGCCTCGACTTCTCGCTCGTCGAAAAACGGCCTCATCAGGGGAATCTTCGCGTCAGTCATTTCATCGCCTGCTTGAAGCACTCAGCGGTGCGCAGGATACCTTCCTCCAGGTCTATTCGGGCTTCGAAACCGAGAAGGTCTCTTGCCTTGGCAGTCCCGGGCACACGCAACTGGACGTCCACGTCGTCCCGATGAGAAAAGCGAATCGCCGACCGCGAATGGAGCACCCGGACGACCGTCTGGGCAAGTCCGTAAACGGTAATCACGGCCCGGGAGTTGCCGATGTTGAACGATTCACCGACCGCCCTGGGGTGACTCATGGCGAGAAGCAATCCGTCCATGAAGTCGTCAACATAGCACCAGGCACGAATCTGATTTCCGTCGCCGTGGATCTCAATCTCCTCGTTGCGAAGGGCGCGTTCGATGAAGACCTTGATGGCGCCTTCGCCGACCTGTCCCGGCCCATAGATGTTAAAGGGTCTCAGAGTAACGATAGGCATGTCATATTCCTGGTGGTAGGCTTTCGCAAGATGCTCCCCCGCAAGTTTGCTCACAGCGTAGGTCCACCGGGCTTCGCCGACGGGACCGATGTGCGTGGTGTGGTCTTCCTCGGCTCGGAAGGCCGATTCCCCAAAGACTTCGCTGGTCGAGAAGTCAACTAAGCGTTCCAGCCCCCGCAATTCCCTGGCCGCCTCCAGGACGTTCGCCGTGCCAATCATGTTGACGCGCATGGTCTCGGTCGGTCTCTTGATGACCGTGTCAATTCCAGCGATGGCTGCGCAGTGAACCACGATCTGAGCGCCGGACATCTCCTTTCGCAGGGAGGGAAGATTGAGGACATCGTCCCGTACGATTCGGAGGTTCGGGTGGCGGGCATAGGGCTTGCCGCTGAGGGCATCTCGCCGGAAATCGTCGTAAACGACCATCTCGTTATTGTCAATGAGCCGCCCGACAAGCGTAGAGCCGATGAATCCAGCACCGCCGGTGACGAAGATTCGCTTTCCTCTGATTGGCGTCACTTTCTCTCCTAAATATCCGCAGCGAGGGTCTTGCGCCTCCGACCTTCTGCGTCGCTCCGCACTGAGAGCGCTGTCAGCCGAGCTGCAAATGGGGCGCTCTAAGCCGAATGGGCTTTCTCCCACGAAAGGAGAATGTCCAGAATGTGTCGTGCCGCGTTGCCGTCGCCGTAGTGATTCTCCCATCGAGAGGGCTTACGGGCTGCCGTGGCAGCTTCCGCAATGTCCTTCGCTTGCGTTCCAGCGACGATGTTCCAGCCCGACCGGACCGTCTCGAGCCACTCTGTTTCGTCGCGGAGCGTGACGCAGGGGACTTTGTAGAAGTAGGCTTCCTTTTGAACGCCCCCGGAATCGGTTATGACTACCCTGGCGTTTTTTTCGAGGAGAATCATATCAAGGTAAGACACCGGCGTCAACAGACGCAGACCGGGGGAAAGCTTGAGGTCGAGGGACGAAATTCTATTACGGGTCCGCGGGTGAAGGGGGACGATGACCGGGAGAGCGCTCTCGGCGACGAGGTTCAGGCCGCGGAAAATGGAGCGAAGCCGGTCGGGGTCATCCGTGTTTTCCGCGCGGTGGATGGTGACAAGCGCGTATTGCTGCGGGGAAAGCTCGAGGCGAACGAGAGGGTCGCGCCGGCGTTCGGCTTTTTGAGCATAGTAAAGGGCGCAGTCGTACATCACGTCGCCGACTCTATGGACGTTCTTGACGATGCCCTCCTTTGCGAGATTCTCAACGGCGGTATCAGTCGGGCAGAACAGGATGTCCGAGACGTGGTCGGCGACGACGCGATTGATTTCCTCCGGCATGAGGCGGTTGAACGAGCGGAGACCAGCCTCGACGTGGGCGACGGGGATGTGCAGCTTTGCGGCGGCAAGTGCCCCGGCAAGGGTCGAATTCGTGTCGCCAAAAACGAGGACAACGTCGGGCTTCTCGTCCAGCAAGACGGGTTCGATTTTCTCGAGGATTCGGCCCGTCTGGACGCCGTGAGAGGCGCTTCCGACGCCGAGGTTGTAGTCCGCTTTTCTTATCTCCAGCTCATCGAAGAAGACCTGGGACATGTTCGGGTCGTAATGCTGGCCCGTGTGAACCAGGACCTCCTTGACCCTCTTGCGGCGGGCTTCACGGTTAAGCTCCTTAATGACCCGGCTGATAGCAGCAGCTTTGATGAATTGCGGCCTCGCGCCAACAACCGAAACAATTTTCATTGACTGGGCTATGCCCACTGCCAACCTCCTTGTGTTTGCTCAACCCACCGCCGAGTCGGTGCGAGCGATATCACGTGACCGAGGAATTGGACGTACCCTCGCGGCGGCTCTGTCAGCGCCGCCGATCGCTGAGTCATCTTTGCATACCGTTGTACCGCCGGCATCTTGCCGGCTGTCTCGGGGACATCCTGCGCGCGCTGCTGAGGGCGAGACGCCCTCAGGACTGCCGCCGGGACGGCAGCGGTACTCACCGACAGCCCCCCTGCTGCCCAGTCGGCGGGCCTTCCGTCCCCTCACCCCTTCCGCAACTATCTTGACCTCGTCGGTGCACCGTGGCATGGGCACCTTGCCCATGAACCACGGGCGGGACGCCCGTGCCACAACACTTCGCTGCGCCGGGCAGTAATCACTTCGTCCCTTCCTCGACGATTTCAATTTCCTCCTCCGTCAATCCGTACAGCTCATAGACCAGTTCATCAATCTTCTGGTCCGTCGCGTCAATCTCCCGCTGGAGGACCGTCTTTTTATCCGGGGTCTTTGCGGCCGCCAAGCGCCGCGTCGGCCTCAGGGTCCCGTCCGACGTCCTGTCCCGGGCCGGGTCCGTTCTCTGAACTCCCGGTGTGAACGGTGAGGCTCGGACCCCACTCTTTATGAGGTTTCGGGAAGGTAGGCCTGATGTCGTTGAACCCAGCGATAGCCAGTATCATGTACCCGTAGAACCGGGCCAGAAAGATCATGTCGTCAAGCGCTTGGGACATCTCCTCGTCAGACAGCGCACCGGCCTCCCCGTGCAGCCAGTCCGGGTGAGCGTTGCGGTGCCGTAGGCGCTTGCGCGCCTCCAGGGCGCGGTCGCAGGCCAACGCCCAGTCCTTCGAGAGGTAGCGCTGGCGAAATCCATCCAGGCTCTGCCGAATTTTCCAAGACTCGTCCCCGGGCCTGAACGGGTGGTTGTCTAACGTGCGCAGGGCCGCCTCGAGAATCGTGGAGAGCAAGAGTTCGGTCGCCTGCCAACTGCTCTGCCGGGCGGCCTCGAGGGCCTGGTTAAAGACCTCTCGACAAACGGTCGGAGTCTGCCCACCCTGAACGAGAAATCGGGCCAAGCGGACAAGGAGCCGCTTATCCACCACGGCACCCGGGTCCACGACGGACAGTAGCCCGAGGGACTCTATGTTCTCCCTCTTCCTGACCTCCACGAACTCGTATCGTCCCCGGCGTACGGTGCGCTGCAATAGAACTACCCCGTGTCCGGAGACGATGGAGAGGGCGTCTCGGAAGGCAATCGCCCATCCCCAGGATTGGCGCCTGGCGTCGCTCCCCGGAGCCAGCTTCCAGTTGACGTCCACGACTGAATCGCCCACCGGCCGTCCGACGAGCGTGACCACCTCGTCTGCGTAGGATATGCCGCCTAACGCATACTTCTTGCGCAGTATCTTGCCCCCCAGGCGCTCCTCGGTCTCCACCGTGTCGGGCATCTTGGGTCTCGCTCCCGTGGCAAGCAGGGCAGAACCGGAGCCTGCTAACGCTGCCGACCCCCTGTCCGTGCGGCAAAACAGGACACTGGTCAAATCGAGCGACAGACGATCCTGCATTGTTAGCTCGATTCTATCGGTCAGTCGCGCGGTTGCGATGGCCCAGTCGTACCCCTCGGGTTTCATGCGGATGGAGCCCATCTCCCTCTCTCCGACGACGCGCACTTTGCCTACGCCGATGGTCGGGGGAAGGGGCGGGCCGGTGCGCCGCAGGAAGGCATCCAGGTGGAAGCCGCGCTCAGGGCTCCAGCGCATGATCCCGCGCCCGACGTAACGGCCTGCGAGGTAGTCGAACCACAGGCGCTCGAGGCTCTATTCGGTCTGTTCAAGGTAGCGGTTCATGTTGCCGCCTCCACGGTTTTGATTTCCTCGTCGGTCAGCCCGTACAGCTCGTACACCAGGCTGTCAATCTGCCGGTCGGTAGCGTCAATCTGCCGCTGGAGGACCGTCTTTTCGTGTTCCGTCTTCGCCGGCCCCAACCTCTTATGCAGCTCCAGCATCCAGTCGACCAGTTTCACAATGCGAGCGTGCCTGCGCGCACCCTCCGGATCGGACTGTTCGGGCATGACAATGGGCAGCCGGGCCAGGTGCCCCCGTTTCACTTGGGCGAGCGCTTCCCCCTTCTCCGGGTTGAGAGCGGTCTGGTAGTACCAGTTCAAAAGCCTCGAGTTCAGCAGTCCCAGGGCGAATCGCAGGTCGTACTCCGGGTGCCGCGGCAGGATCGTGTAGAGGTTATCACGGATAACAAACTGGTCCCGATCCAGAGTCGCCACCAGAGAGTCGCCGGTCTGGCGCACAACTATCTTCAGCGGGGCGTCATACTGAGCGGAGTACCGCGGCTCGGCGAGCCAGTCTCCAAAGCTGACCCAATAGTCCCTGTTCCAGATCATCCTGTATCTATTGATGAGGCTTCCCCGCAGAAGCGGACGGAACGTTCTGTCCACGCGCCTATCGGACACGAATGGTTTCTCGTCAACGACCCTGCGTGTCTGGGCGGGTTTCCCCTTTCCGACCTGAAAGGGCTTGGCACCCTGTGTGACCACGAAAGAGGCATCCAGCACTGTCATCCCCCGCAACTTATCGGCCAACTCGATCACGTCGGGGCGTTCCAGGATGTTCACAGGCGCGCCCGCTAAAGCTCTCCACCGCCTTTGGGGGATCCCATATCTCGTCGCGCGAGCCTCCCTGTCCATGATCTCAATGCGGACCTTGTGCGAGGGCGTGGGAGGCCGATTGCTTATGATGGCGACCTCCGTGTCTACCGTGGCCCTGGCGAAGACCCGCCGCCGGTAGTGGACGACGTTCTCCACTTGGGTCGCGCTGAAGAGGTGCTTTCTGATCCGCACGTTTGTCAGATTCAGCAACCAGGTGTTGGGGATGATCATGCCAAGCAGGCCCCCCGCCTTGACCAGTTCCAGGCCCCCTTCCATGAAAAGGAGGTAGGTGTCCAGCTGGTAGTCTTGGAGAGCGAACCTGCGGGATAGATAGCGTCCCTCCGGTGCGGACAGTGGTGCCCCATACGGGGGGTTGCCGATGACGGCGTCGAAGCCGCCGGATTTGATGATTTCGGGGAATTCGGCGTTCCAGTCGAAGGCGTTGAT
>CAYZXL010000077.1:0-18952 GCA_964482435.1 uncultured Verrucomicrobiota bacterium
ACGGGAACTTCCCTCCGTCGTAGTTGAAGTCCTCCGCTTCCCTGACCTGGAACGTCCCGGCAGGTGGAAGCTGTGCCTGCGCAGTAGGTGAGCTCTGCGGCCCTTCTATCCCGTTAACGGCAACAGCAGATACCGCGTAGCTGTAGTTGTTGCCAGCGGTAACCGCAGAGTCAACAAACGACGTGGCGGTAGTCGAGCCTATCTGTGCCCAAGTGCCGCCGTTGACGCTCCGGAAGACGTTGTAGCTCGCAGTACCCTCCGTCGCCGGCGCAGCCCAACTCAGGTGAGCCGCCATCAGCATCTCAAGCATCAGGTATAATGGCTCACTGGGAACCGCATACATGAGACTAGCGCCCAGAATGGCAGAGCTATCCCCAGGGAACGAGACCGTCCCGGAAAACGTCAGCGCCTGCCCCATTCCCGTTGGAGGCGTCACGCTATAGCTCAAGGTCTGGGGTTTCACGGCCGTTCCGCTGAGATTCCACTGAATCTGTCCACCGCCCACCGTGGCGCCAGGGGCATCCACGTCGGCAGCCGTCAGGCCTGGCGGAATCTGCTCCACAACCTGGGCGCTGCTCGGCGTGCTTGCGGGATTCACCCGAAGCGACAGTTCCACAGGCACGGGCACACCGGTCTGATAGCCTCCCGCTGGCAACTTCCTCGCACCGTAGACGTCCGCCAGCTCCGAGGGGGGACTGATCCCAATATGACCGTCAACCCAATGGTTGTTATTTAGCCCGCCGGTGGCCCCCGTGAAGCCGAAGTAGGCGTCGAAGCCTTCGTAACCAGCAACGGTGTAGTCAATGGCGAGGGTCCTGGCAAAACCCCGGGCTTCGTTGCTCATCCACATCTGGAGGTGTCCGTGGTCCATTTCGATCTCGACATCGAACCAGCCTGCGTTTTCCATATCTATCGGCGGCCTGTAGGAGACGAACCCGCCCAAATCCGGCCCGTGGATGCTCGCATCCTCAAACGAAACGCGGTTGGTGTATGCTTGAGGATAGGTGTCGAAGACGATCCCGTATCCTCGTAGCCCGCCGCCGTACCAGCCGAGCCAACCTCCTCCTCCTCCGATGCCCGGATTTCTTACCCAGCCGAAAACCATCCCGTCGGCGCCGTTTCCGTCTCCGATGTAAATCTTGAATCTCGCCCAGAATTCGGTGCAATCAATCGTGTCGTTCAGCCAAGCCGCCCCCACCATGTCGTTGGCGGCAGGGGTAATCTCGAGAATCCCATCGGCAGCATCGTAGTTTGCGCTTCCTTGAAACTGCCAGTCGGCTGGATCCATGGGCATCAGCTCAAAACCTGAGGGCATCAGAAAGTTGCGAACCCTTATCACAACCTCATCGCTGCTGACGCCGCCGTCCTCATCCCTTACCTCAAGCCGAAACGTCAACTTCTCCGCGTAAGCCCACAAAACGGGCGCAGTGAACGTGACCACCGCATTGGTCTTGCCGGTCACCCCGACACTGGTCCCTGCCGTCTGCGTCCACAGGTAGGTGAGCGTCCCCATGGTGCTTAGCGAGGCCGAACCGTCCAGCGTCACTTCGCTTCCATCCGGCACGGTCCGGTCGGGTCCGGCCACCGCGGTGGTCACAAGGTTCTTCACAACAATCCGCACGTCGCCATCCGTGCCCGTGTTGGCTCCATCACCCGCGGTCAGCTTGAACACGAACACTCCGTCCGTCGTGACGTTGGGGGCCTTGAAGGTCGCCACGGCGCCGGTGGAGTTCTGAATCGTGGGGGTCGAAGGGCCGCTCACGAATTCCCACTTGTAGCTGGTCAGAGGACCGGTCACCGAGAATGAAAGGCTCCCGTCGAGAGTCGCCGTGTGCCCTTCCCCACACTCTGAATCCAAGCCTTGCACGATGATGGGACCTTGAGTCTGGTCGCCGAAGACCTCCAGTTCCGAAATCGAAGTGAACGTCCAGAAACCCCCGGGCGTGCCTGCAACCCTTATTCCAGTTCCTCTCAGAGTTGGGATGACAAGGTCGTATCTCTGAAACGGCTCCCTTCCTATCCGCATGTCGGTGAAGTCATACTCGGGGTAGATATCAAGTATCGGCGCGTCCTTCCAGGTGGTGCCATCGGTCGTGACCTGAATCTTCAGGCTCGTGAACCAGCCGCCGCTCCCGTACATCTCACCCACGTAATACACGATGTGGTTGAAGAAGTACGGCTGGTCCCAGATGTAGCCCCAGAAATCGAGGGGCTTATAGAATCCGTCCCAGCTATCGTTGCTGTCGTTGTACTGCATGTTGTTCATGCCGACGATCGGGTTCTCGGAAATCACGTACGTTACACCCTCCTCCGCAGGAAGAGGCGGGTAGCCCCCTTGCAATGAAGCCGGAAGAGCTAAGTTTCGCATGGCCTTGTACGTCACGTCCTCAGACTGCAAGCCGTGCTTGGAAGGATCGGTGCTGCCCGGGATGCTGAACTTGTTCTCGCCGCGAACTGCATAAGTCTGCTCCACACCTTCGGCCAGGCCAGTGAAGTCGAGGTGGGTGTCCGTGGTTGTGTACAGCCAGTAATACTTGTCAAGTTTCAATGCTCCCTGGTACTTCTCCGCGTCAACGACAGGGTCCCACTCAAGCGTGAAGCTGAGCTCTGTCCCCTTGTCCCTCGGATGGACCCGCAAATTGGTGGGAGCTATCTTCGGAGGATTGATCGCCGTCAGCACGATATCAACGTCGTCGGTAGTGGTGCCATCGGGGGCACCCACCGTCAGGCGGAATGTCAAGATAGTCCCTATCTCGAGAGATGGAGCGGTGAACTCGACGACCTTCGGATCAGCGGTGGGCTCGAGGGTCACCTGAGGCTCACCCGCGACCTGGGCCCACGTGAAGCTCGTTGCGTTGTCCGGCCCACTCCCCGTAAGAGTTACTCTATCCCCGCCGTACACCCTCTGGTCATTACCCGCATAAGCGCCCAGGGTGGAGTTCATAAGAAAGTAATCGAAGCTGATAGTGAGGTCCGCGGAGAGCGTCGCCCAGGTTTTACCCATGAGACCGACCCTTGTGGGAGTCTCGGGGGCGGTCAGCGTGCCAGCGGAGATCCAACCGGAAGCCGGGTCGGCAGTGTAAAGGAACTCATAAGACTGTCCGGTGCGCTCGATGCGAAGATAGACGTCCGTGAGGAGGCCAGCGTCAATCAGGGCGCCCAGGCCGCTTCTTTCCACCCGGAGAGTGCTACCCGCGTACGGACCCCAGTAGAACACATCATACCGGCTGAAATACACCACGAGGGCGCCGTGGAAGTATCCGGTGGTGGGGCCGCCCGTGGTTAGATGCGTCTCGATGAAGAAGTCGTCTGCCTGATTGCCGGCGGGAATGTCAACGTAAAGAGCAGGGGCATTATCAATAGTGCTCCAGTGGTCAAAGACCGTGGTCGTCGTGGGCATTTGCAGGGTCCAAAAGCCGGCCGGGTCAAACGATTCTGTCGGCGAGTCATAGGGAACATAGAAATTCCAGTCCGGTTTTTTTGCCCCGCTGAAGGCATCCCTGAACCGGAATTCCGAGGCCACCGAGACAAATGCAAACGAGGTCATCGCCACGAGGGCAACGAGGCTCACCCAAAAGCAGACAAGGCGGCACGAGGAAGTCGGTTTCATCTTTCGTCTCCTTTTTTGAGTGACAGAAAGCAGGTCTTTTGGGTTCTGGTGCTAGCCAAGGGAGATAACTCTGCCAGTAACGTTAACGCTGGGTCGGAAACGACCACGACGCCGGATAACAACCACAGGTTCCTCGCCCCGGCCGGCGCGACCAACCGGCGCGATGCACAGAACAACAAACAAGCCAAAATCTCTTGAGAAGGATTGAGTTCGTCTTCCCTCTTTCCTGGGGAGTTCTATTTCGATGTATTGAACGGTGTGCTGCGCCGCTTTTGCGGGCTTCGTTTCAGTTCGCACCCCCGGGCGACGGCTTTGCAGAAATCGTAGCCGTTCTCTCACTGGCCTCGATTATGCCGACGCATCACCGCAATTTCAAGAAAAAATTCCATGACGGATGTAATCCCTCAGTCTTGGGAGGGACTCACCGCAGAGGACACTGAGACCGCAGAGGGATGTTCGACAGGATGAACAGGATTTTCAGGATTATCCGGTCCATCCTGTTATCCTGTCGAAGTCGTGGCTTCTTTTCTGCCGCGTCTGCCGCCCGCAAGTGAGGGCACACCCCGAAACTGGCGTTTTTGGTTGACGGGGCATTTATGGAAACCTATTATTTTTGCACTTGTTCTCGTCGGGAAAAGGATATAACGGCAAGTCAAGTAGCCCACAGGGAAAGAGGTTATGACTTCGGAGAAATTACACGAGGAGTTCATTTGCGCCGGGTTTGGCGGGCAGGGAGTGATGTTCCTCGGAAAGCTCTTAGCGGAAGCGGCGATGGCAGAGGGGCTTCACGTAACGTACCTGCCTTCTTATGGGGCGGAAGTGCGCGGCGGAACGGCACATTGCATGGTGGTCATTTCATCGGAGGAGATCGCTTCGCCGGTCATCGGCTGCCCGACGAGCGCGATAGTGATGAACCAGCCGTCTCTGAGCAGGTTTGAGGAAAGGATTCGGCCCGGGGGGCTGCTGGTCGTGAATTCGTCCCTGACGGCGGAGCGGGCGAACCGGAAGGACATCGAGGTGGTGGAAGTTCAGGCTACGGAGATGGCGGATTCTTTAGGGAGCGTGCAGGTGGCGAATATGGTGGCGCTGGGCTGCTTTTTGCAGAAAAGGCCCGTCGTGGCGCTTTCGACGGTTAAGGCTCGCCTGGAGGAAGTCTTACCGAAGAGGAGGCATGATTTGCTCAGGCTGAATCAGGAGGCGCTGGCGAGGGGAGCGGGCTGCATGGCGCCCGGCGAAGGGACTGAGAGAAGACCGGTGGGCAAGTAGCATCCCTGTCTGCTAAGTGCTGGGAATCGCAAATAGCATTACGTGCTTTGCCAGACAGGATGAACAGGATACACAGGATTCTCTGAATCCTGCGTAGCCGTTTTCGATTTTACGATTTTCGGTTATGGCGGGGACACGTCGTGGTATTTCTCAACTGACGTACTAAGGCGGCGGAATTAGACCCGTGACGTTTGCGGAGAGGACGATAGCGGTTGAACGTTGCGCTTAAAATCACGATTTTTCGGATTTTCTTAGTGCCGGTGTTTTTGGGGATGCTCTTAGTCTATCGAGGCGCCATTCCAGGGACGGCGGAATGGCTCAGATATACGGCTGTCGTCGTTTTCATCGTCGCTTCGGTTTCGGACGTCATTGATGGGTATATTGCGCGGACGCGGCGGATGGCCACGAGGCTCGGGGGAGTTCTCGACCCGGTTGCGGATAAGTTGCTTTTTGGGCTGGGTATAATCATTCTGAGTCTCCCGCCGGTTGAAGACCGATTTCCATTTGACCCGCCGGCGTTGTGGTATCCGATTGCGGTCGTGGCAACGAACCTGGCTCTGGGAGTAGGTGCGTTGAGCGCGCACGTGCTGAAAAAGAAAGTGGAGATTAAGTCGGATTTTCTGGGGAAGATTGCGGCGGTTCTTCAGGCGATTACGATAGGCTGGATTATCCTGAGGATTCCGGGGGTCGAATATTTCTATTATCCCGCTGGCGCGCTGACGATTGCGGCCGGCATTGGATACGTCTATGGGGCGGTGAAGAAGGTGCAATAGGAGGCGGAGGAAATATGAGTCGCTGCCGGCGGAACCCTTCTCGAGGAAAGAGGCGCGTGAGTCGGGCTTGGCGAAGCGTCCCAGAGGCTGGCAGAACGAACGGCGCGAATATGAGGGCGGAGAAATGACCGCGGACTACGTTGTTGTTTTTGCTACAGTAGAATCGGAAGAGCAAGGAAAGCGGATTGCGGAGGTCTTGCTTGAGAAAAAAATCATCGCTTGTGCGAACATAGTGAAGGGCGTGGATTCACACTACTGGTGGAAGGGGCGAGTGGAACACAGCGCGGAACTGATCCTTGTGATGAAAAGTCGGGCTGAGCTTCTCGAGGAAATCGTGAAAGTGGTGAAGGAGAACCACAGTTACGAGGTGCCGGAGGTCGTGGCTCTTCCGATAGTCGGGGGGAACCCGGATTATCTGCGATGGATTGATGAGACGGTGGAAGTCCGTCGGAGAGGAGAAAGCGGTTGAAGGCCGAAATAGATTGCATCCCGTGCCTGTTCAAGCAGGCACTGAGTGCATCGAGGCGTTGCACCGACGACGTGGAGAAGCTGAAGCGCGTGCAATATGAATTGATGCGGCGCGTGCCTGCAATGAGGTTCGATCAGACGCCAGCGGAATTGTCGTATTATGCGCTGCGGGTAGTCAATGAGGTTCTGGGCTGCGAGGACCCTTTCGCGGCGGAGAAGCGGGAGAGCAACCGAGCGATGTTGGAGCTTTATCCGACGCTGAAAAGGATTGTGGACTCCTCGGATGACAGGCTCCACACGGCGATGAAGATTGCCGCTGCGGGAAATGTGATTGATATGGGGATTCTCCATCGGTTCGACGTGAGGAAAGCGATTGACGACATTCTCAAGGGGTCGTTCCGGGTTGACGATTTCGAGCTTCTTCAGAAGGATTTGATGTCGGCGAAGAGGATTCTCTACATTGCGGACAACGCGGGCGAGATTGTCGCGGATAAGTTGTTTCTTGAGACGCTGGGGAGGCGAGATGCTTACGTCGCGGTGAACGAGCAACCGATTCTAAACGACGCGACGATGGATGATGCCCGAGAGGTCGAGCTTGAGAGGGTGGCGATTCCCATTTCGGATGGGTCGGGGATGATAGGGATTGTGCTGAGTGAGTGCAGCGAGGAGTTTCGTCGGCTTTTTCATTCGGCGGACGTGATAATCAGTAAGGGTCAGGGAAATTACGAGTGCCTCGACGAGCGGCCGGAGAACATTTATTTCGTACTGACGGCGAAATGTCCGGTTGTGGCGCGAGGACTGGGGGTGGAGGAAGGAGAGGCGGTGCTCAAGAAAGGGAGGGGCGGCCGTGATTCGTGAGCCATCGAGTTGGCGGCGATTCTGCGATGGGCGAACCGATTCGGTGAACCTGACGCGATTGCTCAGGCTGCCGGTTTGCGCGGCGGTGGCGCTGTCGCTTCTCATCCTGGCAGCGCGGAGCCACGGGGCATCGGGATACCTCAAACCCGACGTAAGCGCGAGGGTTCTGGAGAGGGCGGAATCCAATTTCCGCGACGGGGTGGAGCTTTACCAGGAGCGAAATTACCGTGGCGCTCTGCGAAAGTTCCTGGCGGCGGAGCGGGCTTGCCCGCAGCTTTTCGCGGCGGGGTATCACGTTGCGCTTGCGCATCGGAAGCTGGGAGAAGAGGAGGCGGCTGTGGCGCAGTTCAAGAAGCTGAACGACGCGTTTCCGGAAAACATTATCTCGCACAACGATCTCGGGGTGATTTACGCGGGAAAGGGGAAGGAGGAGTCTGACGCGCTGGCGGTCGCGGAGTTTGAGGCGGCGATGAGAAATGGGGAAAGCCTTCTTCTGGGCAGTGAGAGAAAGGTTCCGCAGGTGCGGGTTGACCTTGCGATGGCTTATGCGAATCTCGGTTCTCTGCAACTGAGGAAATCGAAGCTCGAGGAGGCGGAGAAGTCTTACCGAAAAGCCGTTGAGCACCATCCCCATGGATTCTTCGGGCATTTCGGACTGGGGAATGCCCTTTTTGCGATGAAGAGGCTCGGCGAGGCGAAGGCGGCGTATCTGAAGGCGGAGGAGGTTGAGCCGAGGAATGATAACGTGCATATCGCCCTGGCGAGATGCTACTTGTTCGGGCAAGAGAGAAATCCGCGGTTTGCGATAGCTCAGCTGGAGAAAATCAAACCGGAAAGTGCCCCGTCGGAGGTTTTTGACCTGTTTGGGGACGCGTACGCGCTGCTGGCGAATCGGCAGGACGCTGCGAAGTTTTACAGGCGGCACTTAAGCCTTCCGGGGCGGAACAGGGAAGCGCTGTATAAGCTGGGCGCCATCCACTATAATGAAAAGGAGTTCGAGCAGGCGAAGAAGTGCCTCGAGGAGTTTGTCGTGGAGGCATCGAAGGGTGGGAATGGGGCGCTGCCAGTAGCTTACAAGCTTCTTGGGGACATAGCCCTCGGGGATAAGGATTATGACAGGGCGATTGTGAATTACGGGGAGGCGACGAAGCTGCGGGAGAATTACTTCAGTTGTTACTACGGTCTCGCGGAATCGTGTTTTCATTTAGAGAAGTACGAGGAGGCGAGGAATTATCTCCAGCGCGTTCTCGACGGATTGCCCGTGAGAGGAAACGCCGAGGAAAATGAGCTTCGGGAAAAGGCGTTGGAATTGTTGAAGAAGATTCCTTCTGAAAAATGAAACTTTAGAAAGGAGGAAAGCAGTGTCGCAGCATCGCAGTTTTGGGTCGAGAGGAAAGTTGAAGGCAAAGAAGAATGTTCTGCCGCGTTACGACCGAATCCAGTTGCTGAAGAAGAAGGGAAGATGGAAGGACGGCGATTCGGTCTTCGGATTGCCCAAGACGAAGCCGGAGTGAGCGGAGGGGAACCTACCGGGAGCCTGGCTGGCGGTCAGGTTCTGACCGAGTGAAAAAGAACCGACTGCCAGCGCAAGGTTCTGCGGAAGAAGCGGCGGATAATTGTGCTTCCATGATCGAGTGGGAGAGCTATGGATTCGGAAGGCACAACCACTGACCGAGGCGAGAGGCTACAGAAGTTCCTGGCGCGGGCGGGAGTGGGCGCGAGGAGGAAGTGCGAGGAACTTATTGCCGAGGGGCGTGTCAGGGTCAATGGCCGGGTTGTGACGGAACCGGGGGTGAGGGTTGTGCCCGGCAGGGATGCGGTCCTCGTTGACGGGGTGGCCGTGAAGCCGGAGAAGGCCCTCTACCTGGTTTTCAACAAGCCGAAGAATTGCCTGTGCACAAGGGAACAACAGGGAACACGCGGAAGCGCTGGCGAGACGGAGCGGACCGGGCACGGCAAGGCCCCCGGAGAAGGGGCTCAGGGACGCGGAAAGGCAAAGACGGTCTTCGATTTTCTTCCGGGCATCGCTCAGAGGATTTACACGGTTGGGCGACTGGATTACGACGCCGAAGGGCTGCTTCTCCTGACGAACGACGGAGACTTCGCTCAGCGGGCGATTCATCCGAGGCACGGGATGGCGAAGACGTACGTGGTGGAGGTGAGAGGGCGGTTCACAGAGAAAGCGGCTGAGGCGCTGAGGCGAGGCGTGAGGCTCGACGGGAAGTTGATCGAGGCATTGAAGGTGAAGCTGCTTTCCTGTGGCGAGCAGTCGAGCCGCCTGGAGATTGAGGTTTCACAGGGAATCAATCGGCAGGTGAAGCGGATGCTCGGGCGCGTCGGCTATGAGGTCACCGCTATCAGGAGGACGAGAATCGGAGAAGTGGTGCTCGGGTCTCTCCCGACGGGGAAATTTCGGAGGATGACGGAGGCGGAGATACGGTCGTTCGACATTGACAAAGGCGGATGAGATGGGCTTTTTTTCAAAAATCCGGAAGGCGTTGAGAAAGTTTTTTGGAACCGAACGGCTGCTTTGCGATTCGTGCAAGTACGACTACGGCGACGTTTGCCGGAATCCGCAGAGGCCGAACGCGACGGAGTGTAAGGATTATCGGAGGAGATAGCGTTTCTGGGGCACGTGGAGAGGTCGTGCCAACCGCTTGAAAGTTGAGTATTGGCTTTGGAGGAGGAGGTGCCATGGAAAAATTCGCGGTATATTTTATCCCAGACGGAGAGTTCTATGACCTCGGGTCAAGCATCGTGGGCTATGACATTCGTACGCCCGAAAAGCAGACGCTTCGCCGGCCCGGCGTTCGTCGGATGCTACCGGGTTTCTCCGAAGAGTGGACAAGCAGGTGTAAGCAGTACGGATTTCACATGACCGTCACTGATGCGATCGAGCTTGAGGTGGGCACTGTTGTCGCGGTCGAGCACGAAATTGAGGACATTCTGGGGTGCTTCAGCCCAAGGAATCTCTGGACCTTGACAGCACTGGAAGGCAAGCTTGTGGATTTTTTCGGTCACGAAAAGAATGCCGTTGTCCTGAGATACCAGCCCAGCGAGAGTCTGAAAATCCTACAGGCGGTTCTCGTGTCCTGTCTCAACCCAATGGGCCTTGGCTCCGGTTACCTTAGACGGTATTTGAGGAATCCCCAGAAGGAGGCGAAGAAGCCGTACCATGCTGCGAGAATCAAGAAATTCTTTAGTCCCACCATATTTGATAGCTACTCGCCTCATTTTACTTTGCTTGATCCTTACACGGGCCAAGATCGGAAGGCTCTGAGCACAGCAATCACGCGTGTGTTCAGCAAGCACAATAAGATTCCCGTGTCCGGTCTGTGCTTGGTCGTCCAGTTTGCACCCGATGAGAATTGGGTGATCCACAAGGAGTTTCACAGAAAAACGGGCGCGTCACACAACAGCGGGTGAGAGGTCCCGCCGCGCTTCGCCCAAATTGGCTCTGGGGCCGATTTCTATCGGCCGGGAATAGGAAATCGCGCGAGTCGCACGGAACGGAAGGATTGGCGGATGATTTTGTGTTTTGTTGACAGGATTATCAGGTTCGGGGGGACCCGGGTGTCGTTATGGTTAGCCGGCTTCTCCGTCGCGACTGCCTTGCTCTTCGCGCCCCTGGGCGCTATGGGAGCTGAAGACGATGCTGTGGAATCCCTCCGGGAGAAGATTGACCGGGCGGAAAAGGAGAGGATGGAGATATGCAGGATTCTCGGGGCGATATACGAGGAGATTGGCGATACTGACAAGGCGATTGAAAGCTACTTGATGGGGTTTCAGGTTTTTCCGGACGACCCAGTTGTGTGCAACAAGCTTATCTCGTTGTACAAGGCGAAGGGGAGATGGGCGGAGCTTGTACCAATCTACAGGAGCCTCGTGAATGCCAATCCCGGGGCAAACGAGATGTACATGACGGAGCTGGCGGAATGTCATTTGAAGGCGGGACAGCGGGACGAGGCGGTGGCGGTCATCAGGGAGATGCTTGACGAGCACGGCGATAACGCCGATGACTATCGGGACGCCGCGCAGATATTCATGAAGAATAAGGAATACGAACAGGCAGCGGCCATTTGCCGAAGAGGGATTGAAAAAGGATTCGTAAAGAGCTGTGACCTGCATCTGGCTCTCGGGCGAGCAACGGGGAAGCTGGAGAAGTACGGCGAGGCGGTGGCGGCTTATGCAAAGGCAATTGAGTTGTGCACCGGCGGACCCAACGAGAGGGTTATCGGAGAGGAGCTTGCATCTCTTTGCGAAAAGGAGGGAGTGATCGAGCGGCTGCTTGATGAGAAGAGCGAGGCTCTGGAGGCCGTTCGGAAGCCTATGGCGGAGCTTTACTGGGAAGGGGCGCAGCGGAAGCAAAAGGAAGGCAAACGGGATGAAGCTATCGCCCTCTGCCGGAAAATCATGCTGCTTGTTCCGAATTCGGAAAGGGCGAAGGCTGCCGAGAAGAAGATCGAGGAGTTGAGCCGCCCACAGGAGACTGAGGAAAAGCCAGCCGTCGTGCCGCCGAGCTAAAGCTGGCATTGCCTCCCCACGGCAGAGGCGAAAGGCGAAGATATGTTTGAGAAGACGGTCTATCAGTGCCCGAAGTGCCATGCGGTCATTCGTCAGGAGATTGAGGATGAGGCAGACGTGGATTGTTTGTCCTGTGGCAAACGATACAGGGTCATCCTCGACAAGGGAAGTGGGAAAGTGGGGTTCATCGAAGTCGCGGTTAAGGAGATACCGGAGCCGCTTTATTTGCCGAAGGGGAGCATCCGGGCGCTGGTGACGATGGTTGTGGCGGGGGCATGCTGGGTGCTCATGTTCAAGGGAAAAGATGTTCCGGGGTATCTGTTCAGCCTCCTGGCGACAATCATCGGGTACTATTTCGGCTTTCGGAGGAAGGTGAAGGCTGCAGGAAGCCGGATCTTTGATGCTTCGGCGAAGGAAGAGGAGCCGCTCTTTTTACCGCACGGATTCATAAGGTTTCTGTTGATCGTGGGGTTCGTCGTCGGCGGAATAGTGCTTTACGCGCGGGGAAAGTTCCGGGAGCTACCGTATCTTGAGTTTTTCTTTGTCCTTTTCGGTCTTGTTCTGGGCTACCTTTTCTCGAAGATGTTTTCGGGATTTGAAGGGAGCCCGCTGCATACTCTGTTCAATCATCTGAAAGGGATTCTGGTTCTTGGGGCAGCGGGGTATCTGGCAGGCCTGCTTCTCAGTGGAATGTACGTTGATTCCCATTGGCTGGCTTTGTTTCTGTCTTCTGGAATAAGTTTCTATTTCGGGTCGAGGTCGTAGGAAGATTGCTGAAAGGAATCGCCCGGAATGGTTTTTCTTGAGGGTACGCAGGAGGCTTCGAGTTGCGTCCCCGAGTGAAAAGAGTGAAGAAAGGAGATGATGGTGAGAGCTGTTGTCGCAATGGTCGCAGTGGTGGTTTTGTGCGCGTCGGCGCCGACGTTCGGCGAAGAGAAGGAGAAGCCAGCGAAGGAGGAGTTGAAAAGCCCGGCGGCGAGACTCGGTTATGCGCTCGGGATGTATATCGGTGAGTCCTTGAAGACGATTCGGAAGGAGTTAGACCTCCGTCTTTTCCTTCGTGGGGTCGAGGACACTCTTGAGGGGAAAAAGCCGCTCTTGACGCAGAAGGAGGCGGGGCTTGTCAGGCAAGAGTTCTCCATGCGGATGAATAAAAGGCGGATAGCCGAAAAGAGCAAGCTCGCCGAGAAGAATCAGAAGGAAGGAGAAGAGTTTCTGGCGGCGAATAAGAAGAAGGAAGGGGTGGTGACCACGGCAAGCGGGTTGCAGTACGTGGTCCTGAAGGAAGGGGATGGGCCAAAACCGACGACCACGGACCGCGTGCGAGTGGATTATCGGGGGACGCTCCTTGACGGGACGGAGTTTGATAGCTCTTATAGCCGGGGGAAGCCCGCCGTCTTCGTAGTGACAGGTGTCATCCCGGGGTGGACTGAGGCGCTCCAATTGATGAAAGTCGGAAGCAAGTATAAGCTTTTCATCCCATCAAATCTGGCATACGGGCAGCGGGGAGCCGGTCCGCAGATTGGCCCAAACGCGACGCTGATTTTTGAGGTAGAACTGCTCGGGATTGAGAAGTAGCACAGACACGGCGTGCGCTCGGTGCCTCTGCTGGCTTCGTTGGCCAATTCTGTGACCTGTGGGGAGGGAGCATCGGAGAATCCCGGGGTTGCCTGCCCCGCGTGACGCAAGGGGGGTGGAGGCTCGAGCTTTGCTCGAGCCCTCCGAGTCCCTTCCCCGACGTCGGCGCCGGGACAAATCATTTCTCGGGTGCGCCCTGCGAGTTCACGGGCGTGACCCTCACGCGGACAATGAGCGTGCCGTATCGCTCTGTCTGGAGCAAGATGCCGCAATCTCGTCCCGGGGAGAGGGCTATGGAGGCCTTGCACTCTCGCGACGCAACGATTGGCTGTCCGACATCGAGGTCCACGCCCTCGATGGGGACGCGGGACTCGATGGAGCGCAACAGGATTGTCAGGTCGCGCAGGATGACCTGCCCGGGTTGTGCTGATTCCACGGTCCCTGACAGGCCGAGGCCGGTCTTACCCGGCATGGTCTTCAATTCGAAGCGGCCGTCGGGGAGCTTCTCGAAATACTGAATTGGCTGTTCTGACCCAACCCAGATTTCGAAGGCAGTCCCGGAGAGCGCAATAACCTTCGGGGAAGAAAGCAGAACCACTTTTTTGCTATCCGGGGGAGAAGGTTTTCCGTCCCACGTCCAGCCATTCTCATCGGCGCGAAGCTCTATTCCGGCGACATCGAGGACGCCCGAAGTGAAGACAAACGCGCGCCTGCCTCCCGTTGAGGGAGAGGTGCCCCTGTCGCCGCCAACTGCCGAGGAAACCGCCTTGATGAGGCTTTCGGTAGTGATGGTGATGTTCGCCTGCACGCGGTAAACCTGAAACTCAACCATAACCTGATTCGTGTCGCCGGGGGAGGGCGCAGTGCTGGCCGGGATCGGCGGCGGAACAACCGCTCGTCTCGTGGGAACGGATTCCTCTGGCGACGCCGACAGCGCAAGAATGTGCACAACCACACAAGCAACTGCAAAGACCAACCTCCTCATTGTCATGCTCCTTTCTGCGTTCGGACTGTTGTCTCTAATTTTTCTGCCGGAAAGAAATCGGAAGCGAAGGTGAAGTCGAACGGATTGCGCGGGCCAGTCAAATCGTAAATGACGCACATTTTCACGGGCGTCCGCGTGGCGTGACTGGGGATGGACTCTCTGCCCCGCCACGTCGCGCCAGCCACAAAACCAGCGAGCGCCATCGCCAGGGCAATGGCCCCGGTGACCCAGATGGGAACTCGCCACCGGGGAGAATGGGATGGTGACGGGCAATGTGGCTTTTGCGTGAGCACACGCGCATCAAGCTCCTGAGAAGGTGCCGCTAAAGGAAAGCTTTTAAGCTTTGATTCAAAGTCTTTCACAGTCGCTCCTCCAACAAAGAACGAAGTTTCTTCACTCCTCTGCGATACCACGCTGCTACAGTGCCCGGAGGCGCCTGCCGCACGCAGGCAATTTCCCGAAACGTCAAGTCGCCGTAGATGTGCTGGACAATTGTCTCTCGCTCGTCTTCCGAAAGCGATAGAAGGGCCTTTGCGACATGCTGCTTAAGCTCGTTGTGGGCGGCTGCATCGCGTGGGACTGGCTTCGCGTCGAAAATGAACTCGCTGATTTCATCGGTGGATGGCGGATTTCGCCGGACCTGGTCGATGGCGGCATTTCGCACAGCGCGAAAGACGTATGCTTTAAGGTGTCGCGGCTTGCTCTTCAATCTGAATAGCCTGTGAAACGCCTCCTGGATGGAGTCTTCCGCCCGAGCAGGACATCGCGTGATGGCCAGCGAGCAAGTGAAAAGCTGCTGCCTGTAACGGAGGTAAATGCGCTCAATCGCGCCGTCGAGCTTGCTCAATGAATTCCTCTTCCGCCAGGGATTTTGCAGAAGCCCGGCCCTGTCTTTCGCCACATTTGACTCCGCTAATATGACGCCGAACTAACAGAGATTTATGCAAGAATTTTTGCGGTTGCGCGGAACCGAAGAACCTCGTGGCATTGGACTGGCAAATTGCCGTGTCCCATTCCGACCGCGCGAGAAATCGCCTTTGGGAGGTGGACGCTCTGGTGACTGACAGGGCGGCGGGTGCGGGTAATCCCTCGGTCACCGGAGGAGTCACCGCAGAGAACACAGAGACCGCAGAGGAATGTCAGACGGGATTAACACGATTTTCAGGATTATGCGGTCCATCCTTTTATCCTGTCCATATCTTGGCTCCTTTTCTGCCGCGTCTGCCGCCCGAGACTGAGGGATAACGGCGGTCTTTCTTTTTTCCTTGCATTGCTCCCCGATTCTGGTATAAATAGTGGCTGCAATCGCGGGCACTGAAGGAGCTACCGCCGATCGAGGAAATTGGGTCCGCGGATGCAGCACAGCGGCCCCGCCCACAGCGGGGTTCGTTTGCGCGAGTGGGCGGGCGTAGCTCAATGGTAGAGCCCCAGCCTTCCAAGCTGGTCATGTGAGTTCGATTCTCATCGCCCGCTCCAGGCTCTATTTTTCGCTGAGGCGGGGGGAACCGTAGGTCCCGTCTTCCGCGTTTCCCAGCGTATCATCTGATGGCTCCCTCGCCCCGAAACGCTGCGCGTTCTGTTCGGAGAGACTTTCAAGCGGGCTTGACTTTGTCAGCCCGTAAAAGATATATATGTTACGCAAATTCAGGAGTTAATCAGAGGGCAGCTCCACTGCGGAGCATCGCCGGAGAACTCAATCAAAAACTTGATAAGGAGGAGTCAAAAGCTTGCCCGATGTGACAATTAAAGCTCTCCTCGAGGCGGGTGTTCATTTCGGACACCGAACCAGAAGATGGAATCCCAAGATGAAAAGGTTCATTTTCGAGGAGAGAAACGGGATTCACATTCTGGACCTTCAGAAGACAATCGCTCAACTCCAGAAGGCTGGCCAGGCCCTGAAGGACATCGTTCTTGATGGAGGGTCTGTCCTTTTCGTCGGCACCAAAAAGCAAGCCAAAGAATCCATCTACCTCGCGGCCACTCGCTGCGGGATGTTCTACGTCAACGAAAGATGGCTCGGCGGCACTCTCACCAACAACAGAACCATCCGGAAGTCCATCGCTCGACTTCGTGAGCTTGAGGTCATGTCTCAGGACGGCACCTTCGACAGGCTTCCCAAAAAAGAAGTCTCGCACCTGCTCCGGGAAAAGGCAAAGCTCCACAAATATCTCGACGGAATCAAGGCAATGGACCGTCTCCCCGCAGCCTTCTTCCTCGTGGACACTCGCAGAGAAAAAATAGCCATCTCCGAAGCAAGAAAGACGGGTATCCCCATCATCGCAACCGTTGACTCCAATTCCGACCCCGACCCGATTGACTACCCTATTGCAGCCAACGACGACGCCATCAAGTCCGTCACCTTGATCGCCAACACCATCGCTGACTATATCGTGGAAGCGCAAAACGAGCTTTACAAAACCCAGCCGGAACCCGTGCCCCCTGAGAAAATGGCTGCCCCAGCCGAGGCAGCCCCGCCGCCTGTTCGGGAAGCTGCGCCACCGGCCGGAGCTGCTCCTCCACCGCCGCCACCCGCGCCCGCCGTGGAAAAGGTTGCACCGGAGGTTCCTGAACCTCAGTCAAGACCCTTACACCCCCGACAACCACGACAACGCCCCCGATCCGACGCGCCTCCACGATTCGACATCGAGAAGAAAGGGAGCTGACAAGATGGAAATTCCCGCATCAGTTGTCAAGGAATTGAGGCTGAAAACTAACGCCGGAATAATGGAGTGCAAGTCCGCACTGGAAGAATCCAAAGGGGACATCGAGGCCGCCATCCAGGTTCTCCGCAAGAGAGGACTGGCTATCGCGGAGAAGAAGGCTCATCGGGAGGTGCCCCAGGGCATTGTCGCCTCCTATATCCACATGGGCGGCAAGATAGGCGTTCTCGTCGAAGTCAACTGCGAGAGCGATTTCGTCGCTCGCAACGAAGTTTTCCGCTCGTTCGTCAAAGACATCACCATGCACGTCGCCGCCATGAACCCGAAGTACCTCCGGCGGGAAGATGTGCCAACTGATGTGGTCGAGAAAGAAAGAGAGAAGTATCGCTCCGAGGTCACGGACAAGCCTCCTCAGATCGTCGAGAAAATCGTCGAGGGAAAGCTCAACAAGTTCTTCTTCGCCGAGAAATGCCTTCTGGAACAACCTTTCATCAAAGACCCGGAGGTCAACATCGGCCAGTACGTCAAACAGAAAATCGCCGAGCTTCGCGAGAACATCGTCATTCGCCGGTTCGTCCGCTACAGCATGGGCGAAAGTGAGTGAGGCGGGGACGCAAGCAGCACGTCGCTGAGAACCCCATGGCACGCCAGAAACGAGCATACCATCCGCCGAGAACGAAAAAGCAAAAAGCCGCACCGGTTTACAGGAGGATCGTCCTGAAGCTCAGCGGCGAAGCTTTGAAAGGAGATAGAACCTACGGGATTGACCCCGCCGTCTGCACGCGGATTGCCACGGAGATCAAGGACGTCCGAAGCCTCGGCGTCCAGGTGGCAGTAGTGGTTGGCGGAGGAAACATCTTTCGCGGAGTCTCCGCAGCCGCCAAGGGGATGGACAGGACCACCGCCGACTATGTCGGGATGCTCGCCACCGTCATGAACGGAATGGCCCTCCAGGATGCCCTCGAGAAACTGGGTGTCCCCAGCCGCGTCCACAGCGCGATTGAAATCAAGGAGCTTGCCGAGCCTTTCATCCGAAGAAGAGCCGTCAAGCAACTGGAAAATGGAATGGTTGTCGTCTTCGTCGGAGGAACAGGAAACCCGTTCTTCTCCACGGACACGACTGCGGTTCTCCGAGCGACCGAGATAAACGCGGAGGTCGTCTTGAAGGCGACGAAAGTGGACGGGGTGTATTCCGCGGACCCGCAGCTCGACGCCAACGCCCGGAGGTTCGACGAGCTGACGTACCTGGAGGTCATAGACAAACGACTGAAGGTGATGGACAGCACCGCCGTCACCCTCGGCATGGACAACAACATTCCCATCGTGGTCTTCGATTTGACCAGGTCCGGGAATCTCAAGAGAATCGTTTCGGGAGAGAAAATCGGAACTATCATCAGGGGTTCGAGCCATGCCTATTGACAAACTTCTCAGGGAAACGAGAGCAAAAATGGACAAGTCCGTGGAGTTTGTCCGCAGCGAGTTCTCCACCATCCGCACGGGGAAAGCCTCGGCAGCCCTCGTCGAGAGTATTCCTGTGGACTACTACGGGACCAAGACGCGATTGAGAGAACTCGCCAACATTTCCACGCCGGAGCCGAGGCTCGTTGTCATTCATCCATGGGACCCCGGAGCCGTCGGCTCGGTTGTGAAAGCCATCGAGCAATCCGCCCTCGGCGTCACTCCCATCAGCGACGGAAAGAACGTGCGAATCCCCATCCCCGAACTCAGCGAGGAACGAAGAAAAGACCTCATCAAGCTCGTCCGAAAGATGGCCGAGGATGCCAAAGTCGCCATCCGCAACATTCGCCGCACGGCAAACGAAGAGGTCAAGCACCTCCGCAAGGATGGCGTCATCCCCGAGGACGACAGCTTCCGCGAGGAGCACGAAGTCCAGAAGCTCACCGACGAGCACATCGAGAAAGTTGACGAGCTTGTGAAGCACAAAGAAGCTGAAATCATGGAGGTCTGATCCGCTCGGTCGCCGCAGAGGGGATGCCAAGTGCCCTGTCTATTCTCACCGCGCCCGAACGGGCGAAGAATTCCTCGGGCGAGAAACGTGTCCCGATGCGTGGCTTCATCCGCACGGGAACCCCGAAACCGGCTGTTGCCGCAGGGTGTTGACCTGGGGGCGGCGTTTTTCTATCATAGGAAGAGAGTGGGCCGGTAGCTCAGGCGGCAGAGCAATGGCCTTTTAAGCCATGGGTCGAAGGTTCGAGTCCTTCCCGGCTCA
>CAYZXL010000078.1:0-18598 GCA_964482435.1 uncultured Verrucomicrobiota bacterium
AAAGCAAGGCAATCCATACTGCTAACGGCGCCGGAGTTTTGATACCAGAAGACTCCGTCATTCGGTCGCTGCTCCTCGCACATCAACATAACCCGGGTGAGCCACCTGCCGATGCGGTCAATGTTGCGGGGGGGGTTGGGCGATGGCGAGTAGGCGAGGTTTTGAGAATAGCTGTAGTTGCGGATCTTTCGGTTCTTGTCCCCGGGGCACAGGTAAACCTCGTAGCTCCTCAGATAGGGCCACAGCAAACCCTGCCTGATCTGGAGTTTTGTGGCGCCGCCGCTGGTGATATTGCTCTGGGAGTCGTAGGTGATCCATGAGGTGCGGATATAGGCCATCGTGTCGCCTTCCCAACCCGGTTGCGGCGGAAAAAAGCCCTCGTAGTCGTTCGTGTACTGGTGGTACGCTTGGCCGAGCTGCCGCAAGTTCCCCATGCACTGCGCCTCCTGGGCCTTCTCCTTGCCACTCCGGATGGTGGGGAGAAGGATGGCCATAAGAATGGACAGTATAGCCATGACCACGAGCAGCTCGATAAGAGTGAACCCGACGCGGATCAACCTGTTGAAAAGGCGGCGCCTTGGCTCGTTGACAAGCCGCCTCTTCGGGCGAAGTCTAATGAGACCATGACTGAACTTCACCATTGGAGTATCTCCCCATAATGCATGTGATGATTGCTTCCCATGTCAATTCGACATTTGAAGGACCCGCTTTATTATATGGCCATGCGCCCTGACCGTGTCAACAAAAATTGCCAACATCCTGTAGTGCCTCAGTCACGGGCGACTCACCGCGGAGGACGCAGAGACCGCAGACGAATGTCAGACGGGATTAACAGAATTCCCAGGATCATCCGGTCCATCCTGTTATCCTGTCGAAATCATCGGTTCTTTTCTCCCACGTCTGGCGCCCGTAAGTCAGGCGACGCAATATCCTGAGACTGCATCAACAGTGTACAGCCGCCTCACCTGCCCAGCGCGGGCCCGGTGCGCTCACGGGTCACTCGCGTTCTGGCGCCGATTCCTTGACCTCCTTCATGCTCTGGACCCGCGTGGACCTGCCATATCCGCACTTGGGGCATTCGGTTGTGCCAGTCTGTTCCGGCCCGAACTCCGTGGTAACCTCCCGCACGTCGTACGGGAATATCTGACCGCATTTGTCGCACTGAACAGCCCGGTATGCTGTCTTTTTCCCACAATATTTGCACTTATAGGGACCCGGCTGACCCGCGATAACTCTCTGCGGAAAGACCTTCTGGCACTCCGGATCACTGCAGATCAGGATGGCCGTGTAACCTCTCCCCTCTTCAGGCTCGGGCTTGACCCGCGTCACGGCGAAGTGGGAGGCTACAGCTACGATGCCCACAAGGATAACGATCACCAGAATGGACTTCAGAGTGGAACTCATGGCAACAGGTCCTTCGACGTCAGTTGAGTTGACGTTCGCACCAGGCGCCACCTCCGCAGAGGTTCGCGAGCAAACCGCGATGTGCTCAGCGGGGCCCTGAACCGGAATGAATATACCATAACCAGGCGGAAGTCCGCAAGGTTTCTTCTTCCCATGCGCGATACCCGCCAGGGCATCGCCGCTGGCCAGGAGTCTGCCCGTTCTCGATGGCATCAAGGTATATCTCGAACGAGAACAGGACAACGTGCTGCTGAAAAACCCTGACCGGCTGCTGCGAGGACGCAGACGCCGACATAGTCAACAACGGCGCCGAGCGCAGCCTCCGGGGAGTGGCTGTCGTACGGAAAAACCTCGCCTCGGCGGGATTCTTCGGCAAGGGCGCATATTTGACAATGCCCTCGTCCCTCGACATCCTTCCGTTCTACCTCGAAGCCCAGTTCATTGCCGGAGTTATAGCGCCATGAGAGATCAATCCGGCCTGGCGCCGTTGCGCAAGCCAAGAGGTCACCAGGAGCGTTCGGAATGGGTTCCTTTTCGGGACAAAAAGGGGGGGAGGTGTTTTGCCAAGTCGAGTCAGCTTGGGCCAGTCCGGGCGTTTCTTCCCTCTGAAAGCATCGGGGAATTGCCCGAAAGGCATCACCATGATTGGCTGCTTCCGTAAAAGGCGGCGGAGACGCTGGTAATCGTAAAAGGTTTTTGGTATAGTGGCAAATGGCTTAGTCGGGCGGCCCCGAACGGCAGATGCAAGATAGGGAGGCATATTATGTGCAGGAATTTGCTTTGTCCATTTTCCGTCGTATTGTTCTTCGGTCTGCTGAGCGACACTCCAGGGCTGGAGGTGACAGCCCCCGCTCCGGCGGACAAGGAAAAGCAGACGAACCTCGACATGGACCCTCATCTTGTCGGTTGGTGGAAGTTTGATGAGGCTTCCGGCAAAACCGCTGAAGACTCTTCCACACATGGCCGTAAGGGCACGCTTGAGGGCGGCTTGTCGTTTGACAGGGATTCGGTTTCAGGGAAGACAGGCAAAGCACTGAGGCTCGACGGCGGTGATGGTTGTGTAGGGATAACTGGATATAAGGGTGTTATCGGCACGCGACCTCGAACCGTGGCGGCCTGGATTAAGACAACCACCTCCCGGGGAGAAATCTTGTCCTGGGGTTCCGATGATTACGGCAAAATGTGGGTATTCGGCTTCATACGGGGGCGCATCGGTGTGACGCCCAATGGCGGGTATCTCTATATGAACCCCGAGACCGACGACGATCAGTGGCATCACGTGGCGGCTGTGGTACGGCAGGCCGAGCCCCCGAATCTCCATGATGATGTCAAGCTTTACAAGGATGGCATCCTGGCGGAGATTCATGACATTGGTCTTTTGGACCTTTGGCCGATTGACACCGGTGGCGACTCTGATGTCAGGATAGGCAGGCGATTCAAAGGCCTCATTGATGACGTTCGTATCTACGACCGTGCGCTGGCAGAGGATGAGATAAAAGCTCTGTTTATGTTGAAAAGTGGTCGCCCGTTGCCCAAATCCCCATGACAGTGCAGGGCATGTGGGCGAGTTTGAGCGAGAGACTCAGGCGGGGTGAAGCTCGAAGAACTACGAAAGGAGACGAACGATGGAGAGTAAGCGAATGACCCGACGCCAGTTTATGCGCGATGGTGCGGTGGCTGCAGCCGGTGTGGCTCTGGGGCTCGGCGGCACCGATGGTCAAAACGCCAAGGCAGCCAATCCTGCAACCGTTGATACCTCGAAGATTCTCAATTACAACCCGAACATGGAGTACCGTCGGCTGGGCAAGACCAATCTTATGGTGTCGGCTGTGGGTCTGGGTGGGCACTCGGGCAGCGAGGGCAAGGAGCGATATGACATCGTCAGCCGCTGCCTCGAGGTAGGCATCAATTACATTGATAGCACCGGCAGCGGCGAGTTGCTCAGGGACTTGAAAGCCCTTGCCGGGCGGCGCGACAGAGTTTACCTGGGTATTTCCGAAACCGGTAATGAGCCGCGCAACCCAGATTACCGCACCGCCAACAAGCTGATAGGAGTATTAGACGAAATGTTGAGGGGGGCGAAACTGGAATACACCGATTTGTGGCGGATCACCGTGTACGAGCCTGGCGGCAGGCACTCGTTCGACACGTCCTGCGAGGTCGTCGAGGCCATCGAGAAAGCCAAAAAGCAGGGCAAAGCCCGATTCGGCGGCATCTCTTCGCACGATCGCCGCTGGTTCAAGTTCATGATCGAGTACTTTCCCCAGATCGAGGTTATACTCTTTCCCTTCACTACCATGAGCAAGGCCGCACCGACGGACAGTCTCTTTGGCGCTCTCAAGAAGTGCGATGTGGGTGCGTTCGGCATCAAGCCCTTTGCGGCGGCGTCCCTGTTCACGGGCAACCGAGAAGAAGACGACCGACGTGCTCGTCTGGCCATTCGGTACATCCTCCACAGCAACACCGTAATGCCAATCCCCGGCATCAACAGTGTCGCAGAAGTGGACAACGTGGCAAGAGCCGTGATGGAGCGCCGCCAGCTCGACTTGAAAGAAAAGGCCGAGTTGGAAAACGCCGCCAACGAGATGTGGGCTAAGTTGCCGGCTCAGTATCAATGGCTCAAGGACTGGGAATACGTCTAACCGATAACCTCCGGCCAATTACGTGCTCGGGACGAGAGAAAGCAGCAGTGTCTACCTCGTCGCCTGAGTCAATACCATGGCACAGGGTATAAGATATTGTTTCCTGATGCTCATTCTGGCAGCAGTCGCTTTTGCGTGGATCGGTTGCGAGCAAATCAACCCCAGACGGGAACCGGCGACGAAGACGAAACCCACAGCCAGCCAGGAGCCCGTGGCAAGCCAGGAAGCCGTAAAGGATGCCGAGCCACCGCTTCTTCTCGACAACGAGCCTTTCTTGCTGCTTGACAAAGGCCCAGACGTTGCCTCTCCGGCGGGCCCCGTAGCAGATAACAGTCGCTGCCACGTCTGCCACATAAACTACATGCAAGAGGATATTGCCATCATCCACGGGCGGGCCAACATCGGGTGCGCGGGTTGCCACGGCACCTCTGACGCCCACATCGCCGACGAATCCTGGTCCTGGGGTGGGAAGGGCACGGCGCCTGATATTATGTATCGTCGGTCAGAGATCAATCCGTTCTGCATGGGATGTCACCCCAAGGACAAGATCGACACCGAGCAGCACAAGCCCCTCTTCGCCGGCGCCGCCGAGGAGAGATATTGCACCGATTGTCACGGCAAGCACCGGCTGGCGCAGCGCAAGTGCAAATGGAAATAGGCTCGCCTGTTGCATCCGGAAGCATCGGCTCGACTTGATTAACGCTCAAGCGGCAACGTGAAGGAGGGTTAGAGTGGCTTCGGGCCAACCGGGAGCGTAGCTTACAACAGTATCAGGAGCGTGCGAGCCACCGGGCAAACCGTCGCCAGCTCGCTATGCACAATCTATTACGCAGGTTCCCTGGGCTTTACCACCGTCTTATAGACCCTCCAAGATTAACAGGTGGTGGTCTCCAACGGCTCAGATTCGCGAGGTGGGTGGAGCATAATGCCGAAGCTCCGGAAGGAGCGAGTGTGGGGACTTTATGTTTCGTTGTGAATGTGGATGAGACTGAGCAGGCATGCAAACAACGCACGACGAAACGGCCCGTAACCAAGGTCGAGGGTTTGGGAAGCCTCGACAGCAGATAGGGTCATGACTCTCCAGTTTTCATTGCCAGGGGCTCGCCAACGCAGAATCGCGCTCTTCGGGCAAACCGCGCAGGTTCTCCGCGAACCCGCGCGTGGCTCGGGGGTCCGCTGTCATGCCTCTCCTATTTTGTCGCCTGGTTCTGGTAGACTTACCCGGGTATACCCTTCGTTGGGGTCCGTGGAAGAACAGGTGAGGTGCTGGTTCGGAGGGGGGCCGGACAAGGACCCTGATGACATTGAAAGCGAGAGTTGAGAGGAATGAATGATGATCGCTCGAGGAGAAGTGATTTTGCGGTTGGTTGCGACTGCTGTCACTGCGGGCTTCCTTTGCACGGCGAGCCTGGCAAGGGAAGAAATATCACTGAACGGTGAATGGCAGTACCAGAAGGTCTCTGATCTCACCTATCCGCCACCTGACGCGTGGCAGCCTACGACGGTTCCAGGCTATCTCTCGGGCTACAAATACGAGAGAGCGTGGTTCCGAAAGACCTTTGTTGTCCCCGACTCCATGTTCGGCATGAGGATCAAGCTACTGTTCGGGGGAGTAAAATACGACAGCAGGGTATATCTGAACGGACAACTGGTTGGCGGGCACCTCAATGGATACGACCCCTTTGAACTGGATATCACAAGCCAGGTTCGACTCGGAGAAGGAAACGAACTACTCGTCGGCCTGAGCGACTGGACGGCCCTGTTTTCAGGTCCGGTAGATTTCTCAAACCTGCAACCGGGAGAGAATCCGCGTGAGCGTGCCAGGAACGTCATACTGGCCCCCATCGGTGGACGGTACGACCTCTACGGGGTCTGGCAGGACGTTGCTCTCCGGGCCGCTCCCGATTTCTCCATCGAGGACGTCTTCGTGATGACGTCGGTTCGACAGAGGAGGATCACCGTCAGGGTACGACTGCGGAATGAGGGAACGGAACAGAAAAATGGCACTCTCAGCAACAGAGTCTTCGATGGGCAGGATGTAGCCCTCACGCTGCCAGATGCGAATGTCGCTGTGGGACCGACTGAGACACTCGACGTGAATGTTGTGGCACAATGGCCGGACGCTCACCTGTGGTGCCCCTCGGACCCGTATCTGTATCAGCTCGAAACAACCCTGACGCCCGCCATCGGCTCTGCGGACACGGTGAAAACCCGCTTCGGCTTCAGGGAATTCTGGTGCGAAGGTGACAGCTTCTACCTGAATGGAACAAAAATCCATCTCCTGGCAACATCAACCTGGCCTCCCGACGGCCCGATGCGCCAGGAGGACGTCCGGAGGGTTCTTCAGGACATCAAGGCCGGAAACAACGTTGCCTTCCGGCTCCATACTCAACCATGGGACGAGACATGGTACGAAGTGGCCGATGAGGTTGGGGTTTTAATCGTCGAGGAGGGCGCTGTCTGGTGCGATTCATTCGCCTATCGCCTCGCGGACGCGATGTTCTGGTCGAATTTCGCCGACCACCTAAGACGGGCGATTCAGCGGGACCGGAACCATCCATCCATAGTGATATGGAGCCTGGAGAACGAGCTTCTTCAGTGTGGCGGAGAAAGAGCGTACCAGGGAACGGAAGCGGAACTTGCAAAGCTGGGCAAGATGGTCAAGGAGCTCGACCCGACCCGGCCGATTACATACGAAGCGGACCTCGACCCCGGCGGCGAAGCCGACATCATCGGACTGCATTACCCTCACGAGTTCCCGGAGTATCACCTCTGGCCAAACACCGCTTACTGGATGGATGAGCCCATCAAGCTTCCCCATGCTCCCGGCGGGACATGGCAATGGGACCGGAAAAAACCGCTCTACATTGGCGAGTTCCTATGGGTGCCCGGGCCATCCCCCGACAGATTTTCCATTCTCTACGGGGACGAAGTTTACGCCGATCCCTCGTATTATCGCAACAGGGCCAAGGGGTGGACGTGGCGGATGCAGATTGAGGCTTACCGCGACTACGGCGTCAATGGCATCTGCCCCTGGACGATGTTCGAAGATGTCGCGGCCGGTGCCATGCTCGACCTCAACCCTGAAAACAACCACCTCTATCAGACTCAGAAAGCCGTCTATCACCCCAACGCCGTTTTCGTAAAGGAGTATGATGGTCGGTTCTTCGTCGGGGAAACCGTGGAGCGCAGTGTAAGTGTCCATAACGATACAACGGATTCCGGCGACTTTATCTTGAGGTGGGGCACCGGCGGGTCCGCCGATACCCGAACGGTATCTCTGCAACCGGCTGAGAGTAGGCGAGAGACAATCACTTTTCGCGTCCCATTGTCGCCGGGCGATTTTGCTTTGACGATCGAGCTGATCCAGGGGGAAGCGACGGTTTTTTCGGACCGGAAATCCTACTCTGCCTATCCGCAACGTTCCCTCACCGTACCGGGAGGAACAAGGCTTGCCCTGTACGACACAAACGGGACAACCGCTGCCATTTTCACCCAGCAAGGCATTTCGTACCTTCCCGTCACGGACCTTCGGGCGGCTCCCTACAACGAGTTCGATGTCCTGGTTATCGGCAGTAACTCCCTGACGGAGGGGGCCGTTCAGGTGGGGGCCGAGAGCATCGCAACAAGATGGGAGGACTTTTGCGATCGGGGTGGATGGGTGGTGGTTCTGGAACAATCTTCCTATCCTCGCTGGATGCCTCTCGCACTCTCGCTGTCAAATTATGTCGCGAACTTCGCCTTTCCCAGAGCTTCCGCCCACCCCATAGTGTCCGCAATCTCCGCCGAAGACCTCCGCTGGTGGCGGGGAGACAACCGGGTGACCGCAGGCAACATCCCGAAGCCATCGAGGGGGAATTTCCGGGTGCTAATGGACGTCGGCTCGGCGAACGGGCTGGACCAGGCGGCCATGATTGAGGTTCCTCGCGGGCCAGGCGGATACATTTGCTCGCAGATGCTCCTGGCGACGAAGTTCACCACAGAACCGATGGCGGCAGTCCTGTTGCAGCGAATCCTCAATTATTGCTCCGCTGCGAAGCACCGCCTGCGACACACAGGAGTTCTGGCGGAGGCTGATTCGGAAGCGTCGAAAACTCTCTCCCAGCTCGGACTGCTTCACGAAGACCTTCTGGGGCGCCTTGCAACGCGAGACCTTTCGGCGTACCCGCTTCTGCTCATTGCCGGTGGAGAAAATGCCTGGAGCGAAGCCAAAGCATCCGTTCAGAAACTCATGTCCTATGTGGAGGCGGGAGGAAAACTCATGCTCCACCGCCCTTCCGACGCTTTCCTTGCTGAGGTCGGTCCAGTGCTGATGCCGAATTTGGAAGCGGCACCGAACGCGACCATCCCCATTCTCCGAAGCCTCCCGGATGACGGCACGTCAAGCCTCACAAACTACGATCTGTACTGGATTGACGAACCGGGGACCTGGGACCGGCCCGCCACGCTATCCAGGTCTATCGCCGAGAGGGCCTTCCGCAAGCGCTTCACCCTGACGAGCTACAACGCCATCGAGGTTGAGGATATGCCTGTCAAGACGGGCGGCTCGCCTGTCACCCGCGGCTGGAACATGTACGTCAACGGCTATGTCGCCCAGAACATTACCGTTCCAGAAACCGCCCTTTACCTCTTTGGGGTCGTTGCACGCGGGACGCAGGCTTTCGACGAGTACCCGCAGATGGTTCTGCGAATTGATGGCAATTTCCGTGATGCAGTCACCGTTGACAGCGAGACGTGGCAACTCTGCACGCTGACCGCACAGCTCACGGCGGGCGAGCATGAACTGGCTCTCGCGTTTACGAACGATGCCTGGGACCCACCTGAAGACAGAAACCTGTACATGGCCGAGGTTCGCTATGGGCCAGACCCTTCCCTCGAAAGCGGACTGTTCCTCACCAAGCCCGGCGCCATAGTCCGAGTCAATCGTGGAAAAGGGTTCATTCTGTTCGACGAGATCACCTGGGAAAAGGAGCAGAAGAACCTCGCCAAAGCACACAGGATCATCTCCATCATGCTAACGGACCTCGGGGCGGTGATCAGAACGCCCTCGGGCTTGAGGTTGGAGGCGGAGGAAATGACCCCCGTCGGCGGTTACACCGTGGTGAGCAATGGGACAGTCTGGTGTTGCGCCAACGGCAGGCTGGAATCGTCGGTTAATTTCACGAGTTCCGGGACCTATTCCTTCGTCGTGACCGCTTACGGCACTCCCGCTCTCGGCGTTTGGCCACAGATGGAGCTCAGGATTGATGGCGTCAAGCGCGACGCAGTATTCGTCAGTACCGAAACCCCCAGCCAGTTTATCCTCTCGGCAACGATCGCACAAGGTAGCCACACGGTTGCGCTCGCTTTCGTAAACGATTATTACGACCCCCCCGAGGACCGGAATCTCGCTCTCGACCGGGTAATCATATCCCCGGTCCGGGAGACCAGCGCAACGCTCCTCGAATTGGTTGTGGACGAACAGACCCGAACAGCAACTCTTGTCTGGGAAGGTGAACCAGCAGGTACGTACCGTGTGGAATTCCTGAGCGACTTCACCGGCGAAACGTGGCGTGCGGCCGCTAACGTCGCTGGCTACGGAAGGGTCGTGAGCTGGGTGGACGACGGCACCTCAACTGGGTCCCTTCCCGGAGACAACCTCGTCCGGCAAAGGTACTATCGCATCGAGGCAACGGGCGGACGCTGAAGGCCCCACCATAGCGCCGGGAACACAAGGTGGGACCGAAGCCCCCTTTCGGGCTCAAGCCCTCTCGCCGCGAAGGACGCAGTATTGCAGACAAAACGAGGTGCCATCTGAGGGGGAAAGCTCGCTCCGTGATTTTGCGCAAATTCGATGTTCGTAACCCTCGCGTCTATCTGTGGTTACAGCCACAAGGAAAGCGTTTCCGCTACTGTACTCGACCCACATGGCGTTTCTGTCGAAGACGCGGGACTTCAAGCAGGACGACGAGAGGAGGCTGTCCAAAGAGCCCACGGCACGCGAAAGAGGGTTTCGAAATGCTGGTCGAGTTTACGAGCGTTTCTTACCTTTCGTTAGGAGTACACAGTCATAAAGGCGTATCGCCAAAATGGTGCCGAGCACAGCTGCTCATGGAAACCAACGTCGTTCGGTGCCGAAGGGTCGTATGGCTGGTGGGAAACGACCTTGCGTTTCACAACCCATGCAGGGAATTGACCTTGCCTCCGAAAACTGGGACAGGGTTTAAATCGGAATCTGGACGGTATGACGTAAAAAGGAGGCAAGGTCACAGACGCATACACACCCTGGCCTTGATCCATTTGGGCTTTTTCCGCTACCATAACGTTAGCGAGAATTCTCAGAAATGGAGAAATTCCAACGAGCGAAAGGAGTGCACCACAATGAACCGACGCCAATTCATCAAATCCAGCGCCGCCACCGGAGCAGGTCTGCTCATTCTTCCACGCGGGGCACTTGCCGGGCCCGACGCCCCCAGCAACAAGTTGAATGTCGCCCTGATCGGCGTGTGGGGCCGCAGTCGGGCGCACCAAGATGAGATCTCGAGGGAGAACGTGGTGGCCCTGTGCGATGTGGACGAGAAGTACCTGGCTGGGGCTGCGAGGAGGTTCCCAAACGCCAAGACCTACGTTGACTGGCGCAAGTGTCTTGATCAAAGAGGATTGGATGCCGTGATCTGTTGTACCACCGATCACACACACGCCTTCGTCGCCAACTGGGCGATGAATCGCGGTCTCCATGTGTACTGCGAAAAGCCCCTTGGCAACAGCGTTGAAGAAACACGCGTGGTCCGCGCGACCTATCTGAAGAACAGGAACAAGCTGGCCACGCAGGTTGGCACGCAACGTCACGCCAACGTGAATTTCAACCGCGTGCGTGAGCTGGTGAAAGACAGCGCCATTGGCCAGTTAAAACAGGTGTGTGCCTGGGGCGATCGCCAGATACGCAGGTCCGGATACCTGCCCGCAGAAGGCGAACCACCGGACAACCTCCACTACGACCTGTGGATCGGGCCGGCGCCCTTCCATCCCTACAATCCGGGATACTTCTCCGGTGAGCCCGGCCTGAATTGCCTGAATTGGAACATGTACTGGGACTTCGGCAGCGGCCAGGTTGGCGACATGGGCAGCCATACCATGGACCTCGCCTGGAACGCGATTGATGCTGGTCTGCCGACCTCCGCCGAGGCCAAAGGGGACAAATTCAACCCCGAAGTTACACCGGTCGAACTGGAGGCCCATTTTGAGCACCCCGCCAATGACTGGCGCCCCGCCATCCGGGTGAGCTGGTACCAGGGCGGGGCCATGCCGGAATCGCCCAGGGAGTACGTGGACCTGAAAAGAATCGGACACGGGGCCATGTTCGAGGGGAGCAAAGGCATCCTCATTTCCGATTTCGATTCTCGCGTACTGCTCCCTTCCGGCGACGCAGCCGACATGACCTATTACGCGCCGCGTCCCAAAGAGAAGCTCATCTCGCCCATGGGTTCCTTCCTGGGGGAATGGGTCAATGCGTGCAAGGGCGATCTCAAGACATCCTGCAACTTCGATTACGGCGGCACGCTGATCGAGATGATGCTCCTGGGTCTGGTCTCGTACCGCGTCGGTAAGAAACTCGACTATGACGGTGTTACCGGTCGGGTGACCAACAGCGCCGAAGGCAACGACCAGCTTAGGCGGAAGTACCGAACCGGGTGGACCCTCAACGGGTAATGGCAAACCGCCCCGCCCTCAGGGGCGGGATAGGCCAACATCGCCATGCAGCGCATGAGTTCCGAGGACTCGATCTCGAAGAACATGCCGCGGACATGTCGTCCGCAGTCCTGTCGATAGTCTACAGGAGGAGTTGAGCCGGAATGTTACGCGGAAACCATATAACACGCAGAAACACCGCCCAAATTATTGTGAGCCATTGAAGATACATTACTTATCCATTTTTCTCTGAAGGGTGTTGTCTGGAAGCAAAAACCAGATCGAGTATTATCTGGAAACCATATAAACAGTAGTTAGGCGGCCTTCGCGCGCATGGACACTTCCTTTACGCATACCTGAAACCGGGGAGCATTTACAGGCGGCCTTCGCGCGCACGGACACTTCAAGAGACACAGAGGGTTCGGGCTGGCGTTCTTGGCGATTTGCTGTCATCAGCCTCGCGTCCATCGTCATCAGTGTTCCGATCGCCTTTGGCTCTTCCACTCCCACCGCTGGCTACGTTCATTTGCGCGGCGTCGTCATCAGCCTCGTCGTGGCTTGCTGTTGTGCGGTTTGTTTCCTCCTGTCTCCGCGCCGTCCGATTGCCCCGAAGCTGGTTGCTTTGGCATTGCCTGTTCTCCCGCTCTTTTCATTCGTCCTCTGCGGATGCTCAACCCCTCCGAAACTCACGGCCGAGGACAGGAAGCAGGACATCGAATACCTGGCGCGATGGGCGCATGACTACAGCCCATTTGTGGCGCTGAATGAAAAGCATAAAGGCGTTCCGAGCCTCGAGGCCCTGAAGCCCAGGTACGTGGAGTTCGCGGAACAGGCAGAGAGCAATGAGGAATTTTACCTTGTCGCTTCCGCTTACTTCAATGTGATTGGCGCTTCCGGCCACGCATACCTATTTCCCGAAGACTTATTGAAGTGGTGTGCCGTCGGCAAATTCCTGGGCATTTCCGACTTTGGCATTTCCACCCGCCAGATGTGGGCAGGGACGTATTGGTCAAGACTCTCCCAAGGAATCTCTACGCGTGCTCACCCACCTTTGCATATCATTGCCAAAGAAGGAAGCTACTTCACCGACGACGACTGGCAACACAACGGCATCACAGTGCCCTCCGGATCAAGGATTATAAGCGTCAATGGAATGACTTGTTCTTCCTATCTTGATTTCATAAAAACTCACACGCACCTCCGGTATGATGCCTTTCCGAAAGATTGGGCGGACAAGTACCTGCTGATTATCGATGAAGGCAACGCTTTTCGTGGATGGCGGGTGGAATTCCTCCTCCCAGACGGCACAACCGCGGAGGCTTTTGTGCCTAAAGTGGAAGGCCTTCCTCTCGAGAAAGGAACAGTTTTCACCGTTGATGCGAAAGATAACTGCACGTATGTGGAGCTTACAGCCACTGTGGGCTACGTTCGGATCAAGAGCATGTGGCGTGGCCCCCTGAGCTATGTGTTCAAGGGATACATGAGGAGGGAGCGGAAGACAATCCGGGAGTTTCTTGAGCGTGGGCGGGGCAGGTACAAGAAGCTCATCATCGACACCAGGAACAATGGCGGTGGCCTCACGGAATATGTTTACAAGAACCTGCTCTGCCCTTTTCTCGCGCGGCCTCTGACCTTCAAACAGGTCGCTGGGCTGAGGAAGAAGTATCTTCAGGACACGAGGCAGTCTGCGCTGCAGGACCTGAAGAAGCAGTATGCGAGATATGTCATTGAGACACGGGAAGTCAAACCGCCAAACGGCTTCGCGGAGAACGATTGGGCGTTCTACGAGATTACCCGTCAGATTCGCTCCTCGGAGCGGTACAGCTTCCAGGGGAAGATCTACGTGCTCATCAACGGTGGCTGTTGGTCCGCGGCGGATGACTATGCGGATCTGGTTAAAAGGACTGGCTTGGGCACCCTTGTGGGGCAAAACACCAGCGGTGGCGGCGGCGGATACCTCTTGCCGCCCGCGATTCGGCTACCCAGGAGCGGGATGATATTCCGCGTGGAAGCGGAACTGCTATTGACTCCGAACGGCGGATTCAACGAGTTGTTCGGAACACAGCCGGATGTGAGACTCCCTTCCGCGGATCCCCCCAAGTCCATCACGCGAGAAGACTTGCTGAAAGACGAGTGGATAAAGCACATAATCACCGACCTCTGACGGAAAGATGATGCCTCGCCATTGGGGCTGTAGAGGAGATTGCGTTCAGCAAATGGAGGGCCTCGCAAGGACAGCATGGTTGCTTGTTTCCGGTCCGGCTTTTCAGGTCGGCCAGGCCTGGTAAGAATGGCCAGTCATCAATCGCCTAACAAGACGGTGGAGACGAACCGGCGCCCCGCTATTCCGCTCGGGGCGCGCCAGAAATTCGGACGCGCCCCTCTATCCCGGTTTCATTGTGCCACGCCCCAGAGCGATGTCAAGCCCAAGTTGGCCGAAGTGGCGTGCTGGGCGCATGCCCCGCCTCCCCGTTGGGCCTGGGCGAGGGGCTGTTGTTCAGCAGCGAGGGAGGTGGGCAAACCACAGCGGTCCTCAGCATTTTCACCATCACATGCAAACGACTCCACATCGCCCCCTTCGGCTACCTCCGCGATGTCTTCCAGCGCATAAGCGCTCATCCGGTTAACCGGCTCGACGACCTCCTTCCCGACAACTGGAAAGCCGCTCAAAGACCCATCCCCAACCTCCCCCGGCTGATCCCCATTGCCAAAATCTCTGCCAGCTTCTATATGGGGCTACCGGACGGTTACTCGGGCTGGTCAAGGAGGGTCTCTCGAAGGGCAGAAAAGCGCTCACGTATTGCCAGTACACAATAACCAAGGACGTCACGAAGCGTCTCCAGGAGCTTCTTCTCGACGAGAATTCCCAAGTCCCAGGTTGGACGCGGCTGCCTTCCTGAATTGCTCGTTGCCCCTGCGACACTTCAAAAGTCGCGCCTTCACTTGAAACGCCAGGTGGGTCGAGAACAGTTCACTATTTGTTTGATCGTTGCGCATGCGCACGTTTTCCGATCCTCGCTGCGCACACCGTCCTTCCGTGCGTTTCGACCGTGTGGTAAGCTGGCATACGGTGCCATGGAATGCTTCAAATGGCAGAAGGAGGGTTGTATGAAAGCCAGGACTTTATTTCTCATTAAATTCGTATTGATGGTGCAGGTTTTCGGCTGGGGGCAAGAGCTGGACCCGGAACGAGGGCCTCTGCATCGGCCGTACTCACCGGCCGATGGCAGCATTGTTACGGCGAATCCGCCTTCGTTTATCTGGGTACCAGCGGGCAGAGACTTGACTTACGCCCTTCAGGTTTCGTCTTCAGACGATTTCTTGTCAGCCGAGACGCGAATCCACCGCGATCTCGACATCAGCATTCATTCGCTTCAGAAGCCGCTCGAGGCCGGCAAGTGGTTTTGGCGCTATGGCGTGCAGAAATCGGGTGGCAGCATCGCGTGGAGCCGGGCACGAAGCTTCGCCGTGCCCGAGGGCGCTCACCTGTCGCCGTTTCCGGACCTGGACAAGGCTATTAGCTCCGTTCCGGATGCGAGGCCGAGGCTTTTCTTCCTCCCCGGTCAATTAGCGGAGTATCGAGAACGGTGCACAAAGGACCTCGCGGACAAGTGTCGTTCCTTGTGCCGGCGCTGCGACCGACACATTGGCCGGGAACTCGTCCCGGAACCGCCTTATGTCGAGGGCGAGGGAGCTCAACGGGGCAAGGACTATCAGAACATCTTCCGCACCACCCGTCCGCCAATGGACGCCATGGAGGAGTGCGGTCTCGCCTACTTGCTCACCGGCGAGAAGAAGTATGGGCTGGAAGCGAAGCGGCGAATACTCCATTTCTTCTCGTGGGACCCGGAAGGAAGCACGGGCCTTTCTCACAATGATGAACCGGCGATGTGGATGATGATGCGGGGTGTTCGCACGTACGATTGGACGTATGACCTGTTCTCGCCTTCTGAAAGGGAGAAGGCGGAATCGGTTATGCGCATCCGGGCGGCGCAGTTTTACGACCGGCTGCACGGGCGGTTTGAGTCCAATCCGCACGACAGCCATGCGGGGCGAATTTTAGGATTTCTGGGCGAGGCGTCGCTGGCGTTCTGCCACGAGTGGCCGGAAGCGAGGAAGTGGCTCGACTATGTCCTCCAGGTTTTCTGGGCGGTGTATCCGGCGTGGGCAAAAGATGACGGAGGCTGGCACGAGGGGCCGAGTTACTGGTCGTATTACATGGAGTTCGTTCTGCACTTTGTTGCCCCTCTGCGAAACGCCTCTGGCATTGACCTCATGGAGAAGCCCTTCTTCCGGAACACCCCCTATTACAAGCTGTACACGAATCCGCCTTACGCGAAGACCTCACCCTTTGGCGACGGCGAGCACAGTGGGCCTACCCGGGGTATGGGGCAGTTGATGTACCAGTTCTCGGCGTTGTTGAACGACCCGTATCTCCGGTGGTACGCTGATTTCATGAAGGCGGATGCGGGGGCGGGGCCTCTGGGATTTGCCCTGGAGGGGAAGGCGCCTCCAGCGAGAAGTCCATCTGACCTGCCCGCCAACCGCTATTTCCCTGGCGTGGGACTGGTGTCGCTTCATACCAAGCTCGGGGATCCAGAGAACGATATTCATTTTCTTTTCCACAGCGATCCGTATGGGACGATCAGCCACGCGCACGCAGACCAGAACGCGTTCACGATCGAGGCTTTTGGAGAGGCGCTTGCGATCAAGTCGGGGTACTATCCCTGGTATGGCTCCGACCATCACAGGAACTGGTCCTGGCAAACGAAGTCCTCGAACTGCATCACCATTGACGGTGGCAAGGGGCAGCCGCCGCACGACCCGCTGGCAAAAGGTCAAATCATCGCCTTTCGCAGTTGGGATGAGTATGATTACGTGGCCGGTGATGCCACGGAGGCGTACCGAGGCCTTCTCACGAAGTTTCATCGCCACGTGATCCGCGTTCGGCCGGGTATTTTCGTGATTTTCGACGATCTCGCCGCGCCGCAACGCGTGAAATTCGAGTGGTGGCTGCACTCACTATCCGAGATGGAACTCGATGAGAAAAACCAGACCGTTACAGTCTCGCAGGGTGACGCCCGGTTGAGGGTCCGCTTTCCATTGCCGAGTCACTGGGTTTTCTACCAAACGGGCAAATTCCCCGATCCCCCGGAATGGGGCGAGAAGAATCAATGGCATTTCCGGGCGGAATCGGAGACGCAAGCCGATGTCGGGTGGTTTGTTACCGTTCTCATGGTTTATCGTGCTGGGGAGGAAAGTGATTTGCCGAAGGTCCGGTTCCTGCAACCGGAAGGGGGGATGGGTTTCGGCGCCGAGATTCTCGGTACGGAAACATCGGGACATCTGGTTTCCTTCCTCCCGGGCAAAAACGGCGGCCCATTCAAGGCGTCCGCGAGTCCCTTCCGGTTATCCCCGGTTCGATGAGAATCTGCGGCGCCGTGCGTGAGGTCGCAGGCCCGTCGCGCGCAACTGCGACACTGAGCATTCGACTTCCAACCTCGAACGAAGGACAAGGGCGGAGTAAGGATGACAAGTGTGGTTCGTGTGCCTCCCGGAGTTGTTCGTTTCGTGTCAACAGGAAGATTATCGGCATGCCTGTGCGGTTTGGGAGCTTGTTGGATGGGAGAAGCTCAGGATTGCAGCCACTTGGACCCGGGTCCGAGAGCAGGAGCCAGAGGTGTGTGACGAGCTTTCGTGCCGCAACGTCATCGCCCGGAATTGTTGTCAGGATACCATGCAAACCGTAGTGAGGCGGGGCCGAGACGGAGCGATGTGACGATCAGCTCCTCAAGTTACTCTGATGACTGGGATTTACATAAGCATGACTTTACGGTCTGGAGGAGATTCTGGGCAATTTGGGAACTACGCCGAAAATGGAAATGGGCGCATTGGTTCCACAAGCAGCTCGATCACGTTGATCGTGAAGTGGTCGAGCCAAGAGCTTGGTTTTTGTTTCCAGGCCCCGGATACATGAAATTGTGCCTGTGGATTGCTTTTCTTGAAAGGCGCCCACGAGGGAGTAATGGAGAACTTGGACTCCTTCGAAACACCCAAAGGCCAAAAAGTCGCCGTTTCCGAAGTGCTTCCTCCCGGTTCGCATAGCATCGAGAGTTTTCCTGCCGTCAAAGGCACTCCGTTCCGGGACTTCAGAACTGCGGTGTTTCACTGTGAATGCGCGCCAACTTTGGCAAGGTTCCGCCTCGACGACGACACGACCCGGCGGACAGAAGACCTTCACAGACAAATAGAGGATTGGATCAACGCGGAGTTCCGATCTGCCTTTGAGGCTTTTGAGCGAAAGTATAATCCTGCGCCGTGTTGCTTCTTTGGCCCGATGGCCGAGAGCTCATGCCGGAGACCTTCTATTCAGACGAGGCGCCGGAGAGCGGGCTGCGACGAAGCGCAAGTTTCTGCGAGTCTGCCGGTTGAGCTTGTGCCTGACAATGTCAACCACTGTGGATGGCCGGGCGTCCTCCGATGAACCTCCTTCCTCGGCACTATTGAAATGCCGCACAGCTTAGCCCAACTTCCGCATTTTGTAGTGAGTCATAGAGGAGAAGGCTCGTTTTTCAGTCACTACATTTGGGCATTTGTGATGGCGGTTTTCTTCGGTCGGATGATTTGTTGGGGAACACCGAGGAGTTGGTAGAGCTCCGCGTGTTGGGGTTCGGGGGTGGAGCCTTTGCGGATTTTAAGGATGATGTTGCCGTCGGTGGGCAGCACAATGGTTGCCACCTGGTGGGTCTGGAGTGTCTGCCTGACCGTAGCCCACGAGGTATGGACTCCTTTGTCCAGGAGGGTCTTCTCGATCGCCACAAAGAGGTGATAGCGAATGTTTGTCAGTTGTTGGCGTAAGTCGTTGATTTGCAAGGGGCCGATTT
>CAYZXL010000079.1:0-17807 GCA_964482435.1 uncultured Verrucomicrobiota bacterium
AGGAAGCCCTGTGGAGAACCATGCGCTACGAGGAAACAACCAACACATACTACGAGACACTGAAGGAGTTGGTCCTTGCCGTTTTCAAGCGCTCCCAACGCTGGAAGCCCCGAAAGATACGCTCATTATGTCATGCTACTTAAGACGTTCACTATAGTCCTTGCCATTCGCAGATCATGGTGCCATGATGAGCTGGAAAGTGCGTCCGGCGACGGGAATTGGCAGAACAACGCCGCGAGGACATCGGCGACTCCAACCGCGACCGCCCCGGCAGGAACCGGCGGGCAGCGGGAAAGGTGTGCACCGGTTTCTGGAGGCACGAGCTATATGAGAAGCATCAGCAGACGGGAATTTCTTATGACGATGGGTCGTGGTGCGCTTGGCGCTTTTGGGTCAGCGCGCTCATTCGGTTCGGGGGGCGCGCCCGGTGAGACTCCAGGGAGACGAGAGCCCAACTTTGTGTTCATCCTCATTGACGACCTGGGATGGAAAGACCTGAGCTGTTACGGAAGCACCTTCTATGAGACACCGAACATTGACGGGCTCGCCAGCGACGGCATGAGGTTCACGAGCGCGTATGCCGCATGCCCCGTGTGCTCTCCGACGCGGGCGAGCATTTTGACCGGTAAGTACCCGGCGCGGCTTCACCTGACAGACTGGATTCCGGGGCACAAGCGTCCGCGGGCGAAGCTGCGTGTTCCGGAATTCAACCAGGAATTGCCGCTGGAGGAGGTGACGATTGCGGAGGTGCTGAAAAATGCGGGTTACGTTTCCGGCAGCATCGGCAAGTGGCATCTCGCGCGGCCGCCGGGTGCGATGGGAGAAGGCAAGGCGGTTTTTCCCGGAGACCAGGGCTTCGACTTCAGTTTCGGAGGTGACCACAGGGGGCATCCGCCGAGCTACTTTTATCCTTACGGTATCCCGAACATCTCAAGCGGAGTGAAAGGCGAGTACTTGACCGACCGGCTTACCGACGAGGCGGAAGCGTTTATCGAGAAAAACAAGGAGAAGCCGTTCTTTCTCTATCTTTGCCACTACGGCGTGCACACTCCTCTTCAGGCAAAAGCGGAGCTCGTCGCCAGGTACAAAAAGAAGGCAAAGACGGGCGAAGGACAGAGAAATCCCGTCTATGCAGCTATGATTCAAAGCGTGGACGAAAGCGTCGGGCGAATCATGCGGAAGCTCGACGAGGTCAGGATTGCTGACCGCACGGTCATCGTTTTCACCTCGGACAATGGCGGGCTAATTCCGGTTACGTCGAATGCGCCTCTAAGGGCGGGGAAGGGGACGCTGTACGAGGGCGGAATTCGTGTGCCGATGATTGTCCGCTGGCCGCAAGCGATCAGTACGAAGAGCACCTGCGACGTTCCAGTGGCGAGCGTGGACTTCTATGGGAGCATTCTTGAGATTGCAGGAGTGGAGGGCGTTCCGGGAGACGTTGTGGATGGCGTGAGCATTGGTTTGCTTCTCAAGCAGACCGGGCGAGTGAATCGCGACGCAATCTACTGGCATTATCCTCATTATCATCCGGGCGGGGCCACGCCCTGCGGGGCCGTCCGCGAGGGGGACTTCAAGTTGATTGAATTCTACGAGGACGGGCATCTCGAGCTTTACAACCTCCGGGAGGACTTGAGCGAAACAAACGATCTTGCGTCGAAGATGTCTGAGAAGGCTGCGGAGCTGCGCCAGAAACTTGCCGATTGGCGTCGAGCCGTGAATGCCCAGATGCCCACGCCGAACCCGGACTACAAGCAGAAGAAGGCCAGCTGACTTCCAATGAGAGGCGGCAGAGAACGAAAGAAATGAACGCGGCTTCTGAAGGGGATTTCTCACGCTTTTCTGGTGAATCATGGAACGGATCTCACGTCGGGTGTTGAGGCACCCGGGCTCCCTGAGGCTCATTCCGTCTGTGATTGCGACGCCGGCCCGGCAAAGGGCTCTTTCATGGTGACACGCGGCCGACGAGCAATGTAACCACTCGGTCTTGGGGGGAGAAAGCAAAAAGAAACCTGCCTTCTGTAGTGTGTCACGAGGAGTGCGGGTGTCGCCGCGTTCATCCGCGGTTCATTCCTTCCACCCCCAGCCGAGGCGGTCTGCCGCCCGAAACTGAGCCATTACCGAGGAATTGTCTTTGAGGTTGCGGATTGGGCGTTCATGGCGTAGAGTTTTCCCGGAGGGGGCACGAAGAGAAACCGGTGAAGATTGTCGCAGACGAGAACATTCCGTACGTTCAGGAGGCGTTTGGCATACTGGGCAAGGTTATAACGCTGCCCGGGCGCAAGATTGGCTCCCGGGCCGTTCGAGAAGCGGACATTCTCCTCGTACGCTCGATAACTCAAGTTAATGCAATGCTCTTGGAAGGTAGCCACATTCGGTTCGTCGGCACAGCCACAATCGGGACTGACCACGTTGATGAGGAATGTCTGAGGTCGCGGGGAATCGCCTTCGCCAGCGCGCCCGGTTCCAACGCCAATTCCGTCGCGGAGTACGTTGTCGCGGCCCTACTGACTTTAGCGAAAAGGCGGAATTTCTGGGTCGAAGGAAAGACCATCGGAGTGATTGGCGTCGGCAACTGCGGAAGCCGCTTCGTGAAAAAGGCGGAAGCGCTGGGGATGAACGTTTTGCTGAATGACCCGCCGCTCTGGAGGCAAACCGGCCATTCAGAATACCGCCCCATCGAGGAGCTTTTCGGCGCGGACGTTGTGACGCTTCATGTGCCGCTCACATACGAGGGAGTTGACGCGACTTGCCATCTCGTTGATGAAGCGTTTCTGAGGCAGGTTCGGCCCGGAGCAATTGTGGTTAATACGTCGAGAGGCGGCGTCGTTGACGGGCGCGCGCTTAAAGAGGGGCTTGACTCGGGCAAAATCGGCGGAGCGGTTCTTGACGTCTGGGAAAACGAGCCGAACATTGACCTCGACCTTCTCGACCGGGTGGAGATAGGCACGCCTCATATCGCCGGGTACTCGTTCGACGGGAAAGTCAATGCGACGGCGATGCTCTACGAGGCGGCCTGCGAATTTCTGGGAGTGGAGAAGGAGTGGGACGCTGCCTCCTGTTTACCCGAACCCGATTGTGCGAGGATCGAAGTATGGAAAGCAGCGCAGGCCAAGTCCCCGACTGCACCCGGGATTCCCGCGGGCGAGGTGACTGCTCGGGTAGTCCATTCGGGCGCGAGCGACGAGGATACGATTGCGGAGATTGTCCGCCTCGTTTATGACGTTGAGAGGGACCATGCCAACCTGCGCAAGGTTAAGAGCATCGCCGAGAATGAACGCGGCGCTTTCTTTGATAACCTTCGAAAGGAATATCCTGTCCGAAGAGAATTTCACAACACCGAGGTGGTTTTGCCAGAGAGCTTATGCAGTCTCGCTGAGGCGTTGAGCGGGCTGGGGTTCCGGGCCAGAAAAAAGGAGGGTGTTGGGCGTCGCGCAAAGTAGGCGAGTCCTTCACGGCGGTCGGCGAGAATTGCGGGTGCGGGACGGGGTGAGCGACTTTTCCACCACAGCAGGAACGAACCCGGCACGCGCTCCGTTCAAGGGTTGGGCGGTCAGGTGGCTGTTGTCTGGTGAAACCGCTTTGAGGCACAAGCACAGTGGACTGAGAGAAAGACCATGGTGATTGGCTCCGGAGACACAAACAAGTTTCTCAACGAAGAGCAAGTCCGGAAGATTTGCGCGGAATCCTTGTCGAAGCACAATCTGACGGGGAAGCGTGTTCTCGTCTTGATTCCGGATTCGACCCGGACTGCCCCGATACCGCTGTTTTTCCGGCTTCTCTGCGACCGATTGCTCAGCTCCGTCCGGAGACTCGATTTCATCATCGCTTTGGGCACGCATCACCCAATGAGCGACGAGGCGATAGACGCGCTTGTCGGGATGACGGCGTCGGAGCGAAGCGCGCGCTACCGCGGTGTTCGGGTATTCAATCACGCATGGGACGACCCCGACGCTCTCGCTCAGATCGGGACAATCCCGGCGGATGAGATTGTGTCTCTCTCCAATGGTCTCATGCGGCAGGGAGTTGCCGTTACCATCAACAAACGCATCTTCGACTACGAGCAGCTTCTCATCGTGGGGCCGACTTTCCCCCACGAGGTGGTTGGCTTTTCGGGCGGGAACAAGTACTTCTTCCCCGGCATTTCCGGTCCTGACGTTCTACATTTCACGCACTGGCTCGGTGCGGTGATCACCAATCCGGTCGTGAACGGGGTAAAGGACACTCCTGTCCGAAGAGTGATTGACCGAGCGGCTTTCATGATTCCGATTCCGCGACTGTGCATGAGCCTCGTCGGGAGCGGGAAGGGGTTGAACGGACTATTCATCGGCTCGCCGGAGGAGGCTTTCTCGGCGGCGGCGGACCTCTCGTCGAGAATTCACATTGTTTACGTCAGGAAACCTTTTCACAAGGTTCTGGCGATGGCTCCGAAAATGTACGACGACCTGTGGGTCGGGGCGAAGTGCATGTACAAGTTAGAGCCGGTTGTCGCCGACGGCGGCGAGCTTATCATTTACGCTCCGCACATCACCGAAGTCTCCTACATGCACGGGAAATTTCTCGACGAGGTCGGCTACCACACTCGCGATTATTTTCTCAAGCAGATGGATAAATTCTCGCACATTCCACGAGCAGTGCTCGCCCATTCAACGCACGTCAAGGGAATCGGGACGTACGAGGGAGGCGTAGAGAAGCCGAGAATCAACGTCGTCTTAGCCACTGACATCCCGGAGGAGCGCTGTCGGAGAATCAACCTCGGGTACCGCGACCCGAGAACCATTGACCCCGCCGAGTGGCAGAACCGCGAAGACGAAGGCATCCTCTGCGTCCCCGACGCCGGCGAAACCCTCTACCGTTCCGCCTGAGAAGCGGGGGATCATTGGGGATGTGGCTGTGTTTTGGTGGTATGCGGATGCGGTTACCTTCGGAGACGCGGTGGGGCTGCTGCGCCCATTTAGGGCTCTGGTGCGTTCGATCCGCGAGGACCCGGGGCGAGGCTTTGCGAGCAGGTAAGCGCCTTGAGTCGCAGCCCCGAAAGGGCGAAGTACACCGACTGAAACGTAACGATACACTGACCGAAAGCCGAATCCGGCGCCGCCGCGGGGGAACTGACCTCGGGGCAAGAAACCAAAGCAGACGATAGCGGGGCGCGCCTCCCGGCGACCCTGTTATCCTCTCCTTCTGACGGCTGTGCTCCCCCACTTGCTTCTCCGCGGCGTCTCCCGGCTCAGTGCGTGAATTCGGGAGTACGACGACGTGTCGAAGACCCCGCCAAGAGCAACCCCATCTTCGACATGATTTACAGGACGGCCGGGGTCTGCATGCGAAGGCGCGGGGCTGCCCTTACCTTTGGCGCGCCATCGGCGCGCCTCGCCCCCCCGGCTGAGGCGCTGCCCTGCCCCGGCCTAAACTCACAACGCTGAAAGCAGCACAAACAGGCCTCGCAGAATCTTGTCCATCCTGTCCGGAGAAGAGCGCGCAATCGGAGTCATGAATCGGAGCAGCTACTCTATGACCTCCTCCACCAGGAAGAGCTTGTTTTCTTCCCGGGCGAGATAGTGGAAGCTGTCCGGCGAGTCGAAGATTATCCAGCTCCCCTCCAGAAGGCCGTCGTATTTTTTCCCTTTTTGCTCGTCCACGATAAGGAGCCACTTGTCATCGTCTCGCGCCTCGTAGAGCACGTGTCTCCCGTCCCAGGTGAACGTCAGAAAGCCTCCGGCAAGGGAGTCGTATTTGCTCCCTTCTTTCTCATCCACAACGACGAGCCACTTGCCGCTCTCACAAGCGGTGTAGGCTACCCGTCCGCTATCGGGGCTGAAAATTGGGGGAGTCCCGATGCGGGCGTACTTTTTTCCCTCCTTTTCATCCACGACCATAAACTCCTTGCCACGCTCTCGGACCTGATAAGCGACTCGGGTGCCGTCGGGGCTCAGAAACGGCCCCGGTTCCACAATCTCCTCGTACTTCCTTCCTTCTCTTTCACCGACGACCACAACCCACTTCTCCCTCTCCCGAGCCACGTAAAGGACGGTCACGCAGTCCGGGCCGAAATACGGCCCCGGCCTCCTTACCTCGTCGTATTTCTTTCCCTCTTTTTCGTCCACCACAACCGATTTACGCCCATCCTGGGCGACGTAAACGAAATGCTCGCTGTCCGGGCTGAAATGGAGAGTCTCCCCCGCTATCGCCTCATAAGTCTTCCCCCTTTTTCTGCCGACGACGACAGCCATCTTTTGCTGCTCCCGCGTCATGTAGGCGAGCCGCCTCCCGTTGGGGCTTATCCTGAGGGACTCCGGGACGAAGGAGGATCGGTCAATCTCTACGAGAACTGTCTCCGAGGTCTTCCTCTCCGGGAATTCCTCCTGGGCGAGTCCTGCAACGCCCGGGCAGAGAAGAAGGACACTTATGCATCGGGCGATACGTTTTGCAGCCATTTGAATCCCCTCCTTTATCAATTACCCGCTTTATTACCCTTTTTCAAGACGTTACCCTTTTTTCGCCATTTGGCGCCGGGGCCGCGCCCGAGGCACTCGACCTTCCCGGTTCTCTGGAGGTCACGGAGAACCCTCCGGACCATGTCATGGCTCACCGTCGGACACGACCTCTCGAGGTCGGCCAGCGAGAACTCAGTGGGGAATCGCGCAAGGGTACTTTGGACGATCTCCGTCTTGGCGCCCCTCGGCTCAGCGAGCTGTCTGAGGCGTTCCTCAAACTCCCGGTACGCCGACTTCAAGATAAAAAAGACGTAGTTGACATACGGCCAGGGATTGTGCTTCCCGTCGTGCCAGCCACGAGAACTCTCCTCCAGGGTTTCGTAATAGCGGTCTTTGTTCTCTTCCATGAGGCGCTCGATGCTGATATAGCGCCCCACCTCGTGCCCCAAATGGTAAGACTGGAGGAGGAGCAGCAGACGAGAAACCCTGCCGTTGCCGTCCCGAAAAGGATGAATGCACAGGAAATCGAGGTTAAATGCCGCGGCAAGAACGAGAGGATGAATTCTCCGTTCCCTGAGTTCTTTCGTCCACAACTCGAAAAGCTCCTTCATTGAAGGCGGCGTTTTCTTCGCAGAGACGGGGGTAAAACGTATCCTTGTTCTTCCGTCCGCAGATTTCTCTACGATCTGCCCGTTTTTGTCCTTGTATTTTCCAGCGTCCCAGGCATCCGGAAGGACGAGACGATGAAGCTCAATCGCCACCCCTTCCGATAGAGGCACAGCGCCGCTTCTTTCGTGAATGAGCTTTAGAGCTTCTCGATAGCCCCGGACTTCCTCTTCGTTTCTATCCCGAAGGGTGGCTTTCCCCAAAATGATTGTTTTCACACGGGATGGGTCAACGTTGACTCCCTCGATTCGGGTCGAAGAAACGGCGCTTTCAACAAGGGCATGTTCTCGAAGGGCTTTAAGACGCTGCGGGGACTGGTGGACGAAAAGCTGCTGCTTTCCTCGAGCTTCCGCTATATCGGCGAGGTACCATGAAGTCAGCGCGGGGACGCTTTCCAAGCCCTGTGGGAATAGGCGCAGCGTCATCATTCTTTCAGTCCTCCGTATGGCGCGCGGGCTTCTTCTGCCTTCATGGGCTGAGTCACAGCATCAACCGCCAGATAGTAGTGGGAAACCCTGGTTACCTCGTGCCAGGGAAACCAAGCGGAGTCTTCAACACGGTCTCAAAGGTGCGGCTCTTCTCAGTCGCTTTCTACCGCCACTGCGACGGCGGGCGACATTCCATTAGTTGCTGCCGACGGAAAGGGCAATGCTCGGAGTGGGCGAGCCGCCCCTTATCTTGGACTCCTTCACAGTTGCCTCGGTCAACTCTTTGAAGAGGTCCGTGTCCTTCTTGAAGCTCGGGTCTTTCAGAACGTTGCGGCAGTGCAGTTTCATCAGGAAAGCCGGGTAGGGGAGCTTGCCCACCCGGGCAAAGGTTGCCGGGGCGAACTTTATGTGTCCGCCGCTCTTTTCTAACGTACCGAACAACTGGAACACCATCTTCTTCCCAAAGAGGCGGAGATACATGGTGATGGCTATCTTTTCCTTGCCGTCTCCGAGGGCGACCTGGAGATTCTCCAACTTCGTAAACTTCCCGCCCTTAACGTCCGGCAGAAGCCCCGCAATGTACGAATTCAGCTCCTTCTGCGTGACGGTTACCGAGCCGGACTTTTTGTCCTTCACCGCAGTCTCTAGTTCTGATTTCTTCTGGATGAAGCTCTTCCTGCTAACTTCGGAGGTCGGGATGGCGGAGATGGAAGGGGTCTGCTGCGTCAAATAAACTGCCGCCGCAACGAGGAGAATGAGCAGGATACGAATAGAGTTGACGATGATGCTTCTTCGCCGAAGTACGTCGGGGGGGATCTCCGACTTACCCTTCCTTCTTCTCTTTTTGAGTCCGGTTTTCTCCTCGATGTTCTCGACAGTAAGCTGGTCTATGATGTCGAGCTTCTTGCCGCAAACGCGGCAGAATATCGCTCCGTATCGGTTTTCACCTCCACAATTTGGGCAAGTGAGCATCTGTTTGCTCCTCCGTAAAGTCTTCTTCTGGCACTCAGTTTTTCTACTTCAAAGATAGCAGCACTTCCGGATTTTGTCAATGAAATGCCAGACCAAAATCCACCCCTGCGCGAATAGTATTCCGACCAAGCCTGCGGTAGTGAGCGGGTAGCGCGGCGCCACGGCGTTCGCCTGGCGGCAGCAAAGGGGAAAAGGGCACGATCACCTGGGTGGGGAATTTGGGACAGCGCGTCGCCTCACACGCTCGCCCTGCCAGATCGTGAACAGGGCGAAGAGGGCAAAGATGCAGGCGAGGAAGAGGTACGGCGCCTTGAGGTTCAACAGGCTGGCGACGACGCCGAAAATTATCGGCCCGATCAACCGCCCCGCAGAAAGAAAAGCCTCGTGAACCCCGGCCAACGAACTGCGGAACACCGGCTCGTGCAGCGTGTAGAACAGGCTGGAAAAGTAAGTCAGGCCCGAGACTACACCCACCGCCGCGAAGGCAGCCGCAAAAACAGCCACGTGGTTGAATAAGAAAACCGCCAGAAACGAAGCCGCCATCAGGAGCTGACCCGCGAAGAGAAACGACAGGTTCTCCTGCCATGCACGCGTTTTTGAAAGGACGTAAAAGGATAGAAGCTGCCCGAGGTAAAGTGAAAACAGGAGGTGGCTCACGAGGGGCTTGCCGAGACGAAGGAGGTCGCCGAGCTTCGGGAAAAGCGCGAAGAGACAGCCCGCGGAGGCGTAACTCAGGAAAATGAAAATCCTCGCTGTGACCAGAAAAAATCTCTTTTGTGAGACGGAGATGGTGGACGGTGAGGACGTGTCCTCGGAGGATGCAGTGTGGGGCTGGTTGGTGGTCCCTCTCGCCAGAAGAGGGCTGCCTGCGACGATGGGGATTAGACACCCGGCTGCGACCAGAAATGGAAGGCGGAAGTCCCAGTTGTAAAGCTGGCCGCACGTGGCCGTCGCCACGGCATACCCGCTGCACCACCAGAGGTTGAAGCGGCTCAGAGCGCGGTACAACTCGGCATGGGATTTTCCCTGGCCCAGCCGGTGCTCCAGAGGGGGCCAGAAGAATGCGGAAGCTGCCCCAATCAGCAGAGTAAGGAGAACGAACAACGGAACCGACCAAACGACCATGCTGAGGAAGCAGAGGACGATAAGGAAGATGGAGCTGATAATGGAGGTGAGCCGCGCCTCCACCAGAGAAAGACGCCTGGCGAGGAAGAAGCACAGGAGAGAGTACGATAGTGAGCCCGAGCCGGTTAGTATGCCAAGCTCAGTCGGCGAGGCGCCCGCGTCAACGCCCCGGAAGTTGAGCCCGAGCATTAGATAGACCACCGTCATGTCCATTAGAAAAGAGAAGACGTAAATCATAGTCACGGCACCGCGTGTAGTTGTGTTCCTGTGCCGAGGATTGCTGTCCTGGCGGCGATGGATTTCTCGGAGTTGTTCGCTGTGGGCAACTGCGCCGCGTCGTCAGGGCGACTCTTGTAACATGCTGGGTGGTGGCGGGTCAATGGCGCTCAGCGGACGGGTCTGGGTGCATAAAGGTGGCGTGTAATCGTGGCATCCCCCGCGTTCCGGGGGGGACCCGTGAGCACTTTCATGGGCAAGATGCCCATGCCACGTCGGAAGGGAAGGAATCCTGCCCGATAGCAGTCAACAAGCTATGTGGCGCAGTGCGTGGGCGTTCAGCGAATCCGGCAGACATCGCAAATTAAAGCGCTATGGAAAGGTCCTGGCATTGAGGATTTGTACGACGGCGTCGGTGGAGGAAGGGAAGACCACGGTCTTTTTCAGCCTTCTGGCGGAGAGGCAGATTGTGGCGATGTATTCCTCAAGGTTTGCGGCGGTCTGATAATTGATGTCGTGGAAGAGGATGACGAGCTGTTTCTTGCCGGCGGCGATGGACCTTCGTACGCCCTCCTCGATGTTTCTGTTCACTTCATCCACCGATGGGCTGCCGGTGTTGTCACCGCTGTCAATGTCCCACAGAATCATTTTCAGGTGCTGCCGACGATATACCGCCGTCGCCCTGCGACTCTTTTCGCCATAAGTCGGACGGACGTACAGGGGGCTGCTGCCAGCGAGGTTCCGAATGCGTGCCCTGGCGCGAACGAGGTCGCTCTCCAGGCCGTTTAGCCCGTCAGCGAGGCTGAGAACGCCGCTTTCGTCGGCGTCGTAAGGAAGGGCGGAGGCGCGGGCGCGATGGCTTGCATGATCGGCAGATGAACCAGAGTGTATGCCGAGCACGTGCCCCTCTCTCGCCAGCAAAGCGATTATGTCCTGACCCATCTGTGTCTCCCCCCTCCCCGGAGCGTGCGTCTGAACAAAGAACACGGCTTTTATGTTCTTCTGAACGAGATTGTTTTTCAGGGTCTGGAGGACCTTCTGGGTGTGGTTTCTGCCGGAGTCGAGGGTCTCCACGTGAGGACCGTCGTCGAACGAGAGAACGACTTCGATGGTGTCATTCGAGGTGTCGGTTTTGGCGGCAATCGTCGGGGTCTGGGAAACTGAGGGCTTCGCGCCGGAGACGCCGCCATTCGAGGGCTTCCTCGACTCCGCGGAAGGCGGCTCTTCAGATGGGCGGTTGGTGGTGAGTGAAGCGGAAGCCGAGGCGCGCCGGTCCGGGGATTCTGTCGTGGAGCGCGCAGCCGTTTTTGGTTGAGAAGTCGGACGGCGCCGGGCACAGGTCGCCGCCACGAGGAATTGGGCTATAACAAGCACAACGACCAAACGCCAGAGATGCCAAAACCATCTTTTCGGAGAATCCGGAGAAAAGCAACACATAAGCAACTCAAATGCGGCCTCTGCGAGAAAGCTGGCTCGCGGATTTTGTTCCTGCTAATTTCCGGGACGTTTCCAGAGCAGTTGCCTCTCGAACGGAACGTCAGGCGCGCCGTTTCACGACGAAAGAAGACCGGCTGCCTTTCGCTCTGTAGTCGGCGGCGCCAATGAGCGAGACCGCTTTGCCTTGAGCACTGATTCCTCGCTGAGAGCGTTGCCGGATAATAACCGAGGCGGCGGCGGATGGCAACCGATAATTGCGACGCAGTCGGGTAGGGCTGCGCCCTGGGGGAATGGCGGTCTCTCTGCGTCCGCCCGTCTGCCACGTCATCCTCCTCTTCGGACGGAGATGAGCGGCAGGTAACGTTCGACGTCCCTCTTCGTGAGGTTTGCGATGGGCCAGACGGCGGCGTTCGCGCAGCCGCCAGCCGCTCCCCATCGCAGGCATTCTTCCATGGGAAGGTTGCGCGTCAAACCGTACATAATTCCGGCAATCAAGCAGTCGCCGGACCCGACGGGCATGACTTCTTTTATCTTCGGGGGTCTGACGACGAAGGTCTCTCCTTTGAACGACGCTTTCAAGCCTTTCCTGCCCAACGTAATCACGACGAGCTCAACCCCTTTATCGTGAAAAAACTTGAACGCGGCGCGGTAATCGGCAGCGGTTCGGAGAGGCTTTCCCGTCGAGGATTCGTATTCGGCTCGGTTTGGCTTGACCATGAACGGCGCGGCCTCGAGTCCGTGGACAAAAGCATCCCCGTACGTGTCGAGGATTGTGAGCGCATTGGTCTTGCGAGCTTCGCGGATGAGGTCGCGGTAGAACGTCGCGAGGTTCGCCCCCGGAACGCTTCCCGAAAGAACGACGATTTTCGCTTTTCGGATAGCCGCGACGGCTTTCTCCTTCATGCGGCGCACTTCATCGCGCGTTATCGCCTCACCCTCCTCGATGAGCGTGGTGTTCAGCTCGCGCGAGGTCTCGTGAATCCGAGTGGAAAAGCGAGTGGGGCTTTTCACCCAGAACGGGGTAAGCCGAATGTCTTCTTGAGGAAGCAGGTCGGCGAGAATCTTTCCGGTGTGTCCGCCGAGCATAACGAAAGCTTTCACCGGAAGACCGAGATTCTTGAGCACTCGCGCGACGTTGACACCCTTTCCGCCCGCGACGACTTCCTTCCGGTCCGTCCGCGAGAGAACGCCTTTCCGCAGTTTCTCGACGAAAAGCGTGTTGTCAATGAGCGGATTAAGGGTGACAGTGACAATCATGTTGGCTTCTCCCTTCCGGCCCGGCGATTCGAGGTTCTTTAGCCGTAGAGGCAAGCTTCCCGACAGCGCGCCATCCGTGGAGGGCGCGGCGTTCATTCCAACACAACGCTGGCAAAGGAGACGATGGATTGCGTGGCGTGGTCAATGGCTTTGTCGTATTTGAGAAGTCGTGCTGTTGCCGGAGCGACCAGGTTGAGAAGAACGTAGATTGCGGGAAACCCGCAAATGCGTCTTCTGTCGTTGTCCTTTGCCACGGAAGCGAAGAACCCCGCCGCGTCCACGTTCTCGACGTGCTTGAGCATGTCCCTGTCCTCTTTCTCGAGGAGAATTTCGGTGCTCGGGCTGAGTTTTCCCCTGTCGCCGAATTTCTGCCCGATGTGGGAAAGGTCAACTCCGGCGATGAAGCAGACCTTCCGTTTGGTTCGTGCAGCGGCAATCCTGACCGCCTGAACGAAGTCCGACACTCGCGAGTCCTCGGTCGGCTGGCGTTTCGCGGCCATCATCTCGTCGAAGGAGGAGCAGAGAATGGGGACGATGGATATGTCCTCCTTCGGGAAAACGTATCGCAAGAAGACCGCCTGGAACTCGACGGAGTGCTCGCTGCGGTGAGCAAACTCGTCGGCGAGGAGGTCGTCCGGACAATTCTCGACGAGGGATTCGACGAAAGGCTTGTCTGTGGGAATAACCCCAAGCGGCGTTGCGAAATCCTTGTGGGTCACGGCAAAAAGGCTTTTCATCTGAAAATGACCGATGCCGAGGATGACGAAAACGTCCGCACGGGGAGCAGCCGCAAGCTCGCTGTATGCCCAGGCGAAACATGGGCCGCCCGCGCGAAGGTCTATGTGTGGCGCCATGATGCCCTTGACAGCTTTCCGCCGCTTCTTCGGCGGAAGGGGACCGGGGCCATGGGGGGAAGCGAAGAAGGAGTCGAGCTCGCGTCTAAGCTCGTCGGCGTCGGCGGGGTAAGCTTCGCCGGCATGGGACGGAAGGCGAACCGGAGCACGCCTGAACTCGTCCTCGATTTTGCTCCTGTGCTTGCGGAATCGCTCGTTGTCGAGGAAGAGATTCTTGTCGAGGTCGGAGATGATTTTGTTGAGATGGGAGGAGAGGAGAAGTGTTCCGAACTTGCGTGTGTACTCGTATTGAATGTCGGCGAGCGAATGATTCCCGTCGCACAGAGCCATAATCAGCAAAATGTCGGGCGTGACAACGACTTTGCTCTCACAAAAACCGAGGGGGTCGGAGATATAGATTAGGTCCTGCCCCTGGTGTCGAATCGGGGTCGTTTGAAGCGGCCGGAGTCTTGGGTGGTCGGCAAGTGCATCACTCATTTCGTGTCTCTCGACGAAAGGCGCTCGATGGCTGCCTTAACGAAACCACGGAAAAGCGGATGTGCCGCAGTCGGCTTCGATTTGAACTCGGGATGGAACTGGCAGGCGACGAACCAGGGATGGTCTGCAAGCTCAACGATTTCGGCGAGCTTTCCGTCGGGGGAAGAGCCGGAAACCATCAGCCCCTTCTCCTTGAGGAACTCGCGGTAATCGTTGTTCAATTCGTATCGGTGGCGATGGCGCTCGCTGATGGATTCGGAGCCGTAGGCGGCAGACGTCTTTGTGTTTGGTCTGATTACGCAGGGATAGTTGCCCAGACGCATCGTTCCTCCGAGGATGACGACGTCTTTCTGCTCGGACAGAAGGCTGATGACCGGGTGGGGAGTCTCCGGCGCGAACTCCGTGCTGTTCGCGTCCTTCAGGCCGCAGACGTTTCTGGCAAACTCGATGACCGCGCATTGCATCCCCAGGCACAGCCCCAGAAACGGAATTCGGTTGACGCGTGCATAGTGAATCGCAGCAATCTTCCCCTCGATGCCGCGATGCCCGAAGCCGCCGGGGACGAGAATTCCGTGTGCCTCCTTCAGAAGCTCCTCCGGTCCGTTATGCTCGATCTCCTCCGAATCCACGCGAAGGGTCTTTATCCGGCAATCGTTGCTTATGCCGGAATGGTCAATCGCTTCATAGACGCTCTTGTAGGCGTCCTGGTGCTCGATGTACTTCCCCACAACCGCGATCGTCGCGGAATTCTTGGGATGCCGAACGGTCTCGACGATTTTCTCCCAGCTTGATAAGTCGCTCTCCTTGCACTCAAGCGCAAGAAGTCTAACCACAAGCTCGTCCACTCCCTCTTTCTTGAGCATAAGGGGGAGCTCGTAAATCGTATCCTTCACGTCGGTCTCTTCGATAACCGCCTCGACGGCGACGTTGCAGAAAAGCGCGATTTTGGCGCGAATTTCTTTTCCGAGGTGCTTCTCGCTGCGACAGATGAGTATGTCGGGCAGGATGCCGATCTCCCGCAGCTTTGTAACGCTGTGCTGCGTTGGCTTGGTCTTGATTTCGTGAGCGGCGCGAATGTACGGCACGTAAGTCAGGTGGATGTAGATGGTGTTTCGCTGTCCCACGTCGAGACGAAGCTGGCGAATCGCTTCCAGGAAGGGCAACCCCTCGATGTCGCCGACAGTACCTCCGACTTCGGTGATGACAAGGTCCACGTCGTCGGCAAGTGCCGTGATTCTTCCCTTGATTTCGTTCGTGACGTGAGGGATGACCTGGACGGTTTTTCCGAGGAAATCCCCGCGCCGCTCCTTGGAAATGATGCTCTCATAAATCTGCCCGGAGGTAACGTTGTTGCGCTGTCCGAGGCGCAGCGAGGTGTAGCGCTCGTAGTGTCCGAGGTCCAGGTCCGTCTCCGCGCCGTCGTCGGTGACGTAAACTTCGCCGTGCTGGTACGGGCTCATGGTGCCGGGGTCAACGTTGAGGTACGGGTCGAATTTCAGAAGGGTGATCTTCAGCCCTCGACTCTCCAGAAGAGTCCCGATGGAGGCGGCGGTGAGACCTTTTCCGAGAGAGGAGACGACCCCGCCCGTTACGAAGATGAACTTTGACATATAAGTTTCCTTACTTTCTCCAGATGCTCCGGAGTATCCACATTCAAAGAAAAATGCTGAACAACACCTACCTTGATTCGGTAGCCGTTGTCAAGGGCGCGAAGCTGCTCGAGTTCCTCTGCAACCTCCAGGGGCGAGCGAGGAAGCGACACGTACCGAAGGAGAAAGTCTCGACGGTAAGCATATATGCCGATGTGGCGGTAATAGGCGATGCCCTCTTTGAGGGCACCGGTCTTCGAATGCGGAATCGGTGCCCGCGAGAAATAAAGAGCATAGCCTCGACGGTCGAAAACGACCTTCACGACTGCCCTGTCGAAAAGCTCCTCCTCGGACTTCGTCTCCGAGGCGAGCGTCCCCATTTCGGGGACAGCGTCCTCGACGAGAAGCTGAGCCGCTCGGTCAACCGCCTCCGCCTCAATCAGCGGCTCGTCCCCCTGGATGTTCACGACGATGTCGCAATCGAGAGAAGCTGCCACCTCGGCACATCTCTCCGTCCCGGAGCGGTGCGCGGGCGAAGTCATGACGGCTTTTCCGCCGAAGGACCGAACGGCGTTGATGATTCTCTGGTCGTCGGCGGCGACGATGAGGTCGCTGAGAAGTTTCGCTTTCGACGCTCCTTCATATGTCCGTTGAATCATCGGCTTGCCGCATATATCCGTCAGAAGCTTCGCCGGCAGCCGAGTGGATTCGTACCTGGCGGGTATAATCCCAACGACCTTCATGTTTTGGCTCATGGGTTCGGTTGGTTTCTATTCGGACAGGATTAACGGGATGAACAGGATGTTCGATTCGCTCTATCCTGTTAATCCTGTCATCCCGTCAAAATCTTCTTTCCTCAATACTCTGGGTCGAGCGACGACGGGCAACGGACAAGAAGCCAACAGCCGCCGCAGAGCTTCTCTGAGAAGCTCCTTCGGGCGCCTCATCGCCTCTTCTTTCGACCCGGCGATTTCCTCGAGGCTCAAGACCGCGAGGAAATGGTCTTTTGCTGCCTCCGCGTATCCTTCTCCAAAGCTGCCGCAAATGGCGACGGTCGGCACGCCAAGCTCTCCGGCTACATTCGCCACGCCCATCGGCGCCTTTCCCCTGGCCGTCTGAAAATCGAACCTCCCTTCGCCAGTGATGACGAGGTCCGCGCCGCGGATTTTCTCCCTCAGCCCTACAAGCTCCATGATTACGGCGATCCCGGATTCTATTTTCCCGTCGAGGAAAGCGACAATGCCAGCGCCGAGTCCGCCGGCTGCTCCGGCGCCGGGGACATCCGCCACGTCAACCCCGACGTCTCGCTTGATGATGGAAGCAAGACGGGCGAGGTTTCGCTCGAGAATCCTCACCATTTCCGGGGTCGCGCCTTTCTGGGGCGCGAAAACTCTTGCCGCGCCATTCTCCCCGAGCAGGGGATTGGCGACGTCGGACAGCGCGGTTATCCGAACGCGCGACACATCAACCCTTCCTGACAGGTCAATCCTGTGGAGCTGCGAGAGACCGCCCCCACCGAGAGGAATCTGCTCTCCCTTCTCGTCGGGAAACCGCACGCCCAACGCGGCTCCCATCCCGGCACCGCCGTCAACCGTGGCGCTGCCTCCCAGTCCTATCATAATCTCGGGGCATCCTTCCTCGATAGCTCGCAGGACGAGCTGCCCCGTCCCGAAGGTCGTGGTCAAAAGCGGATTTCGCTTCTCTTCGGGAACAAGCGCCAGACCCGACGCCTGAGCCATCTCGATGATGGCCCCGCCTACGGCGGGGTTGTGGATCACCGCGAAGTCTGCCTTGACTTCTGTCAATAGCGGCGACTTGACCATCGCCGAAATCCTCCGCCCGGGCACTGCCCCAAGCACCGCCTCGACCGTCCCCTCGCCACCGTCTGCGACAGGAACCTCGACGAGCTGCCAATCTGGACGAAGCGCGCGGATTCCTTCAGCAATAGCTCTCGCTACCTCCGTTGCGCTGAGCGTTCCCTTGAACGAGTCGGGTGCAATGACAATCTTCACGGCTGTGTCGTCCCGCCTTTGGCGGGAGTGAGACGGGCGATTCCGCGGAGCCGCTACTGTCCTGGGTCCGCGTCGAGCGGAAGTGGCGCCGGCGGCGCCAGATTCCTGCGCCCCGCCAGGAGATCGGACACAATAGCGTTACCTTAGCGCACGGGCTTTCCTGTGTCAACCGCTTTCCACGCGGGACCGGGATGCACGACGCTATCCGTTGATTTGCGAAGCCGCGGGGTGGGATTTTTTGTACTATACACGTACAAGGTAGACAAGGTTATGGGAGGTTAAGGTTTGTTTGTGGTGAGGTGATGAGGAGGGTGAGGGAGAGGGGGAGGATGCCCCCCATGGG
>CAYZXL010000080.1:0-17206 GCA_964482435.1 uncultured Verrucomicrobiota bacterium
GTGAATTCCATGGGGCTATAGTAGTGGATGGTCACGATGATATTCCTGTCCTCTTCGGGAAATTTCAAGTTATCGAGTTGACCGATGGTGTTGTACTGCGCCGGGCCAATGACCACGGTGCGGGCCGGATTCGTCCGGCGAATTATCCCCAGCGCTTCCCGCAGAAACTCGTTCCACAACTCCGGAGTCAGCCTTCCATGCGGCTCGTTGAGAATCTCGAAAAGCACCTCATTCGGTCGGTCCTTGTATCGCTCGGCGATCTGCGTCCACATCGCTAGGAAGCGATCCTTCCTGCCGAGCGGATCGCGCGACATCACATTGAACTCGTGGAAATCGAGAACCGCCAGCAGCTTGTTCGCCAGAGCCTGCTCGATGGCCCAGTCGAGCGTTTTGAACCAGGCGTCGCTGATCTTGTGGCTCGCGTCGGGCTCAGCGTCGCGGAAGGGATGGAGGTTGATTCTCACATGGCTGAATCCAGCGTCGCGGATCAACCGAAAATGCTCGGCCTGGAAGCGCCCCCGGCCGCGGTCCCTCCATATCGGGTCATAGCCGATGATGTTCACCCCTCGGCCCAGACGTTTGTTCTGATCGAAGGCATCCGCCGCGGACAACGGCTTGCCGGTCTCCACCGCCCAGGCGGAAAGCCAGGGGCCGCCAACGGTCGCCACGGCCAAAAGCATTAGCACAGTCCACCGCGCACTTGACAAGTCTCTCGGTTTATTCATTGCTCTTCTCCTTGTTGCAAGGATAGTACCGTTGCGCCTTTGCCCGAAAAGCCGATGGCTGCTCGGTCCCCCAGACGAACTTCCGAGCCTGGTTGCCATCAACGTCACCGGGGCAGATGCTACCATTGCCATCGAGGGAGATCAACGGCTTAGGCGACAGAACGCTCCCCGCGGTAGATCGGCGCCCCAGAAGGTCCAGTCTCGGCAGCCCCGGCGGCGCGCACGCGATAAGTATGCTGACCGATGCACCAGATGGTTCTTCCCCTTCTCGGCCTCGACCAAGCAGACGCCTTCGCGGGTGTGGCCACCCTGCTCGCGGCTCAGAAGGCCTTGAGGCCGGGGCAGGTCCGATTAAAGTCGGTGGCGAAGCGTTTTTCGGGACGCCGCAGTCTGGCGGATCATTGTCACCTGCGGTTGTCATCCAGCACCCGGTGACCCAGAACGGTTTCGTGGCAGCCGTTCTGCTCAACGTCTGCCAAGAGCGCGAAGCCCCCCTCCCGGCCGCGGACGGCGATAAGGCATGCATGGCGAGAAAGTCCCACTTTTGTAAGCCCCCGGGGACCAATCAAACGGAGACTGTGCTGGAATGCTATCGCACATCCTCTGCTTCCGACGCAACTATTGAGGCTTGCTCAGTCAACGCAACGCGCCATATGCCCGAAGGAGCCTGTGAGCATAGTGGGTCCGGCGACCATCGACCAGCCTCGGCATGTTCCTTTGGCAGAGAAGTCTCAGACAGTACCGAATCGATCACCAATCGTCCGGGAAGCCAGAGGAAATGGGGCGGAAATAAGATGCCCTCTCGCATCACAAAGAAAGACCCTCGCTAATGCTCAGAAGCCTCGGCTGAGGGCCAAGAATGCAACTCCAGGATTTGCAACCACACGCGCACTCATAACAGTTGCGCATACTGCGGGCTACGATCCCGGAGAGGGCATTTCCGACATTTAACTCAACCACATGGCGTTTTCGGTTTAGGGCGCCGCACTTCAAGCATGTCGCGGGGACGGGCTCATTCAAATGGCGGGTGACACGCGAAACAGCATTCCGAAACACTGGTCGAATACTGTGGCGAAATGCTGGACCGCGAACGGTACACAAGTTATCGCGAACATGCGTGGTTTTTGCTCATGGCAAGGTTAGCGTCTGAGCCGTAACCACTCGTGGCCGATGTGCCTCGGAACAAGCAGACCGACGAGAAAGGAGAAGGAAGCCGCGATTCTCGGAGGCCGCGCGGAAATGGTAGGGCTTCGATCTGGTCTGTCTGCTTTGTGGAATGCGCCGGTGCGGCATGCAGCCGCGTCCCGCGTGAACACAGAGCCCAGGGGCGGCGATTAGCAGTCCACAGGGCTGGTCTATTCGGTTCGGACTGTTCCTTCGGAGCGGCGAGAGGTGCACGGTCCATCTCGATTGATTGCGCTTTTGCTGCTCGGTAACCTCGCCGCGACGGTTAACCGGGGCCCGACCGCAGTGCCAGCCGCGCCATGGGAAGCCGCACCTTTTCCAGCAGTCGGTCAGCGGGTGCTTGATGAGTCATCGCCGAATCGGCAGCCGGGCTTAAACATCCGTTTCCAGATGAGGCTCGCCCAATATACTTGGGCGCCCACAGATAGGTCGAGGACTATCCCGCCGTGGTGGCAGAGGACCAACGGCACGACATCGCCAAATAGGTTTACCTGCCGGGGCCTCTAATCACGATAGAGCGTGCACACAGACGGGTCCCAGCCGCTCGGAATCAGGAGTGGACAGAACTCGTACCCGCAGCTGCACGGAAGCTTTGGATCAGCGCAATACTGCGTCGTATAGCCCGGATCGTTGGGGCGGAAAAGGGCGTCGCCCCTCGGGCAGTCCGGAACTGAGCGCGAAAGCCACTCCGGCCCCCTTCCCCCTTGTCCTTCTCGCATTTCTTGACGGCCGCGCACATTTTGCGAAGATTGTCTGCCCAGGGCCCCATCCCGCTGAAGGTCTGCACGTCCCTTTCGGGTATCTCGGATTTACGTTTGTTCACTTCGACAGAAGGCGCCGTTTGCTTCTCCGCCTTGGGGTTGGAGGAGCGGGTTATTCCAATGCCCGCTCGTCGCCGGGCTGATAACCGGACTTGAACGTGTGCTCCCACCAGAGCTCAGTCCAATATATGGCGCCTCCAACGGAGAAATTGAGATGCTTCTCGTGATGATGACAGCGCACCAGAGGCACAACATCACCAAACAGCCTCATCTGCTCGGTCTTCCAGTCGCGGAACGTACCGGGCCCGGTGGGGGTCAGCGAAAACTCGTAGTTGTAGCTGCAAGGAAGTTTTGGGTCCACGCAGGTCATGGTTGTGTAGGTCCTATCGTTTGGGCAAAGCAACACTTCCTTGCTCAGGTAGTCGGCGACGAGGTCCGACAGCCAATCGGGCAACTTGCCCTTTTCCTTCTCGTATTTCTTGACCGCTTCACCAATCTTCCGGAGTTTCTCCGCGCACGCCTTCATTTCGTCGGGGATTTGGCGATTCTCTTCGGGAATCTCGAACTTCCGTTTCGGCACTCCAGCAGGGGGTACAGGTTCTACCTTAGCCTCCGGGGCGGCGGCAGGCGCCTCCTCCACTTTTTGCTCGTCGCCAAAACGGTAGTCGGGATTAAACATCCATTCCCAGTTGAGGTCTCCCCAGTAGATTTGGCCGCCCACGGATACATTGATAACTCTTTCGCCGTGGTGGTGGCAGCGCACCAATGGCACGATGTCCCCAAACAGTTTTACCTGCCGGGGCTTCCAATCCCGATAGAGCGAGCGGCCGCTCGGGTCCCAACCGCTCGGGACCTGTGCAGAGGAGAACTCGTACCCGTAGCTGCACGCAAGTTTCGGGTCGGGCGAGTACGGCGCCTTGTGCTCTGCATCGTTCGGACAAAAGAGCGTTTCGTTGCTCAAGTAATCGGGGACCAGCTCCGATAGCCAATCGGGCAACTTCCCCTTTTCCTTCTCGTATTTCTTGATTGCCTCGCTAATCACGCGGAGTTTCTCCGCGCAAGCCTTCATTTTCTCAGGGATTTGCAGGTTCTGTTCGGGAATCTCGAACTTACGTTTAGGAGCCTGGCCGGGGGCTGGAGCGACCTTCTCCGCCCTTTGCTCATCGCCGAACCGATAGTCAGGGATGAACATCCGTTCCCAGATCAGCGGGCCCCAGTAGATTTGCCCACCGACGGACAACTGCAGATGTTTTGCGCCGTGATGATGACAACTCACCGTGGGCACCACATCGCCAAAAAGTTTCACCTGTCCGGTTTTCCACTCTCTATAAAGCGTCCGGCCGCTCGGGTCCCAGTAGCTGGGAATTGGAATCGGGGAGAAGGAATAGCCGTAGCTGCACGGAATCTTGGGGTCGGGGGCGTAGGGCGACTTGTGGTCTGAATCGTTCGGGCAGAACAAGGTATCGGCGCCCAGGTAGTCAGGAACAAGATCGGACAGCCAATTCGGTAGCTCGCCCTTGTCTTTGCAGTACTTCTGTAAAGCACCATGGATCCTTCGAAAATTCTCGGCGCAGGCCTGCATCTCTTCGGGGATTCGCAGGTTTTCTTCGGGAACTGCGAGCTTCCGTGCCGCAACCTTAACCGAAGGCGGGGTCTCCTCCTTCACTTCCGCAGCAGCGGCCGGAACTTTGCCTTTCAGCGTTTCCACCTTCGCGACCCACACCTCGAGCGGCTCCGCCATGGTATCGTGGACCATGAATTTCCCGTCGGGAGACCACGCCGGCCGGCTCCAGTTGCCAGGAATAAGAACCTCCGGCTCTTTTTCGAGCGAGGCATCAATCGCGCGAAGACCCATGCCTGAACCGAAGAATCCTCCGTAAGCGATTTTCTTTCCGTCCGGGGACCATCCGCCGCAGAATCCCCTCATCTCCATGGACTTGTTTCTGGTTTTGCTGCCGTCCATTGACGTGATGCACAATCCGCCCGGCCCAACGTAGGCAATCTCCTTTCCATCCGGCGATGGACGGGGATACATGTAGCGGATGTCGAGCACTTTTTCCCTTTGCCGCTGCCCCTGCGCGATCCCCATTTTGTAAACAGCGCGGTCTCGACGCGAATGGTAGATAACAGATTTGCTGTCCGGCATCCAGTAAACCGATCCGCCCTCATCTAAGAAGTCAGGCTCGCCCTTTCCATCGGCGCTCACCAGCCACACCGATTCGCCAAATCCTCGTTCTCCTTCTCTCAGGTAGGCAATCCATTTCCCATCCGGCGACCACCAGGAGTCTTTTCCATCGGCGGTTATCCGCTGCGTTCTGCCCGTCCCGTCAAGCGTGAGAACGGAAATTCCTCCCGCAGAATCCCCGCCGCCGGGATTTCTCGTATAAGCGATCTTTGTTCCGTCCGGCGACCAGCATGCCTGCGATGCTTCGGAGACCAATCGCACGGGTTGCTCGATGGTCTTCAGAAAGGCTTCCACCGCCTCTTTTTGTCCATCCTCCGCTTGTGCCGTCGGAAAGGCCTGCCAGCAGAGCGCAACCGCCAAGAGAAAGACGCACGATACTCGCTTCATGGTTTCCCCTCCTGTTTTTGTAACCACTGTTAGCTCAGTTTCCAAAAGACTTCTTTATTCGCGGCCGGAGTGGCTTGATCCACCGCGGCGCGAAATCTCGAGCGGAAAGCCATCGCCCTGTGCTTCCCGCAACGCCCGTTCGGCTTTCCGACACTTACCCACGTCTTATCAGATGTCGAACATTCTCGCACGGCGCGCCATATCCCACCGCGATAACCCGCCGAAGTCTCGTCGTCAAATGCCCTTTACCTCAATTCCTTTCTCCTTCAAAGTGGTCAGGTACCGCTCAGCTATCAATCGTTTAAGCGCCACACCGTCCATGTCCGCCGCGCTCGGAAAGTCACGGAGGACTTTCTGGAACATTTCCACCGCTCCCTTGTATTCCTCAGCCACAAAATCAGCCGCCCCCAGCCCATAATATCCGATAGCCGATAGCGGCCCGCTTTTGCCAGCTTTCGCTTCCGCGAAGCGCTCGATCAAAAGCTTCGCCGTCTTCTTTGCCCCGACCTGGTCCTTCTCCTGAATCTGAAGCTGGAGGGCAAAAACGGCGCCATAAGGCGTGAAGCTCTCCTTCGGAAACTTCTCTACGCCCTTGAGGAACGCCTGAATCGCCCTGGGATTATCCTTGTCGTCTCGCATCAACGTGTGGGCTATGAGGTACAACTGGCGGCTGTTCATCTTGTCATAATTCTTGGGGTCTTTCTGCTCAGCAATGAGATCATCGAGGAACTTCAGGTCAATCCCCTTCGCCTTCAGCTTATCGTAGAACCACCTTTTGGCCCTCAGCGACATCAGCGCGTCCCCCATCCGATGCCCGGTAGAGTACGGGTACTTCTCGACGAGGGCCTTCAAAGCCTGACCCGCCTTCTCGTACTGTTCTATATCGCAGTAGAGGCTCGTGAGGTAGAAATACGCGTACCCCCCGACCTCAACCCCGTTGCCGTACCTGTGATGCCCGAACTTCTCCGCAGCCAATTTCAGGCTTTCCTCAGCTCCCTTGTAGTCCTTGATGGACAATTGGAGTTGACCCATATAGACAGCCGCGCAGCCCGCCCTCTGGCTCTCGGGGAATTTATCTATTAGAGTGCGCCACGCCTGAAGCGCCTCCTTCGCCTTTCCCTGGTCCCTAAGGCTGCTCCCCTCGTCATACAGTCCTTCCGCCGTTGTCCCGCGGGGCACGTAAACCTCCTGCTTGCTTTTCGTCGGAGCTGGGGCAGGGGGCGCCGGCTTCTCCTCCTTCGCGGTGCTGCTCTCCGTCGAACTTTCGGTCTCCGCCGTCACCGCCACCAACCACGGCGCGCACTCCGTACTCAAGGACGTGAAATCAATCGTCGTCACAAGCTTATCGGGATGCGGGTTCTCCCATGCCATCCTGTAGAGACGAATGCTTCCCTGGGCAAGACTCCATGCCAGCTCGTTCCTTCCGGTCCACGCCACCCTCGCCCCCGATACTTCCCATGACTGCCCCGGAAATACCCACCAATCTCTCAGATGCACACCGTAAACCACCGGAATTTCTGCCCTCGCTCCGTCCTCGTAATGAACAGTGTAACTGCCGATTTGTGTCCCCTCGGGCTGTGACCAGCAGGTTGCGTGCAGGAAGTGGAGCTTCTTGCACTTCAGGCCTGCCCTGATACCTTCGACCTTTTCGGGAAGGTTCTGGTCCTCTCGCCTGGCCCCCCTCAGCCAGATGATTCCTTTCCCGACCCAGAAATGAACGCCTTCAAGCTGGTGCTCTCCCTGGGCAATTGTCAGGTCGTCGCCCGGCTTGTCATGGAACGATGTCATCGGCGCATTCAAATGCGGCGCAAGGTTGATGAAGACTTCCGCCTCCCTCCTGAGCGCAACCGCCGGCGCCGGGGCAGCCGCCTCGGCAGTCACGGGTGCCGCACGCGGCCCCACATCCCACAGCCTCAGCACCTTGTCGTGGCATGCCGTGGCGAGCTTTGTCCCGTCGGGAGAGAACGCCACCTGGTCAACGTTACCCTCGTGTCCGGCAAAAGTGCGAATCTCCTTCCCGGTCGCCAGGTCCCATACCTTGGCTGTCATTTCGTAACTTCCCCCGGTGGCAATCTTCGTCTCATCCGGCGAAAATGCGCAAGACCAGACCACCGTGCTATGGCCAGAGAAGGTGCGAATCTCCTCCCCGGTTTCGACGTTCCACAACTTTGCTGTCTGGTCGGTGCTTGCCGTGAGCAGCTTCTTCCCGTCTCGCGAAAACCTGGCCGCGTGCACTGGCCCGCTATGGCCAGAGAAGCTGCGAATTTGCTGGCCCGTCTCCACGTCCCACAGCCTGACCGTCCCGTCATAGCCTGCCGTTACGACCTTCGCGCCATCCGGCGAAAACTCTGCCCAATCAACACACTGAGTGTGGCCGGACAAGGTGCGAATCTCATTTCCGGTTGTTGCATCCCACAGCTTCGCCGTCCCGTCCCAGCATGACGTCACGACCTTCGTCCCGTCGGGCGAAAGCCCCGCCTGCTCAACAGAATCCCTGTGCCCGGAGAACGTTCGAATTACTTCAGCCGTTGCGGCGTCCCACAATTTCGCGGTGGAATCCCAGCTTCCCGTCACTATCCGCTTGCCATCGGGCGAGAAAACCACTGAAGCCACCTTCGCGGCATGTCCCGGATACGAACGAATTTCCTCCCCGGTTTTCACGTCCCACAACTTCAGTGTTCCGTCTGCGCTCCCCGCGAGGAGTCCTTTCCCATCCGGCGAAAATGCGACACAATAAACCTCGTCCGGGTAGCGGATGGCCCAGATCGGCGTGGCCACCGGAGACTCAACCGCAGTGGAAGGTTTCCGTTGCTCCTTTAGCCCTGGCAAGTATGCAGGTGTCTTGGACCCCGCGAGCAACAGCTCATATGGCTCCCGATGTCTGAGGATTCTGACGATGACGTTGTTGTCGAGGACCCAGAAATCGGTGACGTGCCCGGCTCGTTTCTTGTACCAGGTGTCGCCTGTGGTGAGCTGTGTCAGAACAATGTGATTTGCCTCGAAGACCCCCGCGGGAACGCTGACCTCCTCCTTCCCCTTGTTCTCGACGCGGAACGTATAGCTCGCCATCCCCTTGCCCGAATTATCCCAGTCGTAAGCACTGACCTCCTTTGATTCCCCTTTGTTCAGCGCGAACGACCTCAGCAAAATGTTGGCGGCACAGTACGGGTCAGGCCTCGAGTTCGGATCAAACACCTGTCCCTCCGGCACGGGAATCTCGCTCACCTCATCCTTCTTGCCCGGGCTCTTTTTCTTCCAGACGACCTTCCCCTTTTCAAAACCGAGGATCCATTCGAATGGCTCCCGTTCCGCGGAGGACACGCGATACTCCGTAATTCGATTCTCCCTGTTGCCGGACGCAACATAAGTCGTGGATCGGAGTTCCGTTACCGCCGTAATCGCGCCACTCTCGTCCTGCTTGACCCACTGCTTGCTCGTCCCGTAATCGCCTCCCCGGCTGCGGTGATTGTAAACCCCCTCGAACACCACCTTTCCCGGCAGCTTGTCCAAAAGGCCGCCCGAAGCACTCGCGCTGACCTCCTTGACCAGCCCTCCGGTGCCGACCTCCCCTTCTCCTTTCACCATTCGTGGAGCCAGCGTCAGAAGCGATAAACAGCCGACCATAGCCAGTGAAGCCGAAAGCAAAGCCAGAGCTGTCCTGAGCCTGAGCCTGCTCATACCATGTCTCTCCGAGGCCAGGATATGCTCCACTCGCCTCTCGATGAGCGCGCGATGATTGAAGGAACAAAGAGTAACCAGGGAACTCTGCCGCACGCAAGGGTTTCTCCCGGCGACCTCCGTCAGCACCTTTGCGTATAGAAGCCTGTCCGAACAGACGTTGAGGACATCGTCGTCACAGATTTCTTCTCTCAGAGCACGCAATTCCCGGCTTATGAACCAGACAAGGGGGTGGAAGAACAGAAAAGCCTTTGCAATTCGCTCGAGAACGTTCACCGCGTAGTCGTTCGAGCGCACGTGTGCCAGCTCGTGCAGAAAAATCGTATAAAGCTTCTTCTGAGCTAGGTCGCAGACAAAAGAATCCGGAACCAGAACCATCGGCCGCAAAATCCCAATGGCCACAGGCGAAACGACCGATTTCCCTACCCGAAGCTCGACTCGTTTTCCGACGCGACCGGCTTTTTTCGCTCTTTCAAAAAGCTCCGTAATCGCGGAATCAGAGGATGCCGAGGACGACCTGCGCATGCGAGCGATGGAAGCCGCAGCCAGAAGGACTCTCAGAAGCGAGATTGTGCACCCCGCAAGCCACATCAGGCTGATAAAACCCCGCCACGAAAAACCATAGTGCACTTCTTTTACCTCCCTGCGGAGGGTGGCCTGCACCGCAGACGCAGCGGCTGCAGTTCTTGATGGCGCCGTGCTCCCAGCCGGACCCGAGGGGATCTCCCGGGATTCCGTTGCCGCTCTTTCAGCGGGCGCATCCGCCGGAGGCGCTATGAACAGGACCGCTTCACTGCCAACCCGAGCAGCACCCCTTCGATCAACCGAAGTGGAGGGCGCCTCAGATGACCTCGGGGGGACGTGAACTGCCGCCCGCGTCTCCTTCTGACGGAGCAAAGCGATTCGGTGATTCCCCCCCAAAAACAAGATCGCCGGCAACAGCAAAATCCCCCCGAGGCAGTACACCCATAGCCAATATTTCGCTTTGAGACGATGCCTCCCCAAAATCCTTGTCACCGCAAGGACAATCACCATCAGCACAGTCGCCTGGCAAACCGTGTCAAGAAGATGTGGAAAAATCCATTCCCCGAACCGTATCAACGCGCTCATCTCTTTGCCTCCTTTTCCTTGGCAGCGATAAGTTTCTTCAGTCTCCTCAGTTTGTCTAAGCTCAATTCCTCCCTCTCGAGAAAGTTCACCATCAGAAGCTCCGCTGAGTCGCCGAAGACTCTGCCCGCTAAATGCCTCAACATAGAATGCACGACCTCATCCCGCGGCACAGTCGGGTGGTACACGTATGTCCTCTCGTCAACCTCGTGTCGAAGATACCCCTTCCATTCCAGATTTCGCATCACCGTCAGCACCGTCGAGTAGGCAAGAGGCTTACGCCTCGGAAGGGCGTCTTTAACCTCTCGCACGGTCGCCTTCTCTTTTTCCCAAACGATGTTCATCAGCCTGAGCTCAAGATCGGTCAGCAGGTTCCAGTGTTTTTTTGACATAATGCCTCCTTGTGTTCTAATATTGCATCAGTAATGGCCAAAGTACCACACAAGCCACGTTTGTCAATACCTTTTTTCAGCTTTTTTTCACCGTGAAAATCAGTGCCTCAACTGGCAAACCTTTCGAGTGCAGGATCCGTCAGGACCGTGATCCCGTATTGAGAACTTCGTCGTGACAAGGCGCGCGGTCTTTGCAGAGAGCCACGGAGCCACTCTTCCTATCGCGTCTCATGCTGAATCGCAGTGGGATTATCTGGGCACACAGTACAGTTTACAAACTGAGCAATTGGAAATTCAGATCCTCTACTCTGATGGAAACACAAGAAACGCTCGCAAACGGCGCGTGAAATTCGATACGTCAGCCAGGGCAGTCTTAGGCAGGTTCGGCTGTGGTCAGTTACTGGAGCAACGTGGAGTTAAGTTGCGACAACAGGCAACCCACCTTTGTTGCTACCGAGAGCCCCGCGAAATAGGAACATGGAGTCTGGGCGAAATCGCGGATAACGAGCTTCTGGGTTAGAGAGCGAGCCTAATGTTATCGAGGTCAAACGGGGAGAACCTCGTGTAGGTGAACAAGGAACGGATGTACCGTGCATTGGGAATGTGCCCGGCGTTGCGGAAGGATAGGTATCGTCTCTGGTCTTCAGAGGCCCCGTCTTTTACCCAAGGCTCCTGGTCTAGTGTCCGTGAAAGAGAACGCCGCCCTATCTCATTTCGCGACACGGAGTGGGCTCCCTTGCCTGTTACACACCCCCCTTCAGCGAGGCGAGCACAAACGGCCCAACGAGATCCGCTTGCAGGCGATTCCAGAGACCTCCCCTTAGAAAGCTGCGGTATCAAAATCCCCTCATTCTGCTCGTTCGACGAAGAGGACGCGGACGCGGCGGGTTTCTTTCGTGAACGTCAAGCCCGTTTGCTCGGCGAGGTGTTGGAGCACGAGGTCCGATTGCCTGGAGCCTTCGCGTTGGTGATTGTCGTGCCACTTTACCTCGCTCTCCGGGGGAGAGCTCACTCCATTGATGACACGTTGGTTGACGTACATGCCGACCCAGTTGAGGAAGTCATTGAAGTCTCCGCTTCCACCGCCGCCGGTGTATGGATCTTCCAGCTTCTCGCCGTAGATCTCGATCTGACCAGCAGGGCGCCCGGGCACAGGGGTGAAACGGTACGCGCCTCGGGCGACGATGACCTCCCTCGGAACTTCTCGAAAAGTCATTTTCACCGGAAGCTTGAGGTCGCGCTGAAGTATATCCTGCAAGTCACGCACGCTCTTTTCGAGAGCGACGCCCTCGCGGACAATGAAATCACCGCGAATCCCGGCATTCAGCAGTTCCTCATCGCCTTCTACCTCTTGTGGGTAGATGTTGGCGATTGACTTGAGAACAGACCGGATGCCAGACCTGCCGAAGGACATGCCCGAGCCTTTCAAGCCGTCGCTCCAGCGGAAATACCAGTTGTCGGGGCCATCCGGTGTCACCTCCCACTGGAAAGTGTCCTTATAGCGAAAGTACACGTCACGGCAGGGGAGAAACGGTGGCCCCATGTATCTCAAATCCTGGCCCTCGGACAGGGAATACGCCTTTTCGAATTCGGTGACTGCGTTCTTTTCTGCGTCACTCAAATCTTCGAAAAGGGTGAAAGGCTCACGCCCTGTAAGAGGCAAACCTCCGAGCAGCTTCCTGACCTTCATGGCAAGGGCGTAGGCGTTCACGTCCATGTCAACTACATTGCCGTCTTTGCCGATGAGCCACATCGTAGGAATCTCGGAGACGGTGAACTCACGTGCGAACGCGTTGTCCGGTCCTCTCCCCTCGAAGTATTGAGGCCAGAGAATCTTCTTCTCTTCGATTGCTCTCTGAAGGGTGTCTTTGTTCGTGTCGAAGCTGATCCCAACAATCTCAAAACCTTTCTCATGATATTTTTCATAAGACCTCTTGAGGTCGGAAATCTCCATGGCGCACCTATCGTCGGAGGCTGCCCAGAAATGAACGAGGACTATCTTGCCTCGCAACTCGGCAAGGTCCACGTTCCGGCCGTCGGTGGCTTTGAATTTCATTGTTAAGGGCTTGGCAAGCACATCAACACCAAGACGAAAATCCTGAACAATCTCTTCTTCGGCTTCCACGGTCAGTTCTACCTTCTTGTAGGTTTCCTGCCGGGGCCCTCCAACGCTCAGGGTGTACTTTCCTGAACCGACACGAAGAGCATATCGCCCTTGATTGTCGGTCCTTGTCCAGCGGACTAAGTTCTCCCGGTCGTGAGCGTAGTCGGTCTTGCGAAACTCCTTCGGCACCTCGGCGCCTTGCTGCACGAGCGTGGCGGTAGTCTCCCCCACAGGTTTACGTTGCGGGCCAGACGTAACCTGGCCATGAATGAGGGTGCCCTGAGCGAGATGAAAATCAAGGTCGTCGCGCGGCCGATTCTCGCCCATGACGATGCCGGTATAGCTGGGAGCAGCCCACGCATCGTCAATCACGGCGACGATGTAGGACTGGTTCGGAAAGATGTCTGTCATGACATAGAAGCCATCGGCCGCGGTCCGTGCCCAGCCGCGGTAGTAGTTGTTTGTGTCCCCCCGGCCTTCTGCCTGAATCAGGATGCCGTCGGCGGGCTTGCCCTCCGGCAGAAAGACCTTTCCGCTGATGCGCGTGTTCCGAAGGAGGCGAGCCGTCAGCTCGATGTCGTGGCCGGATGGCAGGAGCTCCGGCTGTTGCGGACAGTGATAGCCCTCCTCATGGATTCCGAAAGCGATCACCTCGTCTATGTTTTTCGCAGGAAGCCAATCGAAAACTGCTATACCCCGGGCGTTGGTGCGCACAATCGCGACCTCGCTGGCATAGAGGTTTGCGTAGGAAATCTTGTCGTTCTTTTCGATAAGGCCGGCAGTGAACCCGATATTGGGTACGGGCTTGTTCGCAGAGTCGAGCGCCCGGATGCGAACTTGCCTCGCGCCGTCCAAGACGAGTTTCACCTGTTTGGGGAGTGGCAGAGGCTGCAGCCACGACTTGTAGTTCTCGAAATAGTCAAAGCCGACACCCGATTTCAATGCCACGATCCATTCAACCTCTGCGCCTTCTGGCACCCTGACCGTCGCCAATCCTTTCCCGTCTGTTTTGCCGTGCGCGACCGGCTCATGGCTCGCAAGCACCTCAACGCTGGCCTCCGAAACTGGCCTCTCCTTAGCGTCGGTTACATGGACACTGAGAATGAGGCTCGGTTTGAGCATGATCCGGATGGGACTGGGGGTTGTGGAATCCTGGGTCGTTTTGAATTCGTAGAGGCCTTGCCGTGCTCCTTCGTTGGCTGTCGCCAGGGCCGTAACGTACCATAGCGTGGGCTTTTCAATGTTGAGAATAAACGTTCCATCCGCAGCAGTCCTTGCCCCGCCAGGAACCTTCCCCCTCCCCACGACGTTGACCATGGCACCTTCAACCGGCTTGCTCTCCTCATCAACCACCACGCCTTCAATCCACGCACCCGGGCGTGCTGGCAGTTCCTCTGGGCCCGTGCTCTCTTTTTCGGTTTTTGACTCGGCTCGTTCGACGAAGAGGACGCGGACGCGGCGGGTTTCTTTCGTGAACGTCAAGCCCGTTTGCTCGGCGAGATGCTGAAGCACAAGGTCCGATTGCTTCCGGCCCTCCTGCCGGAAATGCCAATTCCAGTGCAATTCGCCCTTCGGGGGGGCCTCGACCTCGTTTATCACCTGTCGGTTAAGGTACATCCCCGCCCACTTGAGAAACTTAGCGAGATCCCCGCCTCCGCCGCCGCTTCCTTCTTTCTCCAGATTTGCCCCATAAACCTCGATCCACCTACCGCTGCGCCCGGGCACAGGGGTGAAACGGTATGCGCCTCGAGCGACGATGACCTCCCTTGGGACTTCTCGAAAAGTCATTTTCACGGGAAGCTTGAGGTGTTGTTGAAATATGACCTGGAGGAGACCGACAGCCTTTTCTGGGGGCACGCCCTTGCGGATAATGAAGTCGCCGTGCTGCTTTCCTTCCATCAGTTCCTCATCGCCTTCGACCTCCTGGGGATATATCCCCGCGAGCTGCCTGAGTATGACCCGGATATCCATCTTCCCGAACAGAATGCTTGTGCGCCTCAGAGTGCCGTCCCATTCAAAAAAGGTCACCTGATCCGAAGCCCGTAGGAGCGGCGGGCCGATGAACTTCAGGTCTTGACCGCGTGACAACCTGTACGCCTTCTCAAGTTCAGCAACCTCCTCTCTGTAAGGGTCGCGCTCCGCCAAGCGGAGGACACCGAATGCACCAAAGGAGATGACGGCCACAATGCCGAGGCAAACGGCGGTAATTCGCGGGGACTTTGTCAGGCGGATGCGGCGCTGGTCGAGAAGGCTGCGAATTCTGCGGAACAGCCCTCCTTCAAAAAGCGCAACCCCTTGCAGCCTGAGCCGTTCGAGGCCTCGCTCGGCAAGACTCGAAAGGAGTTTCGCATAGTCGCTCGCCGCAGCTCCTCGAGCAAGCACCCAGTTATCGCAGACCTGCTCTCGCTCATTGGTGACCTGGCGGCTCGCGTACCAGACCATCGGGTGGAAGAAGAACGCCGCCTCGAGAAGACGCTGGAAAATGTTCGTCAGGTAGTCCCACCGCTCGACGTGCGCCAGCTCGTGGCTCAAGACCATCTGCATCTGGGGTCTTCCGCCGGTGTCGTAGATGTCTTCGGGAAGAATGACGGTGGGGCGGAGGATGCCGAAGCATACTGGGCTGTCAACCCGTGAAGACACCAGAACCGCGGCTTTTCGCCGGTCTATCTCGGTCAAATAATCAATCTCCGTCACTCTTTTTGCCGAGCGGCAGATGCGGCGCAGGCGGCGCCACCCGACGCAAAGCCTGGTGAGCATGAAAGCGAAACCGGCAAGCCACAGTCCGGCAAGGAGAAGCTTCATCGGAAAGGAAGCTCGCTTTGTCGCTGCGGCCGGGGCGGCTGGTTGAACTTCCGGCGCCGACTGCTGCGGCACGTGGCCCGCGGGGACTGGAGCAAGCATGCTCCTGGCTCCAGGGGCCTCGACTTGCGGGGCCACTCCTGGGGACAGATCTCCGGGGCGAATAATCGCAGGATGCAGCTCGGCAGGCCGCGCTGGCCCTTCGACCGCGCGGACCTTTGCAGGAAGGACGGCGAGCGTCACCTTTGGGCCATAAAGCCATAGGGGTGGCAGCAGAGCAATGCCAATGAGGCAATACAGCCAGACCGTGTGGCGGTAAACCGCGGCCCGGACACGGCCAAGCCTGATGCCCACACAAGCCAACACTGGCAACACCGCGGCGACCACAGATGCAGTGAGAAGGTAATTCAGAACCCCGTCCGCTATTTCGTTCAGAAAGTCACTCATTTTTCCCCACTCCTTTCGCCAACGAGCTTGCGGATCTCACGAAGCTCTCTGGTACTAATTCGCTTCTGCTCGATGAGGCTGGTGACCAGCAGTTCGGCTGAACCGTCGAACAGCCGGTTTAGCAAGTCGCCAAGCATGCTGTGGCGAACCTCCCTCCGGCTGACGGTTGGGCTGTAAACGTAAGTGCGCCCGTCCACCTCATGCATCAAATATCCCTTCCTTTCGAGCTTCCGCATCATGGTCAGCACCGTGCTGTAAGCCGGCTTCCTGCCGCGAGATAGCGACTCCTTGACATCGTGGACGGTCGCCTTGCCGCCATCCCATACGACGTTCATGATCTGCAATTCCATTCTTCCCAGCCGAATTTCGCGATGATCAGTTTTTTGCATCCTCTCCTCCTTTTTTCCTTACCGTGGTAGTATTACCATGGTAACATAAGGCTGTCAAGAGGAAAATCAGAAAAAATGTAATGCCTCAGTCACCGGGGGGGACTCACCGCAGAGAACACAGAGACCGCAGAGGAATCTCAGACAGGATTAACAGGAATTTCAGCATTATCCGGTCCATCGTGTTATCCTGTTGAAATCGTGGCTTCTTTGCTGCCAGGTCTGCGCCGCGTAAGTGAGGGGTTGCGAAGAAAGTCCTGGGGGGCGGATGGTCTTCATCATCCCATAAGGGAGATGCCCAACGAGAATCGAGAAAATCCTCCGCCCTTCCGCCTGAGAGCAATCACTCCTTTTCCTTGCTCAAGCTGCGCAAAGAGGTCAGCCGCGCCGTCTCCGTTCAAGTCCGGAAAACGGATCCGCCGAATTCGGCCTTCAGCCTCGCTGACCAGATGCTCCGGCACGACTGGGCTATTATCCTGCTCAAAAGTCCGGCCGTCTTTGTTCTTCATCCATATCGTGACGCCGAATGAGAACAGTGATCCGACAAAATCCGTAAAGCCATCGTTGTTATAGTCCGTGGCCGTGACCAGCAGGCAGCCAAAAAGGGGATCAAGCTCCGCACCGAGACCGACATTCTTCCAGAATCGGCTGAACGGGTGAGAACGGCGCCACCCCCGAACCCTGGTCAAGGGACCAAAATATACATGCACGTTCCCGGCGCCCATGCCCATGAAACCGAACGTCATCAGGTCGGTCTTGCCGTCGTTATCGAAGTCCTCGTATTCGAAATGGTAGGGGCAGGCGGTCACGGGATATCCCTCCAGATTTCCCGTCCATCCACGAGGCCTGGCCAGCCAGGTGGCGACTGTGCCGGCTGCAATGAGAGCTGTCAAAACCACGAGCATGATCAGGTATCGGCTCGACTTTCTCATATCTTCTTCTCCGCATCGGAGATACTTATTACTCCGACACCTAAACAGTAGACACTCTGATGGGTGATGATTCACGGCATAGCATATTGGACCGAGGGCGCCAGGAAAAAACTTCTGA
>CAYZXL010000081.1:0-16347 GCA_964482435.1 uncultured Verrucomicrobiota bacterium
CAACGGTCTGCTCCCCACCTTCGGCCCCGCCGGTGAAGTCCAAGTAAGCGTTCGTCGTGTTGTACAGCCAGAAATACACACCCCCGAGTTTCAACGCTCCCTGGTACTTATCGGCGTCGAAGACGGGGTCCCAATACAGCCGGAACCCGAGGACGGTCCCCTGGTCAACCGGCTGAAGCCTCAAATTGCTCGGAGCGACCTTCGGGACGTTAATCGCGCGGACAAAGTAAGGGATGTCCGCGAAGTGTGTCCCGGTCGCGCCGGTCACGGTCAGCCGAAAGCTCAGAGTATAGCCAATCTGAGTGCCGGGAGGAGTGAAGGTGGCTATAGCCTGGTTGGCGTTGTTTATGGTTATGTCCGGGTCGCCCGGGTTCTTCACCTGAGTCCACGCGAAGGTAGCCGCCTGGGTGGAGGCGCTGCCGTCAAGGGTGCCTTGCTCATTACCGTAGATCCATTGGTTGGGACCGAACTTAGGCTTGGCTGTTGTCCCGGGTTCGAAGCCGGGGATGGAGAAGTTGCTGAAAAGCATGTTGGTCACGACGCCTGCTTCGTGGCTTGTGAGGGCGAATCCAGCATAAATAGGAAAGCTGAAACCGGTGTTGACATGGGGGGCGCCTGCGGTCCAGTCTGTGCCGTTCAAGGAGTAATAGCCTGTGACGGTGGATGAGGCGGCCTCATAGTCAAGCCTCACGTAGAAAGGATAGGCAATGCCTCCGCTGGCGACGTACGAGGTCCAGCCAAGATAGTCGGGCTCCGCGCCGCCCGTGTCATCGAAATTTCTCCACTGAATCATCACCTGGCCGCTGGTTCGGCTGGTGTTGACGAAAGTGAATTTGGACCCGGGCGTCACAGAATCGCGAACCATGACACCAGCTTTGGACCAGGCGTTGGTCCCACCGGAGAAGTCGTGCTCCACACGGGCCCGGACGCTGAAGTCCGTCGGGTCGGTTATTTCCATGTAGGTGAAGGCGCAGCCGTCCTGGGCGTCCCATATGTCGTGTCCCTCGCAAGTTACGTCATAGGTGGCGTTGGCTTGGTCGTAGGTCAGGCTGGGGTCCTGCATTGTCGTGTCGGAACTGCCCGCGAGCTTGATAAACTTAAGCTCCCAGGGGTCGTTCGGCACCGTAACTCCAGGAAGGGTGCCATCACTTGTGATTGTTTGTGAGCCTGCTGAGGCTGCGAAGAGAAAGGTAAAAAAGAAGACTGTTCCGAACAAAAGGAAGTTCTTTCGCGTCATGCTAACTCTCCTTTCCTTAGGTTCATGAAACTTAAGGCGTTTGTTTTTTCTGGAATGAACTCGTTGACAAAGAGCGAAAGCTGCAGGATGCGCCGCAAGGACTTGGGCCCCTGGCAACCATGCAACTACACCACAGCCTCGGAGTTTTTCGACACACTTGCCCATGACTGAGGTATTACGTAGCCAAATCTGACAAAAGTGGTCTGCCGTGTCAAGTTTTTTTTTGCAGATTCTCAGGAAATTTTGCATTCCTTTCCGCCCCGAGTTTGCGGCGCCGGAAGGCGTCCGTCCGGGTCGCTGAGGAGGCGAGAAAGAGGCTGCGCCCGTCGAGCAAATCGAGCCATTGCGGTCTGCTTTTCGGTCCCGGGCCGATACGGGCGCCTCGTCGGCAGAGCAGACAACTGGAACTCCTCTGGCGGCGTGAGCATCTCGCCCACGATCTATCACGGGCGAGACGCCCGTGCCACGATTACGCGGCCGCGCCTGAGCGGTCGCAATGAAGAAGTCTAAGCCTCGCTTGCGTTCTCCCACTGAATGCCGAGTTTTTTGAGGGCGTAGCCGACTTCGCGGAGGTAGTCTCCGTAGGAGGTCATCCAGTGGAATCCTCGCATGTCCTCAAGGACTTTTTTCCAATTTCCGTCAATCTCGATGTCAATCTGGCAGCGGCAGATGTCGTAGAAAGGATGGTCTATGACCTTTGCCCGGCAACCGACCCATTTCTTGCAAGCGAAGTCGGGGATAAGGTTGGTGATGACCTGTCCTTTTCGCATTTCGACTTTCGGGGCGGCGCCGTAATCGGACTCGAAATGCGTGAGGATTTTCGTCGGCTCAAAGTCTTTGCCGTTCATCCTGCGTGGGCCGGTGCAATGGGCGTTGGTTGTGATGCCGTCGTGAATATACGTCGGATCGTTGAAGAACATGGGCTTGCCGGAGATGTGGCGCAGGAGGATGCCAGAAGGGATGACGACGAAATCGGACTCGCAGAAGGCCATCAGCCCTTCGTCGTTGAGAAGACTCAGGGGCAAGCACGCCGTTGTTTGAGCCATGGGCATGATTGTGCCCATGCAACTGTTGACCGTAATGGCGTTGGCGCCTGCTTTCTGCATGAGGTCTTTGAACACTCTGGTCAAGAGGAAAGCGTTGACGACGAACTTCTTGTCCGTATTGAGGGAAATGCCGTCCTGGGCGAGGTATTCAGTTGCCTGCCGCTCGGCTTCCTGGACAGCCTTTTCGTCGGCTCTGATTTTTTCGATGATGGGCTTGAGGTCGGCGTACGTTACGGGCTTTATGTCGAGCTTCCAGATTTCGCGCGCGGTCTTGGGGCCGAGCTCGTAACCGACCCCCCAGCCGCTGGCATCGCCGATGGCGACGATTTTTGTGCCGCGGGCGTTTTTCAGGCCGTAGAGAGCTCTGAGGCGCCAGAGGACTTCGTCGTATTTGTCCACGACGACGTCCCAGACGTCCATACCAGGCTGCTTGTACTCGTCGGTTGCTTTGCGGAGGAAGTGCGGGTGCGCGATTTCGTACCAGAGATAGACGGGGCCGGATTTGTGGCGGACGAACATGATGTTGGCGGCTTTGGATGCGGCGAGGGTCTCGAGGGCGTCCCAGCCGCCGGACGCATAGACCAGGATAACGTCGCAGTTGGTGTCACGAACGGGCGCGGCTTCCGCAGCATTTCTTGCGAGGGCGACCGGAAGAACCTCGGTGGGGAATTCCGCTTCGGAAGCGAGTTTCTTGAGTTCCGCTTCAATGCGCTTGACTTCGTTGTTCACATCTTCCTGGGTATGGAGCCCGCCCCAGGGGCGCCAGCTCGTGGCCTCTCTTCGCTGGGATAGAGCATACACGAGGACGGGCTTGATCTTGAGAGGTACGCCAATCGAAACCATGCCAGAGCTCGGGTTGCCCACTTCGGCCCGAGCTCCTGACGATGACAGCGCCCATGCGCCTATGCCTGCGGCGCCGAGTCCGAAAAGGAAATCTCGACGGGAGACGCCCTTGCCGAAAAACTCCTTTTCGCCGAGGTTGGGCTTGCCATCAGAACAGCAGCGATGAAAATCGCGTTCAGGACGAGGGGATTGATTCTTTTTCTGAGCCATTTTTTTGAACCTCCTGTGTGGGTTGCCCGGGAGCTGATTGACCAATCAACTGCCAGGGGTAAGGATTCCTTTTATTTTCTCGGCCAGGCGTTTCGCGTTCAGTCCGTGAAAATCGAGAAGGACTGCCGCGCTGTCCGAGCCGGGAATGGACGTAACGGTTGCTCTGTAAACCGCGATGCCTTTTCCAGAGAGAGCCGAAGCCACTGCTTCGCCAATGCCGCCTTCGGGATAATGGTCCTCGGCGACGAGGATTTTCGATCCTGCGGCGAGAGCGTTTTTCGCCAGTTCGTCTCCGGGAAGAGGCTTTACTGAATACAGGTCAATGACGCGGACGCTGATTCGCTCGCTCTTGAGGATGTCGTGGGCTTTGAGGGCTTCATGGACGGTTACGCCGGCGCCGGCGAGGCAGAAGCGGTCGCCTGCACTCTGCCGCAGAACCTTCAGGCCGCCGATGGGGAATTGCTCTTCGTTCGAGTAGATCACCGGGGTCTTCGGGCGAGAGGTTCTGATATAGGCGATGCCGGTGTGCTGGGCGGCTTCGACGACGAGCCTTTCCGTCGAGACAGCGTCGCACGGATAAAGCACCACCGAGCCCGGAATTGCCCGAAAGATTGCCAGGTCTTCCAGAGCCATCTGCGATGGACCGTCCTCGCCGATGGACACGCCCGCATGGGAGCCGCAGAACTTGACATTCGCTCTCGAGACGCCTGCCATACGCAACTGGTCGCAGGCTCGGGTCAGGAAGGCGCCGAAACTCGACACGAAAGGAATCTTGCCGCAGGTGGCAAGACCCATTGCTGCGCCAACCATGTTTTGCTCGGCGATGTAACATTCGAAGAAGCGGTTGGGGTAAGCCTTTGCGAAGACTTCTGAGAAGGTGGAGTTCTTCACGTCGCCATCGAGGGCGACAACTCTCGGGTCGGCGGCGCCGAGTCTGACGAGGCCGGTTCCGTAGCTCTGACGGGTGGCGACCATATCCCCGAGTTTGTAAGCGGGCGGCTCGACATCGGGCTTGACCGTAAGCGACGCGGGCGCAGTTTTGGCGGGCATTTTGATTTCGAGCGCTTGAGTTTTGTCCGGGGCGAGAATCTGTTTCAGAGCCGTTTCAGCCTCTTGCTTCGTGAAAGGTCTGCCGTGATAGCCGTTCTTGTCTTCTGCGAGAGGAACACCCTTTCCCTTGATCGTTCGAGCGATGATGGCGACGGGCTTTCCGTCGGATGATTTTGCCGAGTCAAAGGCTTTCAAAAGGGCGGCGCAATCGTGGCCGTCAACGGTCATTGTCCGCCAGCCGAAAGCTGAGAATTTCCGGACGTAAACATCTAAGTCGCGTCCGTACATCGTCTCCTGGCTCTGGCCGAGGCGATTGACGTCTATGACCGCGACGAGGTTGTCGAGCTTGTAGTGCGCGGCGAAGGCAGCGGACTCCCAGACGGCGCCCTCCGCGGTTTCTCCGTCGCCGAGGAGGACATAGGCGCAGCGGTCAACTTTGTCGAGGTATTTCCAGCAAAGCGCCATTCCGACTCCGACGGAAAGCCCCTGTCCTAAAGAGCCAGTCGCGACATATGCCCAGGGGAAACGGGGCGTCGGGTGACCCTCGAGGTCGCTGTCTAAAGTGCGCAGGGTCATAAGATGGTCGAGAGGGAAAGCACCCGCTTCCGCAAGGGCGGCGTACAGAAGCGGCGCGGCATGTCCTTTGGAAAGGACGAAGCGGTCGTTCATCGGCCCGTTCGGGTCTTTCGGGTCGTATCGCATGACGTCGAAGAAAAGGCAGGCGGCAATTTCCGCCGCCGAGAGGCAGGTCGTCGGATGGCCCGACCCGGCCTTTGTCGTCATGCGAATACAATGCACTCGAAGTCTATTTGCTGTGTCTTGCAGTACTTCGATCTTCTTGATATCGGTCATCTTCTCCCTCTCTATGGGTTGAGCAAGAATCTCTCTACCTTATGCTGAATCGGCCTTCGGTTACTGCGGGGCGAGCCGGTCGCGCTCGCTGCTGTTCGTTTGCTCCTCGTCGGTTACAGGCAGCCTGCGAACCCGGAGCGCGGCGTCTTCAAGGATAACGATCGCTCCCCCCAGCAGCAGCTTTTCGAGGCCGGTCAATCCGCCCACAAGCCGGGAAACGAGGTTGTTCGGGTGCACGTTGCGCAATCGAAAGATGATTACGGAAGGAAGGGGCCTTCCGGAAAAACTCAAGAGGCGGCCGTAATCAAGATCGTGCGTAACAATGACTTCGCTGTTTCGCCCGGCCTCTTCCAAAATCGCCGCGTCGCTCGTTTGAGCCATCCCGATGTCGCCGACGTGGCGAGATTCATGCCCGAGAGCTGTCAGCCTTCTCCCCAGTTCCCGTGGCACGTTCATATTGAGCAGGAATCTCATTCCGTCGCCGCTTTCTCCGCAGGGACAATTCTCTCTTCCATGGACAATGCGGCATAGCCCAAAGCCTGAAGGATGTCTTCACGCTCCAATTCAGGCCATTCGGTCAATATCTCGTCCACGCTCATTCCTGAGCTTAGATAACTGAGAATGGAAGCCACGGGAATTCTCAATCCCCGAATGCAGGGCTTCCCGAAGCACTTTCCCGGGTCGAGCGTGATTCGACTGAATTTATAGTGGTGAACCTCCATCCGATCATCACCTCCTACAACATCTGAAATTCATGCGGATTGCGCCGGTTACTCCAGCATAACATTTGTCAAAAAACACATTGGGGATGCGAGCAGCCGCCGGAATACTCGGAATCCGCCCCGCTTCCAGCGGGGCTGAGCGGCCTCCAGAACCTGCAATTAGGCCACCTGTCGCGGAAGGCGCCTTCGTATTTCGAGAATTGATTGAACACCTATGTTTCCTCCACTGGCGGGGGATTGTCGACTCCCATATCCTCCAGTTGCTGAATCAACGGCGCCAGTTTTTCCCCGATTATGTCCCAGAGGATTTCGTAACGTATCTCGCCATATTCGTGAGCCAGCACATTCCGCAAACCGATCAACGACCGCCAGGGGATGTCAGGATGGTTCTCGCGCGTTTCCAGCGAGACACACCGGGCCGCTTCTCCGATGATCTCCAGGTTGCGCTCCACGGCGCTGCGGGTCTTGCGGTCCTTGAGAAAATCCTCAAACCGCAGACCCTTTGTAAATTCGACGGCCGTTCTCGCGGCGTCCAGCATGTCCCATAAGCGGGCCATGTCCTTGGGGTCAGGCCGCATAGATCACCTCGCGCGTTCTCAGAATCTCGTATTTCCTCCAGGGGTTCCGCAGGGCCTCCTTTTCCACGAGGTCCACCGCACGGCCAAAGAGCGTCTCCAGTTCTTCTTTCATGTCCAGCAGCCAGTCGATATCCAGCGGCGTGCCCGGCTCGAAACTAACCAGAAAGTCGAGGTCGCTTTCGGGTCCGAAGTCGTCCCGAAGTGCCGAACCGAAAATGGACAATTCCCGGACGCGCCATTTGCGGCAAAACTCTGCCAGGGCCTCGCGGTCTAATTTCACGTTTGGATTCATATTGTCATCTGCCGTGGCATGGCGACCCCGGCTATGATTCATGGGCAAGATGCCCTTGCCACTTCTTTACTCCACTTCCGCTTCGCCCGGCCGGCGCGCCCTCCCCATGCGGTCCTGGACCGTGCGACCTATGCGGAACGTCCCCCTGCGGCGGAAGTGGCGCTGCGCCTGAAGCATACACTCCCCTTGAGCTTCCCCCCTCAAAACACGCATTGCGGATGCGGGCAGCCGCCGGAGTATTCGGAACCGGCCGAAATCGGTTGGGCCGCTGCCGGAACGTCCAGTTGTGGGGCGGCCACTTGGAGGACCTGCTCCCTGCGTGTGCCATAACGATAAATGGTAACGCCCTTGCATTTCAAGCGATAAGCTAAGAGTAAAACTTCGCGCACGTCGTCAACATTGGCGTTTTCCGGCAAATTGACGGTTTTGGAGACGGAGTTGTCGCAGTATTTCTGAAAAGCGGCTTGCATTTTCAGGTGCCAGGGCGGCGAGACGTCGAAGGCGGTAACGAACAATCTGGCGACATCTTCGGGCACCGACCTCACCGCCCTGGCCGAGCCTCTCCTCGCAACGTCCATCATGAGGCGAGAGCTGAAGAAGCCTCGCTTCCGCGCAACGTCCTCGAAATAGGGATTGACCTCCAGGAGCCTCGCGCCTTCCATGACGTTGCGGACGAAGGACAATGCGAAAACGGGTTCGATGCCGCTGGAACAGTTGGCGATGATGCTGATTGTGCCCGTTGGGGCAACGGTTGTAACGGTGGCATTTCGGAGACGGAGATTTCGGCGGGCGTAGCGGCTCTTTTCCCAGTTCGGGAAAACGCCCCTTTCTTCGGCGAGACGCGCGGAAGCGGCTTTTGCGTCCTCGTGAACGGTTCGCATGACCTTTCGACCGAGGGCAATTCCTTCTTCGGAGTCATAAGGAATGCCGAGGCGGAAGACCATATCCGCAAACCCCATGACGCCAAGTCCAATCTTTCGGTTTCCGAGGGTGATTTCCTTGATTTCGGGGATGATGTAGCGGTTGACGTCTATCACGTCGTCCAGAAATCGGACGCCCACGCGGACCGTTTCCTTGAGCTTCTGCCAGTCAACTTTGCCGTTGACGACCATGCGGCCGAGGTTGATGGAGCCGAGGTTACAGCTCTCGTACGGAAGAAGAGGAAGCTCGCCGCAGGGATTCGTGGATTCAATGGCGCCGAGCGCCGGGGTCGGATTGTGCCGGTTAATCTCGTCAATGAAGATTATCCCCGGGTCGCCGACTTTCCAGGCTGTCGTAACGATGAGGTCGAACACCGATTTCGCCGAGAGCTTTCCCGTTTCTTTGCCATTTCTCGGATTGATGAGCGGATAGTCGCGGCCGGTAGCGAGTGCTCGCATGAACCTGTCTGTCGCGGCTACGGAGATATTGAAATTTCGCAGGAAGTCTTCTTTCGTCTTGCAGGTGATGAACTCGAGGATGTCCGGATGGTCAACGCGAAGGATGCCCATATTCGCCCCGCGACGCCTCCCACCCTGCTTCACGACCTCCGTGGCGGTATCGAAGACGTGCATGAACGAGACGGGGCCGGAGGCGACCCCTTTGGTCGAGCCGACTATGTCGCCTTTTGGCCGAAGCCGACTGAACGAAAAGCCCGTCCCGCCGCCCGTCTGGTGAATGAGCGCCATTTCCGTCAGGGCGCGGAAAATCCCCGGCATGGAGTCTTCGACCGGGATGACGAAGCAGGCGGAAAGCTGCCCCATGGGGATACCCGCGTTCATCAGCGTCGGCGAGTTGGGAAGGAAATCAAGCGAAGACATCGCCTTGACAAACTCCTGTTCCCAGCGGGAGGCCTCCGATTGCGAGCCGTAGTTCAGCTCCGCTTTTGACACGGCTCCGGCAACCCGCCGAAACATCCCCATCGGGGTCTCCATGATGCGGCCCTTCTCGTCCCTGCGGAGGTATCGCCGCTCGAGGACGCGAATAGCGTTGATGGAAAGCTTCAGCTCGTCCTCGACGCCGAGCAGCTTTTTTGCCTCGCGGACCTGGGCGCGGTGCTGGCGATAGAGAATGTACTTCTTCGCCGCCTGGGCATATCCCTCGCGGATCAGAACTTCCTCGACGATGTCCTGGATTTGCTCGACGGAAGGGTGTCTTCGCGGAAGACGCTCCCGGGCAAGATCCACCACCTTCGCCGCGATTTTCTTCGCGACCTCGCCATCGGCTGCCCCGGACGCAGCAAGAGCGCGTGCAATGGCCCTCTCGATCCTCGCCTGGTCGAAAGGCGCCAGCGACCCATCTCTCTTCCGGATCTTCTGAAAGTCGTTTCGAGGTGACATCGTGAAGGCACCTTCTCAACAAAGGGAGCGTCCTGAGCCCCACGGCTGCCTCATGGCCGAAGGCGGCCTGTGCCCGTTCTGGCGTTGTTCCACCTATGTCAAGGAATTAGGGTAGCCCCCTCGGCCTGAGATAGCAAGAAGAACCGCAGCGTTCCGCGGATGTCGGTCCCGCTGGCAAGATTTGATTTGCGTCCCCCCGGGGGATGCAGACGCGGACGGCGAGGTCGGAGACTGCAAGTACTTTCGCCAGAGCGGGCCAGGCGGACGCCTCGGAATGCGCGTGGGCCTCGAGGGCTTGCTCCGATGCCTGCGCGCTCTCCGGACATGGCTTTGCCGCGGCGATCAGTCGCCCGGCTTCGCCGCGGTGCTGCCTTCAGCAACGACCCTGACCCTTGCCGGCAGGGCGCCGGCCCTGAGCTGGATGGCGAGGTCTCGGGCTTCCTCGGGGGTGAAGTTTCCCTCGATTTGGCCCGAACCGCCGAGAATCTCGGTCTTGATGTGAGGAGCCGAGATGACTCTGTCGTCGAGGAGAATCGCAAGCCGCCAGCCGCGCGGGCCCCCTCCGGGGCCGGCAATCGTGTTTTCCGAGCGGGAGTTGTATTTTCTTGTTACGTTGCCAAACTTGCGGGTTCCTTCGGCCTTCAGAGCGAAGCTTATGATTGGCTCGCCCGTTTCCGGGTCCCTACGCGAGACAGCGCTCTTGATCTGGTCCGCTTTTATGACTTCCGGTTCCTCCTTCGAGGATCGGAGGAGAAGGGGAGTCTGTTTCTCGACCGTTGCTCCTCTCATGTCCCGTTCCTCGTGTCTGTAGATTCGCAGGATGGTGTCGGGCGGGATCGAGTCCTCCAGCTTCCGGTCCAGGTCGCCGGCGGTCCACTTGATGGGGTTGCCAAGAGCGTCCTTCTTGTCCGCGAATTCGCCGCTAAGGTCCCGGACGGCTCTGTCGTAAATGTCCCGAAGCCTGCTCTCGGAGAACTGCTCGAGGTTCATGCGGTCCTCAGCGACCAGCATCCATCTCATGAAGGCCTGGCTTTCGATGAGCCTCCTATAGCGGGTGCGGTCCGCGATGCCGGGGAATTCGACGATGATCCTGTCCGGGCCCTGCCGCACGATAAAAGGGTCGCGAACGCCCCCTCCCTCCATTCTCTTGGTCAAAACCCGGATGACCCCTTCCCTGGCCTCACCGAGGGACATCCCCTTGGTTTTTTCGACCTCAAGCACGAAATATGATCCGCCGCGCCCCTGGGGCAATCCCTCTGTGGGGCGCCCCCATGCAGCGCACAGCAGGCACAGAACGATCACCGACGCAGTTAAAAAAGCTGTACGTCTCATTGCTGTTCTCCCGGTGTGCTCGTTTCTTGTGGCTCTTTCGCGCGAACCTCACCTCATACATCTCCTTGAGGTGAGAAGCATATCCTTCGGCAGAGACTGTGTCAACCCACTCGCAAGCCCCCGGACGCTCGCCTGAGACCGCCAGTCGCGCGACGGTGAAGCACTGCACCCCCGGATGCGGTCGCGTGGGGCGCGTTGAGACCAGCGCGGGGTCGCAGAGCGCAACTCGGCCCACGCCGGCCCTCAACGGCTGCTCTTCACCGCCGACCGCCCACGCGCATTTTGTCCCGATACCATGCTGCGCGCCGCGCCACTTATGAGTTGACACCGGATGGGATGACTGCCTCAATGGACCGAGCAGGAGAAGCAGGGGTCGTAGGCGCGGACGAGGATTTCGCACCAGCGTCGTATTTCTTTCATGGGGTGGTCGGCGATTCGCTCGGAGACCCCCCTCAGGTCTTTCTCGATGCACATGAAGTTGTGGGCGGTGGGGGTGACGATGTTGGCTTTTTCGATGACTCCTCTTCGGTTGACGGCGTACCAGTGATGCAGAAGCCCCCGCGGCGCTTCGGTTATCGCGCCGCCTTCGCCTGCTTGAACGCGGACAAACGGTTTCTCGTCTTTCGGCTCAAGCGACTCGATCATCCGGATGCAATCCTCAATGCCGTGGACTATCTCGATTGCCTGCGCAAGGTTGTTGCGGAAGGGATTGCAGTCGGGGACGCTGAACCCGACTTTCTCAGCAAGCTCTTTCGCTTCCGGAAGGACCTGGTCGAACTTGAGGTTGAGCCGGGCGAGGGCGCCGACCATGATTGGCTCGGTCTTGTTGCGGCGCGTCTGCTTGGTATTGGCATAAGGCATCTGGTACTCGGAGAAGTACTTGTAATAATCGTCCTCCGGCACCTTCAAGCCCCTGTTGGAAACGATCTCTCCCACGTTGACGGCGAAATGGGCTTCAGTGCGGATGGAGACAAACTCGCGGTCAGTGCCGAAATGAAACGTGTCAAAGCCGGCGACCATCTTGAGGGTCTCAACGGCGTCCTGGCGGATGCCCGCAATGGCGTCGCGGGCTGCCCGCAACTCTTCCCGGCTAGGAATTCTGGTGAAGCCGCCCACGACGGTTCCGATCGGATGAAGCCCGCGACCGCCTCCAACGAGCTTGGTGAGGTCGTTCAGGGCGAGACGCATCCGGTTCAGCCGCTCGACCACCTGGGGATACCGATCAAGCATTGAGGGAAGGCCCGGATAGCCCTCGTGGTCGGGAAGCGCCAGGGCGTACAGATGGACAACGTGGCTGGACACGAGCTGGCTCATTGCCAGAAGCCTTCGGAGAAGCACGACCTGCGGGCTCACCTGCACACCCATTGCCTTTTCGAGAGCCCGAATGGCCGTGGTCATGTGCGAGACAGGGCAGATGCCGCAGATTCGAGCCACGATGTCCGGCACTTCCTGGTAGCTTCGCCCGACGAGAAATCCCTCGAAGAACCGAGGAGGCTCCCAGATGCGAAGCTCCACTGATTCCGCTTCGCGGCCGGCGAGGGCAACGCGAATAGCCGCCTCGCCTTCGACCCTGGCAATGTAATCCACGAGGATTGTTTTCTTGCTTGGCTTTTCAGGCATAAATCGCTTTCACTACAGCTTCTTATCCGTTTCTGGCGGGTTTGACTTCACCGTCCCGCCTATGGCCGCGGAGATTCTCGCCAGCGCTACCTGCCGGCGCCCGCGACCTTGTGAAACTCAAACGTTGGGTAGCCAAAGAGGCTGAACCTTCGCACAACCTCGTCAGGCGGCAGGCCCATCTCCTCGAACTTGTTGGCCAGAGCGCCTGAGTTGGCGTTGGCCATTGGACCCCAGCACGCGTAGCACGCTCGCCCATTGCTGGGGCAAAGGGCGCCGCATCCGCCGTTGGTGACGGGTCCCATGCAGGGAAGGTTTTCGGTCAATAAGATGCAGGGGTTGCCTTTCATCTTGCATTCGACGCAAACGCAGTGCTCGACCATGTTGGGCCGTTTATCCAAGAGAAGAGAAGTAACAAGCTCGTAGAGGTCTCTCTCGCCGACGGGGCAGCCCCGGAGAACGGCGTCTGCTCTGACGTACTCATCAATGGCATGAGCCTTGATCGAATGCATAAGGGAAATATCCTGGTAAACCCTCATCTCCACTTCCAGTTCCGGGGTCATGTTCTTGATGGCGGGGATGCCCCCGTTGACCGCGCAAGACCCTATCGGGACAAGGTATTTGCTATTCCGGCGAACTCTTTTCAACTGGTCAGCCTGCTCGACTTCCGTTATGGCGCCTTCGATGAGGGCGACATCGAAGGGGCCCTCTGCGGATTCGGAATCGGTCTCCATCTTGCCATAGACGATGTTGATGGCCCCGAGGACTTCCTTGAGGAGCTTGATGAAATAGATAATCTGGAACTGGCACCCGGCACAGCAACTGTATTTGAAAATCCCTACTCTGGGTTTTCGCATGAAATCCTCCGGAATCCTACAAAAGTGTATCGGGCAGACCGCTCAGCTCCTCATAGCGGAAAACCGGGCCGTCCTTGCAGATGAATTTGGGGCCGAGCTGGCAGTGCCCGCAATGGCCTGTCCCGCACCTCATCCGGCGCTCGAGGGAGACGTAGATTCGCGCCGGAGAGAACCGCCGAAGAATCAAGCCTCTTGCGACGAACCTCATCATTATCTCGGGGCCGCAGGTGAGAACAGCCGCATTGCTCGGGTCAATGTCCATTTCCGCGAAGAGTCCCGTGACGACGCCGGTGTGACCCTTCCACTCTTCTCCCGGCGGAACTTCGTCAACCGTCAGGAGCAGCGAGGTGCGGGGCTGGCTTCGCCACAAATCAAACTCTTCACAAAAAATGAGTTCCGCTGGTGTTCGGGCGCCAAAGAGGATGACGATTTTTCCGTAATCCGACCTTCTCCGGAATGCCTCCATGAGAAACGGTCTCAAGGGCACCATCCCGACCCCGCCAGCAACGACGAGAACGTCTTTCCCTTTGACCTGGTCGAGGGGCCAGGAGGAGCCGAATGGCCCGCGGACGTGAATGGTGTCCCCTGCTTTCAATTTCATCAGCGCCTTGGTCAATCGCCCGACGGCGCGCACGGTATGCTCAAACGTTCCGTCCTCTTGTTGTGGGGCGCTAAACGTTATGGGAGCTTCTCCGAAGCCCGGAAGGCCCAGCATGTTGAATTGGCCGGGGCGAAAATCGGGGCGTTCCTGGCCGTTGCGCAACCGAAGGGTGAAACTCCTCGTGTCCGCCGTGCGGTCTTTAGTGGCTACGAGAACCGCTTCTTTTGGCAACTGCAAATTCATTTTCTTTCCTCATCCGCGCGAATCTCGGCGGCAATCTCCGTCAAGTCTATTCCCGTCGGGCACCACGTCATGCAGCGGCCGCACCCGACGCACCCAAAACAGCCGTATTGTTCCACCCAGTAACTCAGCTTGTGGCAGACAAACTGCCGCAGCCTGGCCTCGCGGGTGGAGCGGAAGTTCCCGCCGTGAACTTCTGCGAACCTCTCGTCCTGGCACGAGTCCCAGCGCCGGACTCTCTCGATGACGAACAGATCGAGCTGCGCCTTGTCCCACGTATCGTAGCAGAAGCAAGTCGGGCAGACCATCGTGCAGTTGGCACAGGAGAGGCATTTGCCCTCTCCCGTGATGTGCCATGTGGGATGATAGAGGTTTCGCCTCATGAGGGCGGGGAGGTCTTTGGTGTTCAGAGTCTTGCGGAATCGCTCCTTCGCGGCCGCCTCCCGTTTGAACTTTTCGCCAATATCATCCAGGCTTGGGGGAGATGATTTCACCTTGACGAAAAGCATTTCTCCTTTTTCGCCAAAGGTCTCAACTAAGAAGCGCTCACCTAAGTCAGTGAGGATTGCATCGCAGCCGAGAGGTGGTCCCTGTCGCATCCAGAAACCGAAGAAGGGGCCTGTGCCGAACGAAGCGCAAAAACATTTCTCGCCAACGTTCTGGCAATTCAGGCCGACGACGGTTGCGCGAGACCTTACCCGCTCGTACGCGGCGTCCTTCATTTGCCCCAAAAAGGTGCGCTCCAGGACAAGAAGCCCGTGCAAATCGCACGGATGAACTGCTAACAGAGCGCGGTCGGTGATGGCCCCTGCGTCTTCTTCAGCCTTGTAACCCTTATCCGATTTCACGAATCGAACGAGCGCCTGCTGGGGCGGATAGATGATTTTGGAAGGGGGAATAGTCGTGCTGGAATAGTTCCAGTCAACTTCAGCCGCGCTCTCGATTCGCCGAAAGGACGAGACCTTGCCTGCAGTTACGGGGGCGTGCACCTCATAGTCCCGCCGGAGGTCGTTGACCCACGCCTCGATGTATTCTTTTTTTACGATTTTTGCTGAAACCTGGCCGTTCATGATGCGTGCAGCCTTTCACAGGCGAGGAGGTCTTTTTCCCCAGTCGTACCACTTCCAGACGTCCTGGGTGAGGTCCTCGTAGGTCTTTCTGAGCTGCTGGAACAAACGTGCGTTTTCGATGGCAATTGCTCCCTGGTTGGCAAGCGCCGTCAGAAACTCCTCGTCGTCTGACGAAAACCGATAGGGACTCGATGCATAGACCCGCAGCACGCCGACAGGTTTCCCTTTGATTTGGAGTGGAAGGGCGAACATCGAGCGGATGCCTTCTCTCCTTGTCTCCTCGGGGTACTGGAGCTTCGATTCCATCTCCTCCTCGCTGACCCTGACTGCCTTTCCGGAAAGGGTTTCTCGGTCGAGGGGGCTTTTCTCGACCTCCACCGGCCCTTTCTCCAAATAAGCCTCGCTCAAGCCGTACGTTGCCTTGATTTCCAGCCTTTTGCCCTCCTCGTCAAGCAATCGCACAGAAGCTCCCTTGAAATTGAGGGTTTCGGCGGCGCACCTGACCACGCTTTGGAGCACCTTATCCAAGTCAAGGCTCGAGCTGATAGCCTGGGCGACCCTCGAGAGAACTTGCCTCTCTTCCCGAATCCGGAATTTCTCGAGGATGTTACCGGCCTGGGCCGCAAGGGTTTGGGCAGTCCTGATCTCTTGCGGCGTGGATCGGTGAGGCTCGGACCAATAGACCCGCAGGACGCCAATGATTCTATCCCTCACCCGCAATGGAACGCAGAGCATGGACCCAATTCCCTCGCGCGCCGCCTCCTCCGGGTAGAGGACCCGGCTTTCCCTAGAGACATCCTCAATATCAACGGTCTCGCCCCGGATGACATCCGCGTCGAGGGGCGCTTTTGCCAATTCCACCGGTCCCTTTCCGAGGTAGGCTTCGCTCAGCCCGTGTGCCGCCCCCAGCTCCAGAATCTCCCTTTTTTCGTCCAGGACTCGGACAGCACACCCCTTGGCGTTCATGACACGAGTGCAGCCGGAAACCAGAACCTCCAGACCCTCCTGGCGATCCTCCACCGAAGCCAGGTCCATGCATATCTGACACATTCCGGAATAGGAATTCTCGACCGACTTCGCCATTAGTTATCCTCCTTTTCACTCCTTGACAGCCCCGCCAAGCATCCTGCGGGGTGCGTAATTTGCGTGTTTATACGCTCACGACGGCCAAGAAGCAGCAGAAATCCGAACAATTAATCCTCCCCTAAACCTCAACCCGGGCCGCCTCGGAATTCACCCCTGCCGCGGCAGACCTGCCCCCGCAAACCCACTGGCGGCGTGCTTTTAGCAGATTCGCAGTCCGAAAGCAAGCGCGAAAGCAAGGGTTACGTCGCGAGAAGTTCCCTGTGACGGAAGTTCACCCCAAGTGAAGGGGGGACGTGATGGACGTGGACTGGACGTGGTTCAGGGGTTGAGGCGGTTTTCGTGGAGCTTTTTTCGCGTGACTACAGGGAGGTGTCTATGCGGGAGGGCTCGGGGCAG